>JAZJZL010000186.1:20495-52903 GCA_040389845.1 Bacteroidota bacterium
TTATCAAAGGCGCTGTTTAGTTCCTCTTCTACATGCTCAATAAAATCAGGCTCATCCAAATCCTTCAATTGGTCAATTGAAGCATTCATGATATTAACATTTTTAAGACTGGTAGATTCCGTGTTTTTATAAAACAAGTGTACCGAGCGGTAGGCGGTTTCTAATTCTTTAGTGTTTTTAAGAATTTTTTTTAGGTTGCCCTTAAGCAAATCTTCGGCAGCTGCGGCCTTTTCAGAAGCGCTGCCTGCCATGTCTGCTACTGAATTTGTTTCAGCCAACAAATCCAGCCAGGTTTGCATTTTGGCCTTCAACACCTTGCGCTGTTCTTTTTTATCACCGTCTTTTTTAAAAATTTCCACCCTGGCCTTTTTTGCCGGGTTAAGGTTATTTGCCCCGTCTATTAATGCTTCAAAAAAATCAAAACCGCCCGCACGCTCCAGCGTTTTTAATGAATCTTCTAACGGCGCAGGAGCCGCTGTTTGCAAATCGTTAACTTTATATCCGGCTTCAGCCGAAGCCTTTACTTGGTCTGACATGATAATTACTGTTTAGGAGTTGGTATGTTACAATAAATACAATAGCTTTCTTAAGCCTCTAATTCGGCTATGAGCGTTGTTAATACGTCAATAAAGGCCTTCTTTGTTTCGGGGTTTTCCAATACCCTATTTAGCGTTTTGTTTGAACCTAACTGTTTCGCCATTTTAAGGTACGTATCGTTTTTAAAGTTTAAATCTTTTAGGTATTCGCTTTTTCCAACCAGATTTTTGGTGTCAAAATCACTCAACTTGCCAAAGCTGAATGTTTCGCTAATGGTCGAACCATCTTTTCTGTCTAATTCAACTTCGCATGATGGTTTAAAACGATCGAAAACATCTTCAACCGTGCGGAGGTCTTCCACAACTACAGGCCTTATAGGGTCATCATAGGTAAGCTTCTGTATAAAAAGGGTCTTGTTAGGAGAAATTTCAACGAAACCTTCTCCGTCTTCAAGCGGGGCAAGTATTGTCGTTGCTATTCCTGGTTTGGTTTGTGGCATGGTTTAAATGATTTAATTTCTAAATATATTATAATTAAAAGTTTTTACAAAAATATTATTCAATCGTCCATGTTAATTCATCTTCATTAATGTCAACTTTTATCAGGTTGCCTTTTTTAACCTCGCCGGTAACCAGGTATCTCGATATCGGCCTGCGTAGCTGATTGCGTATCACTGTTGATATTTGCCTTGCTCCGTATTTAGGTGTAAACCCTGTATGTGAAAGATACTCTTTGGCCGGCATCGAGATTTCCAATGATATACCTTGCCTGGAAAGCGCTTCTAGCAGACTCTTTAGCTGTATTTCAAATATGCGGACAATGTTCTTAGCGCTTATTGGCGCAAACGGAACTATTTCGGTTAGTCGTGCCAAAAACTCAGGGCGAAAATACCTGGCCATCATTTCCATTAATTCATTCGAAGTGGGAATAATTCCTTTGTCAAATTGTTCTGCAATCCATTCACTCCCTATGTTTGATGTGAAAATAATTAGCGCGTTTGAAAAATCGCCTTCTTTGCCAAGCCTGTCATGCATGTGGCCTTCGTCCAATATCTGCAAAAACGTATCAAAAACTGATGTATGCGCTTTTTCAATTTCATCAAACAGCAATACCGAATATGGTTTTTGCCTTATTTTATTTACCAACATTCCGCCTTCTTCGTAACCTACGTAGCCCGGGGGTGCGCCATAGAGCAACGCGGCCGAATGTTCTTCTTTAAATTCAGACATATCAAATCGGGTCATGGCTTTTTCGTCGTTAAACAAAAAGTCCGCCAGCGATTTGGTAAGTTCGGTTTTGCCGGTGCCCGTAGGCCCCATAAAGAAAAACGACCCGATAGGCTGCCCGGCTTTATTAAGCCCGCTTCTGGATTCCAGTATACACTGGGCAAGTAACTGAACGGCATGATCCTGCCCAATTACCTTCTTTTGCAGATGAGCAGCCATGTTCAACAGCTTTTCTTTCTCCTGGGCTTGTATCTTACCCATCGGTATCCCGGTTTTATATGCCACTACCGACGCAATGTCGTCTTTTGTTACCGTATCTTTTTTTTCCTTAATCAATTCAAGGAGCCTGGAAAAGCTTTCGGCTAAATAGTTCTCAAATTCGGCCGGGGTTTCAAACTTGTCGGTTTGAGACTGATCTTCAAGCCTGCCGAGCAATACCGGGCTTATTTTATTTTTAAAAACATTGTTTAGCCATTGGTACTCGGTAAATAACTCCTTTTCGGGAACATCTGTATTTGTTTTTAAATCAATCAGTTGCTGGTTTAGTTCTACCAAATCTTGTTCGTTGGTATCAACCATCAGCTTAATTGATGCCATAGTACGGTCAAGTATATCAATCGCAGCATCAGGTAAATTACGGTCCTTAATATATCTTTTTGATAAACGTACACACTCGGATATAGCAGCGGCATCAATTTTCAGCTGGTGATGAGCCTCAAACTTCGGCGCCAGGCCCGATAGTATTTTTATTGCGCTTTCTACGGTAGGTGGCGCTACGTTTACTACTTCAAAACGCCGTGTTATGGCTTGGTCGGGCTCTATAAATTTGCGGTATTCGTCATTAGTAGTCGCTCCTATTACAGTAATTTCTCCGCGTGCCAAATCGGGTTTTAGCAAGTTGGCCGCGCCCGCCATATTGCCTTTACTGTCAAGCAACACGTGTATCTCATCAATAAACAATATAGCCTTGTTATACTGCTTTATTTCTTTAAGTATACTTTTTATGCGATCCTCTATTTCACCTTTGTATGATGCTCCCGCTACAAGCAGCCCTAAGTCTAATTCAAAAATAAGCGAGCTGGCAAGTTGCTGCGATACTTTGTTGTTTACAATATCAATCGCAAGCCCGTCAACCAGCGCGGTTTTCCCTACGCCTGCCTCGCCTGTAATAATAACGTTCGGCTTGGTGCGGCGGCATAGTATTTCCATCGTCATCCTAATCTCTTTTTCCCGCCCTATTACCGGGTCGTTTTTCCCCTCTCTAACCAACGCTGTGCGCTCAATACAATATTTAAACAAAGCGCCTCCTGCTGTTGGTGCGGCTATTCCGTCAGCCTGTCCTTTAATAGCCTGCTGCAGACCATCTTCCTTTACATATACCGAGAGTATATCTTTTTCGTTAAGCGGGAATGATTTTAACTGTTCGGTGGTAAAAGCTACACCCGGTTTAGAAATTGCGCCCAAAACACATACAGGCGATATCTGGTCAAGGCCGAGCTTTAACCGGATATTTTCAGCTTCGTCAAAAACAGATTTAATACGGGTATCGCCCGTGATCTCATCTTTAACCTTTCCCGTTTTAGGGCAGTCTTCAATTCGTACTTCGGCCCACTCATTCAAATAGCCTATATCCTGATTAACTGATTCCAAAAAAGGCCTTAAACCTATATCCTTATGCAACAAAGCCATAAGCACATGCGCCGGCGAAAAGTATTCGTTATGATATTCTTTTGCGTATGACTGGGCTATCTCTATTACTTGTTTAAGTGATTGATTTAAGATAAGGTCGGACATGTAATGATTTTTTCTGAAAAATACATTTTTTATAATCAAATATTATATTTTCACTTAAATTTTTAAAATATTTTATACTACTAAATCTTTCAGCATATTGCGTTATCAGATTAGAAAATCCATTTACCAGGAAACGAATATTCTGAAGCACCTTATCAATATCCCCTTATGGCTACATATCTTAAAATTCCCATTAAATTTCAAACGGCTCTAAAGGGGGATAATCCCGTATATTGTAGCGCAAACGAATCTATCATTCAAAATATCGAATTAATTATTATCACCAAATACGGCGAGCAGCGTAACAATCCGCTGTTTGGCTGCGGGATATGGGATCTTGATTTTGACCTGATGACAGATGAGGATGAATGGAAAGAACAGTTACGAACGGGGCTGTTAGCTGCCATAAAAAACTATGAACCCAGGCTGGTAAATGTGGATATGGATATTAAAATAAGCAGCCTTAACAAGCAATATAAATTCGAAAAATTTCCCTCAATAAAAAAAAGTGTTGCTATTGAAATAAAAGCTATGATAAACCAAACGGGAAAACCATTCCAGTTAAAAACAAACTTATATTTAAGTCCGCTCGCAAAAAAGTAACAGCCCTATGTCGTTTGAACTGCATAATACCAAAGACAATATTAAAAAGCGAATGATTAAACATGCGCTTAATTTTTATGAAATTGAAAATGGCAATGAGCATGAGCTGGATCCGATAGCCGGCCTGATAATAGAAGCGCTGTCGGCTGAATTATATAATCTCAGTAACGACATTGTTGAAACGCAGGTACGTGTACTCGAAAAAATAGCCAACCTACTTACTCCTGATTTTTTAACGAGTCCCAGCCCGGCACATGCACTTATACACGCAATGCCTGTTGAAGCGATTGAAAAAATCAGCGAAAAAACGATATTTTTTATAAACCGCAAAATTGCCTCAAAGAATGACGAGATGCTTGACACCAGCATTAACGTGCACTTTACACCCATTGATAATGTACAGCTGTTTGACGCCCGGGTAGCATATTTAGTTACCGGTAATAAAGTTTTCAAAAATGACAATGCGATAACCCGTCAATTATTACCGGTAAAAGGAAACACCGGCGTTGCCAATACAGTTTGGTTGGGCATAAGGGCCGATAGGGCTATACAAAGCTTAAACGGATTTAATTTTTGTTTCGATTGGCATAACCTGGCCCCCCGCGATGTTTTTAAAATTTATCAGCTACTACCCTTAACTACATGGTATCTTAATGACCTTGAAATAAAAATAAAACCTGGTTTTGGCATCCCGGAAGCGGCACATCACAATAATTCGATAGAGAATATATTCGTTGACAGTAATTTATTATCGTTGATAAAAAAGGATGTAAGAAAAATTTACGATGCCCGCTTTATCACTATCGCCGAGAATCCGGCCATCCATCTAAGCGAGTTAAAGCAACTTTACCCCCCCGCGTTTGCCGCTTATTACAGGGAGAACGATTTGCAAAAATTCGACGAAAAGCTGCTTTGGATAAAGGTTATCTTTCCTGCCGGGTTAGACCAGGACTTACTGGATGAAATAAGCGTTACACTAAACTGCTTCCCGATTATTAACAGGCGATTGATTGAAAAAAAGCACAGGTTAAATAAAAACAGCCACATTATTCCGTTAGAAATAGCTGACAGTGATCAGTTTTTAGCAGTAGAGGAGGTTTCGGACGAAGTTGCTGAATACAAACCTATACCTTATCGCGAACATCAAAAAGATAGCGCCGGTACTTATACGCTGCGTAACGGCGGGGTTGAAAGGTTTGATGCGCGCAACGCCAAAGAGCTTATAAGTTATCTCCTTGAAACTTTACGCGGCGAAAGCATTGCCTTTTCGGCATTTGGTTTTGATAATATTTCAACCCAGATAAAAGAAATAAACCAGCGTATTGAATCTATAGAGCAAAAAATCAGAAAAAAAGGGAATGTAGTTTTAGAAATGCCCAACTATATTGTTGTAAAGCCAATTGAAGGCCGCGAGCTGATGTATGTTGAATATTGGTCGACCCTGGCCGAAATTGCGAATAACATAAAGCATGGGGCTAAACTCCAATTATTTGCAGGTGCAGAAATAAGGGCGGAATCATTATTGCTATTAACCGGCACTACGGGAGGCCGCAGCAGGCTTGAGCCGGAAGACAGGCTGAATGCATTTAAGTATGGCATGATGACACGAAACCGGATTGTTACCAAAGAAGATATCCGTAATTTCTGCCATTATGAATTAGGCGATAGCATTAAAGAAGTACGGGTAGAAAAAGGGTACGAAATGTCGGCTGATAACCGGCAGGGCTTTAACCGTACTATTGACGTTTTGATTGAACCCGCAAAACAATCCATGCAAAACGATCATGACTGGCAGATTTTGTGCGAACAATTGAAAGTAAAATTACACGCACGGTCGGGCATGAGCAATAATTATCGTGTTTTAATAGATAATCAGCAAGCTTAACAGCATCAACATAACATCCATGAAACCAGCTGCCGATATTCCTAACATATTATCCTATAATTTCGACCACGATTATAAGGCAGAAGTGCTTGCTGCCGAATTGGTTGAAAGCGGCCTGCCTATCGACCGGGTGTTGATATTGATGATGGGCGGAAAAAAACGCAGCTACCGTAAAGATGCTGACTTTTTAGAAGAAGAGTTTTCAGGTAAAGACCATAACGACTATACGATTATCAATACGCCGAAAGAGGGCATTTATGATATGCTGCCCGAAGCGCTGTTTCATACCGTTACCCTTCACGACGATTTTAAATCGCAGGCCGAAATTGCAAACTTTATTAAGATACACCACCAGGAGGAAGCAAACGCCCGCCGCTTTTTCATACCGTTCGAAATAGCGATAAACCAACTGCGGATACAACTGGCGCTGCTGGAAAACAGGCTGGATAAACGGTGGAACCATAGCGAATTGCCGGATATTTTTGCCGCCAACTGGGAGATATTTAACTACCTTGACCAGGAACAGGCCAATGTGTTTGTGAACCTGCTGCCAATGGTGCATTACATACGCGATGACTATCAGCTGGCACAGGGCATTATGGAAATGGTACTTATGACGCCGGTAAAAATTACCGCCCGGCGCCGCCGCCCCGTACTGATTGAAGACCCGATGGTGTCAACCATGGAAGACTGCGCTTTAGGTGTGAACATGACGACCGGCAACATTATTTTTGATGACGGCGAAAACACATTGCAGATAGCCGTAGGCCCGATGCCCCGGCAGCAGCTTAACCGGTTTATCCCCGGCAGCAAGCAGCATAAAGTTTTTGAATTGCTGTGCGATTACCTGTTGCCCGTTCACCTTGATATTACCACCGAATTTGAGCTGAATCCAGAAGACAAGATTTGCGTACTGGCCGATGGGGATGATGATGGGAATAGTACGATGGGGTTTAGTACGTATTTGTAAAGAAAGGGAGGGCTATTTTTTCCGTTTCAGAAAATATCTGTAGCTATCAACTCCGATATCTATTTCGTCGTTGTTTATAACGTGGATACTTGCAAAAGGCAGGCCGCAAGATGTTTCAACTATTTGAATATTGGTAGTTGTACACCCTATAAGTTTTAAATAAGCGTGGTCGCCATCATAATATTTCAGCGCGTTCACGGTTTTAAACTGATAAGCAGGTAATGAACATCCGCCATCAAAGGTGCTGTTTTTGGGGGCAACAATTTTATCAGGCAAAAAAGTGATGGTTTTGCCCACAAAACGTTTACTGTCTTCTTTAGTAGTTGGGTAATCTGTTGATATTGTTCTGATAATTACCCAATTTCCCAACAGCGGGTTTATTTTGCTTTGTGCAAAGCCTGCCGCCCCAAAAAATAACAAAACTATTATTCCGATAAACTTTCCCATAAAAAGCAATTTATTTGTTTGACTTTGCGTGAGAATAAGTACCGGTGGTGAATAGAGTTACCTCATCCCTGCGCCTCCCTATTATTTCGGGTGGGTGCCGAAAGTTCATCATTAACTCGCCGTTATATATACCTTTATTCAATTGCTCCAGGAACTTGGAACCGGCTAAACCGGTTCCTTTAGTACGGCTTCCTTCGCCAACATTAAAAGTAAAGCAAACAATTGCATCAAACTGATACTGTGTTAACGAAACTTTAACCAACTTGTTGATGGCAGCTACCCTGCTTTGCAAATCCTGCTTCAGCAGCACTAATCCATCATCTTCTGTCATGTTTTGATATTTTTCAATATCTGCGGCGGTAACCGGGCTTTTATGCAGTAAATGCCCGTAGCCAGTGGTAGCATAACCCTTGCTGTCGTTATAAGGATTAACGCGGTGCCATTTAGGATGAGGTTTCACTATTTTACCGGCAGGCGCCTTTATAGCCTTACCGCTTTTGTCTGTAGCAGGCGGGCTAACCTTATCGCGTACTAATTTACCAAAACCCTCGTGGCTTTGTATAAAAAGCAATCCATTCGGGCTCAGCTCCATATGCAAACTCACCAGTTGCAAAGTAACCGGCTTTTTCTGGACAAAGTTAGGCGATGGATTTATCATGTACTGATTATACTTTTGTGATATTATAAAGGCTTCACTTGTGTAAGGCAATTTACAAAAAATCCCCTCTCAGTATCAAATAAAAATTGTCCCCCTTTTTAATGTGCGACCAAATAGCTATTCCAACGATGAATTTTTAATTATTTTCATAAACTGTTTGCAATCAGTATTTTATTATATATTTTTAAGCAGACTAAAACCCAAGCACAATGCCCGAATACGACAACAATAACAGCCAGTTTACTTTACAATTGATGCAGATAGGCATCCTGTCATACCGCGAACAGGAAACTTTACGCGACATAGCCATACGCTGTGCCAAAACCGCCGGTATGCCAATGGCCGGTGCATTAATGGGTATTACAACCCTACCTGGCGTAAGTACAATAGCAAGAGGAACATTAGTTGATGTTTCGCAAAGGGATGCTTTGAGGAAGCTGGCGAGTGCGAAGTGATAAGAAGTTTATATGTGTTTTTCGGCGGTAATTGAGACAGCCCTTTATCGCAATACGGTTAGTAGTTATATTAATCTGACGGGATATTGTCGAAATATTCATATCGGATTGCCTTTCCCAAAATCCATTCTTAAAGGTTGAAGATTTTTATACTCCGGAATATCGTTGTAGAGTATAGTTGTAACATTAATCAACGCATCTTCTAAGGGGGTGTTTTCAAAATCTTTGTACGACGACATTCCTATGTCATGCATTGCCCTTAGAATTCTTAGAGCAATGCTATTAGCATCATTTTGAACGGCCTCCATTAATAAACATAAAACTTTTTTTGTGCTTTTTATAGGCTCCTGACCTTCCTTGTAAGAGCTACTACTTTGTACCAAATTATCTGCTTCTGCCAAAGCTATTTGTATATATTGAATCAATCGTTCTGAATGCATAGAAGTTTAGTTATGATCCTGTTATTTAAATTGTCCTGAGCATGATGGGCTAAAGTATTGTGTGCCACCACCTGGATATCCTTTGTAGTCAGCGGCTGTGCTTTTCAATGCAAAAGCATCTTCTTTTAATTTAAAACTTACTTGGGACCTATTGTCAAAGTTAATACCTAGGTTTTTCGCTTCGCCATTTTCTACAGAGGTAAAATAATTACCGACTTTGCCATCTTCTACCCATTGTGTTACTACAGTTCCTTCTTTTAAGGTAACAACCTCCACGTCCTTTGAGAAGTTTATGCCTTCCATATGAGAAAGTGTTTTCGCATCGCTAAAACCCGATTCGGCGTAAAACGCCTTTGCAATTTTAACCTTTTCGGCCTTTTGAATATCTCCGGCCCCCATCACCACATTAACCCCCCCAATCCCCAACTTCGCAACTCCTTGTTCAAAATCCTTGCTGGCGTTGGTTAAAGCCTGGCAAGTTGATGCCTCCGCGGTATCATTATAAAAATTAGCAAGGTGCCCGATGCCTTCGCCTATTTGGTAGCCGCTCATTGCTACTCCCGCTATAGTAGCTACTTCTCCCACTGCTGCAACAATTACACTGCCAACCAATATCTCCGGCGCAAGGGCAATTGCACCTAAAACCACGCCTGCGGTAACAAGTCCTGCCGCAATACCTCCCCAGCCACCAAGTTCATTTAAAACCGCATGCGGTACGTCTGATTGTTTTATAGAAGAAGCCATTTTTTCAATATGGCTCATATCAGCAACTTTGGAATCTTCGCAAGGGCTCGACGTCATTGTTGCCGACCCAACCTCCCCAATCAAAACCGTTGGGCAACCAATTACTATTACGCCGCCATGGGCAGTTTGATCACCCATGCGTGCTGCAGGCTTGCCGCCTATCATTACGCCGGAGGAGCCTTTGGCTATTACATCGGGCGGGCCGGCGCATACACACATATCGCCTGCAACGGCTGCAGGCATACCACCTATAAGCACGGTAGGGACACCGGGCCCGCTTACAGGCCCGCCCACATGCGGCACCATACCTGTAACCATAGGGCAGGTATGCATATCACCTAAACGTGCTGCGGGGTTTCCCATTTAAATTTAAGCGGTTTGTGTAAAAGGATAAAATTGGTCTAAATCTCCTGAAGCCATAACTTCCAGGACAATTGTCTTCCCATCTTCTTTCCATTCCTTTATAAACTTTAAAAGCTCATCAATTTTTGCTGTTTCTTTCAACACTATACAACCATCGCTGCCGCGATGGCCTCGTGGGTGAATAAGAAAGCCGTCCCTTCCGTGCATTTGATTGCCCTTATCGGGTGTTAACCGTATAAAGTGCGATTTACTTTCATGAGCGGATAATTTGTAAAAGCCCAGTGGCAACGCTCCTCCGATTCCTCCTTTTTCAAGTTTATGACCTGTTAAAAAAGGGTTATTGGCCAATATCGAATTTACTGCACCAGCAGTTGTCGATCCGCTTCTGCCACCGGATACTGCCAGGGCACTAAAGGGTTTTTGACCGATAATTCCGCTAAGATCTCGTGTGGCAATGTTAAATGTAAGCTGATGTAACATAGGTTTTTAGGTTATTTCTTAATTTATCTTCACCAGCGGTGCTTTCAAATTGGCCAGGCCGCTGCCTTCCAGATCAAGGGTGCCGCCGCTAACTTTGGCGCTGGCGGTGCCGGTAATCTCGGTTTGCGCGCTTTGAACTTTTACCGATGCTTTACCATTGGCAGCGATAGAGTTGCTGCCATCCATCGAGATGTCAACCGCGTTTACACTTACTTTTTTACCGGCCGACATGGCAATGGAGTTTTCCTGTACGCTTACGGTCAAGTCTTTCTGCACATTAATATCCATGCTTTCCTGCACGTTAATATGCATGTTTTTCGCGTTCAACGTCATGTTTTCAAGCGCAGTGACGGTCACATTATTATTCTGCGTATCGATATTGATTACGTTGCCCTTGCGGTCGGTTATAGTTATCCCCTGGGTGTTGTCGCTGTCATCAAACTGGATAAGGTGGCCGCTTCGGGTCGACAGGCTTTTAATATGGTTATTTTGCTGCTTATTGCTGTTGCCGTTGTTATTATGATAAACGCTGCCCATTATTACCGGGCGGGCAATGTTGCCTTCCTCAAAAGCAACCAATACCTGGTCGTTTTTTTCGGGAATAGCCATAAACCCACGGTTACTACCATTCTGGTCATCGGCGCCAGCGCTTGGCGATACTATGCGCAGCCATTCGGTGGTATCGTTGGTGCTGCATTCCCATTTAAATTTAACCCGTATGCGCGATTGCTTTTTAGGGTCGTTATTATCAATCACGGTAGCCAGCTGCATATCGGCGAATGGTTTTTGCGCGTTATAAACCGGGAGGCGTTCAGTGTCGGCAGCCACGGCCTCAAATGTGTTATAATAATGGTTAAGGCCGTCAACATGATGGAATATGGATGTCACTAAAAACTTACCAAAATCCTCCATGGTAAAATCAGTTACTTCACGTTTGCTCATGCTGATATCAACCACGCTGCCAATGGCCACCTGCGGTTCGTCAGAACTTCCGGTTATGCGCACCAGCTCTGATATAAGGGCCTTTTGTTCGTTTTGTACGTAGTCGTTAATGTCTTTAGCGGTATTTACCCTTACGGGTAAGGGTTGCTTATAAACCTTACTGTAAAGGCTGTTTGATGCCGAAATGGCGTGCGCCATATCGGCGGAGCCCATTGATCTGCCTTGCCCGTCTGATGTCAATATCTGGTCCTGCACGGGGCTGTAAGCAAATTTAGTGTACTTAAGGGGGGCCACCTGTAACGCATATTGCAGGTTCTGCAAATTTCGGCCATACACCAGTTGAACCTGAGGAAGGTTATTGGGTTTGCCAAACACCATAGTGGCACCATCGTAATAAAACCATTCGTGATATTCGGCCGACAGACGGTTTATAAAATCGAAGTCGCTTTCGCGATACTGGATAATGTAATCTATACTTCCTGAATGTACCGGCTGCACTTTCATCTTTAAGTCATTGGCCGAAACGTCGCTGGTGGCTTGCTGAATAATGGCCTTCAGGTCCTTATCGTAATAAGATCCCAAATCGGGGCCTCTGTCAATTAAAATTGTAGGGCTATAGCCGCTTACAATTAGTGCACCATGGTAACCATGGCTTTGCGAAAACTCAACCCGGGTTACTTTACCCACAAAAATCTGTTCTGCGCCATCGCCAAAACCAAACTCCACGGTTATATTTTTCCCCATAAAATCTTTCGATTTCTGAAGGGTGAATATTCCCTGTGTTTCTACTACATCATGATCAAAACGCAGCTCAAATTTATGATGTTCGTTAAACTTCTGTTCGAGCGTAAAACTTGAGAAATGCAATATATCTGTACCTTCGATATTTATGCTGACATTAAGCTTTTTTTCCATTTGTAATAAAAAATGAAATGACGCGATAATTAAGGTATTGCGGCCAAACGTGCCTAAACATAAGTATTATCAGGAACAAGTTGCAGCTAAATTGAGTTGGCTTTTTTTACAAAATACGCCTATAATATATTGCCGCACGCTTAAATTTTGACATGCAGCAATAAACACATACCCGCGCAGCCAGTGCAATTTTAATTTGCAGTAACCGCGCAGGTACAATGTTAAATTACAAATAAAAGCTGATTAAGCCGGCCAATCGTTTTTATGATCAGCGTTACCAATTTTTATGGTTTGTGCTGAAATGGTAAAATGAATCAGCATAGGTTTTGAACCGTTAATGTCCAGGCCTTCTGTATACTGCACTACGTAACCTTTTTCAAAAGTTAGTTCTTTCATTTTAGCATCTTCTTCGCTTTTCTTGAAAGTGATGCTGCCGTTAATAGGCTTAAACTGATTGTTAACCATCGCTTCAACTATAGAAGTATCTTCGGTTGATTCGATTACGATATTAATTGTACCGCCATAAACCGGAGATGACGGCCTCCCTTTAGAATCAACGTCGCGGTGAAGTGAGTAGTCGCAGGTAATTACATCGGATTCCTTGCTGCCAATTTTGAGTTTTGCTTTAAATGCCATTTTGATAAAATTTAAGTATTATGATTGTGAATCAATTGTTTAGCAAATTAAATAATATTTCGAAAAAAAAATAATTTAACAGAATAAATAATCGTATACTTTTAACAAGGCTCCTGTTAACAATGTTTCGTTATCTAGCCTGCCCGTTTCGTTCCCGAATATTTACTGAAGCAGCGTTTTTTTCAATTGGTTATATTTATTACGATTGGGCTTATTTTCTTTTTGTGAAAGTATAGCCAACAGGTCTTCTTCAAACAGTTTAATATCTTCTTTCTTTATTTGAGTGCTGGAAAAAGACTTGCTGATTAATTCCAACCCTTTGTCGAAATTCCCGGCTCTTACATAAGTGCAGCCCATGCCATAAAGCGCCTTTGCGTTATTAGCATTTAAACTTAAGGCCTGGGTAAAATATGAGGCGGCCTGCGTATCGTCTTTAAGATACAGTTTGGCAAATCCATAATCTACCCAAAAAGTAGAATCACTTTTTGAGCCTTCATATTTTTCATATAGCGCATAATCTGACGCGGCTTTATCGTATTCTTTATTTTTAAAATAACTTATTCCTCTTAAATAATACCTGTCTTTAACCGTACCGGCAGAATCTTTAATAATTGCATTGCTGAAATTAGCAATAGATTGATCATACACGCGTTTTTTAAAGTTTGCTTTACCATTAGCATAAAAATATCTATAATCCTGGTTTATCTTTAAAGCCTCATTATAGTCCTTTATACTTTTCGAAAGTTCATTTTGAGCCTCGTTAACCAGTCCGCGGTAGTAAAAAGCTTCGGCATTTTGCTGATTATAATCCAACGCTTTATTAAGGTACTGCATTGAAAAGGCGTAGTCGGTAAGTATATACTTCGAGGTTCCGCATAACTGGTTTATTTTCGACAACTCGTTGGTTATATCCACCGCGAGTGCTTTTTCATTATTCTTTTTTGCCAATTCTAAACTTGCAGTCAATAGTGTCATGGCGTTTATGTAATCATCTACCGCCTTTGCATGTGTACTTAATACCTGGTAAGTATTTCCACGTTCAATAATTGCATCGGTGTTGGCTGTGTTGCTCTTAATGGCCTCGCTAAAACTTGCTATAGCATCGTCATATTGTTTAATTAACACCTCGGCCAGTCCCTTACGATAGTACGCATCTGAAAAATTAGGATTACATGCTATGGCATCTTTATTATAAAGAATGGACTTTTTTATACTGGCGTTAACTTCGGCAATATTGGTTAGTTCTTTTGCCTGGGATAAGTATATGTTGGCGATCCCGTGCAACGCATCGGCATTACACTTATTTATTTCGAGCGCATTATTATAGCTTTGCTCAGCAGTTTTAAAACTATGTTTCTTATATTCAGTTTCTCCATTCGCAAAATAACTCGCACTTATTGAATCAATAACAGTTTTTTGCGCGGGTTTGATAAGTAAAGTGGTAAGTTTTGTAAAATCAACTCCGGCCAGGTGATAATTATTTTGGCCAACAAAGTTTAACCCCCGAAAATAATAAGCATCTGCATATTTAGGATTTAGCTTGATCGCGATATCAAAATTTGATTTTGCTTCATCATATCTTTTTAGCCGGTATAGCAATTCGGCTTTTTTAAAATATGACGAATCAGTGCGTCGATTTAATTCAATAGCTTTACTGTAGTATTGCAACGCATCAGAGCTATTGCCTAAAGCGTCTTTCCACTTTGCCAGCGTTGCATAATAGCCTGGTTTTTCAGGATTGCCATCCGCCGCGTCTTGTAACACTAATTCGTAATCGCTGATGGCCTTGGCATAGTCACCAATATATCTGATATAAAAATTAGCTCTTGCTATAAGGGCATCAATGTAATTGGGAAACGCGGTTATTGCCAGGGTATAATTTTTCAAAGCATCCCTTAAATTACTATTACGTGGTTCGCCATCTTTTGCACCCGGGTTTTCAGGGTTATTTAAAAACAGGCCTTCGTCGGCTTTCGCTGTTATAAAATATAATTCCGGGTAATTTGCAAGGTCCTTTTTGTGTTCTTTTTTTACTTTCACACATTCGGCAACGGCCTGCGCGTACTGCTTTGACTCAAGCAGGCTTTTTGGGGGTTTTACAACTAATAAAATACTCCGGAGCGCGGCAATTTCGGTCCCATTTAAATTAGCATCCTGTTTTTGCTCCTGAGCCCTTTTATAAAACTCCAGGGCTTCTTCATAACGTCTTTCCGCTTTGAGCTCATCCGCTCTGTTTTTTAAATAAATAAAGGTATTACGCTCCTTTAACCGTTTAACTTCGCGAATTTTATTCTCAAGCGAAAGGTCGTCGGGCTTCTTATCTAAGGCCCTGTCAAAATAATCGATAGCATCGTCATAATGCCGGTCAGTAAGGGCATTATTCCCTGCGGTTAACAATTGCTTAAACTGGTCATCAATAAGCTTTTGAGCAGCATTAGCTACCGTTTCTGTACTATCTACCCTTTGCCGGAGTTCTTCTGGTGTTAACGTTGTAGATGCTGCCGATGTATCCCTATAAATAGGAATGTCGTTTTGGTCAGAAGTTATCGGCTTTGCCTGATCGTAGAAATATAGATTAGCTATTAATGCCTTCCATTTCAATGAGCTTCTGTCCAAACGCAGCAAAGCCTCCCTCGTTTTAACTTTATAGCCTGGCCTGTCAAATTTCGATTCATACTTAATTAATATATAATACCCGAAAGCGTCATTTTTTTTTACGTTAGACAATGTTACCCCATCTATTTTTATCGTGTTATCGTCCGATTTTGGGTAGCCAGTATCGAAGCTCTCTAAATAACGCTCAATAGATACGTCCTCGCCGTTTGTTGCTGATGTATCAAGGTCATTTTGGATAACTATAGTTTTATCGAAAAATATTTGAAACCTGTGTCCCGCCCTGTAACTCTGTACAATATCCTCCAACCTTGTACCATCCTCCAATTGGTCATTAGATATGTTGTTCAGCAGTTGTGGTAACCCTCCTAATGTTTGCGCCGCCGCAAAACGAATGTTCGTAACGTCTTCCAATGTCAGCCTGTCTTGCGCTAATGCAAACGCCATTGTAGCTAAAAAACACAAAAAGGTTGATAAAAATCTTTTCATTTAGTAATTGCTTTATTCAGTAAGTTCAATATTGTATTTTTTTGAAAGGCTTGCTTTATATAAATTGCGATAATATTTTTGAGCTTGATTACATTTTGGTATCGGTGCTAATTTTTACCAGTGCACTGATAAGCCATCCGGAGTTTTTTGTGCGCCGGTTAAATCTTTTTATCTCAAGCAGCCAACCAGGTATCTGGGTAAAATAATATCCGATGCTGGTAGGGCTGTTTATTTTAATAGTTCCTTTCACACATTGTTCAACCAACACCGGCAAATCATCATCATAATGGCTTCTGTTTTCAAAGTAATTAGCAATATTCTTAGTGTCTGCAGATACTTTGTCAATATCCATAAAATCAACAGCATTACTAATAGAATTGAGCGCCGTGGTACTGTCTTGTGCGGCAGGCAAGGCAAAATCGTCGTAGCTCTTCCCTGTTTTCAGCGCGTGTAAAAAAGGCGCGCTTGCGCCGGTAATAACCCATTTAAAAACGTCATCTCTTACCCGCTGAAGCTTTAAGGTAAGACTAACGTTCCTGAGTACTTTTTTGTAAGTAACCGGGCAGGTTAGTTTCACATACCAATTATCGCCTAATAAATGAAGTTTAAGCGGATTGATCTTATTGTTAACGGTGTCAATAAAATTATTGATTTGCTGATAATTCCAGTTCTTTTTTTCGGCATTAAAAAGGCTTTTTATCAGTCGTTCTCGACTAAGCTCCTTATCCGGATTTTTCTCTTTAAAATAAAGTTTTATTAGCGTGCTATCATCTGCGTTAAACCGTTCTACAAATTCATTTATTTGTTTTACCTGGTAGGTAAATAATATTACATAGTCTTTTTCGTACGGTTGCGCCTGCAGCCTGCAAGCGCACAAAAAAAGCGCTATAGTTAAATAAAATTTCCACATACTGGTTCTTGAGTTTAGTGCTTTTGGACAAAATGTTTATTTTAATCTGTCGGTTTGTAAAACAGATATATTCCCCAAATAAACTTCCCATCCCTCTGTATATCCGTTCTCTTCCGTCTTTTTATATTTTTTAACCGTTATAACAATGTTTTTATTAGTCACATCACTATAAATAACTACACCGTCTTTTATTGCTGAATATTTCTGCGCAACGGTTACAACTGCACTCCAGGAACCATCAACGTTTTGACTAAAATTAGTTGTGTAATTAATTTCGGCAAACTCAATCTTTACCTCACTGTATTTACCGGCGTTAGTTTGTAAGCTGTTTAAATAGGTTAGTATCGCTACCGGTTTCATTGTTGGCCTGTTAAGGCTCGAAACCTGTATCTTTGCATCGGAAAGGAATAGTTCATTGGCCAGCTTTATTGTCAAATTAGACTTTGCGATTGAGGTTTCAGGGCTCATAATAATTTGAAGATCTTTTTCAAAATCCCTTATTTTCACCAGGGATTTCCGTTTAAAGCTCTCTGCGTTAAAATCAGGCCGCGTAACCGGAGCCGTCGTTTCTGACTGGGAAGGTACAGTTGATTTATTTGGAACAGCCAGGGTTGGTTTTGGAGTCGCAGTAACCGGACTGGCTTCACTTGCAACAGAAGCAATGGCTTTTACAGCAGGTTCTTCCGGTTTTTTTAACAGGCTTGCTATCACGGGCTTTTTATCCTCTGTTAAGTATAGAATAACATCTTCAGGTTTTACAAACAGTTTATGGTTGCCGTTTTTATATATAATGGCGACAATTGCACTTGAGGCATCATTCACCAACTGTCCGCCATGCCCGTACGAAATGGAATCGACCTTTTCGCTGAGAATTTTAGCCGTAAATATTTCGCCTTTTTTATTAACTATGATATCATTCGAGCGTAAAATACCCGCCTCGTTCATAAACTCAGTCCCTTCATTTTTCGAAAACATAGCCCCGTTGTTAAACACAAGATAATCGCCGTAGCTGTTAAACACTAAAATAAGATCGCTTATTTTTAAGCGTGTCCTTGGGCTGCTCGTCCTGCTGGGTCCGGTTATATATTTTATCTTATCATCATCGATGTCTACCACTTGACCGGTGATTTTTTTATTTCCTTTTTGATAGATAATATTTTGCGCGTTGGCACAGCACGAGAAAAGGATCAAACTATATAAAAACAAAGAATATTTCATGAAACGTATTTATATCCAAGAACTTAAATTGCAATATGGTTATTGGGTATACTTATCGATAACACATCGTAATTAAATAGTACAAATATGATTTCGATTTTAGTATAACCTGATTAATGATAAATTTATCAATCGACTGAATATCAGATTATAAGCCTTAAAATTCCGCTATCAGCAGAAAAAAGGCTAAAAATCGCATAATAATTTCAGTTGTAGGATCAAAGAACAGATGGTTTAAGGCAACGACTAAATATAGATAAAAAAATTTCTTTCCAAATAATTTATTATAATACTTGCAATTAATCGATAATCTAAAATTTAATATCCCGGTTGTCACTGAAGAATTTTTTTTATTGCCAGAAAAAAGCAACTATCTGGCTGTCGAAACCTTCATCAAAAAACACAAGGGAAAGAATCAGTACTTCTATCGAAAGGGAGTGTCATAATGATAATTATACTTAAAACACTACTCTTCACTTTAACAGTCTTGCGGTTCATGGAATTATCTGTTAAATAACTCCAAAATTTGGTTTCTATACAGTCCCCCTATCGGGATTGATTGACCGGTATCTAGTTCAACATAACCGTTATCTGCTTTGTTAAATGCCCTAACGGAATTGGTATTTACTATAAAAGATTTATGCACACGAACAAAAAGTGAAGCAATTTCAGGCATATTCTGAAAATGCTTTAAATTTCTGGATACGAAAATGTTTCGCCCATTCTTCAAATGAACATTGGTGTAGCTCCTGTCCGCAGCGAAGTGCGTTATTTCACTGAGCTGAACCAGTTCTATTTTGTCCTTTATCGGTAAGGCTATTTTCCCCGAGGTATAAGAATTATTTCTTAAAGTTTTTTAGATATAACTATCTCCGTATGAGCCCGCGGATAACAATCGCTTATATCACATTGCCCGCAAATTGTTTTTTACTGAATTAAAAAGCTGGCCGGCGCGTATGCCTTTAGGTCAAATGAAAATTTTCTATCCTTTGTTAAAATTGGCTTTCCGATGGGGCGGCCACGTAAATCAACAGGCTGAACAGAAGCGATTTTCATACCCGATGGTAAAATAACTTCACATTTGCCTGATTGGCCTGTTTGCTCCCAAAGCCTCAGAATCGTACCATTGCCGTCCGGGTTAGCACCAAACGCGGTTACATTGATACCTTTACGGGAAAGCACCAGGCCCGATTGGGCCGGCGGCAATTTTCCGGTTTCAGCTGTTGACCTTGCCGCAATTAAAGGCACGCGGGTTTCCATGGATGGTGAATACAAAGAAGATTCCGTATTATATTTATCAAACGACCATAAGCGTACACTTGCGCTCATACGCTGCCCATTTCCTATCCACGCCGCAAAATTGGTACGCCATTGATTATTGTAAAGATTGATGTATACATATGGCTTTTTTGCTTCGTAGCGGCGATCAAATTTATATTCGCCCGGTTCGCCTAAACTAACAAGAGGGGCGTCTTTAGAGCTAAGGCCAAATCCGCTGCTTGTATTATTGTTATACACGGCAATGCCTGTGTTAATCCAGAAGAAATGGTAGTTTACATTATCTACGTTGATGTCTTTAGCAGGGTCCAGGTCAGCGCCTAAACGCCCCAGCCTGAATTTGAAATTATCGCATTTGAACGGCAGGCAGATCCATGCTGCTTCGGGCCAGCTATCTGGCTGTTTTTGCCAGCTTACATTCAAATCAGCTACAGGCATTGAGGCTGGCAAGGTAAGCGTAATGCTGATTTGCTGCGGTTTTCCGGGGCCTGGTATTGTGCCCGTCATTACTGCTGTTACATCAATGGCTGTTTTATTTACATGTAACTTCATATTTGCCGGCAATGCCGAGCTGTAAGTACTGTTTTTCGGCATATCATAGGCCGCAAACGCAAAACGGTGGGGGACGTACTGGGGATAAAGTGATTTGCTCAACCAATCGTCGAGCATGTTGTAACTGAACCGTTCATAAAAATATTGACCGAACCCTTGAGGGGCTGAACTGTCTACCATTTCGCGACCTGTTCTTTTATCAACCAGGCTCGAAATCCGGCCATGGGCAGCGTCTATCACGGCTTTAAAATAGGGGCTTTCAATTACGCCAGATGCGCTATCCACCGAGAGCCCGGGCTTTTCAATCTTTTCGTTGGTGACGATATAGGTGCGGTAGCCCATAGCCGGCACATCTTTTGCCACAAATCTCATAATTCTATAAGGGTCTTCAATCGCGGGTCCTTCGCCCTGCAATGTTATAGAAGGGCCGCCATCAACAGCCTTCAGCGACGAGCCTGCCGGTAAGTGAAATGCGTTCAGCACAACTTCGCCGTCTCTCTTCCATGGCAATGGGTTATATACTACAATCCGGTTGTTCTTTATCTCAACGGCGCTGTCAATCCCATTTGCACTTTGCACAAAAGCTGTATATTTTAAACCATTTGTGCTAACATTGTCCGCAAGGGTTTCAACTGCGTCACTATATGGAATGGAAATCAGCCTGTCGACGTTATTAATATAAGCTGCTTTATCCTTCCATGATTCTTCCATTTTACGGTATTGCGACGGAAGGCCTTTTGCCCATAACTCATCCCATTGATCTCCGTAAGGCGTTTTTATGTAGTGCTGGTTTGCCATTCCCCAGGTATGCTCACTGAATAGTAAACTATTTTCATAAGCATCGTTTATCGTTTTGCTTATATCCGGCCGGTATATCCCCCAGCTTTTTTCGAGTGTGTTTAAAGCATCAAATCCCCCAATAGACGGACGGACGTTTTGCGCTATACTGCACGCTTCCGGCATACTCATCGTACCATGTATCCACACATCCGAAATATCGCTGCGGATTACTGGAAGCTTGCTTAAATCTTCTTTAAAAAGCAATTTGGCAAAATCATCCATCGTACCTATCCTGGCGCTGATACCCTTAGTTTTATACGAGTTCAAATCCTTATCCACTATATCGGGTGATGGGGGGCCCGCGTTATCGCCTGTCATATTGATATAGATCCATGATTTAAGCGGCCAGTTTTCGGGCGGCATTGGCGTTGTACTGTAATTGTTAAAATACAGCGTCAGTAATCGCGATCCATCGGGTCCTTCCCACCAAAAAACCGGCGGCAATCCAAGCGTTTTGTTTACCAAAGGTCCACCAAGGGCCAGCATTTTAATACCCGCATGGGTAAACAAAGTTGGTACTAACCATGATTGACCCGGCACATCGGTATTTTTTGCGGCAATAGGTAATGGCACGCCATACTTACGTGCTATGGTCGAGGAGATATTCAGGCTGCGCACCATGTCCTCAAGCTCAGAGGTTTCTGTATGCATTATAAAAGGATAAGCTTGCAAAGCCACGTTTCCGCTACGTATCGCCTTTTCTAATTTTTGTTTTCGTTCGGGCGACTGCTGAAGCATCTGTTTCAAAGGCCATCCGGAGACGGTCCAGACAAATTGTTTGTCCTTTGGCTGGTGCCGGTTGGCGTCGATAGCTTCAAATACCCCATCTACCATGTTTTTACGGTATTCATGCACAACCTGGTAAGTCCGCGCAGTATATCCTATATCAAAATGCGTTTTGTAAACAATTACTACGTTTTTCAGGGCAGTTACTTTCTGTTCATTTTGCTTCCGGGCACCAGGCTTAGTGCCTCGGGATACTGATTTATTCTTAGGATTTTGTGCATCAGACGATAACACACCTATCCCAAAAAAGAGACCCAGCACAGCATATTTTGCGATTTTATACATGACAGTTTTAGTTTTTATTTTTTACCAAAATGAGGAAGCCTTTTTTGCCCGGAATCGTTATTTTGTCTAACGAAACCTGTTTCTGCTCCGCTTGAAAGTCTTTTATTTCCGGAATAGATATATTTGACTGATTGGGATCAATGCCCAGTTTTGACCAGTCGACAGACAATGACACGGCCTGGTTATCTGCCGACCAATTGGCTACAGCAATAATCACTTCGTCTTTCCCTCTGTAAATCGTGGCTTTGATCAACGGATTCTCACAATAAGCCGGGCAATCCTTTTCCCAATAGCCGATCATGGTTTTATCCTTTATATGATATTCGTCCCAGAATTTCCATATTTCGGTGGGCGGATTTATGGTCCATCCGGCGCGAGTGGTTATACCATAAACCATTCCTCGCCATGGGTTACCGCCGCCTTCCAACATCTGTCCCGGCAAACCGAACGGAATTCCCGATACTTCTATCAGCCAATGATCAGGCAAGCGGTCATAGTTACGGGCTTCACCAATCCACACCAGGTCCATATAGGGCAACAGGTCCATATAAAGATTTAAACAACTGGCATATCCGGCCCATTTATTAAAATGGTTCCAGCTGTGCATGTCAATCCTGCCTTCCGGGCGATAAGCGTCTATGATCTTACGGGCGCGTCTCAGTGTAAAACGGTCAAGGGCAGAGTCATCGATGTAAACGCCATCAATACCCATATTTTGAACCATCCAATCTAAACCAGCAATGTAAAAGTTATTCAGGCGGCTATCAGGCGTTGTAATAACCGAGAGGTCAACTTCTCCTTTATGTCTACCGTATTTTATAGTATCATACCAGGCGGGGATGTATTTTTCCCGCACATTATCGATAAGCCATTTACCCGGTCCCTTTGGATGCAAGGCCTCTGTTCGTGCGGCGTTGCCTGGCCCCGGAAAAATCACTTCTCCATTCAAACTGTTTAAAGCCCAAAACTCCGGCAGATTTTTTGTAAGTTCCCTTGTAGTGTAATAAAGCTTCAAACGCATTCCACTGTTATGTGCATCGGTCGCCATTTTCGTTATGGCGCCGCTGTTTTCATCCAGGTAAGGATAATTGATAAACGGATAAATGTCATCTGCCTGGTGAATGGTGAGCATATTGGCGCCCGCCTTTTTTGCAGTCTCAATTTTTACTGATGAATTTCTGCCGCCGCCCTGGTAATAACGGTCGCCAAACATGATGTTTTTATCGATGAGCTTAAATGGCGTGATCAGTAGTTCAAAATCAAAATTCAGCACTTCATTATTCGTCACCGCCCTTTTTCCCGAAACGGCTTTGATAACAACATCGCTGTTCTGTTGCCCAACATTAATCCCGCCCTTGCCGTTATTTTGCCATGACGGCGGCATTTTCAGCGGACTAAACTCATAATAGATATTTACGAGCGGCCGTACATAATTCTCCGCCTTCCATTTTACGCGAAGCCCCCCGTTTACAGCACCTACCCAAAGCATGTCTTGATTTTTTGATGCGTCCCATTTCCAGCTCAATTCAGCAGGGCGTATTCCGCCCTCTTGTCCAAGCCCCATCATATATTCTGATTTTTCTTTAACAACAGGAATCTCGAGGCGGATATCCCTTACTTTCACGACCGCCTTTGCCTTAAGCTTCAGGCCAAAATCAACAAAACCGTCAAACTCCATTTGCCCATTACAAGTGAGTTCAAACTCCGGGGAGCTGCTAATTACCTGCCAACTTACCTTAGAGGGTGTTTGTGCAATAAAGGTTAATTTGCCTGGAGTTAACCTGACGATTTCACCACTCTCTTTTTCGACAATAAAACGGAAGGGCTGATTTACGATTGGCTCGCCCTTGTCAGTCAGCGATTGATTGGAAAGGCCAAAATAGCTGACAATGGAAGCCGGAAGGCCATTATCGGCGATGGTTAACGTCCGGCCCAGAATGCTCACTTTATTGCCCGTAGCTTTAACCGGGGTGTAACCTTTGGTAACCTCATCACTAATCCCGACAGTGGAATTTAGCCAATTGAGCCTGGCTAAACGCGAACTCTCATTAAAACCATGATTAGGAACTCCATCCCCGGTTACTTTTAACAATAACGGCACCATTTGTTTCTCTCCGCCGGCTGTTATGTACACAAAACCGGTATACTCTCCCTTTTTAACTCCACTCAAATCAATGCTGTTCCACAACGCCTGTGTACGGCCTGCCGGAATATTTATTCGTTTTGAAAAAGGAGCGCCTTTAAAACTTACACCGCCCACGTTAAAGCAGGTCATCTTTGAGGATTTAACAGTATTCCCGTTTTGCCCCTTTAAGTCGGAGAATTTAACCTGAACATCGTTAAGGCCTTGTTTCAGAGCTTTTACACCCACTTGATAGATGTAATATTCACCGGGCTGTGCATTCATTACAAACGCCTTCAGGTGACGAAGATCTACTGTTTTTTCTTCAGTTAAAGTGTCATACCATTTTATGGGCTTTTCGCGGTATTGGGGAAAGACAACAAAGGAACGTTCCGGGGTAAGCGGCTCTTTTTTTGAGTTTATTTCAGATACAGACTGCCCTTTTGCCGGCACATAGAATATCACCGCGCTTAAAACAACAAATATTGATATGCAGATTCGTAATCCTCTCATCTTATTTAACTCTTAATTTATTATATAAAAACATATCAACATAATTCATATTCGCAAGTAAACCGTAAGCCTTTTTCGATATCAAAGCACCGGCTAATGATTTGATCCGTGATTTGCAGCAATTCCTATCAATTAATACCCTTTTGCTCTTGTCAGAATTATTGGGTCAGTTTTTTGTCCGTTGATTTTTTGATGCAGTTTCCAACTATCATTATTTCCTCCTTTTTCCAGAACCCAATTTGTAGACGGATCAGCGAGGAGTTTTTTTACGCCCCTTGGAAATGCGTTGGCAGCCCGGGCATCTTCCCATGTCCTTATCGTTTTAAATATCGCGTCTTTCAGGGGGCAGCTTTCTATCGATTTTTGGTTTAACTCCATCGCATATGTTGCGCCAACTCCAACCGAAATCGCTTCTACATGTTCATATTGTTCAACTGTTGAAGAGCGGCCTATAGGGAAATTCCCGCCAAAAGTTGCCGGGAAATAATTGGCAAAAGCAACATCTCTCAAATCCTTGCCCTCACTTGTTTTGCTACCCCATTGCCTTGTGTCGAGATCATACATATTTTTACCTCCTCCTACATTCCAAACACTTTGATAATGCCAGGAACCTTCTGAAAGCGTAGCACCGGTGATACGCAGGTAAGGGATTTTATATTGCGCTGCTCTTTCAAACATTTTCCTGAAAAATCGCTTTACTCCGTAATAACCATGCCCGGTGTTAAACAAAAATTCCTGGCCATCAAGGTCCATAAACCCAATTCCATTCACATGGCTAACGTCCGCATAGTATGCCGCAATTTTATCTTGTAAGTAAATATCAGGTATAAGGCCGGCATAACCATAGTCGATAGTCGTTTGAAGTTTATAAATGGTGTCATTAACACGGTGGCTAATTGCCTTTGTTCCCCAATAGCCCCTTTGTACTTTTTGCAGTGTATATGGTTTTGTTTTTGAAACCCCGAGATAGTGGATGAGCTCTTTCCCGATCTTTATCATATTCAAATCAACACAATGCCCTTCCCAGCTTGCAATCTCATTCAAATATGCCGGATCATTAACTTCTATTAAAGTGTCGACGGCGCCTATACTTTTTACCAGGATTCTTTTTTGCTGATAGCATAAACTATCGCCAGGTATTGGGCTGGCGTCTTTAGTTCCCGGAGGGAGTGAAGTGGTTATTGTATGCCTTCCCAACAAAATTCCCAGGGGATTCGACATATCAGTAAATTCTTTATGTGATTTATTTCCGGATGTGAAATGGAAAGGTTTTTTTTCGAAATTTTTTCCGTCAATAAAACCATTGTTTCCCCGGTCTACACTAAAGTAAGGCAAGTCGTTTGCCTCAATAGCTTTAAAACCTAATTTTGAGACGTAAGCGATAGTACTGTCCGACAAATTTCCGGAAGTAATTACATCCGGGATATACCGGGCGGGATCTTTTACCCATTTACCATTAACGGTAGGATAAGGAAGGCCTTCTGATAATACCACATTTTGAATTACATTCATAAGTGCAGTGCTATCCGGGCTTCCCCATAAGGCAATGGACGAACCGATCAAATCTACACCCGGCAGCGGTTGTACTTGCTGATGGTTGGGCGTATTGGTTGCCAGTAAAGGGATCAGAGAAAATAAGATATCCCTTTTAGCTCTTCTGTCCCTGGAGTGATAGGTAAGTAAAATCCTTCCCTGCCTGTCAACCGAGGCGGCATTTCCATACAATATCCGATAATATTCTTCAGGATGGGAGTAAAAGGCAACGTCGCTTATCCCGTCTCCGCCTATCGGAAACACTTGCCCTTCATGTAAATTGGATGGCAGGGGAAAACGGTTTTTATCGGGGCTATGAATAACATATTGAAAGGGAGCGGCATCTCCTTCTAAATTTGAAGTCCCGCCCGTTGTGATATCATTTAAGGCCAATATGCCTATTGCGTAATTAATAACATCGCTTGTATCTCTTGCTACTCCAATTACTTCGCCAAAAAGATTGGTGATATTAGTTTGATACGGCCCCCATTGAATATCATCGACGCCGTTGCGCGGAGAGAGAGATTGAAGGGTTAACTTAAAATACTTTTTATGCGGAACCAGGTTTACTTTAGCTACTGAGCCATTAGGATACCTAAGCGTTATGGTTTTGCCGGCATTATTATAGGTGGCATTTTGAGGCTCGTAGTAAACTTTCTTCTTGCTATCATAAAGGCATAACAATGGCGAAGGCTTATCAGTGGGGCTAAACTCCCGGGCGGGTTTCACCGTAATGTTTTTCATACTGGTGATAAAGCCTCTTCTATCCAGATGAATTTTTAAGTAATTTGTACTAAAATTAAATTGGGCTTGTGCAGAGAACCGCATAAGCAGTAATAATAATACCAGCATTATGGCATTTATTGTTGGTGTTTTTTTCATCCGTAAATAATTGTGTCGACTAAAGGGGCTGCAGTGAAAAAATTAATAATAAATTATTCAATTCGATTTTTATCGGACAGTAAGGCAACCTCGATCTTCGATTCCAGCAGGTTATAATTATCATCTTTAAGTTCATCCGGATTGTAAATAATTCGTCCATTTTTATCAATTACTAAATAAAAAGGGATCGCCTGAACGTTAAATATCGGAGCTATTTTACTGTCGCTAATTTTGGTTCGTTCTGATACGTTGATCCAATCCAGCTTATTTTTCTTAATGTGGTCTTTCCATTTTACCGTATCATCATCAAGATTAAAATAAATTACTTTTAGGCCCCGCCCCCGGTATTTATGAAATAGAGCTAAAAGCTTTTTTTGTATTTCCTGGCACGGAAGGCACCAAGTTGCCGAAAACGCGATTACATAAGGTTGGCCAATCAAAGCCCGGTTGCTAAATTGCTTTCCCTTGTCGATCATCACAGTAAATTCAGGTACAGGATTCCCCGACTTGGAAGCCAGATATGATTTTATCAAGCTATTAGAAAGACGCATGAAATTCTTTCCGGGCCCCGATTGTTTTTGGGCCTCGCTAAAAAGATTAAAAGTTTTCAACGGCAGGTCTTTTTCACCATTTTTAAAAAGCGGTAAAGACAATTCAGTTAACTTAAACACGCTGTATGGGTCATCAGGATACCGGGTTAGTAACTTAAACTGTTCCTGGATGATCGCATGCCCTTTTTTATCCGCGGCGCTTTTATCCTTCCTTACTGAAATGTCATAACTTATTTCATCAAGTTGCTTTTGTATTTTATTGGCCTGGGAGTTGAGCATAACCCACCTCGAAATACAGTTCTTGAATAGCTTATCACCCGGAAGGGTAGGCGTTGATACAAATTGATTCAATCCCGGTTCCAGCACAATATTGGCGAATCCTATGTTGCGGTTGTCTTTGAATACCCAAATGCCGGCTAATTGATGTCTATCGCCAATTGTTCCCTTAAACGTAAATTTATTATTTCGTATGGTTGAAAAAATCGGCTTTTGTCCCATAGGTAAAATGTAAAGTCTGACGGTATCACCATTTAAATCGACAGGCACTCTACCCATAAGTACGAAAGGGGTTTGCGCATAACTGAATATGCTGCAAAAAATGAATAAACTTGTTAATAATTTCATCCTGTTTAGTTCCTATTAATGTATAGCATCATTTGCTCAGAAACCTTCTATAATCTTGCCGTTATTATTAATATGGAGTAAAGTAGACTTACCTGCTTTTACCTCTATTTTGGGCCATTTTAAAAATGATGTATTACCAAGCGGTTTCTTAGATTGAGCCAGTGTTTCGGCCAGGACGGAAACGTTAGCGTCATACTTTGTGGGATTTGTAATTGATAGTACGGCACCATCTTTAAGATGTTTTACTATTTTCGCTTCAACGTGATCAAAAACGTAAATCTCATTCTTATCTGTTTGCAAATAAATCCCCGGGATTTCCGTGGCTATCAGGATGCCATTTAATTCATTCCAGCCGGTGCGTATATTTCCCCGAGCGCCCCTGCTATCAGCATCGCAATAAGTCAACCGTTCACCGATATTGCCGTTAGATTGAATGCCTTCGGCATGTGCATGAATAACGTCCCTTATCAGCCCGGCATATAGTGTGCTGCCGGTGGCACGATATATTTTGAAAAGAGGATCGCCTGATGATGTGCAGAATCCGGGCGCGCCGTGCTTGTTTTGTGTGCTGGCCCAAACAGCTCCGGCTAATTTTGCACCCAGCTGAGCTAGCTCAGTATTAGGCGGCAATTCATAGTCGTACGAAACCGCCCAGGTAGATAAAAGATTAGCAAGATTGCGGGATTTTTCGAGCCACTTTAAATCACCGGTTGCCTCGTATAAAGTCATAAGCGAGGTCATAAAACCAGCCGCAGTTTCAGAATCAGCATTCTGTAAAATATCTGCACAGGCTCCAGTGGTCATGCCGAGTTTAACAAAATCACGATTATAATAAAACGCAGCAGCCTCTTTGGCAATCTGTAAAAACCGGGGATTTTGATAATATCTTGCTGCCAGTGCCAATCCACCTATTGCAGAAACGCCACTGCTGGTATTGTATACAGCAACGTCACCTGTTTGGTTATTCAAAAAATTACCCCATTGCCCGTCTTTTTTCCAGGTGTCCACAAAGGCTTGTGCCAATCGCTTTATATTTTGTTCCCATACAGGTTTAATAGCATTAGCCCTGCCTTGTGCTTTGAGTAAGTTGAATTGCTTAATCATCCAGAACAGCACATCGCCATTTTTGCGGGTGAGGCAAATTTCCGGGTATTCGTCATAGCCCTCGCGTCCAAAGCATTTTCCATCATGGTCAAGCGCTCCGTAAAAATATCCCGATGGCCCTTGTGCATGAGGAATAGCAAAATCAAATGTACTGGTCACGCGGTCAAGACGTGGTTGATCGCCGAGTGCGAGCATCGGAAAAGTATCCATTAAACCGCCAATCCATCCAAAAGATATCCAGTTTGCATTTTCCGGGCAATAGAATTTGCTATCAGTTCCGTTATAAAAACGTTTGTCGATATTATTGGCCATCAGACGGGCAACTTCGCTCAAAGGAATAAGGTTGCGCGGATGATTTGGACCTGTAACTTCTTTCCTTACCTTCATGAATTTATCCAATAAGCCGGGAATACCAGGTGTTGTAAACGAATACAGACGTAAATGCAGTTTAACCTCGTCACCTGCTTTCCATTGAATACCACGATCCGGGCTTTTACTAAACCCGATAAATTCTGGCTTTTTTTCCCGCACGCCGGGAGCGCTGATTACAAAGGTTGCCCGCGAACGGTCCGGGCTTTCTTCTATAGTAAAGCCGTTGTCAAGCAAAGCATTTCCCACACGAATGCCCTGCTCCGCAAGGGCGATGAAAGCGCGTCCACTTTTTTTGTCATAGAAGCACATTGCCGGCGTTGTAGCATTACAAGCGCTTACTTCTATCTTCGAGGGCTTACCAAATTCAGCCGAAAGGTGCGGCAAATCAACAGTAGTTAATTGTAAATCTTTTTTATACAGATCTGCCCGGTCAAGGCCGGTAGCATAATCCCGATTTACAATGCGGTTGCGGTTCCCGTTATAAACGGAAGCAGGGATCATCACATAGTTATCAGCGCTCCAGTTGGCTATGTCAAAGGCCAATGCAATACCGGTTGATGCCGCAGCACCTTTATTCAACTTAACAGATACCGTAAGGTCAAGTGCATCTGGTTTGCCGGCGACTTTATTTGTTTCAGTTTTGACCGACCAATTGTTTTGTTCTGTATTTATCCCGCCATTAGCAAAAGTACGGAGCGATGTTAACCGGGCTTCATCATATTCGCAAACCAGTGGGCGAAAGGTGCCATTAAGCGGGATAAGAAAACTATCGAGCAAAGTTTTTGTCAGCGCTATTCCTTTCGGGCCTAAAGTGGCCGCTGCTTTGCCTGAAGATAGCCAACTGATAGAAACAGTATCATTTTTTCCCGACCGAGGTGTGAAAAGGTTCGAATGTTTACGACTCTCTCCCTCTGTCGTATTATGCAATCTTATCGTTTTTTCAGGCCCGCTTGTGGAAAGCATGTGCTCTTTTACAATAGTTTTAGGGGTTGGCTGTTCTTTTACAGGGATGCCAGTAGTTACAGCGCCCCACAAAGCGCCAAAGGCTAATAGGTAGTTCTTCAAATCCATTAGTGATTATATTTAAATCGCTTCCATTTTATTTTCAAAAAGAGTCCCGTGCATAGCCGGGACTCTTAACCAACTAAATCTCCAGTTATCTCACTACCTGAAGTCTCCTAAAGAAATTCAGCCGACTCGATTCGTTACATGGCTGGTTCTGTCCCTATACCGGAATTTCAATCCGGGTATTAAGCTTTTATTTTTCACGAATTGACCAATAAAATTCGCCCGGGCTTCTCTATAAGTAATTAAGGGATAAACACGGTGAACAGTTGATAACCTTAGCCTTAAAATACCTGTATCCCGATACAGTAAACGGGGGCAAAGCCCCCCTGTTTACTGTAATTACTAAACTAAAATTATTGCAAAGGATCAAATGCTCCCCCCCAGTTGTTATTTTGTTGCAAGTTTGGATTTGCATCAAGGTGTCTTTTGGGAAGGCCGTAGAAATACTGCTTATCAGATAAATTAAAGATAGCGCTCGGATCCTCAATATTATTGACAATTTGTGGCGTAAATTTCGACCACACTGCCGGATCGTTAATATCGTCGGTAATCACAGGATTGGAAAAGCCCGGCTTCATCATCATATGAATTGCGCCGCGTGTTTGCTGTGTATTTAAAATATCAAACCTTCTCCACCGGCGCAGGTCATCCCACCGTTTATTTTCAAAGGCAAATTCTACAAAACGCTCTTTTACATACGCTTCACGAATAGCTGCCGTGCCACTTGCTGTTACCCCGTAGGTAGATATACTGCCAGGTAAGATACCTGCCCGTTTACGAATATCATAAATTACCTGCAAAGCCTCGCCGGTGTGGCCTGCTTCATTGGCGCATTCTCCATAATTCATCAGCACTTCGGCATAGCGCATTTCTAACCAATCAACGGCGGCCATAGCAACATGATTCGCATCAACAGTGTGATCCATGCCTTTAATTTGCCAAAAACCGCTTCTATTAGCTACAGCTGAGCCGGGAATGAAGGTTTTCTCAAGCGATATCCCGTTCACATCATATCCTGTCCATATTTTTTCGCCCGGTTTAAAATCCGGGGTATTGTAAGCACTGCCATTATAAGCTAAGGTTGCATAGAAACGATTGTCCCTGTATTTGAATAAGGTATCGTATGCCTTCGGTTTTGCAGGGTCAAATGCCGAGCCGTCTTTCATCGGGTAGGTGTTAACCAAAGCCAGCACAGCCTGATCATGTCCAAAATCTCCTTCAGTAATACCTTCAGGGCGTATTGGGGCGTCACTTTTATAATGATCCGGTGCATAAAATTGATTTACAATAATTACTTCACTGTTTGCCTTATTGTACCAGATACCACCATAATCGGGATATAAACCCTTTCCCTGGCTGGCCAGGAAATCTTTAGCTGATTTGGTTGCGGTATACGCCGCCTGCCACCGGGCCTGGTCATTTCCCGGATTAAACAATGGGCTTGCCCACCACATTCCTACTTTACCTAAAAAGGCTAAGGCAGCTCCTTTGTCTATACGTCCCCAATCATTTCCGCTCCATGAATCAGGCAACAAATTTGCGGCATCCGTCAGATCTTTTTCCATCTGGATAA
>JAZJZL010000187.1:0-20076 GCA_040389845.1 Bacteroidota bacterium
AAGCGGCCAGCGTATCACCCTTTAACTGCACGACGCGTGATACAGTGCCCCGGTTAAATTTCTGGTCGATATATTGCTGCTGCTCGTCGCGAAGCAGTATTTTGTGGAATTTGTATTCAGGTGTACCCTTCTTGGTAAGGGCTTGCACAAGCAGGAGGGGGTTGATAGAAATTAGTTCGCCCGGCTGGCGGTTATAGGCATTGCCGGTAAACGCATCCATAACCTTAGGGCCGGTGTAGTTAAATTGCCTGCTGTAAAACTCGCGATTAGCGGCAGAATCCCTTTTAAAATCGGCTTCGCGATGGGCGTGTACGCTAACCTCTTTCAGGTCAATTGGGGCAGGCTCAAGGGCGATACGTACGGTGGCTATGGCGCGGCTGACGGAGCCTTTATAGGTTTTGTAGGTTATGTGGCTAACGGTGATGCTGTCGTTCCCGCTGTTGTCGATGCTGAACTGCCCGTAGCCATCAGTATAGGTATGGTTACTGCCCATGGTAACCAGGGCATTCACAACAGGCAGCTTATCTTCAGCGTTAATAACCGTTCCCTTTAGCCGCTGTGCATAACAATGGCTTATCATCAACAGAAAAAACAGGGAGAGGTACTTCATCAGCAAGGTTACCTCAAAAATAGTTGCTTAATGATATAGAGGAAAGGGTTTAACATCATTTAACAGATGACTAAAAGTCTGTAGTCATCTATCTTTCCGGACTTTACTGACTTTCGGACTTTCGGACTTTCTCAAAAAACATATCTTTGCGCTATTATGAGTAAATCAACCGACGAACTTTTTAAAAACGTTATATCACACGCCAAGGAATACGGCTTTGTATTTCAATCCAGCGAAATTTATGATGGCTTAAGCGCTGTGTACGACTACGGGCAAAACGGCTCGGAGCTGAAAAATAACATCAAAACCTATTGGTGGAAGGCCATGGTGCAGATGCATGAAAACATCGTGGGGATTGATTCAGCCATATTTATGCACCCGAAGATATGGAAGGCCAGCGGTCACGTTGATGGTTTTAGCGATCCGATGATCGACAACAAGGATAGCAAAAAACGCTACCGTGCCGACCAGCTTTTAGAAGACAAGATTGAACGCTACAGCAAAGACGGTAAAACCGAAAAAGCTGAAAAGTTGCAAAATGATATGGATGATGCGCTGAAAGGCGAGAACCTGCCACGCCTGCGTGAGCTGATTATAGAGCACGAAATTGCCGACCCTATCAGCGGTACCCGCAACTGGACAGAAGTGCGCCAGTTCAACCTGATGTTCAGCACGCAGATGGGCGCCATTGCTGATGATGCCGATGTGGTTTACCTGCGCCCCGAAACAGCACAGGGTATATTTGTAAACTACCTTAACGTGCAAAAATCTGGCAGGATGAAAATTCCTTTCGGTATTGCGCAGATAGGTAAGGCCTTCCGTAACGAGGTGATTGCCCGCCAGTTTATTATCCGCATGCGCGAGTTTGAGCAGATGGAGATGCAATACTTTGTACGCCCCGGCACGCAGCGCGAATGGTTCGACAAATGGAAAGAAACGCGTTTAAAGTGGCACCTTGCTTTAGGTACCGCTCCTGAAAAATACCGTTACCACGAGCATACCAAGCTGGCGCATTATGCCGATGCTGCTTATGATATCGAATTTGAGTTTCCTTTCGGCTTTAAAGAGGTGGAAGGTATCCACAGCCGTACCGATTTCGACCTGAGTCAGCACCAAAAATTCAGCACCAAAAAGATGCAGTACTTCGACCCGGAAATTGACCCGGCAACGGAGAAACCTTACGGTAACTACATCCCTTACGTTATCGAAACATCGATAGGTTTAGACCGCATGTTTTTATTAACGATGATAAACGCCTTCGAAGAAGAAGACTTAAGCACCGAAGAAAAACAGGATAGCCGCACCGTATTGCGCCTGCACCCATGTTTAGCCCCGGTTAAGGCCGCTATATTTCCGTTGATAAAGAAGGACGGCCTGCCAGAAAAGGCACGTGAGATAATGGACAGCCTGAAGCTTGATTTTAACCTGCAATACGAGGAAAAGGATGCCATCGGCAAACGCTACCGCAGGCAGGATGCTATAGGTACGCCGTTTTGCATAACCGTAGACCATCAGACATTGGAGGACAACACCGTAACCATCCGCTACCGCGATACCATGCAGCAGGAGCGCGTTGCAGTGGAGGAACTGGGTAAGATTATTGGTGATAAGGTAAGCTGGAAGAATCTTTTGGGGTAAATCGCTTAAATGTCATTGCTCGCCGTTGTTGGTGTTGTCACCAACAACTTACATGATGCTTGTGGGGAGAACAATGCCGGCGGCCTAAAGGATAGACTTATTACTATGTGCATACCCCATCCTTGTTGGTGACAACACCAACAAGGGCGGTTTTGATAAATCCGACATCAAATGAGCTACGAAACCAAAATCGGCATAAAATCATGGGCGGAGGAAGACCGGCCCCGCGAGAAGCTAAGCGGGCAGGGCCGTCGCGCCTTAACCGATGCTGAGCTGATTGCCATTTTGATAGGTTCCGGAAGCAGGGATGAAACAGCTGTGGAGCTGAGCAAACGCATCCTGTACCATTACGAAAACGATTTAAACAAGCTTGGCAAGGCGTCGATAGCCGAACTATCCAAATTCAAAGGCATCGGCGAGGCCAAAGCGATATCTATTATAGCCGCCCTCGAAATCGGCAGGCGCAGAAACGAAACCGAAAGCAAGCCACCTGAACATATCGGCGGCAGCAAGGATATTTACCTGGTGATGAAGCGCCATTTCATCGACCTTAACCACGAAGAATTCTGGATACTCCTAACCAACCAGGCTAACAAAGTCTTAGCAAAGGAATTGGTGAGTCGCGGCGGGTTAACGGCAACGGTAGCCGACCCCAAAGTAATCTTCAGTTTAGCTTTGCAGCACCAGGCTACAAGCATTTTTCTGATCCATAATCATCCTTCAGGCAATTTAAAACCAAGCCACGAAGATATTTATCTCACTAAAAAGTTGGCAGATGCCGCCAGGTTACTGGATATAAAAATTCCCGACCATATCATCATTACCAATAACGGGTTTTACAGCCTTGCGGATAATAGCCATTTTTAACAAGGAGGCGAAAGGTTAAAGGCGAAAGGTAAAAGGTTTTTATTCTCCGCAATCGGCAATCCGAATTCTGCATTTACCCTTCGCCTTTAGCCTTTCACCTTTTACCTAAAACTAACAAACAACATTCCATCCAAACCGTTATCTTTAAACCAAAAAACAAATAGCTATGATAACTCCAGACAACCAGATTCCAATAGACGATTCGGACGAAAACGAAAACGACGACCAGCAAAGCCAGAAAGACGTTCATTCAAACGGTTTGGATGATTTTTCGGAAGATGAAATCGGCGACGACAACGTGGATACCGACAAGCTTCAACGTGCTTACGATGCCGCGGAATCGTCATACACGCTTGATTTGGGCGGCGATGACGATACCGATGATGATGAATAGGTAAAAATTCGAGGCAAAGGGTAAAAGGCGAAGGGTAAAAGGTTTTGATATTCCGCAATCGGCAATTCGAATTCCGCATTTATCTTTCGCCTTTCACCTCTTCCCAAAAAAACCTTTCGCCTTTATCCTTTCACCTTTCCGCCTAAATTGTACCTTTGCCGATTATCACTTTGCTATAATGAAAATCTCATATAATTGGCTCAAAGAATTTATTGATACGGATAAAACTCCCGCAGAGATATCGACCATATTAACCGGCACAGGCCTCGAGGTTGAAAGCCTGGAAAAGGTACAAGCCATCCCCGGCGGACTGGAAGGCCTGGTAATCGGCTATGTAAAGGAGCGTATACAGCACCCCAACGCCGACAGGCTTAGCGTTACTAAGGTTGACGTTGGCAGCGGAGAAGACTTGCAAATAGTTTGCGGTGCCCCTAATGTGGCAGCAGGGCAGAAAGTAGTAGTGGCTACCGTTGGAACTACAGTTCACCCCACTACAGGCGAGTCGTTTAAAATCAACAAATCAAAAATAAGGGGCGAGGCGTCTGAAGGTATGATATGTGCCGAAGACGAAATTGGCCTTGGTGCCGACCATGGCGGTATCATGGTGCTTGACGCTGACGCCGAAGTTGGCTCACTGGCTAAAGATTACTTTAAGCTGAATGATGATTACCTGTACGAAATAGGCTTAACTCCTAACCGTGCCGATGCAGCTTCGCATTTGGGCACAGCAAGGGATATCGCCGCTTTTCTTAAAATCGGCATAAAAAAACCTGATGTTTCTGCATTTAAGGTGGATGATACCAGTCGCACGATAAAGGTTGTGGTGGAGAATGAGGCCGCAAGTCCGAGATATTCAGGTGTGACAATATCAGGCGTAGAAGTAAAGGAATCACCAAAATGGCTGAAAGAAAGACTGGCGGTTATCGGTATACGTTCCATCAATAATATTGTTGATGCGACCAATTATGTATTGCATGAGTTAGGTCAGCCGCTGCATGCTTTCGATGCGGACGCTATTGCAGGCGATACGGTTATCGTAAAAAATTATGCCGAAGGGACTATCTTCAAAACGCTGGATGAAGTTGAGCGCAAGCTAAGTGCCGATGATTTGATGATAGGTAATGCTGAAGCGCCGATCTGTATTGCAGGTGTTTTCGGCGGGATTGATTCAGGTGTGAAAGCATCGACCAAAAACATCTTCCTGGAGAGCGCTTATTTTAATGCCGTGTCAGTCCGTAAGACTTCGAAACGTCATGGCCTTAAAACCGATGCTTCGTTCAGGTTTGAGCGTGGCACCGACCCGGATATGACCGTATTTGCTTTAAAGCGTGCAGCCTTATTGATACAGGAAATTGCCGGTGGAAAGATAACATCAGAAATATCGGATAATTACCCTAACCCGATAGCACCTTTCGAAATTGAGGTAACTTATAAAAATATTCACCGCCTTATCGGTAAAGAGATTCCACATGGCGAGATAAAAGGTATCTTGACTGCGCTGGATATTCAGATTGTCGGTGAAACAGGAGAGAGGCTGTCATTAAAGGTGCCGCCTTACCGCGTCGATATTACCCGCGAGGTGGATGTGGTAGAAGAGATATTGCGTATCTACGGCTATAATAATATCGAAATACCTACTCAGATAAGGGCATCGCTCAATACATCCGTAAGGCCGGAAAAGGATACTGTACAAAATCTCATTTCGGATATATTGACGGCGAATGGCTTTAACGAAATTATGTCGAATTCATTAACGAAGTCTGCATACTCGTCCGATCTGGATAAGGCTGTGAAAATTCTGAACCCGTTAAGCAGCGATTTGGATGTAATGCGCCAAACGCTGATTTATTCGGGACTGGAGGCCATCGCCTATAACCAAAACCGTAAAAATGCCGATTTGAAGTTATACGAGTTCGGCAAAATTTACAGCCTGAATGAAGATAAATATACCGAAACACAAAGATTTGCCCTATTCATTTCCGGTGTAGATAAGCAGGAGCAATGGAACCAGAAAGCAAACCCGGTATCATTCTATAATCTGAAAGCGATTGTGGATGGTGTCATCAGCAGGCTGAACATTGGCGACCTTACCCTGGAAGAATCTACCTGCGGCAAGTTGGCCTGGGGTATGCAGTACAAACGTAACGGCAAGCAGCTGGTTAAGTTCGGTAAGATTGGCCCTGAGGCTTTAAAGAAGACCGACGTAGACAAAGAAGTTTTCTGCGCCGATTTCAATTTCGATATGATACTGGCAGCAGTGCGTAAAAACAAAATTGTTTTCCAGGATGTGTCGAAATACCCATCCGTGAAACGTGACCTTTCGATGCTGATTGATAAGTCCGTAACGTTCGGGCAATTGAAGCAGATAGCCGAACGGACGGAGCGCAAGCTATTACAGGAAGTAAGCGTGTTCGACGTTTACGAAGGCGATAAGCTGCCGGCCGGCAAAAAATCTTACGCGTTAAGCTTTACTTTGCAGGATAACGAAAAAACCCTGACTGATAAAGCTATCGACGGCATTATGCAAAAGCTGATTTACAATTTGAAGAAAGAAGCAGGAGCTGAGATAAGGAAATAATTAGGGAATTGGTGAATTAGCGAATTAGTGATGAAGGAATTGTAAATTTGAAAATTACCGGGTTATGGATTTGTAATTGTGTTTTAAATATTAATTAATATATTCAGCCTTTAAAACATTAAAAAAATAAATCACTAATTGAAACAATGGCCCTTGCAGAACAATTAAATACAATTGTAGAAAGAACAGAGCGCTTAATTGAGCTTTGTGGTGCTTTGCAGGAGGAAAATGATTTGCTGAAGCTGGAAAATCAGTCGCTTTCGGTAGCGCTGGATGCGAGCCGCGACAAGACAAAAGTACTGGACGAAAAGCTCCGCGCATTGAAAATGGCGAAGTCATTTTCAGAAACAAATGAAAAAAGTCTTGACATAAAGCAAAAAATTAACGAATTTGTGCAGGAAATAGACAAGTGTATTGTATTATTGAAGAAATAATACAAAGTGAATAGCTCAAATGGGAGAAATCTCTATTAAAATAAATATTGCTGACAGGGTTTACCCATTACGGGTGAACATGGAAGAAGAGGAAATAATACGACGGGCAGCCCGACTGATAAACGAAAGAATAAAGGAGTACCAGGAGAATTACGCAGTCAGGGATAAACAGGATTTGCTTTCAATGTGTGTGTTGCATTATGCAACATCCTCATTAAAAGCAGAATCGAAGGGGGCGGTAGAGGATACGGAGGTAACCGAAAAGGTTTACCAATTGGATTATTTACTGTCTGAATTTTTTTCAAAGCAATAAACGTTCTTTACATATAACAGAGCAATTAAGATTTAACCGCAGTTAAATTTTAAGTTTCACTATTAAAAACTTAACGCTTCAATATCAACGGGCCATTAGCAGGCATGCGTTAATCGTACGGTTAACGGTAACCCACGGCTCGTAATAGAATGAGGTTTTAAATACATGAAGCTTAGAGATTAGTTGCGGTTTTTTTATATATACCAATTATAGACATGAGTAATACTATATTATACCTTATCATCGGTGTGCTGGTAGGGGGGCCTCTCGGTTTTTTCACGGGGCGTTTTTTTCTGAAAAAGTTATTTAAAGACCAGGAGGCAGCAGCCCAAAACAAGGTCAAGAAGATATTAAAGGATGCTGAAAACGATGCTGAAATCCTTAAAAAGAACAAATTGCTGGAAGCAAAAGAGCGTTTCCTGCAGTTGAAAGCTGAGCACGAGCAGCACATCAACGAAAAAAATAATACTATCAATCAGCGCGAGAACGGCATCAAGCAAAAGGAACAATCGCTTAACCAGCGCCTGGAAAACCAGAACCGTAAGGATACCGAATTGGACAACCTGCGCAAAAACCTGGAGCGCCAGACTGAAATCGTAACCAAAAAGCAGGAAGAGGTTGAGGTGTTAAAGAACTCGCACGTTCAGCAATTGGAAACCATCGCAGGCTTGTCTGCCGAGGACGCAAAGAACCAGTTAGTTGATAATCTTCGCGAAGAAGCCCGCAGCAAGGCAATGGCTCAGATAAAGGATATTGTTGACGAGGCTAAGCTAACCGCTACCAAAGAGGCTAAGAAGATAGTTATCCAGACTATTCAGCGTACCGCTACGGAAGCCGCTATCGAGAATACGGTTTCGATCTTCAACATCGAAAACGACGAAATTAAAGGCCGCATCATTGGTCGCGAAGGTCGAAACATCCGTGCGCTGGAAGCAGCAACCGGTATCGAGATTATTGTTGACGATACGCCTGAGGCCATTATATTATCAGGTTTCGACCCTGTCCGCAGGGAGATTGCCCGTTTGGCTATGCACCGCCTGGTGACGGACGGACGCATACATCCGGCACGTATTGAAGAGGTAGTGGCCAAAACCAGGAAGCAGATTGAAGAAGAAATTGTTGAAATAGGTGAGCGTACCGTGATTGACTTAGGCATCAGCGGCTTGCATCCGGAGCTTATCCGTATGGTGGGCAGGATGCGCTATCGTTCATCGTACGGACAGAACCTGTTGCAGCACTCCCGCGAGGTAGCTAACTTCTGCGCTACCATGGCAGCAGAATTAGGCCTGAACGTGAAGCTTGCCAAACGTGCCGGCTTACTGCATGATATAGGTAAAGTACCTGATGATAACCCGGAACTGCCACACGCTATTTTGGGCATGCAGTTGGCCGAGAAATATAAAGAACATCCTGAGGTTTGCAACGCTATAGGCGCTCACCACGACGAAATAGAAATGACGTCGATGCTGTCGCCGATAATACAGGTTTGCGATGCTATATCAGGCGCCCGTCCGGGTGCACGCCGCGAGGTTGTTGAAAGCTACATCAAGCGTTTAAAAGAGCTCGAAGAATTGGCATTGTCATATCCGGGTGTTGAGAAAACATTCGCTATACAAGCCGGTCGTGAATTGCGTGTGGTAGTTGAAAGCGAAAAGATAACTGACGCGCAGTCGGAAGTATTGGCGGCAGATATATCAAACCGTATACAAACAGAAATGACTTACCCCGGCCAGATAAAGGTTACCGTTATCAGGGAAACCAGGTCGGTAGCGTATGCGAAGTAAAAAATAAATTCCTCATGTCATTTCGACTAGAAACGAGGAGAAAACTTGTTTGATATGCATAGACTACTATGTATGTTGGACAAGTTTTCTCGTTATCGCCCGCAATAGCAAGATTCTTAAATTTTAAACGTTGAGCAAGTCCACCAATAAAAAACCGAAGCAATCCCAACCTGCAGCACCACTTAGTCCTACTGATGTGCTGTTCGGTAAATATTCAGAAAACTATCAAACCCAATCGCAAAAAATAATCCATTGGGTTTGCATGGTGGTGATTATTTTCAGTTTGCTCGGTATCAGCTGGGCGATACCTTTCCCGCAACTTGATTTTTTAAAGAGTTATAACGGTTTCTTCAACTGGTCGTCCTTTGTAATAGCAGCCCTTATTTATTACTACTACCGGCTTATGCCATCGCTGTCGTTTATTATGTTCGTGTTGTTATTTGTATTTGCTTATGGCGTTACAAAAATGGCAGACTGGCAAAATGCAGGCGGCCCGTCGCTGCTGGTTGTTAGTGCGGTTTTGTTTGTAGCTGCTTCGGTACTGCAGTTTAGTAATTTTAAATTAAAAGGCAAGTCGGCAACCTTTGGAGATTGGTTGATGTTTATGATAATATCCCCGCTTTGGGTGCTGCATTTCGGGTTTAAGAAGAAATAGTTTGCTATTTTTTCTAAATTAATGGCATAACAGTTAATTCTTCCAAATCGTGTTAATCGTATCAAAATTTCGGGATTACTATGATGCTTCGGTTGGCTATGGAATTGATAAAACTATAGTATATGAGCGGGAGACTAAAACTATTAAAAGCAGGCTGTTTTTCCTTGACGAATATATTGCTGGTGATAACTATTATAGTAACTGGCGAGATTACGGCAGTAGGAGCAATGTCCGACACGAATGGCGAATTATTGGTTTCTGCGGCAAAACCTATGTATTGTTAACGGAATTCACCAGGGTGAGTAAAGATAACGAGACATCGGAATATTATTATGGCGATGAATGCCTGGAGCGGTTGTTTGATGGGGTTGGTGATAAATGGCGCTATAAAGAAACCAAAAACTTTATTCAAAAATGGCACAATCGCGAGCATATCGATTTTTTCTACGATAACAAGGCGCCGGTTTTCTCTGTCGAACCTTCAATGGTGTATAGGGGAAGTGTTGAGGTGTTACTTAACCCGATTTTATCAGAGATTAAGTTTTTCAGACTATTCGAATCCTACACGGCGTTCCAGGAGATTCAAATGTTCATTTCCGGAGTCATAGGTATCAAAACTATTGGCACCACTGAAATAGACGATAAAAACAAAGTTATCCGGCACGGTTTCGATACTAAATGGTCATTTAGAAACCCGGACCCGCCGAAAAGAAAGCAGAAATAGCATTCTACAAATTCTTCCCCAACTTATCCAAAATATCCTGCGGCACTTTCTCTAAATCAAGCACCAGGAAGCCATCCAGGCAATCCGCAAACTTCGGGTCGATATTAAAGCTGATGATTTTGGCGTTTAAGCCGATATACTGACGTAACAGCACAGGCACTTTCAGGCTCCGTGTTTCCACTTCAGATATTAAAATATCCAGCCCTTTGAAACTGTCCTCGCCCGCCATCAGTAAGTCGGTGTCGATACTTCCTAAATCAACCTTGAATTTTTTACGCGGACGTATGAATTGCGCCATTTCCTCGTCGAAATGGTTACGGTTGATATAATCGACGATTAATGACTTAGAGAAGTTGGAGAACGAGTTACTGATACTTACCGGGCCAATAAGATAACGGTAGCGCGGGTTGTCTATCAGGTATTTTAAAATGCCTTTCCAAAGCAGGAAGAGCGGCAGTGGTTTTTGCTGATATTCCTTTCTTATCCAGCTACGACCCAGCTCGATGCTCTTTTTAAGCACCGGCGTAAACTGCGTTTTCATTTTGAACAGCTCGGATATATAAAAGCCTTTTTTGCCAATGCTGTAGAAAATTTCATCGCCCAGACCTATCCGGTACGCACCAACCAGCATTTTGGCTTCGGTGTCCCAGATGAAAAGGTGGTGATAGTAAATATCGTACTCATCAAGGTCGATGGATTTGTTGGTTCCCTCGCCAATTTCGCGGAAAGTAACCTCCCGCAGACGGCCAATTTCACGGATTATATTAGGGATGCGGGTGGTGGGTGCAATAAACACTTCGTAATTCTTCTCCACCCAAATACGGAAATCCTCGCGTAAAGGGATTACCTCTTTTTCAAGAATATCTCCTGGTATTTCGGGCACCACATCCTTAGGCTCTTTTTTAATTTTGAAAAGATTGCGTGGGTTGAATATTTTTTTCTCGTCTTCCAAACCTGTGCCGAGCGCATAAGTACGGGCACGTAGGTAATTCAATAACTTGCTGGTATTGGTGAAATCAGGTACGTCAGTAACATTAATCGGTTTGCCTATCCGCAGCTTTATAGTGTGCCCGTGCTTATTAAATAACTCCGAAGGCAGCTTTGCCGTGCGTAGCGCAGGGTGAATCAAACTCAATAAGTTAAAAAGCAAGCCATTGTTGCCATGAAAATAAATCGGCACAACAGGGACTTTCGCTTTAGCTATAATTTTACCTACCACCGGATGCCACATACGGTCTGTAACTTCCTTCTTCTCTACCTTATAAGTTGAAACTTCACCTGCAGGGAATATACCTATCGGCGTGCCATTTGCAAGCAACTCCAATGTGTTTTTTAATCCGCTGATGCTGGATGAATGCTCAACGTTTTCGAAAGGGTTTACAGCTATAAAGTAATCCGCAAGATTCGGTATTTTTTTAAGCAGGAAGTTGGCCATCAGCTTGGCATCGGGCCTCACCATGCAAAGCATTTTCAGCAATACCATACCCTCAATACCGCCATAAGGATGATTAGCAATTGCCACAAAAGCGCCTTCCTTGGGAATATGGCGAAGGTCGCGCTCGTCAAACTCTATATCTATGCCGCAACCTTCCAATATGGCATCCACAAACTCGGGGCCTACCTTGGGCTGTGCCTGGGCAAACAGGTCGTTTACCTGGTTTATCTTCATTAATTCCATCAATATCGCCGCCAGTCCGGGCATTTTTAGCTTATCCAGCTTAGTTGCCTTGGCGAACTCCTCTGTGGTAATTACTTTCATAGTTATAGACTAAATCACTTAGCGGTAAATATGCCGCAAAATTAGTTAATTTAACGCTTATAAATTCTTAATGAAAACACGGCTAAAAAATTACTTGTCAATAACCAAAAAGGAGTGGAACGGTTCGGTGGTACTGGTGGTGTTGATTGTGCTTGTATTGGCAGCTCCGTATGTTTATCAATATTTTCACAAAGAAACAGTTATAGATTTTAAGGATTTTGATAAAGTTGCGGCACAATTAAACAAGGCCGGCGCGGCTTCAGGATTCAACCCTGAAAAGGAAAAGCTCCAACTCGTTAAAAAAGTTCAGCAGACGGCTTTGTTTCCCTTTGATCCTAACAGCGTTACAGAAACGCAGCTACAGCAACTTGGCCTGACACCACGACAGGCAGCTACGATAGTGCATTACAGAAAAAAGGGAGGCACCTTTTTTGAAAAAAAAGACCTTAAGAAGATTTATACTATTTCTGCAGAAGACTACAACAGGTTAGAGCCATACATCTATATCCCCGAAACGGAGTATACAAAGCTGATACTTAGCCATGGTAAAATTGTTGAATTGAATGCCGCAGATTCAGCTGCTCTTACTAAGGTAAAAGGTATCGGTCCGGCATCTGCGGTGTTAATTGCAAGATACCGGGGCAGGCTAGGCGGCTTTATCAGGAAAGAACAATTAAAGGAGATTTATGGAATTGATTCTGCCCGATATGAAGAAATTAAAGGTCAGGTTTCAATAAACCCCTATGAAATCAAAAAGATACCCATCAATACCATTTCATTCGACCAGCTAAGATTATTCCCTTATTTAAGTTATAAGCAGGTGAACGCCATTATCGAATACCGCAAGCAGCATGGTAATTATACCTCGATGGAGGATATGAAAAACATCGTGCTGCTTGATGATAAGATTTTACGTAAAATTGAACCATATATAAGTTTCCAATGATTTCAGCTCAAATTAAATCCGTTATCCGTGATATCCCTGATTTTCCAAAACCGGGGATTATTTTTAAAGATATTACACCCATTTTGAAAGACCCGGTTTTATGTGAAGAGATAGTAAATTATCTCGCCGGTCAATTAGAAGGCAAGCGCGTAGATGCCATCGCCGGTATCGAAAGCAGGGGTTTTCTGTTCGGTGTATCACTGGCGACAAAATTAGGTATACCATTTGTGCCAATACGCAAGGCCGGTAAGCTGCCATACACCATCAAACAAAAGGCCTATAAGCTGGAATACGGCACGGCTGTAATAGAAATGCATACAGACGCCTTTGAGCCGGGGCAGCACATCTTAATTCATGATGATTTACTGGCAACCGGCGGCACAGCCCTTGCAGCCAGTGAGCTAATACAGGAAATGGGCGGCATTGTGGCCGGGTTTTCTTTTGTGGTAGAATTAGGATTTTTAAATGGAAGAGAAAGGATAAGTAGTGTTTGTGATGAAGTGTTGGTGTTGGCGGAGTATTAGTCTTATAAGATTTGTCAACTTTTTAAAAGTTGACAAATCTAAAATCACGGAATATGAACGACCTTATTTTAGTAAAGGCAAAAATAAAAATATTGACTATCGATGAAGGTGGAACACGCAAGACAGGAATCCTGAGTGGTTACCGGCCTAATCATGTTTTTGATTTACCGCAAGATGGAAAATATGTTACCTTTATCGGAGACATACGATTTGATGACGTCGAATTCATTTATCCTGGAGAGGAACAAAATGTGATGGTGAGGTTCGTCAGAAATCAAGCCATCGAAAAATACATAATTAACGGAGCTAAATGGTGGATGTATGAGGTGCCTAATTTAATAGCAGAAGCGGAAATATTAGAAATTTTGTGATAGATAAATCAAAGTTTGACGAAATCTAAAAGCATTTATTGGAGTCATTCTTAAATTCAAAAAACTCCGGTTCAGGCTTCGATAACCTGTCATTTCCCCCTAAACCCACTATTCATACCATATACCCAAAACGTCCCCCTTCACACCGTTCAAAATGAATCCAATGCATTTATAATTACGTTACTTTGCCCGTAACCAATTATAAATAAATGGAATCTTTACTAACCGATATTCCTGCCGGCTTTAACCTGGCCATTGATGATAATCAGAAAATGATAGGCCAGATGGCCCGTGATTTTGCTGAAAAACATATCCGTCCCCACGTAATGGAATGGGATGAGGCGCAGCATTTTCCTGTGGAGTTATTCAAGCAGCTGGGCGAGCTGGGCATGATGAGCGTATTTGTGCCGGAAGAATATGGCGGTTCAGGTTTTGGATATTTTGAATATGTAAGTGTTATAGTTGAGATAGCCAAAGTATGCGGCTCGATAGGTTTGTCGGTTGCTGCACATAATTCGTTATGTACAGGGCATATTCTTGCATTTGGTAATGAAGAACAAAAGCACCGCTGGCTCCCCAAATTAGCTACTGCCGAATGGATAGGCGCCTGGGGCCTAACCGAAGCTAATACCGGCTCGGACGCGATGGGCATGAACACTACTGCCGTATTAGATGGCGACCACTACATAGTAAATGGCTCAAAAAACTGGATCACTCACGGTAAATCAGGCAATGTGGCTGTGGTGATGGTACGAACAGGAGAGAAAGGCGATTCGAAAGGCATATCCGCTTTGGTAATTGAAAAAGGAACACCAGGCTTTACGCATGGCAAAAAAGAAAATAAGCTGGGCATGCGCGCCTCTGAGACCACTGAGCTGATATTCGACAACTGCCGTGTGCCCAAAGAAAACCTGCTTGGCGTTGAGGGCGAAGGCTTTAAACAGGCAATGAAGGTGTTGGATGGCGGCCGTATATCTATTGCTGCTTTATCATTAGGGATAGCTAAAGGCGCTTTTGAAGCCGCGGTAGCGTATTCGAAAGAGCGCAAGCAATTCGGGCAGGCTATCAGCAGTTTCCAGGGAATAGCCTTTAAACTGGCCGATATGGCGACCGAAATTGAAGCTGCCGAATTGCTGATAATGCAGGCCGCCGATTTAAAGAACAGGCATCAGCCGGTAACCAAGCAATCGGCTATGGCTAAATATTATGCATCAGAAGTGGCCGTTCGTACGGCGACGGAGGCTATACAGATCTTCGGTGGATACGGTTATACCAAAGATTTTCCGGTTGAGAAATTTTATCGTGATGCCAAATTATGTACAATAGGCGAGGGGACTTCGGAGATACAGAAGATTGTGATTAGCAGGGAAGTGTTGAAGTAGTTTAAATTTATCGGCTGAGGTTTGCTTTAATTATAAAATACCTAAATTAGTTGTACAATTTAATCATCAAAGCCTGTCAATAATTTACATCATGAAAGAAACCTTACCCCAGGCAAGCCCACGCCGTGGCTTCCTAAAGAAGTTTTTAGCCGGTGCGGCCACGTTAGGCGCCGGCGTATTTGCTAATCCTGCCATAGTTTCTGCTGCTGAAAAACTAGCCTCGCCCGATGTTTCTGAAGCCGATGAATGGTTTAAAAAAGTAAAAGGCAAGCACAGAATTATGTTTGATGTAACGGAGCCACACGGAATATTTCCGTTTGCCTGGCCCAGGATATTTTTAGCAAGCAACGGCAAAACCGGCTCTGCACCCGAGGACTGTGGTGTGGTGGTAGTGCTACGCCATAGCGGCGCTGCTTATGCTATGAATAACGAGCTTTGGGAAAAATATAAGTTTGGCGAATTTTTTAAAATAAATGACGCGGAGAATAAAGCGCCGGCTATACACAATCCGTTTTGGGAGCCAAAGCCAGGTACCTTTAAAGCACCGGGCATTGGCGAAATACAGATTGGCATAAACGAATTGCAGGCCAGCGGCGTTATGTTCTGTGTATGCGATATGGCATTAACAGCATTGAGCGCAACATTTGCGCTAAAACTGAATCAGGACGCAGCCGCAATTAAAAAAGAGTGGCTTGATGGTTTGCTGCCGGGTGTTCAACCAGTACCATCGGGTGTTTGGGCGGTGGGGCGTGCACAGGAACATGGGTGTGGGTATTGCTTTGCGAGCTAACATTTAGATGTATGCTCCTTCAGAAAATGTTTGTTGCGCTGGTGTTTATGCTGATTTTAAATCCGTCAAGCAATTCATTTCGAGGAAACACTGCTGATAATAGGTCGGCTTTAATAGCTGACCAAAACGCTGTGAAGGAATGGAAGGATACTTTATATTACTATAAATCAAAATTGCGGACATGTCGCTATGCCAGGATTCCGGTGACATTAGGCAATAACACTTCCAATACATTGAGATATGTTAGTATGTCGTGCTCGACGTTTGATATATTTACTACGAATACCAACGATGCCCGAATCTTCCAAAACAATAACAATTGCTTTAAGAACGGTCCGAGAGAATTTGAGATTCCGCCTTATGGAAGCGTAAGGTTCGATGTGCCTGTTTATTTTTTTGCCGGTGGCAATAATTCAGCGGGTATCCTTGTTTCTAAAGAATTCAGGATAGGTATGGGCTTTTTTGAATATACAGATAAGACTTCACTATCAAACAATATCGTTCAGTGAATGACGATGGGGAAAAGCAAGATTATCTGGAGTAACGCTATAACAGCGCGGTAGGGCGGCCAATACATACAGCTTCTATAACTATTACAACATCTTTAACCAAAATTCAACTTCCCCTTTCATATTCAAAAACAAATACTTACCTTTGCCCTCCCACGAAAGGAGGTATTTGGAATTATGATCATCATTAACGTAAAAGACGGCGAATCATTAGACAAAGCATTAAAACGCTTTAAAAAGAAATTTGAGAAGACCGGAGTTTTAAGAGAGCTTCGTAGTCGCCAGGCATTTGAGAAAAAATCAATTACCCGTCGTCACGAAATTAAACACGCCATCTACAAGCAGAATATGAACTTAGAAACCGGAGCTTAATTCTTGTAAAAGAATTTTCGATTTTCTAATCAAAATATCAAAACTATTTGTACATTCATCATTCGGATGTACAAGTAGTTTTTATGTTTTCAGACCGTTTTATCCGTTATATTAAATTCGAAAAGCGGTACTCTCCGCATACGGTATCGGCCTATCAATCAGACCTTGACCAGTTTATATCCTTTTTAAACAATCCCGATAAGTTAACACCTACTCCCGAGCCGGAAATAATACATCCGTCGCAAATTACGCATCACCAGGTACGAAATTGGATGGTGGAACTGATGAACCATAAAATCATCGCCCGTTCCATCAATCGCAAAATCGCCACGCTTCGCAAGTATTTTAAATTCCTTTTACAGGAAGGCATCATCGAAATTAACCCGGCTTCTAAAATTACTACGCCTAAGATTCCTAAAAATCTACCGGTTGTAGTTGAGGATGCTAAGCTGATAGAGATGCTTGATAATGGCACAGACTTCAGTAATGATTTTAAAGGCATGCGCGATAAGCTTGTGATTGAAATGCTGTTCGGCACTGGTATGCGCCTTTCGGAGCTATTGGGTGTTAAGGATACCGATCTGAATGTTTATGAAGGTACGGTTAAAGTGCTCGGAAAACGTAATAAGGAGCGCATTATTCCGATAAACAACGAATTGAAATTATTATTGGCTGAATACCAGCAATTAAAGAAAAAGGAAGAATTTTCCGGTAACAATTCCTTAACCTTAATCGTTACAGATAAAGGAGCTAACGCATACCCCAAGCTTATTTATCTAATAGTGCAGAAGTATCTATCCTATATATCAACCCAAAATAAAAAAAGCCCGCACGTGCTGCGGCATACGTTTGCCACCAGTTTATTGAATCGCGGCGCCGATTTGAATGCCATCAAAGAGCTTCTGGGGCACGCCAACCTTAGTGCTACCCAGATTTATACACACAATTCAGTTGAAAGGTTAAAGTCTATTTACAAACAAGCCCATCCAAAGGCGTAAAAAGGAGGAATCATGAAAATTACAGTGCAATCTATTCGTTTCAATGCAGACAAAAAATTGTTGGATTTTATACAGAAGAAGGCCGACAAGCTGGATACGTTTTACGATCATATAATAAGCGGGGAAGTGTATTTGAAACTGGAGAATGTAGAAGATGAAGCCAATAAGATAACAGAGATTAAACTGATGCTGCCGGGTAACCAGATTTTCGCCAAAGAGAAATGTAAGTCGTTCGAAGAGGCGACGGATCTGGCGATAGAAAGCCTTAGGAAGCAGATTGAAAAGCACAAACAAAAGAAAACTGCCGCCGCAGAGTCTGCAAAAAAAGCAGTTTTACTGGCGACAGAAGACGAGTTTTAACGGAAAATAAATATTGATTTTTTATATAAAAGGCAGGCAGAGTACCTGCCTTTTATATAAAGTCAGGTTTCGATATATTTATTGATTATAACTATCTTTGTTATATTATGAAAAATGCATTAACAGCCAAGCCTTTAAACCAGGCACAAAGCATGGTTTTAGAGGTTGTTAAAAATCATGACAATGAGCAAGATTTGAAAGAATTGCGCGAGATATTACTTGATTTTAGCAATCGTAAAATGCAAGAGCAGTTAGATAACATTGTTGCCGAAAAAAAGTACACCTCCGCTGATTTTGAAAATATGCTCAAAGGTCATGATCGCAGTCAGCACTAGAAATGATCAGGGTAGTTTTAGACACCAACGTACTTCTTGCCAGCATCTCTCGTAAATCTCCTTTTCACTGGGTCTGGAGTTTTTTTCTTTCAGGAAGATACGAATTATGTGTAACTACGGATATCCTTGCCGAATATGCTGAAATAATTGAACAGTACTTTTCACAATCTACTGCAGAATTTATTCTGGAGCAAATCACGTTAAACAAGAATACTGTTCCGGTGGTTCGGTATTTCGAATGGAATATCGTCGAAAACGACCCTGACGATAATAAGTTTATTGATTGTGCGGTCGCAGCCAATGCAGATTACATTGTTACTGAAGACAAGCATTTCAACATCTTAAAAAATATCTCTTTTCCTTCAGTTACCGCCATAAAAGCTTCTGGGTTTGAACAAGTATTTGAAGAAAACAGTGATCTTTAACTATTCATCGCGGCGAAAATTGATACTTTTTACGTGTTCGAAAAAATGATTTTTGCTGTAAAAAAAAATATAAATCGGTGGGTTTCAGCCTGCCGATTTTTTTTTGAAAAATAAATTTTGTTCAGCACTAAAAATGTGTAAATTTGCAATCCCTTTCAGAGAGGTGTGTAACGGGCCTCTGTAAGTTGAAAGGCGTTGGTTCTTTAAAATAAAAAATAAGCCTCCTTAGCTCAGCTGGTAGAGCAACTGATTTGTAATCAGTAGGTCATTGGTTCGATCCCGATAGGGGGCTCTGTTTAAATGCGGAATGCGCAATAGAAAATGCGGAATGAAATACTTCTGAATTAGATGTTTCGACTTTCGAATTTCAAACAATGGGGGGATACCAGAGCGGTCAAATGGGACGGACTGTAAATCCGTTGCTTCGGCTACGAAGGTTCGAATCCTTCTCCCCCCACTTTTTAAGTTGGCAGTTTATAGTTGGCAGCAGGCAGTAGCCTTCCGAAAACTATAAACTGCTGCTTGATTAAAAAGGTTTCCGGAGACGAAAGATTCGTTGGCACGCTGCCAACTGAAAATCGCCAACCGCAAGCTAATTAAAAGCGGAAGTAGCTCAGTTGGTAGAGCGATAGCCTTCCAAGCTATAGGTCGCGAGTTCGAACCTCGTCTTCCGCTCAACAATGATTAAGGTGGGTAATCGGCATTAGGATTACAAGCTGAGGTAAAAGCCGAAGTAGCTCAGCGGTAGAGCACTTCCTTGGTAAGGAAGAGGTCATGGGTTCAATTCCCATAGTTGGCTCTAAAAAGAATAAAGGATAAATACTTTGTTAAATCTGTTAATTAAAACAGAGTGAACAAGGTTTTTTGTATTGAAATTGTATCAAAACAATAAATAAATAAAAAAAGTTAACCTACTAATAAGTATAAAAACATGGCAAAAGAAAAGTTTGACCGCAGCAAGCCGCACTTAAACATCGGCACAATCGGTCACGTTGACCACGGTAAAACAACCTTAACAGCAGCTATCACTAAAGTGTTATCTGATGCTGGTTTATCTGAGGCGCGTTCATTTGATTCGATTGACTCTGCTCCAGAGGAAAAAGAAAGAGGTATCACGATTAACACAGCTCACGTTGAGTATTCAACAGCTAACCGTCACTATGCACACGTTGACTGTCCAGGTCACGCGGATTACGTGAAGAACATGGTAACTGGTGCTGCTCAAATGGACGGTGCAATTATCGTTGTTGCTGCTACTGATGGTCCAATGCCACAAACTCGTGAGCACATCTTGTTAGCTCGTCAGGT
>JAZJZL010000188.1:0-1898 GCA_040389845.1 Bacteroidota bacterium
CAGATGGTTAAGCAAAAGGCGGGAGATAATTATGTGGTGATGGCCGAAGGCTTTCAAAATCCGTCGAAATATAATTATTATACCAACAGCCTGAAATGTTTTGCATACGACAGTCGTTATTACCGGGCAACCCAATACGACATCTGGCCAATGGAAGACAGCATTCAGCATAAAAAAGTACTTTACCTCACCATCGAACCGATGAAAGGACTAACGACAGACTCCATAGAAAATGAGGCCGGCAAATGGTATTTAAATTTGGTGGAGGATGTGCGCACCTATCAGAAGGTAGTTATCGAAACCGCGCCGCTTAAGCTCACAACGGCTCCCGGTGCAGTAACCAGCTTCGACCTTACTATAAGTAATCCGTACCCGCATCCCATCAGCTTTACCGATAGTGGCTACACGCACCCTGTTAAGTTTGAATATTGCTTTTTTAGGGGCGATGTGCTGACTGGTGTAGTTGAGGCGAAGGACACTTATAAAAAAATAACTTTACAGCCCGGTGAGCAAACCCACTTTACTTTTCCCGTAACTTCGCCGAAGGAAAAGGGAGAGTTTAATCTCATTTTTTCCCTGCGTACTGAGCCCTTTTACGGTAGTAAAAACAGCCGTGTAATAAAATTAACCGTTAAATAACATCGCCCCGTGATAAAAAAGATTTACCTCATTATTTTCATTTCGTTAGTAACTGTTACCGCCTCGCTCGCGCAAAGTCTCGACATACATTTCAACGGCCTGGGTTTTTTAGATAACCGCGAGTACAAGGATTTTACCGCCCGCTCCCGTACCTACTCGGGCACCCGCCTTGCGTTGGATTTGGGCCTTAACCTGGATAGCGTGAACCATTTTATTGTTGGAGTAGACGGTATACATGAGTTCGGTGCCAAACCTTACTTTTTAAAAGTGAACCCTGTAGCCTATTACAAGTACGAAAGCAAAAACTGGCTTTTTGATGCCGGTGAATTTCCACGTATCGGTTTGCTTGACAATTACCCAAGGGCGTTGCTGAATGATACCCTGCGCTATTATCGCCCCAATATAGAAGGTTTGTTAGCGCGATACCATAACGAACACTTTACCGAAACCGGCTGGATTGACTGGGTGAGCCGCCAAACCGCCACCGACCGCGAACAGTTCCTTTTCGGTTTTGAAGGTAAATGGAAACCATCCTTAAGCGGGCCATTTTACATTTCGCATTACGTGTTGATGCTGCATGATGCCGGAGCAGAGATATTATTACCCAACGACCACATCGGCGATGACGGCGGCGGGCAGGTAAAGCTGGGATTAGATTTCAGTCGCAAACAAACCACCTTCGATTCCTTATCTGTTGAAGCAGGCTTTATGGGCTCTTTCCAGCGCAGGCGAGGGGTTGACGGCGGGACATTCAAAAAAGGATTTGTGGCCAGTGCCTATATCAGCTACCACCGCTTTGCGGCATTTAATGAATTTTATACAGGACAAGGCTCCGAGATGAGTTTTGGCGATGCCTTTTACGAAAAGAAATTTTATAACCGCCTGGATTTGATGTTTACCCCGTTCCTTTTCAATCGTATTAAAGGGCAATTTATTTTCAGCATACACCGCACGCCGGGCTTCACCAGCAACCAGGAAGCATTCAGGGTAACGTATGATTTGGGGAGGAAGACGTTGGTAAGGTGGAAAGATAATTAACTAAAAGACGCGTCATTGCGAGGCGCGTTGCTTGCAACGTGCTTCGAAGCAATCTCTGCGCCATACCGCACCTAAGCAATAAACTCCTTGGTGTCCAATCGGCCGGCTGCAGGATAACTATTGCCATAAGGGTGCGTTGACAGTCCTGGGCAGAGATTGCTTCGTTCCTCGATTTCTATGATCTATGCAACTAATTTAAGATAATTTTTTTCATACTTTCT
>JAZJZL010000189.1:0-3921 GCA_040389845.1 Bacteroidota bacterium
TCGAACCCGTGATAAATAATATCTTCTTCCTCATCGCTTAGGGGGCTTATGAAAAACTAAAGTAACAATAAGGTTACCTGCTTGTATGCCCCGGGCGAAAGGGTAATGTTTAATTAATTTACGCTTAATACAGTTTGCAAAAACAGCCTTTTTTGGTTTTGGGGGTTAACTATTTTTAAAGAAAAACTTTAAACTAACTGAACATATATAAAGCATATATAATATTTTTACGACCATTAAATAATCAACCTTGCCAACAAGAAAACTAAGGCCGATACAGCTTGTCGCGGTAATTTTCTTCACAGTTTCGGGCGGGCCCTACGGGCTCGAACCCCTAATCACTTACGCCGGTGAACATGGTGCTTTGCTGCTGCTTATTGTCACTCCTTTACTTTGGGATGTTCCCGCCATTTTAACCGTATTGGAGCTAAACAGCATGATGCCCATAACCGGCGGCTATTATAAATGGGTAAAACACGCGCTTGGCACCCGCTGGGGATTTTTTGAAGGCTGGTGGACCTGGCTCTATACCTTCGTCGACCTTGCTATTTATCCCGGCCTGTTTGTATTATATGCATCGTACTTTTTCCCGGTACTGGCAGATTACCGCATTCCTATCTGCCTTTGCGTTATATGGGCCTCTGCCGGGTTGAATATATTAGGCATCGTACCTGTTGGCCGGACTTCCCTGATTTTGGGGGCGATAGTGTTTACACCTTTTATATTAATGTTCGGGCTTTTTTTTGCGCATCATACCGGGCCAATAAATATTCCGTCACCCTCATTAAAAGGCATCCCTTTCTCCTCATTTGGTATGGCCTTATATACGGTAATGTGGAACTGCCTGGGCTGGGATAACGTAACCACCTATGCCGAGGAAGTAGAGAAGCCGGTGAAATCGTACCTGGTTTCGGTCTTTACCTCATTTGTGTTGGTGATTGTGCTATATGTAATGGTTATACTGGTAACGCAGCAAACCGGCATAGGGCCAAATGTTTTGGAAGATAAAGGCTTCCCTGCGGTGGCAGAAATCATCAGCGGAAAATGGCTTGGCGGATTAATCGCTTTTGCCGGGATGGCCAGCAGCCTGGGTATTTACGCGGCTGTATTGTTATCCGTATCCCGTGTGCCACAGGTTATGGCAGATGATGACTTGTTGCACAAAGGCCTCAATAAAAAACACCGCAAGTTTGAAACTCCGTATGTATCGATATTAATTTGCTCTGCCGTAGTAAGCCTGATGATATTATGGCCTTTTGCAGATTTATTGATCATTGATGTTACCGTTTATGGCGCAGGCCTGTCGCTGGAATATGTTACGCTGATTAAGCTACGGCTCCGCTCGCCCGATATACACCGGCCATTTAAGATACCGCTGGGCATACCGGGCCTTTTAGTGATGATAGCCCTGCCGTTTACGGTTTATTTTGTGGCGATGGCCGGCGCATTCGCCTCGCAGGAACATGCGGTATGGGCAGCCATTTTTGCATTGGTAGCCTTATCAAGCGCGGAATTGGTGTGGAGAATAATTGTGTGGAGAAAGGGAACCGGGATTGAGCGGATTTAGGAATTTCCGCGATTGTTGCAAAGCGCGTTATATGTGTTCCGAAATCGATTTGCAAATTATCCCAAATCCGAAAAATCCATAAATCCAAAAAATCCTGGTTCAGGATTTATGCATATGCCCCAGCAGATACCCCACAACCAGGGCAACCACTACCAGTACCCACATAAAATATAACCGGGCCTGCCGTGCAGACATTGTTTTTCTGAGCGCATTTAATTCCGTTTGGTTGGCCAGCTTTTCGTTTTGCAGGCGCATATTTTGCTGCTGCAGCTTGGCCAGGGTGCCGCCCACCTCTATGGGGCGCTGCTGTTCGCGCTGATACCGGCCGGCAAAACCGCCCTCCTTTAAAAACTTTTCGCCTTTGGGTTTTAAAACCAGCTTCTCGGGCAGGTCGTATTCGCTTTGGCGGCCTGTTGCGCCAACCAGGTCTTCGCGTATTAGCGCCTGCACCATGGCAAACGCCGAAGCCTCGTCATTATCGAAGAGTTCCAGCAGCTGGTCGCGCGTCAGGCTGTCGGGTATGCCGAAGGCCTCCAGCATGGCGTCGAGCATTTCGCATTCATATTCATTCAGGTCCGTCATCGCTGCAAATTTCTCCATTATTAATGAACGAGGCAAGGGCTATAATGTTATGAGAATTTTCAGGGGCGTTTTTTACGGCGGGATGGTTTAAAACTTTGTGCGCTCGAAGCTGCTGACAGTCTCCGCTAAAGGGTTTTCTACATTTAAATTTAATGCTGATAAACAATCTATTACAATACGTCATTGCGACCCGCTGACTAGCGGATTGCAGACGCGTACGAAGCAATCTCTGCCCCATACTGCACGGGAGCAAAATGTACATGGTCCTGTCCGCCGGCATTCCGGTAACCCTGTGGATTAAGGTCCGGTACCGTCCTGCGCAGGGATTGCTTCGAAGCCGACTGTGAACAGTCGGCCGCGCAATGACGGGTGAAAATACTATCACTTCCTTGTATACCACCAAGCCCACAAAATCAGCAATGGCTGAAAAACCACCAGCCGCAGCCAGGCGATAAGCGGCGTTACATGCAGCTTTTCCAGGTAGAAAGTCCCCCGCAGCACCATATCTACATGCACCGGGATAAACAAAACCAACAGCACGATAATCCCCCAGGCGGCTATGGCACGCATACGCTTAAAAATCAGCATTATGCCAAATAAAAGCTCAAAAAATCCGGCGGCGAGATTTAGAAAATGGGGAAAAGGCATGTAGCCCGGAATCATGACATAATAAGTCTCCGGCGCGCGGAAATGATTTGCCCCTGCGATGAGGTAACCCACTATAAGCAGAACGAGACTGATTTTCTTTAGCATTTAAGCGATGAAGGTAATCATAGCGGCGACCACCACCAAAAACTAAGTCACTCCTTTTATAACTAACGTACACGCGCCGGTTCCTCTCTGAGAGAACTAATATAGGTCGTGCTGATGGCGTTTTTATTTTTGCTGCCGAATGTGCCCGGGGTTGAAACCCCGGGCTACAATATGTTTCGGGCCGATGGCCCTTTTTAATATCTAATAGATTTTTTGCCTTTGTTGGCGTTTTCACCAACGAAACGATGTCCAACAGTTTTTTGCTAAATTATAAAGATCAAGGACACCAACAAGGGCGAGGGGTAAAGTATTGACAGGTCGCACGCATACCTGTCCGCCGCCAATATCGCTCGATTAAGATTCTTCGCTGCCGCTCAGAATTACAAAAAATAATATTCCGAACAGCTATGGTGATAACACCAACAAGGGCAAGGGCGACCCTCCTCCCAAAGCCTGTTCGGAGCCCGTCAGCAGATAAGCTTCGGGCAAAAGCGGGGGAAACCTGCCGGCCTGTGAAGTGGGTTCGGGCATAGGAACTTTTTTGCATTACAGGGTAAGCGAGCGATAGGGTCACAAAGCAAAAACGCGCAGCATCTTGAGCGCCTATAAAACGAACAAAACTGCGAAAAACGATTCCTGCCCGCGCAGGTTTCCCCGCTTTGTGCGTGAAAGGCCCCGTGCGGCAAAGAAGCATTTCTGCTGACTTGATTTATTCGTGTGTTGTTTATTTTTTTAATGGCACTCATTATCTCGCTATCGCCCGGTCTTTGGGTCCTTTTTTGTATCAAGACAAAAAGACTAGCCTCCGCGGCAATGAGCGGAGGTGAAGTTCAAGTGTTACCTTCAAATAAAAAATTGAAGCCCCCCCTTTATTCCTTCACGTTTTAAGCAATTCCCCTCAAAATCAATCCTTTCCAACACAAATCTCGTAATATAAATAAATCGACAGCAAAAATCATGAAATCCCTCTGCATACTATTCATCAGCTTCATGACCCTTAGCGGCGCCATGCCCAACAA
>JAZJZL010000189.1:3931-12771 GCA_040389845.1 Bacteroidota bacterium
CAAAACCGTAAGCTATGTAGACAGCAAGCGCTTCGGCGGCACCTGGTATTCGCTGTATTCCATACCTACGATGTTCGATAAGGGCAGTCGCCAGACCACCACGCATTATACCCTCAACAAAGACGGTTATTACGACGTAGTTACCACCTGCATCAAAAACGAAAAAGGCGACATCCGCACCGTTAAATCAAAAATATTCCGGGTAGACGGCGGTACCGACGGCCAGATGAAAGCACAGTTCCTGTGGCCCTTTAAAGTAGACTACTGGGTAATCGACCTCGCCCCCGACTACTCCTGGGCCGTAGTTGGCCACCCCGACCATAAGTTCCTGTTCATTATGAGCCGCAAGCCCGAGATGGACCCAAAGCTGCACGACGAAATTGTAGCCAAATGCAAAGCCATGGGCTACGCAACCGAACAGCTTACCTCGCAGCAATTTCCCGGTGCGAAATAATAGTTTGAATCATTCTTTAAGCTGACCCATACATTGAAAAACGGTTTTAACATTACCCGCATAAATGGCATCGTTTTAAAGGAGCATTTCTTTAGGATAAAGGCTTTTGTGGTTATTTTTTTGATGGGGAAAGAGGCGATGGCGGTGGGGGTATTGAGGGGTTGGATGTAGCTTAACGGGGCCACTTTGCAGCTAATTCTTTTTGGATTTCTTCCCAAGTGAAGAACTTTGATTCAAAGTTTTTGAAACGCTCCAAACGTCTGTCTAATTCCGGTTTATGACTTTCAGGTACAGGTATGTCCGATTGGTCTATGCTATCCCAAATCTTCTCAACTATTGATAAGCGCTCGTCGACGCTTAGATTTAATATCTCCTGCATATTTACCATAGTGCCAGCCTTATTAAATACAACTATGACAAAAATACTAAAAGGAAAATGCTTTAAAGGAATATTTCTATAGGATGAAAGTTCTAAGTTCTTTTTGTTATTGAGGTAAGGAAGCTATTGCTCAATCCCTTTCAATTAAAGATGATGATACCATTAGTCTAAATATGGTGTTGAGAAGATTAATCACCAAGTAGAGTAAGTCTACTAAAATATTGCTACATTAGTACATGTTGTTAAATAGTTCGGAAATAAAAAAAAGTGGGCTCCTTGAAAAAGCTGTTGACGAGAATTATTGTGCTCACAGTTACGATTTAACGGCAGGCAAAATAATCACTTTGGATAACAATGTTTTAGAAGAATTTGAGATACCCCCTCAAAGCATGGCAATTGTTGTTTCAAATGAGACATTCAACTTAAAGGATAAAAATATTGTCGGCTATACAACAGTTAAAAATACGTTATCTCGGAAGGGAATTATGGCCGTAAATGTGGGGCTAGTAGATCCAGGGTACGTTGGTCCTATTTCGAGTATTCTATTAAATTTTGGCAAAACAAGTGTTTTATTAAAAAAGGGAGATAGCTTTTTGCGGATGACCTTTCAAAAATTTACACCATTAAAAAAAGAAGATTTTCCAAAAGGTATTCAAACAATTCAATTAGATTATGACACTTATGTTGAGCAAAGGAAAAATGAAGCAAATACTTATTTAGACTCATCTTTTCTATATATTAATGTCATTAAGAAACGAATTCTTAAAAAAGCGTCAAAAATTGCTTCGAAAAAAGCAGCTGTTGTTATTAAAGATTTTAAATCGAGAATCGGGGGTCTAATTACTTATTTAAGTTTAATAGTTAGTGCTGTTGGCCTGGTTGCTGCGGCTATATATTTCTATCTAAATTATAAGGAACAAAAGATAGCTAATCAAGACGCATTATCAAACAAAACAATAATTAAAAAGCTTGATTCACTACAAGAGATAGTCAAATCATTGGAATCCGCTAAAAGGCCCGATGTAAAGATTGGTAAATAATATGTTTATTATTTTTGATTTAGATGATACGTTAATTGATACAAGCGACTTGTTTTGGCGGGTTCGCGAAGAATTCTTATTCGCATTAAACGGATCAAATATTCCGACGGCTAGGATTAGAAGGCTATTTGAAGCACAAGATAGTAAAAATATGGCTCTTTATGGATTTAATCCAAAAAGGTATGGAGAAACTATGCGTGATGTATACGATAAATTTGTAACAAATGAAGTGATTATGCCCTCGGATTTTATTGAAGGCAAAATAGAAGAACTTGAGAAAAAAATAGTTACGGACATCCCACCATTAATTGATGGAGCAATAGAGACGCTAACTAAATTACAAAAACTGAACTATGATTTATATCTAATTACGAGGGGGCCAAAGGAGGTTCAGGAAAACAAAATAAAACATCATAAGTTAAGCCGGTTTTTTAAAGAGTATCTTATTGTTGAAAAAAAGGACTCCCAACTTTATCGACGATTTATCAACGAGCGAAATGCTAGCGTAAGCGACTCATGGATTATCGGAGATTCAATTCGTTCTGATATCAATCCCGGCTTAACAATCGGTGCGCACTGCATCTATTATTTCTATGAACACGATCATTATTACTGGGAACAAGAGCATGGAGACCTACCCATTTCCAGAAATTTTTATCAAATTGCGGATATTAGAAATGTTCTTGAGATAATCGCGGACAATGAAATTGCAACCAATAATCCCCATTAATTATAAAGGCTGTTATTAGTTCTGGATTGTGGCAACGTTTTTTATAAAACTATCCAAAGAAAATATCTTGTTTTGATATTCTTCCGGGAAACTTCCAATGTATGGTTTTGGCACAACCAGTCTTACACCTTCTTTGTACATCTCGTTCAATTGATTTTTAGAAATCCCCTGCTGTAAGGTAAATAAGTGCTTAACATCAATCCTATTAGCCTCATTGATAACTTGTCGCCATCTATCTTTGCAGGTGGTTTTTGAGGCAAGAAAGACCAGTTTTTGCGGATCATAATTTATATCGCGATAACTTTTTTCACTTGGAAAAATGAAATCCGGTTTTTTATTATCCTCTGTCGTGGCTTGAGCCGAGAAATCCAGATTGTAAGTGGTAAAAACTTTAGCTAAATGCAATTCTAGTGATTTTCCAGCGCGACTTTTTCGTCGGTTCAATATTGTGTTGGCAATGTTTACTAATTCTTCAACGCTTTTAAATGGAGTTTTTATCTTCTCCGAATAGACCTCCAATTCTATAAGTTTAAATAATTGATATTCCGCATCCAACCACTTCAATAATATCTTATCAGGACTAGAAACGATAGTATTACCATTCACCTTAAAAGAAGTGTTGTAACAATCTCTTGCACTTGTTGATAGGATTTCGGTTGAGGGAAATGTTTTATTAAATAACAGACAATGTGCCTGAAAACATTTCATTAGGAGGTCATCTTCGTTAACGGCTTCCTTTGTTTCAATTAGCTTATTGGTTTCATTGGCAGCCAAGTTAAATGCGGCAAAAAAATTCTCTATATCTTCATCTAAGCGCAAAACAAAAGCTTCATAAACATCGTGAGCCAAGCGGGATATTATCAATAAATCGCCAACGTTATCGTCAGTTAAATACGGAAAGCCTTTACCAAACCGTGTTAATCTATATTCATTTCTGGTGCCTGTGCCGTAATAAATAAAACGGCTTTCAGTTTCCTTATAATCAAACCAATCAATGTTTATAAATCTGTCTTTATTGGAACCTTTTACCCCTGGCGTATCAAAGAAAAGTGAAACTGAACTTTTTGGAATATAAAAGCCGCTTTGATGCGCTCCGGTTTTACCGGCATCATTTCCGGAAATAAATTTGCAAAAGGCTTTTGTTGACCTTTGCACAGAATCAATGGCGGCTTCGACGACTTTATTCATGTTGTAATAAAGTTACAATTTCTTTTCCAACTGCTTGGATTAGAGGCGTGACAACAGAGTTGCCAAATTGCTTATAGGCCTGATTATCGGAGACAGGAATCCTAAAGCTTTTATTCCCTTTATTAACAGGATACCCTTGTAAAGCAGCGCATTCATAAGGCGTTAGACGTCTCGGTGCAGAACCATTTTGGGGGATTAAAATTTCCGCTCCGTCTTTGTAGTACCGGGCGCTTATTGTGCGGGTTATACCATCCAAATTAACGAGCCCATATCCGAATCCATTACCCTTGGCCTTATGCTTTTTAGAGTACTCTTGTAGATAGTTCCATAAATGATCGGACAAAGTGTATTTCGGGTCTACATCCTTTTTAAGTATTGATTTTATTTGTTTGTCAGCCGGGGGCAATTTAACCCGGTCAAAATCAAACTTCATATCCTCGCCAAAAACTTTTTTATCAAAGCCAACCATTATCGTCCTGTCGCGATGCTGAGGAACAAAATGCTTACCATTCAATATTCTGTGATCGAAGGAATAATCCAAGTCTAGTAAAGTTTGTTTGATAACTTTAAAGGTATTGCCCTTATCGTGCGAAACAAGATTTCTAACATTCTCCAAAAAGAAAACTTTGGGGCGATGTTTTTCAATAATCTCAGCAACGTGAAAGAATAAGTTACCTTGCTTTTCATCTTCAAAACCATGTTTCCGTCCTAAACTATTTTTCTTTGAAACTCCGGCGATTGAAAAGGGTTGACATGGAAATCCTCCGCACAAAACATCAAATTGCTTAGGTATAAATGCTTTAGTTTCATCCTTGGTAATATCACCAAATGGCGTTTCTCCAAAATTGGCGAAATATGTTTTCTGCGCGTACTTATCATATTCTGAACTGTAAACACATAAGCCGCCCACGTTTTGAAGTGCGAGCCTAAAGCCGCCGATACCTGCAAATAAATCAATAAATGTAAACTTCTCCTCTCCTTGTTTTGGCCCAGGAAACGGGATGTCTGTCGCATCAAAAAGATTGTGCTGAACAGCCTGATAAAGAACTTCCGGCTCTTTAAGAAGGCCTTCGCTATTTTCCGCTATTTCATAAGCACGTTCCTTATAAACGGGATTATGAGTTATTACGTAATGAGTTAGTACTGCTGCATCAAGTTCATCCGGAACTAACGCCGAGTTTGCCTTTGAGGATTTAACTGCCATTAGTTAGATCCTCCGTTAAAAGCCTCGTTGTCAAAAAAATCTCTTACGGTTGCATCAAGCGCGCAGATTATTTTTTCAAGATTAATTACAGAAACATTCCTCTTTCCGTTTTCAACCTCGTTTACATAAGTCTTATCTATCTCTGCCTTAAAGGCTAAGGCTTCCTGGGTGAGTTTTAAATTTGTCCGGTATTCTTTTATACGCAGACCGATTTTCTTGCGAATATCCATACCCGCAAGCTATCTCGTATTCGACTATAAGTCAATCGGATATAAGTGAACTTTTGAGAATTATTGTGGTATCGCTTGTAATGAAATTATCAGGTTTTTCAGCGTTTCTTCCAGCGAAGATTTCTTTAATTCACATTCCCAAAGAGTAATGATATTCCAGCCTGCATCCTTCAAAACGGCTTCTGCATTATTATCATTTGTAATGTTCCCATTAATCTTATTCAACCACCATTCTGTCCTCGTTTTAGGCACCACATAATACCGGCACCCCTCATGCCCATGCCAAAAACAGCCATGAATAAATATCACGGTTTTGTATTTCGGAAGCACGATGTCGGGTTTACCGGGGAGAGTTTTTACATGCAGCCGGTAGCGGAAACCGTTTTTATGCAGAAAGCGGCGCACCAGCATTTCGGGTTTGGTATCCTTACTCCTGATGCGCGACATGTTATAGCTCCGGGTTTCTTTGGAATGTACATCCGCCATAATTCAAAAATACTACAATCTTTAACACGCTTGGTTTTACATAAAAGTGTAAACCCATTTCAGTACAAAAGTATGTACCGGCTGTTCCAGGTGTTCCACCCGTTCCGCGGAACAGTACAGCAAAACACCGGCGCAAGTGTAAACCCATACCAGTACAACTATTCCATGTGTTCCACCCGTTACGCGGAACAGTACAGCCCTGATGCCTTTATCACCAAATGTTAACAGATTATTAACGTAAATTAACGACATTAAAAAGTGTTCCAGGTGTTCCACCCGTTCCGTGGAACAGTACAGTAAACCCAGCTTTCACCTTTATCCTTTCACCTCCCGCCAAAATCCCCTAAATTTACCCTTGTCATGAAAACCCTCTCCGACCTCCTCCTTCTCGGCGACCCGCGCCTGTACGAAACCTCCACCCCGGTCGAAAAATCGGAACTGCCGCTGGTGGCGGGCTGGGTGGCGGACATGGATAACGTGATGCGGGAAATCCGCGCCAAATACAATTTCGGCCGGGCCATTGCCGCGCCGCAACTGGGCATCATGAAGCGGCTGGTGTATATGAACATCGACAAACCGGTGGTTTTCATCAACCCCGAGTTGCAAAATCTTAGTCCCGAATTATTTGAGCTGTGGGACGATTGTATGAGCTTCCCCAACCTGCTGGTAAAGGTAAAACGCCACCAGTCGCTCACCATCTCTTACCTCGACGAAAACTGGCAGCCCCAGCAATGGCACATGGAAGGCGCCCTCTCCGAACTCCTCCAGCACGAATGCGACCACCTCGACGGTATCCTCTGCACCATGCGGGCTATTGATGAGAAGGGGTTTAAGTGGAGAGGGTAGGAGGAGTTGCAGTTGGTAGTGGTGAGTAGCAGTCGGACATTGTCCCTTTTGCCACCTTGGGTATTTATCGGGGTTCCTGCTAAGAAATGTATGCTAACGAGGGGCTACGAAGGTGCTTTAAGGTAGAACTTAGGCTTTACCACCGCTCATTGCCGCGGAGGCTAATTACTTTTTGTCTTGATACAAAAAGTAACCAAAAGACCGAGCAATAGCGAGATAATGAGTGCCATAAAAAAACAAACAATACACGAATAAATCAAGTCAGCAGAAATGCTTCTTTGCGCACGAGGCCTTTCACGCACAAAGCCAAAAAACTGCGGGCTGGAATCTTTTCGGCGGGCTATCCTATCGCTTTGCGACCCTGTATCCGAAAAGTTCCTATGCCCTGCCGTCACACAGGCCTGCAGCTTTTTTCGCTTTTGCCCGAAGCTTGTCTGCTGACGGTTCCGAAATAACTAATCGTTAGTACCGTCTCCGACTTTTTTACGGTCTCCGAAGCGTCTTCCGGACTTTATTGACTTTTCGGTCCCGATAGTTATCGGGATTCCCGACTTCAACTCACAATCCCCTTGCAATTCCCAATCCCTTCCCCTACCTTGTTATAATAATCCCTAAAGTTATGAAGCCATTTCTCTACATCGCCTTTTTAGTGATTTTTAGCAGCTGCGCCATGATGCAGTCTATCGTTAAATCCACGTTTCCGTACACCACTACGGTGACTATTCCGCAGGCTTCCAAAACGGGCGAGGAACTTTCAGTAACGGCCATGGCCACCAGCTTCGACCAGGATTTTAGAAAAGATGGCAACAACGGCGAAAAAGTGAGCGAAGTGCGCATGGTTTCGGCAAAAATGGAATCAACCAGTCCGACAGATTTTAATATTGGCAACCTGAGTATGGTAAAGGTGTTCATGTCCAAAGCCGACGGCTCTTCCGAAGTACTGGTAGCCTCGCGCACAGACATCGGCCCGGAAGCCGGAAACAGCATCGTACTCGATATAGACAACTCTACCTTTTTAGACCAGCGCATGCGCGAGCCGCAGGTGCAGGTCCGTTTGGTTTACAGGCTTCGCAAAGCCATCAGCGTAAGCCCCAGCCTGCATATTACCCTGGGTCTGAGCGCTTATCCCAACAGGTAGGCTTAATTCTTCTTTCCCGTATCTACAACGTGACCGCCCCTTTTGCACAGTCCCCTTTTTTTACTTTTCTAATCCCATTCTAATCTCGCCCCTGTGCAAGCACCGTAATTTTGCGTGTTCAAATTTGATATTATGTGTTTGAGATATGCTGTAACGGCGTTGTTTCTTTTATTTATTGTTTCAACTTACAGGGCTAACGCCCAAACTGATACCCTCCGGTTAAGTTTCCAGGATGCCGAGAAAAGGTTTTTAGAAACCAATTTCGACCTGCTGGCACAGAAATATAACGTGGAGTCGACCAAGGCGCTTATCGATCAGGCCCGCCTGTGGGATAACCCAACTTTAAGCACCGACCAGAATATTTACGACAGCGGCAGCAAAAAGTTCTTTTACCATAATGATAGTCGCCAGCTGGGACAGGTGTTTGTGCAACTAAGCCAGGTTTTTACTACCGCGGGCAAACGCGGCAAGCAGGTAAAAGTGGCGCAGGACAATGCCAAGGTGCAGGAAGCCGAGTTTAACGACCTGATGCGCAACCTGCGTTATAACCTGCAGATGGATTTTGGTCAGCTGGCTACGCTGATAGACCAGGCGCAGGTATATCAGAACGAAATTTCGGCGGCTAACAACTTGGTGGGTTCCATCCAGAAGTCGTACGACGCGGGTAATACGTCGATGAAAGATTTAATCAGGCTGAAGGCATTGCTGTTCGGTCTGCAGAATGATATGATTGAAAACAGCCGGCAGATAAACGATTTGCAAACCGAGCTGAAGACCTTAATCCAGGCTAACGAAATGTCCTTCGTTAAGCCTGTGATAAATGATACCCCGAAAAATAATGTAGATCTGAACGTAGCAGCGCTGATTGGCCGGGCAATGACCAATCGCGCCGACTACCTCTCCAACCAGTACCAGCTGGCCTCGGCGCAGCACAACCTGGAGCTGCAAAAGGCAATGGCCGCCCCGGATATAACCGTTGGCGCATCTTACGATAAAAACAGCAGCTATGCGCAAAACTACTACGGCCTGCAAATTGGCTTGCCGCTGCCCTTTTTTAACCGCAACCAGGGCAATATCAAGTCGGCTAAGTATAGCCTGATGAGCCAGGAGAATACCCTGAAAAGCAATGAATCAAAACTCAAAAA
>JAZJZL010000189.1:12781-18017 GCA_040389845.1 Bacteroidota bacterium
GCCGTAAATCAATATAACTTAAACCAGCAGCTGTTCTCAACCCAGCAAACCGAATTTAACCAGCAATACGACACCCTTTTTAAAGCCATGATGAAAAGCTTTAAGGAGCGGCAAATTAGTTTGGTTGAATTTGTAGACTTTTTCGACAGCTATAAAGACACCAAGCTGAAAATACTGCAGCAGCAATATAACCTGCAAAAATCCATTGCCGATTTAAATTTTGCCGTTGGCGAGCCTGTAATTAAACCCTGATAAAACTCATACTCCGAATAAACAATAATGAAAAAACAGTTCTATATAACCGGCATTTGCTCACTGGTACTGTTTGCGGCCTGCCACGATAAAAAACCCGAAGCAACCGTAAGCAAACAGGTATGTGTAAGCGATTCGCTGGCAAAAATGATAACTATCGATACGGCCAAAACCACGACTATGAAGGACGAGCTGAGCCTCTCGGGCGAGGTTTCTAACGATGATAACCATGTAGTAAAGGTGTTCCCGTTCAGCAGCGGGCAGGTGCTTGAGGTTAAAGTTTCCCTGGGCGACAAGGTAAGCAAAGGCCAAACCCTGGCAGTAATGCGCAGCGCCGACATCGCCGGAAATTATACCGATTTATCGTCCACGCAATCAGACGTTGCAGTTGCCAAACGCCAGATGGAACAGGCGGACTACCTCTACAAAAACGGCATCTCCAGCGAGCGCGACTACACCGAGGCGAAAGAAAACTATAACAAGGCGGTGGCAGCCAATGCCAAGGTAAAATCCGCCATATCCATTAACGGCGGCGGCAATACCAGCGCCAACGGCACGCTCACCATTAAGGCGCCCGGGAGCGGCTACATCGTCGAGAAAAATATTGCATCGGGCAGCTTTATCCGCCAGGATAACAACGGCAGCATGTTCACCATATCCGATATGAAAGACGTTTGGATTTGGGCTAACGTATTCGAGTCCGACATCAGCAAAGTTAAAGTAGGCTACACCGCCAAGGTGACCACCATTGCCTACCCTGGCAAGGTATTTATGGGCAAGGTTAACGAAATCAGCTCCGTGCTGGATCCGGATAACAAGGTGATGAAGATAAAAATCGCCCTGCCTAACCCGGATATGCTGCTGAAGCCGGAGATGTTTACCAATGTGGTAATTACCAATAACGAAAACCGGCAGTCGGTTTCGGTACCGGCTAAGGCGATAGTGTTCGATAGTAGCAAGAATTATGTAGTGGTTTATAACGATAAGTGCGATATGAAGGTGCGCGAGGTGAGCATCATTAAAACAGTGGACGATATCACCTACATCGCGTCAGGCCTGAAGCCCGGCGACCGCGTGGTATCCAAAAACCAGCTGCTGCTTTACGACCAGATAACAGGGGATAATTAATTATTTATCTACCTAAAACAGAACGGACCTGCAATGAATAAATTCATTAAAAACATTATATACTTCTCGTTAAGGCACCGCTACTTCGTGTTTTGTATGACCGCTGTTTTGGTGGTGATAGGAATATGGAGCTATACCGAAACGCCTATCGAGACCTTTCCCGACGTTACCAATACACAGATAATCATTATTGCCCAGTGGCAGGGTCGCAGCGCCGAGGAGGTGGAGAAATTCATTACCATCCCCATCGAAACGGTGCTGAACTCGGTGCAGAAGAAATCTAATTTGCGCACTACGTCGGCATTCGGCCTGTCATACACCCGTATCATTTTTGATGATGATGTGGATGATGCCTTTGCGCGTCAGCAGGTGTTGAGCCGTTTGGCCAATGCCGATCTGCCTGATGGCGTTAAGCCCGAGATTGAGCCGCCATACGGTCCGACGGGCGAGATTTACCGTTATACGCTGAAAAGCAAAACCGCCTCAATACACGAGCTTACCGCCATACAGGATTGGATACTCGACCGGCAGTTTAAATCTGTTCCTGGCGTGGCCGACGTGAACAGCTTTGGTGGCGAGGAAAAAGATTACGAGGTGAGCGTTAACCCCGCCATGCTGCAAAAATATGGCCTGACTTCGCTTGATATTTACAACGCCATTAACCGCAGTAACATTAACGTGGGCGGCGATGTGATTGAGAAAAACGACCAGGCTTACGTGGTGCGCGGTATCGGCTTGATAAATAATATCAGCGAGATACAGAACATCATCATCAAAAACGTAAACAACGTGCCGATTCTGGCTAAAGACGTTGCCGAAATAAAGGAATCCGGCCTGCCGCGCCTGGGCCAGGTGAGCCGCGACAATAAAAAGGACGTAATTGAAGGCATTATTGTTATGCGCAAAGGCGAGAACCCGGCAAAGGTGCTTGACCTGGTACGCGACAAGGTGAAGGAACTGAATGACAACATCCTGCCCAAAGACGTAAAAATCGATACGTTTTACGACCGTACGAACCTGATGGATTATTGTACCGAAACGGTTATCCATAACCTGCTGGAGGGTATCGTGCTGGTAACGGTAATCGTGTTCCTCTTCATGGCCGACTGGCGCACCACGCTAACCGTGGCCATCATTATCCCGCTGTCGCTGTTGTTTGCTTTTATCTGTATGAGGATAAAAGGTATGAGCGCCAACCTGCTCTCGATGGGGGCAGTGGATTTCGGTATTATTATCGACGGCGCCGTGGTGATGGTAGAGGGTATCTTCGTCGCGCTTGACCATAGAGCCAAAGAAGTGGGCATGCAAAAATTTAACGGCCTGGCCAAACTGGGTTTGTTTAAGAATGTCGGCGCCGAAATGGGCAAAGCCATCTTCTTCTCCAAGTTGATTATCATTACCTGTTTAATACCGATTTTCGCTTTCCAGAAGGTGGAAGGTAAGATGTTCTCGCCGCTGGCCTATACGCTGGGCTTTGCTTTGCTGGGCGCACTGATATTTACATTAACACTGGTGCCTGCACTATCCAGCATATTGCTGAACAAAAACGTAAAGGAAAAACACAACCCGGTTGTCAGCTTTTTTGAGAACGGCATACGCCGGATGTTTAGCTATACTTACAAGCACCCGAAAAGCAGCATACTGGTGGCGGTGATATTTATGGCGGGTACCTTTTTCTCTGCCAGGTTTTTAGGTACCGAGTTTTTGCCCGATTTGAACGAGGGCGCACTTTGGGTGGAGGCCGAGCTGCCGATGAGTGTTTCGCTGCCCGAGGCGGAGAGCATCAACCAGAAAATGATGCAGATTATCCGCAAGTTCCCCGAGGTAAAGCAAACGCTGGCGCAGGTAGGCCGTACCAACGATGGTACCGACCCCAAAGGCTTTTTCGATGTACAGATACAGGTGGACCTGAAAAATAAAAAGGAATGGCGCAGCGGCCTTTCTGAAGATGACCTGATTGACGAGATGGACCACCAGCTCACCAAAATACCTGGTGCGGTGTTCAACTACTCGCAGCCGATACGGGATAACGTGGAGGAAGCGGTTGCTGGTGTGAATGCCTCCCTCGCCGTAAAAATATTCGGGCCCGATTTTGATGTGCTGGATAAAAAAGCCGACGAAGTTTTAAGAGTATTGAAAACCGTAAAAGGTGTTGACGATTTGGGCGTGCTGCGCAACCTTGGTCAGCCGGAGTTTAGGATTGAGCTGGACCAGCGCAAGATGGCCTTGTACGGTGTAGCCACCGCCGACGCCAATGCCGTTATCGAGATGGCCATAGGCGGTAAAGCCGCAACCGAACTGTACGAAGGCGAGCGCCGCTTTGACATCCGTATACGTTACCAGAAACAGTTCCGCGATACGCAGGAGAAAATAGAAAACCTGATGGTGCCTACGCTTAACGGCTCCAAAATTGCCATAAAGGAAATTGCTACGATAAAAACCATTACCGGTCCGGCGTTTATTTACCGGGACAATAACACCCGCCACATCGCCGTAAAATTCTCCAACCGAGGTCGCGATTTAGGCAGCACCATTGCCGAAGCGCAGGCCAAAGTAGCACAGGTGGTAAAACTCGACCAGGGCTATTCCATCGCCTGGGCCGGCGAATTTGAAAACCAAACCCGCGCCTCAAAAACACTGTCGCACGTGGTGCCTATTTGTTTGCTGGTGATATTCCTGATATTGTTTATCACTTTCGGTAACGTAAAAGACGCCTCGCTGGTAATCCTTAATGTCCCATTCGCCCTTATCGGCGGCATACTGGCGCTGCACGTTACCGGCATCAACTTCAGCATCTCGGCTGGGATAGGATTTATCGCGCTGTTTGGCGTGTGTATACAGAATGGGGTGATTTTGATATCCGTGTTCCGCAAAAACCTGGAAGCCGGCGTACACCTCGATGAGGCTATATTAACCGGTGTAATCTCCCGCGTGCGCCCCGTGGTAATGACCGCCCTGATGGCCGCCATCGGCCTGATGCCCGCCGCCATATCTACCGGCATAGGCTCCGAAACACAGAAGCCCCTGGCCGTAGTAGTTATCGGCGGACTCATTACCTCCACCATCCTCACCTTACTGATATTACCCGTAATATACGCTTTGGTTTACCGCCTCATCCACCGCCGCGAAAACCGTAAGCTGCTAAAGAAAATAGGCGCAATAAAGTCATAATAATTGGTTATTGCCCTGTTAATACCCCTATAAAAATGCCATGCCCCCGGAGAGATTCGGGGGCTTTGGTGTTTATTTAGCTACTTGTCTTGCTGTACTGTTCCGCGGAACGGATGTGTACAGGTGGAACAGTTGTGTACACTTTGATTGTCGATAATTCTACTTCATCCCCCAGGTTTTCAAAGATAAACTGCCTTGCATTAAAATATAACGCCCACCCGCGTCTGTGTCCCCACAGACGCTTCCTGTGAGCCCGTTCGGAGGTCTCTGTTCCGCGGAACACTTGTGTACAGTTGGAACACTTTTTTTGACGTGCGAATTTCTGATGTGCGGATGACTGGGTCACTTATTGCTTCCCCTACTGACAAAACAGTGTCAGCACTTTTATCAAAAATATAGCCGATATTAGCCTGCATAAACCATTCTCTGGTCTTCGGCCACAGATATCTTTCCCTCCCCATCATGAAACCCAAAAAATCTCCCGAACCACCGTTCGAGCCGTTCGTACGACCGCCCGAAATTGAAGCCATGCGTAATAAATTGCGTGCCCATCTGCCCGAATATGTAGACGAAGACGTTATTTACGACGAACCTGCCGAAGCATCCGCCGATTGCAGCTTCAGTTCGCATATCCAGGTCATACGCGTCGACGATGACGGCTTTCGCAAAATAGTAGCCCCCGACG
>JAZJZL010000190.1:0-5687 GCA_040389845.1 Bacteroidota bacterium
AAAGCCCCAACCCCTTCGGTTTGAAGCTTTTTACGCGCCAAATGTGAGTTTACTCCGATTGCAAGGCTCTCTTCGAGAGCCATAGCTCACTCTGAGCGAAGGCTCTTCACCGGGTTTGCCCTTGCTGCCTTTATGGCCTGAAAACTTATGGTTACAAGTGCAATAATGATAGCAGCGAACCCGCCTATAGCAATTAACCACCAACTGATGTTAATGCGGAAAACATAAGCCTGTAGCCATTGGTGCATATAATACCATGCGATTGGTGCAGCAATGGCAAAGGCCACAGCAATAAGTATGATAAATTCCTTCGAAAACAGGTAGACTATACTACTAGCATTGGCGCCAAGTACTTTACGAATGCCTACTTCTTTAATTCGCTGCACAGCCATAAACGAGGCTAAGCCGTACAAGCCCAAGCAGCTGAGGAAAATAGCTATGGCGGCAAAGACTTTATACAAGGCCGATAGCTGCGTTTCCTGCTTATAAAAGTTCTCTATCTTTTTATCGAGGAATTTGTATTCATAAACAAAATCGGGGAAGGTTTGCTGCCATATACTTTTAACATTTTGCATGGTGGGTGCAAGATTTTTTGTATCGAGTTTTATACCAGCCTGGGTGTACATCACTACGTCTGAAGCAATAATCAGAGGGGCCAGGCCATACTTAAACGACCGGTTGTTAAAATCCTTCACCACGCCAACAACAGGCATTTTTATTTGATCGTTCCACATGCTTATCTCTTTATTAATGATATCGTTAGGATTAGTAATACCTAAACTTTTCACCAGGCTTTCGTTCACTAAACAACCCTGCACAGTATCAGAATGCAGCAAATTCCGCCCGGCCACCATCGTCAGTTTATAAGTCGGCACATATTGTTCGTCGGCAAATTTGGCAATCGCCTTAAAGTCTGATTGTTTTATAGCACGGTTGTACCTGATGTTAGTCCAGGTATCGCTGCCTTCTTCAATCGGGGTATTCGAGCTGTAGCTCACCGCCTGCACGCCGCTTACCGATAATAGCTTTTGCCGTAAATAATCCATCCGGCTATGCAGCACACTATCCACGCGGAACGGAACATTAACAATCGCATCCTTATCAAAGCCTAAGGGTTGGTCCATAAAATAATTCATCTGCCTCACGATAATAAGCGTGCCGATGATGAGTGCCTGTGCGATAATAAATTGAAATACTACCAACCCCCTTCTCAACGAAATGCCTTTGGGGCTGGCCGATGTAAGCTTACTCTTTAAGGCATTTACCGGGTTAAAACGCGACAATACAATAGAGGGATAGAAACCGGCAAGCGCCGTTACAATAATGGTTACCGTTAAAAGGAACAAAATAATTTTCGGATCACTCAGTATATTGAATGTAAGCGAAAGCTCTAACAACTGGTTTACATACGGCAATGCAAAAAAGGTTACAACTGCCGCCAGCATTACAGCGCTTATAACTATCAAAAATGTTTCGACGATGAATTGCGTACGCAGTTGCGACACATTGCCTCCTAATACTTTCCGTACGCCAACTTCCTTTGCCCGGTTAACGGCTTGTGCGGTGGAAAGATTGATAAAGTTTACACAGGCAATCAGCAGGATAAATGCTGCAATAAGCCACAATACATTCAGCAACTGGTGACTGATGGTTTTATTACTGTAGTTGCTCACCTGGGTATCAAAATGCACTGCATTTAAGGGCTGTATAATATGGTTATCTTTATTTATGGGCGACTCTACTTTTCGTGAATATGCCTTTAGCTGCTCGTTAAAATTGTCGGCAGATGTATTGGGCGGCAGCAAAATATAACAGCCGAAATTAACTACTGTGCCGTCCCAGTCTTTTGATTGCGCCAGGTATTCCCCAGTAAACCCGGTTCCGAAGCTCACGACAACTTTTAACTGAAAGTCTGAATTCGGCGGGACAGTGGCCAAAATCCCTGATACTTTTAATACATCAACCCCATGCTCAAACATATAGCCGCCCATTTGCAGCTTAATGGTTTTGCCCATAGCCGCCTTCCAGTCGCCGAAATATTTTTCCGCAGTCTCTTTGCTCAGGAAAACGTTGTTCGGGTCTTTCAACGATACATAAGAACCGGCTAACAGTGGAAAATCAAATATTTTAAAGAACGCGGGGTTTGTGTAGAATAATCCGCGCTGTTCCTTAAAAGCCTTTTCGGTATTTCCGCTATTGTCAACTACCGTCAGCACATCATTCTGACTTGCAAAGATTGGGGCGATTTGTTCTATCTGCGGAAAAGCGGATTGCAAACCGCGTGGCAGCGGGAAAGGGATGTCTTTCCCATAAGTGGTATTTCCGGTTTCTGCGTGATGGTATTCTGTTAACACGCGGTAAGCGCGGTCTTTATTTGCGTGAAAATTATCATAGCTGGTTTGATATTGAATAATGATAAAAATCATCATACAAACGGCAATGCCGACAGCCAGTCCGGTGATATTGATAGCGGCGTAACTTTTGTTGCGGGTAAGGTTGCGCCAGGCGATTTTTAAATAATTTCTAAACATATAATTGCGATTTAATTTCATGCCAAACCATTTTGAGGCAGTTTGATGATGTGAAATTATCGCAGCAGGTGCAGAACCAGGTCTCAAATTATAACTCGGGAGCTCTTTGCCCTTGCCAGTCTTATATTCTGCCGGGCTTACGCTTGTTATTTCTTTAAAAATACGGTTAAAGGTGCTCTTGGAACTAAACCCCGAATCGTAGGCCATGCCGATGAGCGTTATCCGGTCATAAGCAGGGTCGCTCATTTTGCGGATTACCTCGGCAACACGGTACTCATTAATAAAATCGCTGAAGCTTTTTTTCAGGCCCTGGTTAATAATGCGGGATAGTTCATGCGTGGTCAGGTTTAGCTTTTCTGCCAATGAGGTTAGGGTTAATTCCGGGTCCTGGTAGTACAGGTTGGCCTTCATAACCTTTTTCAGCCAGGCGCCTTTTTGTTTCAGTTCCGTTTGAGGCAATACTTTTAATGCGGCAGGCATCTCTTCAATCACGCGAACTCCCGGCCTTAGATAAGCAGTGGCTGCCGTCCATACCGCCGCAAAACATAAAAGCAGGTATAATGGATGGTAAGTATAAATACTGAACCCGCTATGAAAGAAAATATAAGCCACCGCTGCATACAACACCCACAACAACCATAACAAGCAAAAAATATTTAGTTGTTTATGCAGCCACAGCAAACCCAGCCGATACCTGTCGCTCCCGATAAACTCCTGGCGATGGTAAAAGCCTTTAATTAGCCTTTGTGACGCATATAAGTAGGCACCAATTGAAATTATCGCCAGCGTTTGCAACAACGGATTTAACTGCCCCCCTGCTACTACCTGGGTGCATATTTGCAGCAATAGCGGACTAAAATGCAGCAAATGCTTAAACCGGAATTGAAAATCAGGCGTGGTCGTTTTGAGCACATAAAAATAGACGAGTGGCCCGAGCACTAACGAAAATTGCGTTGGCAGCCAGTTCCAATGGTAGGCATAGCTGCTCAGCCCGGTATCAATCCCCACTACCTGAACTAACCATAGAACGATTGCGGCCAGCGCCAATACTAAAAACCGGTTCGCCGCAAGGTTTATCTTTTTGTTAAACCACAGCAATAAGGCAAAATTGAGCACGATGAATATAGCCCCGATAAAAACCGGGTCATAAGCGTTGATATGGAAGTTGTATGTATTCAATTAAATGTATAACGCAAGTTAGTTAAAGAGATTAGAGGTTAGAGACCGGAGATTAGGAAAAAATTGCAGCTACTAATCTCTCGTTAACTAATCTCTAATCTCTGTCGCCCCTCACTCATTCCTCAGGCTCTTCACCGGATTAGTCAATGCTGCCTTTATGGCCTGGAAGCTTACGGTAGCAAATGCAATCATAATGGCGGCTAATCCTGATAATAAAAACATCCACAAGTTAATAGTAATACGATAAGCAAAACCCTGCAGCCAGGTATGCATAAAATAGTACGCAATGGGCGATGCGATGACTAATGAAATTACAATCAGCAATAAAAAATCTTTGCTTAACATGGATACGATGCGGGCAACACTGGCGCCCAAAACCTTACGTATACCAATTTCTTTTACTCTTTGCTGTGCGGTAAAGGTGGCAAGCCCAAATAAACCCATACACGAAATAAATATAGCTATCAGCATTGCGGTATTCATCAGCTGCGCGGTTTTCTGCTCTTTATCATAAAAGCCGACAATTGTTTGATCGAAAAAGGTATATTCAAATTTATCATTAGGATACACCTCTTTCCACGCGCTCCCTATCTGCGCTATTGTCGCTTTAAAGTTGCTTAAGTCCTTGCCTGCTAATTTTATGCTAACAGCCCTTTCCCTTCCCTTTATCGAGCACATAAAAAAAGGACTTATAACCTCGTGCAATGATTTTGAGTTAAAATCCTTCACAACGCCAACTATTTGCCTCTTTGAGTCGGACATGCCAATTTCAACAGTTTTGCCAACGGCATCTGCCGGCTTTCTGAATCCAAGCGCTTTAGCGCAGGTTTCATTTACCAGGTATTCTTTCAATGTATCAGAATGCGCAAGATTACGCCCCGCTACTATTTTCAAGCCAAACAACGGCACATAATTTTCGTCGCAAAAATCAAATGATGCGTCTATTTTAGCTCCGCCGGCGCCTTTGTAATCAATAATGGTTCCGCCGTGCCGTTGTGCTGCCGGCGTTTGCTGATGCCGGCTCACCTTTGTCACATTCGGCAATGCCCTTAACTTGTCGCAAAACACGCTAAGCTGATCAATCGTATTATTCCAGTCCGTATGCACGGTAATAATAGCGTCTTTATCAAAACCCATATCTTTATTCAAAGCAAAACGGATTTGGTCTGCAACCACCAGCGTACCTATAATAAACACCAGCGACACGGTGAACTGAAATACGATCAGCGTTTTCCGGAGATTGCCCCTGTTATTAAGCCGGGGAGAGCCTTGCCCTTTTAAACTTAATACCGGTAAATACGATGACAGCACCCGGGCAGGATAAAAACCGGCTAGCAGGGAGGTAATCATCAATATCGAAACCAAAAACCCAAGCACCGGCAAGCTAAATAAGTTTAAAGCCACGCCCTGGGGTATAATGGAATTAAAGACTGAAATTATAGGATTAACCGCGACAACAGCAATAATCAAAGACACGGCGGTTACAATAAACGTTTCAATTAAAAATTGGGTAGTTAAATTGGTTTTACTGCTGCCCAATACCTTACGCACGCCAACCTCTTTTGCCCTTCGCAGCGACTGTGCCGTAGATAAATTGATAAAATTAATAGCTGCTATCAGCAAAATAAAAACCGCGATAGCCATCAGTCCGTAAAGCGTAGGTAAGTGCGCCTGCCTGGAATAGGAATCCTGGTAACGATTGTTGAAATGAATATCGGATAATGGTTGCAACGACATTTGAATTTTCGACCCCTCCTGTACCTTGATGTGAGCTTTAATAAATTGAGGAAACTGTTTTTCAACCTGGGCCGCCGTAACCCCATTTGCCAGCTTTACATACCCCTGCGAGTCAGAGTCCCACATGCTCCAGCTTTGCAGGTCGATATCGTTTTTCAGAAAGCTATGCCGAACTGTAGCAAATGAAATAAAATCCTTAAAACCAAAATCGGTATGCTTATCCCAGTCCTCAACAATGCC
>JAZJZL010000190.1:5697-20272 GCA_040389845.1 Bacteroidota bacterium
TTACCCATAACATTTTCCAACGGCTCTGCGCCAAAATATTTGTTTGCTTCCTGCCTGGAAAGCACCACCTTAAATGGTTCTTTTAAAGCTGTTGAAGGGTCGCCGTGCAGCCACTTGTACTTAAATATCCTGAAGTACTGCGGTTCTGCTACGATAACCGGCGAAGCTTGCTCACCCTCTCTTGGCGCAAAAAACTTTTTGGCGGTGTTATTAGCGCCCGGTATAGTAACCTTTGCAAAATAATTGTAAAATCCGGTTACATCTTCTAAACCGCTCAGCTCATTTCTCACAGCCATAGGTAACGCAACTACTCCGGAGGCTCCCTCACTCGTGTTTCCCTGCGGGTTTTGCATCGATGTTACTATCCGGTAAACCCGCTCCTTATCCGGATGGAAAGTATCATAGCTTAGTTCAAAGCTGGTTATCAGGTAAATAATTAAACAGGCGCACACGCCAAGTGATAAGCCAAGCACGTTTATGGAGGTATACACCTTGTTTCTGCTGATACTGCGCCAGGCTATTTTAAAATAATTTTTAAACATAATATTGCGATTTAATTTCTGCTCAGGCCACTTAGGTGTGGTTTGCTGATTCGAAATTATCGCTGCAGAACGGGAATAAGGTTGCAAATGATAAGTTGCAACCTCTTTTGCCAGTTCGCGCTTATATTCTGCCGGGTTTTTCCCGGTTAATTGTTTGAAAGCACGGATAAAAGTGGCTTTGGAATTAAAGCCGGCATCGTAGGCCATGCCCAGCAATGTAATCCGGTCGTAAGCCGGGTCCTGCATTTTCGCCGCCACATCCTGAACCCGGTATTCGTTGATGAAATCATTGAAGTTTTTCTTCAGCGCTATATTGATAATGCGGGATAATTCGTGGGGATGCATGCCCAGTTTTTCAGCAAGCGAATTCAGGCTTAGCTCCTGATCCTGGTAATAATGGTTTTGTTTAACAGTGTTCTTCAGCCAAATACCTTTTTGCTTCAATTCGTTTGAAGGCGGTGGCTTAACTGCCGGAACGGGCTGGATTAGCAATGCAGCCTGCGGTTTTAAAAATGCTGCCGCCGCGGTCCATATCATTATCGCTGCAAAGAAAATATAAACGGGATAATAAACGTCTATACCCAATTGATTACGGTAGCCAAAATAGTCTATGGCGGTATAGGCTAACCATAACAGCCACAACAGTGCCGTGGCGGCCAGTAAGCGCCTTAGCCACCTGAACTCCAAACGGGAGCGGTCCATTAGTACAGGCTGTAGTCGCCGGTAAAAATTTTCGATGAGCTTGTGAGACCTGTATAAGTATGTGATGAGCGAAATAAAAATAAGTAGCTGCAATACCGGCTTCGATAATGCATGGGTATGCGTTGTATAAGTTTCTGCTCCTGTCCGATTGATTTCATTTATTTCCAATAGCAGGACGGCCTGTTCAAGCAGCAGCGGACTAAAATGCAGCAGGTCTTTCCACCTGAATTTATATTCCGGCCGGGTAATTTTAAGTACATAAAAATAGATGAGCGGCCCCAGCGCCAGCAAAAACTGTATCGGCAGGCTATCCCAGTGCGGCAGGTAGCTTTGAAGTTGTATATCGATAGCCAATATCCGTGTAATCCACAAGGCAACAACAGCCAATGCGATGGCCAGGAACCGGTTTGCCACACGGTTAATTTTCCCAAACCACAAAAGCAGGATAAAAGTAAAGCATACAAATAGCATCCCAAAGAATGCTGCATCATAAAGGGTGATATGGAATGTATATGATTTCAAACAAGTTGATCGGCTCAATCATTATTCCAAATCTATAAAACATTATTAGATAGAAGATTAATAAATAAGTTAAAATAGATAGTGTACCGAAACCGCACGAAGTGCTGTACGGTTTTAAAGTAGAATTTTTAGCCTAACTAAATGCCATACACCTCAAATCTCCATGCCAATGGATTTGTGTTATTCCGGTTAGCCCGCCTACACAAGAAAAGAGCTTTGGGAGATGTTGCGAAGCTCTTTTCTTGTGTGGAGAATATCGGAGGCAAACTGATGATTACTGGTCCTTTTGTCAGGCTGGATACCATTTGCATCCTAACCAAAATCAGAATAAAACTATTCTTTTATTCTTATCATACATCTTACGGACTCCTCGTTAGTAGCATACCATTCAACACAATATCCTTCCGGGTCAAGATCGGGTTGTTTTAATAACTCCTTAAAGGCAGCATCAATTGCCATAATGTTTTTCCTGAAGTCATTAATGGTAATGCTGTAATAGCTGCCTTTTTTGATGATAAGCGTATCACACTTAAGCTTCCCGGCCTCTCCAATTTCCAGCTCTTCTGCGGCGGCCCTGTAAATTATCCCGCCGCCATTTTCCGGGCGGGAAAGACCAAAGATTTTTCGATCGGGTGAAAAAGGAACCAAGCTATGCAGCTCGTCTGTGGCCTCTTTTATGCCTTCGGGAAAAGAAGCTGCGGTTACGTAAAATACCTTGATGTCATGTTCTAATTCAAATACTTTCATAATTCTTTATGTTTATCACAAAAGTATCCTGTAACCCAACCTTAAAATTGTAAAAAAACGACTTTCATCATGGGGCATAAAAGACTTCATCGGCTTGGCCGCCGAAATAATCACCCGGCGTATATCCCGAAAATATCCTGAATTCTTTAATAAAATGCGACTGGTCATAATAACCAAAATCATAAGCTAACCTGGTAAGATTCTTTCCTCCTTTTTTATAAGTAGAAATGAGTGATTTAAATCTTACGATATTCATAAATGATTTGGCTGAAAATCCCACATATTCTTTAAAATTCCGTTCAAACTGTCGTTGAGATAAACAGGATTGGTATACAAGCCATTTCATATCGATCATCCCTTTAGCTTCATAAATTTTCTGAACTGCAAAAGAAATTTCAGGCCGCTCGTTTTCCTTCAATTTACTTTCCAGCAAACCGTTGGCAATCCGCACACGCTCCGTATTATTTTTTGCGTTAACTATCATTTCCGTGATAGTCCGCCCTTCTGTGCCTAAAAGATCGTGAAAGTCTACCAATTGATTTTTTACTGCTGATGAAGGCGTATTAAATAATACCGGGATGGCGTGAGGCTGAAGTATAATTCCGAATATTCCACAGGGCTCAGTATAAATAAAACGCCTGACCATATTAGTTTGCCCATGCAAGCCGCCAACGAATGTATTTTCGATCCTTTCGTTTTTAACTATCTCTTTAAATGCACCACCATAATGAAATATAAGCTCAGGATTAAAATTGGCCAGCGTCCTGTGGACAATTGGCTTGTCAATCGATAAGTCTCCATCAAGTGTCCAATAGTGGTCTACTATTTCGGAGAGCCTGATTGACGGCTTGTAGATTTGATATTGATTTAATACTGACATTTGTTAAACGTGCATCTGCCGGTATTTGCAAAATATTAAGATTGGCAAATATCTGCCATCTAATTTAAAAACATTATCCCGGGTTTTTCTTAAGGGCACATGTTTCTATGAACATTTATGAATGCCGATATGAAAAGTAGCGATAAAAATGAGATCGATAACTGCATCCCAAAAAGGAGGGCTATAACGAGAGATAAGGAGCGTATACAGCTATTTTCGGACAGATGTCCAGCCATTGTATACTTGGTAAACGCAAAAAATCCGCCTAAAGTACGCCAGTAAAAATATATAGCAAAAAGTTATCAGAAATGAAAATACAGGGATAAATTTGAATAAAACGGCCCATTAAAACTAATTTTTCATGATTTCTGACCAGGATAAAACAGCAGCAAATGCGGGTTCACGCATACTTGATTTTCAGCAGATTGATAAAACCAAATTTTTATTAGTTGGCGGCAAAGGCGCCAACCTGGGAGAACTGTGCCGGATTAAAGGCATACATGTACCGGATGGCTTTTGCGTTACCACCGAAGCTTATACAGAGATTATCGGCGATAACCTTGATGTTAATTCGCTGTTGGGCGAGCTGTCCGGCTTGAAAGCTGATGATCGGAAAAACATTACTGAAGTCAGTGCAAAAATCCGCAAGACAATAGAAGAAATAGCAATTCCCGAAAGCCTTGAAAGCGAGATTGAAAAGCATTTAAAACAATCAGGAGATAAAGATGCTTATGCCGTCCGATCCAGCGCCACTGCGGAGGATTTACCTACCGCTTCTTTTGCGGGTCAGCAGGATACTTATTTGAATATTATCGGGACGAACGCTATTTTAAAGCACGTCAGTAAATGCTGGGCGTCACTGTTTACCGAAAGGGCCATCATCTATCGCCTGCAAAACGGATTTGAACATAGCAAGGTATGGCTATCCGTAGTAGTGCAGAAAATGATTTCCCCGGATACAGCCGGGATTATGTTCACGGCATTGGTTTCCGGGCTGGTTAACGCGGATAATTATAAAGTGCGCGATGGCCATATCGCCGATAAAAAAATATCTGCCAAAAAACTGGCTATTTGTGCTGTAAATGACGGCGGTACCAAAGCGCAGAAAATTGATGCTGAAAGCCAGAATAAGCAAGCTTTGACTGACGTACAAATTCTGCAATTGGAAACTATCGGCAGAAAAATTGAAAAACATTTTGGTGCACCGCAGGATATTGAATGGTGTTTAGCTGGTGATATTTTTCATATCGTTCAAAGCCGGCCCATTACCACCCTGTACCCAATCCCGGAGGCTAAGGACCAGGAAAACCATGTGTACTTATCCACCGGTCATCAGCAAATGATGACCGATCCGATGAGGCCGTTAGGCTTATCATTCTGGCAGTTAATTGCGGTCCGCCCCATGTACGTAGCCGCCGGACGATTATTTGTCGATGTGGCACAGCAACTAGCTCCGGCAGCAAGCAGGGCGGTGTTGATAGCCGGAATGGGGCAGCATGATCCACTCATAAAAGATGCATTAATAACCCTGGTTGAGCGGGGAGACTTTATAAAATTATTGCCGGAGGAAAACGACGGCGAAAACCCTAAACCTGCACCGCCTTTGGTTGCCCACAGTGCAATTGAAAATGACCCGTCAATTGTTGCTGAACTGATTAGCAACGACGAAGCCTCCGTAGCGGAGCTCAAACAAAACATCATCACAAAATCAGGCCTCGAGGCACTGGATTTTATCGCTGAAGATATCCGCCAGTTGAGAACGTTTTTGTTCGACCAAAGAAGCATGTCCATAATTATGGCCGTGATAAATGATTCACAATGGCTGAACGAAAAAATGAACGAGTGGCTGGGCGAAAAAAATGTGGCCGACACGCTGTCGCAGTCGGTCGCCAATAACATCACTTCCGAAATGGGGCTGGCATTATCGGATGTAGCAGACGTGATCCGCAATTATCCGGAAGTAGTTGATTATTTGCAGCACACAAAAAACGATACCTTTTTAAACGAGTTGGTTAAGCTTACAGGTGGTCAGGAATCCAGACATGCTATCGAGGCTTATTTGGACAGATACGGCATGCGCTGCGCCGGCGAGATTGACATTACCAACACACGCTGGAGCGAAAAGCCTGCAATCCTTATCCCGGTTATTCTCAACAACATCAAAAATTTGGAACCAGGCGAGGGTGCCAGGAAATTTGAGCATTGCCTGCAGAAAGCCCTGCAAAAAGAAGAAGAACTGTTAACGCGACTAAAGCAATTGCCCGATGGCGAACAAAAGACCGAGGAAACCCGTGAAAAAATCAGCCGGTTGAGGAACTTCGCCGGCTATCGTGAATATCCAAAATATGGTAAGATTAACCGCTTTTTTGTGTACCGACAGGTTTTATTGAAAGAGGCAGCTGCGTTGTTAAAGGCTAATGTTATACGCGAAACAGCAGACATTTATTACCTCGATTTTGAAGAGCTGAGGGAAGCGGTACGCACGCAGTCTGTAGATTACAATACTATCAATAAGCGAAAAGAGGAATATAAACTTTACGAAAAGCTGAATCCGCCGCGTGTGATGACATCCGACGGTGAAATCATCAATGGTAAATACAAACGTGAAAATCTGCCGGCTGACGCTATCATCGGCCTGGCTGTGTCATCCGGAATTGTAGAAGGCCGTGCGCGCGTAATTTTAAAAATGGAAGATGCCGAAATTGAGGAAGGTGATATCCTCGTCACCCCGTTTACCGACCCAAGCTGGACGCCATTGTTCATCTCCATGAAAGGCCTTGTAACCGAAGTTGGCGGCCTAATGACTCACGGGGCCGTCATCGCACGGGAGTATGGCTTGCCTGCTATTGTAGGTGTGGAAAATGCAACTACGCTGATAAAAGATGGCCAGCGTATTAGGTTGAACGGAACGGAGGGGTATGTGGAGATTCTTTAATATCCATGCTGTGTGCAAATCGAATTGTCGCTTAATCACGAAACGTTCCTATGGAACGTAAAATTCATTCTCAAATTTTCTACCGACGAAGTGCTCCTATGGAGCACATTGCAGCTTCGTCCCTTGGGGACGGCTGGTCGGTAGAAAAAATAGACGACGTGGTTGTGTTCCGTTAGGAACACCTGGTGATATGCGACAATTTGATTTGCACCCTACATATCCCAGAAAATTGTCGGTTTCTTCCAATGCCCGCTGCTATTTGATTAATAACTTTACCGGTATTTAATATCGAACAAAATTCATTCAACCCTATTAAAGTTAATTACCTTTACAAAGCGCACCGCTTAATATGCAATTGCAACCGTCGGCAATATTGTCATCCATTGTAAAGCACTACCTGATTTTAGAGAGTGACCGGAACGTCAATTCAGGCTATCGTTTGTTTTCGGATGGCAACCCCGGCATTGTGTTTCACTATAAAGATCCGTTTAAACAACTTTATCATACGGAGGCTGTTGCCCAAATACAGCCCCGGAGCTTTGTATACGGACAAATTACCCACTATTACGACTTAACGACAACCGGCAGCCTTGGTATGGTTGTTGTCGTTTTGCACCCGTACAGCACTAACCTGCTATTTAAGGTGGCTGCCGATGAACTAAATAATAAAACCGTCGATCTTGGCGATTTCTACGGCAGCGAGATACATGCTGTTGAAGACCAGGTATACAGCACTAAAACAAGCCATGAGATAATAGCCGCCATTGAAAAATTTTTACTAAAAAGGATAAGCGTCACCATACCTGCCGATCCGGCATTTAACCAGGCTATCAGCCTGGTATATCAGCAAAAAGGTATTGTAACTATCGAGGGCCTGCTAAAGGCCGTTCCGGTTACCGAACGGCAGTTGCAGCGGAAATTTCAGCATTATATCGGTATCAGTCCAAAAAAGTTTGCCGATGTTATAAAGATGCAGCATTTTTTAAAGCTCCTGAAAAATCACTCGCCCGACGACAAGCTGGCCCGGATTGCTTACGAGAGCGGCTATTACGACCAGGCGCATCTAAATAACTGGTTTAAAAAAAGCGCAGGCATTACCCCGCTGCAATACCGCAACAATGGCAATTTATTAGCTATCAATTTTATGCAAATGCCGGAAAATTCTAACCCCTGAGCGTTGCTCCCGATCAAAAAGCTCAAAAACGTCGGTTTCTTCCAATCACACCAACCCGGCAACAGGTAGCTTTGAATTAAATTAAACAAAGCACATGGAAACCTTAAAAATTGCAACCGCCCAGTTTGAAAACAAGAGCGATGATAAAAGTTACAATCTGTCGGTGATAAAAAAGCTGGCCGGGCAGGCGAGTGCTGCCGGTGCGCAGGTCATCGCCTTTCACGAATGCAGCATAACGGGCTACACCTTCGCCCGCCAATTTTCAAAAGAACAAATGCTGAACCTTGCCGAAGAAGTGCCCGCCGGGCCAAGCGTTAAAGAGCTACAGCAGATAGCCGCCGAATTTGATATAACCATACTTGCCGGCCTTTTTGAAAGGGGCGCGGATGGTAATATTTACAAGCCCCAGGTATGTGTTGATAAAACCGGTTTAATAGCTAAGCACCGCAAGCTGCATCCTTTTATAAATTCGCATATTAGCCCGGGGGATAGCTATACCGTTTTTGACCTGCATGGCTGGAAATGCGGTATATTAATCTGTTACGATAATAACATCATTGAAAATGTAAGGGCGACTGCTTTGCTGGGAGCCGATATTATTTTTATGCCACATATAACGATGTGCACACCGTCGACCCGGCCCGGGGCAGGTTTTGTGGATGCGGAGCTATGGAATGATAAAGAGGCTAACGCCACAACCCTGCGTGCCGAATTTGATGGCCCAAAAGGCCGCGAGTGGCTGATGAAATGGCTGCCCGCCCGCGCTTATGATAATGCGGTATATGCCATATTCAGTAACCCTATTGGTATGGACGAAGACCAGCTTAAAAACGGCTGCTCAATGATTATCGACCCATTTGGTAACATTATGGCTGAGTGCCGGAGCTTTGAAGACAGCTTTGTAATTGCCGAAATAACGCCGGATAAACTAACCCAGGCCGGCGGTTACCGCTACACCAAAGCCCGCCGCCCCGAATTGTACCGCGATATTATTGGCCAGCCACATAAAAGTGAGCAGAAAGTGGTTTGGGTAGAAATGGAGAAAGAACAAGCTGTTTAATATTAAGTAAAACACAGGGCGAACAGGTAACCAATACATACCGGTACGCCTGTTATCAAATCATGGATAACGCGTCACCATAAAAACACCTTGATATAGCTCTTCCCTACCGCGCCCCAATCTTTGCTGGCAGTAAATAGCATCTGCCTGAAATCTTTTTCATTGGTTGATTTGCCTTTTTTTGGCGGGATAATGGCATTGGGCTGTAATGTCACATCCGTTACTTTGGTAGCAAACCAGGTTACGTTCTCATGTGGCAGCGCCAAGCCCAATATCATTCCCGGCAATCCATGAAATGATTCCGGCCCGCCGGGGACAGGGATTTTGGTTGTATAAAAGGCAACCACATAAATTGAATCGAGGATGATTGCATTTGCACGGCGACAGGTGTACCCGGCAATTTCGCGGGTTTCGTCGGTTATTTTCCAGGTTATTTTTCGCAGGCTGTCCTTCACCAAAAAAATATCTTCCAAAATTTTTCTTTCTGACGATGCGGTTTTATTGGCAAGGTCTGAATAGATGGTATTATTCTGATGGGTGTTGGGCATAATGGCAAAGAAGCTGCTGCTGCCGGTAGTTATTTCTTCCTCAGCCGGTACAAACAGCGTTTTATTGTCGGCGAAGGAGAGCGTCGATTTAAAGGTTTTAAATTGCGGCTGCGCTTTTTTGTATGCCTCAAACAAGGGGGCATTAACAGCTTCATTATCTTTATTAATTATTTTCTGAATAACGGCGTACATGTTTATCCTCCGTTCAAACTCAATAACGCCCGACGTGGTAAAATGGGCCGGCTGCGCCAGGGCGTTGCCCGATAATATAAGCCCGGCAATGGTTATAATGATATTTTTCATAATATTAGTTTTTTGAAGCGCCCCCACCCATCCTTGTAAAATCATAATTGATGGTGAACATAAAATAGCGCTTGATATTGGTATAGCTGTTTTGCGTAATCATATTGGCGTTAGCCGTGCGTGTAAAGCCTGCGTTTTGGTTAAACAGGTCGTTTGCCCACAGTGTCAGCTTCAGGCTATCATTTTTAAGGAAGCTCTTTATCAGGAACAGGTTGATTATCGTCCGGCTGAAGTCCTGGTTAAAGGAAGCGGTCTTACCATTGTACTGGTATTCGCTATAAGTACCGAACTGGAACTTTGCAATAAGAAATACAGTCGCGTCCGCACTTCCCCTTGCGCCCCAGCCATTGTTATTTATTTGCGGTTGTAACGACGATTGGCTGATGGTATAGGTAGGCCCCCCGTTAATACCAAACTGGAACTTTTTCTCCTTATACATCGAAGCCACCAGCGTTGGGTTAATGGTAAAATTGGTCGACTTATTCAGCACATTATTAGTGTAGTTATACCCGGTATTGCCGTTGCCGTTCATAGCGATTCCAGCATTGAGGCCACCGAGGCTTTGCATCTTTTTTGTCAAAATCCCCCTAAAAAAGTAATTGGTTGTTTCTTTACCCGGCAAATTGAAATACTGGCTGCTGCTTTGGCCGGTAGCCGGATCATAGTTAATATGGTTTACTATCGGGTCAGTAGTAAACGAATAATTACCGGCTATTTGGAAAAACTGGTTGGTGAGTATTTTGTACGACCGGTAATTCACAAAAAAAGTATTGCTGAATGATGGCGTCAGGCCGGGGTTGCCTAATATAATGTTCAGTGGGTCGGTGTTTGTCCTTATCGGCTGTAGCTGGTCTAAAGTTGGTTGTATGGTGGCGCCGCTGTAAGTTAATAAGAATGAGCGCTGTTGCGCAAAGTGGTACTCGAACCGCACCTGTGGCATCCAGTTGACAAAATTCCTGTTCAATACATCCCCGTTAAATTCATCCGCCTGGTGAAACTGCACATCGCTGAAACGCGTGCCGAAATTGAAAAGCACCTTATTTTTCTTATAGCTCAATATAGCCCCGCCATGGTTCGAAAATTGGTTGAACCTGTAATCGCTGCTTAGCGAATCCACCTGCTCGTTATATATTCCCGGCGATGGGGCGACAAAAGTCCGCCTGTCGGCACTGCTGTTATTAATCACAATGCCGTAATTTAACAGCAAGGCGAACGTCTTTGAAAACGGCTCCGACCATGTCAAATTCGTCGTCAACACGGAACTTTTCAAATCATTGGTTTTCGATTCATCAATGCGCTGCGTGCTGTCAACCTGTTTCTGCTTGTTGTAAAAATCAATCTCCGATTTCAGAAACCCGTTTGCCTGGCTTCGGCTGTACGCTTCGTTCACGAGGAATGATAATGTTCTGCCGGGCTTCTTAAACTTTTTGGTATAAAAGGCGCTGGCATTCAGTGCACTTTGATGAAGCGTATTCAACAGCCTGCGCGTGCTGTTATTCACCAGCGTATCGTTCAATTTTTCGGACGACAAATAGCTGTTATCTGTGGTGCTGTGTTTTAGTGTACCATCTATCGATATTTTCAGGTTGGATGTGGTATCCAGCTTCACCTGGTAAATGGCCCCAAGCTTTTGCCTGAACATGTAGTTATGATAAGTTTGCCCCGAGCTGTTGTTCAAAATATCGCCGGGCAGGTTATTTTGTGTGAGGTTTTCATTGGTGCCGTTGATGTTCAGCGTCCCTATTTTATAATTGGCATTGATGGATTGCTTATCATCGTTCCATTTGCTGTCATAGTGCAGTCCGCCGTTTTTGGCCAGCGGAAATCCCTGGCCGTTATACATGCCGCCAAAGGCATCCAAATCATCCGGACTGCTATTATTTATGCTGATACCGCTTTCACTGATATCGAGCGCATCACCCGACCCGTATTTTTGGTTATCTTCCCAGCCAAGCCCTACCTTGCCATTATTGGCAATGGTGCCATAAGCCGAGAACTTTTGCTTAGCGCGGAATGCATTGAACAGCATTTGCCCCTGCCAAATACCACCCGGCCCATCCCCTGCCTCAATCTTACCGAAAACGCCGTTCTTTTTATCGGCCCTTAATTTTATGTTGATGGTCTTGTCCGTCTTACCATCGTCTATACCTGTAAAAGATGCCTGGTCGCTTTTTTTGTCATACAGCTGAACTTTATCCACCATATCGGCCCGGATGTTTTTAGTAACCAGCGTAGGGTCGTCGCCAAAAAATTCTTCTCCATCAACCAGCACCTTATTCACCGTTTGCCCCTCGGCAGTTATTTTGCCATCTTTATCCACAGTAATACCCGGCAGTTGCTTCAACAGGTCTTCCACTTTAGCATTGGGCTGAATAACAAATGCATGCGCATTAAACTCCGTAGTATCACCTTTAATTTTCATTTGCGATGCCGTGCCTTTAATGATGACTTCCTTTAACAATCTCGACTTAAGGCTCATACTGACACTCCCGAAATCATGAACCAAATTTGCAGAATCGATGGTAAACGGCTCCGTGTAATCGGCATATTCCGGATAGGATACCAGCAGGATAAATTTGCCTTTATCGAGGCCGTTTATCAAGAATGAACCATCTTTTGCTGCATAAGTAAAGCTGATGAGAATGGAATCTTTCGCCCGCAGCACAGCAACCGATGAAGTGCCGAGCTTTGTATGCTCCACGCTATCGGCTATCGAGCCTTTAACTGTATGGTTATTTTGAGCCCGCGCCTCTACACAAAAAAACAGGGTGAACAGGCAGAGTAAGGTTATGCTTCTCATATTTCAAGGAGACTTGATAAATTATATGTGTTTTATTTTAGGCTGATGAAGGGGAAAATCATGCAATAAAATTCCCCTTCAGATAGTTTGAGCTATTGAAATAAATAGTATCGGTAAAACGAAATTGATTTTTAGTTTGGTTTAACGTCGGTGATACCCAGGCCCATACCGCCCCTTACCGCATCATAATGCAAGCCGAAGTTAGGGTCGTCAAGTATCTGTTGCCCGTAATGAAATTTACTATTTTTAAGATATTTAACTTTTAATTTGTCGTGGATGCTTTCCGGCTGTTTCACACCATTTACCATTAATGAGCTGTTGGTGAGGTAAAACGAGGATAAAGTGCTTCTGTCATTTAAAATATTTTCATTCACCAGGTCGGTTATTACGCCATCAATCATCAACCCGACTGCTACGCCCGGTTTAGCTGTTTTGGTGTAATTGGGATCTTTACGATACTCCTGCTGCATTGCCATTTCCTTATCAAGCGGCCATGCTCCTTTGGGTTGCGGAGCAGACCCAAATTCCTTTTCCCGGGGCTGCTTCTGTGCACGCTGCTGCCTCTCCTTGTTATTCCGTTGCGCCCAATCGGCACTATCGCCAATAAATACGCCTCTTCCGGTCATCTTAACCGGGCCGTAGTATAGTCCATAATCTTCGTGTACGCCGTATTTTTTCTTCAGTTTTTCAAGTAGCGCAGCCGGCTCGTTCTGTCCATTAACTATAAACTCGGTGTTGCTTAGTCCAAACCATTGCACTGAGGCGGCATTTTTAACAACGCCGTCTTTTACCAGGTCGTTGATAACACCGCGCGCCCTGTCTAAATCATGCGTATAATTAATACTATCTGCCTGCATTCGTATTTTAATCAGTTCCAGGTTCCGGTTCCGGGCAGCTTCCGCATCGTCTCCCGATATCTTCATTCCGTGTTCATCAAACTTGCCGGCACCTCCTTTCTTTTGCTCCTGCAGCCTTCGCTCCATCATTTTAAGCTGCTTCCAGGCATCCGGGTTATCACCCCCATCGCCATCCTGGTCTTTTTTGTATTTCTGTATAAACGCCTGTATGTCTTCAGGCTTTGCGCGCCGTTTGGTAGCCAGTTGAGCCCTTATATTATCTACCAGGTACTGGTGTGCAACAAGCTCATCTCCCTTTAACTCTTTGCCGTTTAACTCCATTTGTACCAGCTTACCGTTAGCCACAACAAAGTGGTAGGTGTTACCTTTAATATCTTTGGCTTGCATATCACTGTTACCAAGGTCGGCATCGTCGCTTTTAAATAAAATACTTGTAAACCGGGTGCTTGTGTCTATCCGCCTGCGTGTGGTATCGGCGGTTACCTGCGTACGTACAGGCTTGCTTTGTGTCGTCACAGCCGGCGCCTTCGGAATGGTGGTATTTGATTCTTTGCTGATGATGTGCACTACATGCTTAACCACCTCAGTAGTGGCCTTAGGCATACCGGTAAATGCTGACAGTAATATCAACCCAACGCCTAGCACAACTTTTTCGGCTACGCTCAGGCGTTTGTTTTCCTGGCTTACCATTCGTTTCAGCCGGTCGCGCAGCTGGTTACCAGAACCAATACCCATAGCCAGGCTTGCTTTACTATTATCTTCAAATCCAAAGGCCAGTAAAGCTTCCAGGTAATTGGCTTTGCGGTCCATACGGCTCAATACCATGTCATCGCAACAGGCCTCACGCTCCGCACGGATAAGCGCCGACAGCCACAGTAACCCTGGATTAAAGAAGAATACCGTTTCCACTAATCCCTGTAAAATATTCACCAAATAGTCGCGGCGGCGTATGTGAGCCAGCTCGTGCCATAAAATGCTTGCCAATTGTTCGGTTGATAGCTGGAAGATGATACCTATAGGCAGCAATATCATCGGCTTCAGCCAGCCGACGGCAACCGGTACCTTAACCAGTTCAGATTGCACCAGGCGCACCGCACGCCCGATGCCAATCTGCCTGCTAAACATCTCAATCTTCTGTTTAAATTCTTCGGCAACCTCCTGCGTTTTGTAGTTGCGTATCCGTTGGATGTACAACAGCCCGCTTACCATTTTTAAACTTTTCAGCACAAAAAATAGCAGCCAGGCAATAAATATTACATCGGTATAGCGATTCAAAAAACTCACAACCGTTTCAAACAAGCTTAAATGAACTGGCGCATTTGCCACTGTTATTACAATATTATTCTCATGATGGACAGCTGCGCCAGTACCTATAACCGGCGACACACCGCTGCTCCCCAACGCCGACTGCATTTCCAAATAAAATGTAACACCTACCGATGCCACAAAAAGTAGCAGCAAGCTGCACAGCTGGCGGTAACGTAAATTGGCGCTGGCCTTACGCG
>JAZJZL010000191.1:0-7006 GCA_040389845.1 Bacteroidota bacterium
ACAAAGGCGACAGCAAAGGCAAACGCCGCCATGCAGATAATTTTTTTCATCATAATTAGTTTAAGCCAGCAGCAGTCCATCAGTTAACTATCGCACTCGCGCCGGCAAAATTTCACAGCGGTAAATCTAACTAACTTAGGCAATGAGTAAATTGTACTAATTTATCGTTTTATTATATTATTTTGAATTAGCAGGATGCTGTGGCGCCGTTTTGCCCGCCTCATTCTTCAAAACAATAAAAGGCATAAATTTATCCCAATCCTGCTTTACGCCTTTTTGATTGATAAGACCGCGACCAGTTACCGAAAAGTTCCCTAAAATAACGTCTGGATAACCATCTTTATTAATGTCGGCAACTTCCATGGCTATCCAGCGGCCATATTTGTTTACCGGTACTTCATGGGCTTTAAATTTACCCGGGCCGGTTTGTTCAAGATAGGTAAATCCTTGCTGGGGATGTTCTAAAAAATCAGGAAAATAAGAGATTGCGGCTATGTCAAGGTCGCCATCATGGTCAAAATCTGCTGCAACTGCCTTCGATGCGCCATTTAAGTGATAAAAGTAACTTTGCTTAAACTGCCAGTCGCCCTGGTTGGTAAATATGTAAACACCGTGATAAGGTTTTAACACGGGCGATAAGTCGCTGTTGTCGCCGCAGGTATATAAAATATCGGGCTTGCCGTCGTGATTAAAGTCGACCAGCTGAAAACTGCTCGAGCCGTAAATCGGTGGAAAATGCAGGAGGTTCTTGGTAGTAAACCCGCCTTTTTTATCATTTAAAAACATCCAGATACCTTCGTCCGCCTGTGCAAATAAACACATCAAATCAGTATATCCATCATTGTTAAAATCGCCTGTTACCAGTCCTTCGCTACCCGGCATAGCCCTTATAACCGATTTTTTAAAGCGATGATCCGGCTGTTGGGTAAAAAGGTATAAATTACCCTGGTTATTACCGAAGCCGCAGGTTACGTAATCAAGCAAGCCATCTTTATTAAAATCAGCGGTGATGGTTTGTACCGGGCGCGAAAGGTTTTCGGCAATGGTTACCGGCTCCTCACCCGCCTTATCAAGGTTAAGCGTAGCTATCGAACCTTTTAATAAATCGTTCGGATTTAAAATCCCGATGCTGGTTATCACCGCACTATTTTTTCCTTCAGACCGATAAAAGCTTGCGTGTACAGCCGGCGATGGCATTTTAGCGATAAGGGTTGATTTAAGATTAGCGTCCCAGCTATATACATTGTTTTTTATATCGCCGGTATACAGCTTTCCATCGGCCGGGTCATAGTTCAGCATCAATGTGGTGGCATCGTTGCCTTGCTGATAGCTTATGCCCGCCGGTTTTTGCAGGCTAAAAACAGCCCAGTCAACAGCAGCGCTGTCAGGCTGTATCACCAGTTTTTGCGGGGCAGCGCTTTTATAAAATGTAACAATATCTTCAAAATCCGACACCGATATAGCCGACTGTACTGTAAGCCCGTATTTACCATGAAAATTTTCAAGATTCAACCTGGTAGCCATAGCCGGCAACACGCTTTTCGTCCAGGTATTTTTGTCTAAAAATGATGGCGCAGGATATTGGTGACAGCTTGTGCAATAGATGTGTGCCAGGGCAGCACCCCTCTCCGTCTTCTTTTCGTCTTCGCTTCTTAAATCGATGATCCCGCAAACTTTTAAAACTATCAGAACAATAACAGCGATAGCGAGGGCACTTAAAATAAGGTACTTTTTAGCGGGAAGATGAAATTTAGTCATTGCCGTAAAACCAATATGCTACCACCTGCAAGACTATTCGTCCCAACATCAAATAAGCATGGCCTGTTAAAAGAATTTATTAATGGTTTTTAGTTAACGGCGCACCTAATCTACCCCGGCTTTCAATTGCGCTAACAACTACTTTAAACATAGTTATTATTTCATCAAAAAAAGTAAAATAGCTATACTATTTAATAGGTTATTCAATTAAATAATATTTTTAACAATAGCGAAATTTTTACAAAGTATCACGAATGTTACCCTTGGCATATTTTTAAGCTTAATCCGCTATAAATATAGATGTTACAACGCTATTTACTTCCCTCCAAATAGGTCTGCCGTCTGACCGCACCGTGCCAGTTCGCCTCCTTTTTAAATAGATTTATTATAGCCCTTATAGCAGGAGATTTAAGCCTGATTTACGGGTTCAGACTGGACTTGGAAATAATATGATGAGTATTAATTCAACCTAAAATAACATCTTTTATAAACTAAAAATATAGTAATACTCCATATTATCGCCTATTAAATATAAATGATTAAACCCAAAGCACTTAGATTTCTAGTTTTTTTGATACCATTTCCCCTGGTGCTGATGCAATGCTTAACAGGCTCTAAACAATCCGCAGATCCTCGCGGACCGCTTTATGCAGGTTCGGTTTCATGCGCCGCCTGTCATAAAAACAATTATAATTCTTACCTGCACACCGCGCATTTTGTGGCTTCCAGGCCAGCAACTGATGGCCTGGTACAAGGCAGCTTTAATAAAGGGCTTAGTGAATTTATTTTTAATCCGCATGCTAAAGTTATAATGACTAAAACCGACAGCGGCATGTACCAAACCAGCTATGTAAATGGCAGGCCGGAGCTAGCGCGTCGTTTCGATGTGATTTTTGGGGGAGTTAAAGGCCAGACCTATGCCTACTGGCTGGCAAATGAACTTTTTCAATTGCCAATTTCGTATGTAAGTAACAAACATAGCTGGATAAACAGCCCCGGTTACGATTCAACCAGGGCAGTATTCGAACGCGCAGTTAATACGCGCTGTCTTGATTGCCACATGTCGTACGCCAAACAAGAAGCGCCTGAACTCCCCAATTTTTACTCGGGAATAGAAGGTTTTGAGAAGACCTCGCTTGTATTCAGCGTAGATTGCGAGCGCTGTCATGGTCCGGCAGCCCGGCATGTTAAATTCCAGACCGATAATCCAACCGAAAAGAAAGCAAAGTTTATAGTAACGTTTAATTCGCTCACCCGTGAGCAAAAGATAAACATGTGTGCAGTATGCCATTCTGGTTCCGGCAGCCCGATCATAAAACCTACTTTTGGTTTTAAGCCCGGCGATACCCTATCAAAGTTTATAGTTGTAAACAGCAATCCGGTCAACATAAACTATAAATTTCTTGATGTACACGGCAATCAAAAGGCATTACTGGAAAGCAGTAAATGCTTTATCAATTCCAGCCTGGATTGCTCTACCTGCCATAATACCCACGTTAACGACCGCGATAAACTTACGTTGTATGCTGCAAAATGTATGACTTGTCATAGTAAAGAATCACATTTCCAGTGCAAAATGACCAATAATTTAAGTGGAACCGTGTTAACCAATAATTGCATATCATGCCATATGCCGGCCTTTCCTTCGCATACTATTGTTGCAGGGCAACAGGGCGCTTTGGTTCATACGCACCATATTGGCATTTATCCTGAAGAAACTCAAAAGATATTAGCGTATATAAAAGAGAAAAAGGCAGATTGATTTACGAAGATCGATCTGCCTTTTCGCAGTAAAAACATATCGTTTTGCCGTGCTACTTTTTAAAGTCGTTCTGTAATACGATAAAGGGGATGTTCTTGTCCCAGAATTGTTTTAATCCATTCTGAAAGTTAAAGCCGGTTGAATAGTTAGCCAATACAACGTCTGGCTTACCGTCATTATTAAAGTCGCCCACATCCATATTCATCCAGCGGCCGTATTTGCTTACCGGGATGTTATGCGGTTTAAAGCTGAATGGCTTATCTTGTTCAAAATAAATACAGCCTTCCCCAGGATTATTTTTCAAATCAGCAAAAAATGCTGAAGTAACAATATCAATCTTGCCGTCGCCGTTAAAGTCGGCCGTAACAAATTTGGTGCAGCCATTTATAGGATAAAACCATTCCTGCTTAAAGTTCCAGTCGCCGGTATTGCGATAAATATACAGGCCATGGTAAGGCTTCAATATTCGAGAATCGTTGTAGTTAAAGCCACAGGTATAAACCAGGTCGGGATTGCCGTCGTGGTCCAGGTCGGTCAACTCAAAATCTGTTGAGCCATATACCGGCGGGAAACGCATCAGCTGCTTTTCAGTAAAACCCCCATGCTGGTCATTCAAATACATCGTTAACCCTTCATCGCCTCTGCCGAACAACACCATTAAGTCAGTCCATCCATCCTTGTTGAAATCACCTGCAACGGCTTTAACCGCGCCTGCTTTGTTACTGATGCTTACGGTTTCGTACGTCTTGTCGTTTTTTTGCCTGAATAAGGTTACTCCTCCTTTAAGGTATCCCTGGCCCAGTACTATCCAGTCTGCTAATCCATCTTTATTAAAGTCACCTTGCGTGGCCTGCACAGCGCGCGGCACTTCCGATGCCAGTACGCCTGGCGTAAGCTTATCGCCATCAAAATTCAGGGTTATCACTTTTCCGTTCGGGAAATCAACCGGGTCCAATTGCCCGATACAAGCAATCGTTATACTGGCATTTCCCTTATCGTCCTTAACAAAACTGGCGTTTACACCAGGTGATGGCAAATTTACAGACCGACCGGGCTTTAAATTCTTATCCCATTCCTGCAGCATACCCGAAACTGCATCAGCGGTATAAATTTCATGATTATATGGGTTAATGGCCGCCATCGTAGTGTAAGCGGTAGCATTTGATGAGGCTGGTTTCCTAAGTGTGAAACCAGCCCAATCACTTACAGGTGTTGCAGGTTTCTTAGCAGCAGGCAGCGAATCGGGAGCGATTTTTTTATAATATGACTGAATGTTTTGCCATTCAAGCAAAGACAATCCGCCGGTATCTTTCTTGAAATAGCCATCCATGTAACGACTTACCCCTACATACTTGCTCATTGCCGGCAGCGTATGGAATTTCCAGACGTCTTTGGTCAACAAGTTAACCGGCACAAGTTGGTGGCACTTTACGCAGTTTTGCTGCACAAGGCTTCTGCCGTCAGCAACCGTGTCCCCGGTTAAAACATACCGTGTACTTGCCGGGTGATCTTTACAGCCATTAAGCAACACACTGAAACCTACAGCTGTAACTGTTAAAAATGAAAATGCTTTAAGAAAATAAGCTTTACGCATCATAGTTAAAAACCAGGGGCTTTATCAGTTAGTTAATTTTAATTTATTCCAGATGAATTCCGCCATTTGTTTTCCCTGCTGCGCGCCCATCTTCGAGCTGTTGAGGTAATGTATCCCCCCATAGAACCTACTCATAGAAGTTTCTTCGGCAGCCAGTTTAAATGATTTAAAGTGACGCTGCATACCGATGTATTTTAAGTCGCTGATATCCTGAAACTCAAAGTTATCGCCAAACAGGTGCGTCAGCATTACTGCCGATGCAGCGCTTATAGTGGAGTGGCCGGCCGTATATTCAGGGAATGGCGGCGTTTGCAGCAATGGCAGCCAGGTATGGTCAATCTTTTCATTTATATTAGTAACCGGGCGCGCGGTGCTGTATTTGTATTTTACTTCCCAGCAGCAAATAAATGCATCATACAAGGCGATAGACGTAAGCGCATAGGCTTGCGCAGTTTTTATGCCATCGGCGTGGGTTTTCCTGCAGGCAATTTCGGTTATACCAATCCAATGCCCGCCCGGAGTAATTTTTTTATCGGCAAACATCAGGTGCCCGTTATGTTGTATAACAAAAGGATTGTCATCCCAGAACTTGGCTATCTGTATTTGTTCGTTAGTTAAGTTTTTGTTGGTGTTATATACGTCTGTATATTGCTTAACATAGGCGCTATTCTTGTCTTCGCTGTAAGCAGGTGGCGGCGGCGGCGAAAACTGTGAGGAGGTATCTATTGCAAACGTCTTCATGTCGCCCCAGCAAAATTCAACACCGTCCATATAGTCCGGCGGCGTCGGGCGCCATCTGCCCGGGCCATTATCGCCCAAATATTTAGGTTTACCCCTGGTTTGCGGATAGTTATCCGTCATCGATCTTTTTATAACAAACTTGCCTATTTTCTCGCCGAATGCAACCGAGCGTGCAAAGGTAGAATCATCAAGATTATCTTTATACATGGCATATACCTTATCCTCGTACTTCTTAAGCGTATCTATCGAAAAGGTAATTTTATGCGCGACAGTAAAAAAAGCCTTTGTAGCAGCCAGCGTAAAATTATATTGCTTCCCTTTTTCAGGAGCGGGCGGCGTCCCAAACCATTTCAGCTGGCTAACAATCGAGTTGTATTTAGGGTCGGCGTAACGCATCGCTTCATACGATGCGAGCGACGTGTAACCGTATATACGCGCCGCGACCGGCGGGGTAAATACATCGTAAATAATTACAGTTGTAAGCTGGTGTTCGTTGTTATGAAGCACCTCGGCATCACTCAGCATCTTTGTTTTATCCTGATGCTTACAACCTGCTATAACGAATACAATGCTTGTAAAAACGGCTAATAATTTAAAGTGTCTCATAATAAACAATAGTATTAATTAAGGGGAATAACTCTTGTATGACCATAACTGTCAGTTACCGTCACTGATTGCATGGTTTGGTCAATATTAAAAAATCTGCCCGATTGCGATAAGAACGACGTACCGTTATAAAACTCCATCTTACCTGTTTTGCCGTCCTTATATTTTACAGTGGCAAACACATCAAGCGGTTTTAAAGCAACGGTTTTAACGTTTCGCTTTAGTTCAAAAATCTTCATTACATCGCGATTCTGGGTGGCAGCTATCATGTAATTGCCTTTGGCGCCTTTAAGTTTAACTAAGGCCTTTCCGTCGCCGGGTATGTACAAGCCACTTTTCTGTAACGAAAGCGCCTTGAAGCCACCCTTGCCATCGCCCTTTAGTAAAAGGCCATTAAAGGCATCATATCTTCCGGTCGAAACATCAGTGCCAAAATCATTACCGCTGATAGCCACATCCAAATTGCCATCGCCATCAAAATCGTCAACCACAATTCCGTCAAGCTGTGATACCTGCGCTTCTACCGGCAGCGGGATTATTTTGAA
>JAZJZL010000191.1:7016-26360 GCA_040389845.1 Bacteroidota bacterium
CCATTGCCTTCATTTTGCAGATAGCATGATTGCAGGATATTAGCCTTCAATCGTATAGCTCCCTCACGCATCTTTGGTGTTATTACAGAGTCCATCGTAGCCGTAGCAAACGATTTATAATTCTGGAACTTCACACGCATGCCAATCATTTGTTTCACAATGTCATCGCGTGTGTATGCGGGAAACTCTTTCATTTGTCCGTCCTGGTCCTTCAAATAAACGGAAGGGAAAGCATCATAACTACCATTTTTGTCAAAATCTTTAGCAGTTATGTAAACAGGATACTGATCAGAGGCTTTAAAGAAGGTATTAAGGCCTGTATTACCTACTATATAGTCTGTTTTGCCATCATGGTTAAAATCGCCGGCGGCAATCGTGTTCCACCAACCCAATTTATCGCCTATGCCCGTGTTCGCCGTAATATTTTTAAATATTCCGTGGTCGTTTTTCAGGAAGGTTACCGGCATCCATTCGCCTGTTAATATAAGGTCGGGCCAGCCATCATTGTCAAAATCTGAGAAAGTTGCATCACACACCAGGCCCACATTTTGCAGATCTTTAGCAACAGTTGCGGTAACATCTGTAAATTTTACATGTCCATCTTTACTGTCGTTTCGCAATATCATACTCGATACCGGCTTCGGGTAGCTCCATGGCTCTACCCTGCCCGATACAAACAAGTCAAGCTTACCATCTTTATTATAGTCGATAGCCTTTACACATAGCTTGCTGGTAGTATTTGAGGGCAATGCATCTTCCTGTAATTTAAAATTGCCTTTCCCATCGTTAATATACAAACGGTCCTGATAAAAGGGTGAATTTGGCTTCTTCTCGTAACCGCCGCTGGCTATATATAAGTCCAGGTCGCCATCTCCGTCAGCATCAAACAACAGCAAGCCTTCATCTTTAAATTGCTCGATATTTACCGTTAAGCCCATACTTAGGTTTGGCTGTGCAGTTACCTCTTTTGCGCCAGGCTCAAGCGGCCTTTGTATAAATTTACCGTCTGCCTGTTGCAACAACAGTTGCGCCGGGTATTTGGAAGTGCCGCCTACAACCATATCGTCAAAACCATTTCCATCAACATCGCCTACAGCTACGGCCGGCGTATATTGCGATAATTTATGCGGCAGTAGTTTCTGGATGTTAAAATCGGCGAGGTCATCGTCGCGATGCTTATAGGTAACACCTACTGAACGGGTTACTTCGCGGAACAACGACTGGTTATTAACAGCCGGCTCCTTGAAACTATAATTGTCATGTGCATCGGCAATGTTTACTTTTAATACGTTATCTGTTTTAACATTTTTCAGCGTTTGCTTTTTGCCGTTCTCCCATCTTATTACTACAGAGTCGAGCAGTGAATCCGGGCCTAAGCCAAAATGGGCTATATTCTGAATGGTTGATAAATACCCCCTGTAAGGCGTATTTTCGTAAACCTGGTGTTTTCCTTTGTCATAATAAATATCAGCCCAGGCGCCAATGCCGTTTATATTTTGCGGCCCGCCTTTAAACTGTATCTGCAGGTAATGATTACCCGACTTATTTTTGTCGCGTAAGGTATTTTTATAGATAAATGCCTCGTCGTCGATGTTATTGATAACCATATCCATATCACCGTCGCCATCAAGGTCGGCATATACTGCGCCGTTCGAGAACGAAGGTTCGGTTAATCCCCAATTTTTGCTTACATCGGCAAACTCAAGGTTGCCGCCATTTTTAAAAGCGTAGTTCGGAATTTTAACAATTGGTATCTGGTCAAGAATTTGTTTTTTGCTTGCAATTAAATAAGCTTCGGCTCTAAAAGTGGTAAAATCGTGGTCCGTCACATCGCGCGGATAGCCGTTTGTTACCACTATATCCCGATAGCCGTCATTGTCAAAATCGGTAATCAAAGGGCACCAGCTCCAATCAGTTTGCGCTGTGCCGTTTAAAAATGAGGTTTCACTAAATGCAGGGTCGCCAATCGAGTCGTTTTGTCCGGGTCTTGGCCCCTGGTTAATCTGTAATGTGTTACGGTTATATTGATATTGATAGCCGTAATAGTCAAAATTCTGGTATAGCTGGTAGGTGTTTGAACCCATAAACATTTTGCGCCGGTAGTTGTCTTCCGGGCTCATATCCAGTTCAAAAACATCGGCAAGGCCATCGTTATTAATATCTTCTATATCCTGCCCCATGGCGCTATTGGCCGTATGCTTAAAATACTCCCTTGTTTTGTCGGTAAAAGTGCCGTCGTGATTGTTAATGTATAGTATGTTATTGCTCAGGAAGTCATTGGTGACATAAATATCCTTCCAGCCATCGCGGTTTATATCTACAATACTGGCTGCATGGCCGTAGCCCTCTATCAATATGCCTGCTTGTTTTGAAACATTGTGATAAACCCCGTGCTTCAGAACCGGGTCCCAATCATTCCGGTATAATCTGCCTGTGCTTCTTCTTGATCCATCCTTCATTATCGGCCTGAAACTGCTTGTATTCTCGTTAGGGGCAGCTTCATTAACAGTGAGATACATATCAAGGTCACCGTCGTTATCGTAATCAAAAAACGAGGCCATGGTTGAGTGCACGTTTATATCCAGGCCGTATTCCTTCCCCATTTCTTTAAAATGCGGTATCCCCTGCTTATCAATTCCCTGGTTTACGTATAACAGGTTGCGCCTTTTAACTGAATCATTCAGCAACGTATAGCAAACGTAAATATCCATCAGGCCGTCGTTATTTATATCAACTACGGCTACACCTCTTCCCCAGCCATTTGAACCTTCCACTCCCGCTTCTTTGGTAACGTCCTGAAACTTCATATCTCCCTTATTCAAATAAAGCTTATTTGAAACAGCATTGCCTACAAAGTAAAGGTCCTGCTTGCCGTCGTTGTTAAAATCGCCTACGCCAACGCCGCCGCCGTTATAAATATTCAGCTTGTCGAGCGGATTAATTGTATCATTTTCAACTATGTTATTTGCAAAGGTTACACCAGAGTAAGAAGAAGGGATTCTTTCAAATAAAGTATTCTTCTGTTTACACGAAAAAAGAAAGGCAGGAATACAGGCAAGAATAGCAAGGCGCAGTAATCTCATAGTTTTAAGTTACGCTAATGTATAAAATAAAAAGAGGCGAGGATGTTGTCCTCACCTCTTTTTATTAAAAAAATATAGATTAATTGTATCCTTCGTTTTGCTTGATAGCTCCGTTAGTTAAGCTAATCTGCGAAATTGGAATAGGGAACAATTCGCTTCTGCCCTGTACAAAGTGAGCTTTGTTCAACAAGTCAGATGGGAAGCCTGGTACATGAATTTCGTGGTTTAAGTAACCATTCAACTGTGTAGCCATAAAGCCTGCGCCCATTGGTCCGCCAAAACGGCCATCCCAACGCTGAAGGTCAAAGAAACGATGTCCTTCCATACCCAATTCAATTCTGCGCTCAAACTGAACGGCTTTGCGTGCAAAATCTTTACCCTGTGCAGTGAAGCCCATTGTTGGATTTGAAGTACCGCCATTCGTACCTGCATAAGCACCGTAGTAGCCTACTTTGTAATTAGCCGCAGGAGTATTGGTGAAACCGCCAAGTGGTTTTGCGTTGTCTATGTAGGTGTGTACCCAACCGGTTTGGTCAGCTGCGCGATCACGTACCTCGTTTACATAACCCTGTGCTTTGTCAAGGCTACCGATTTCGATCTCAACTTCAGCAGCCCACAGCAATACGTCAGCATAACGAATGGCATTGTACCCATTTGCTACTGATTGGTTTGGCGCCCAACCTTCGTAAGTTTCGCTGGTTGAAGCCTGTGCAGCCTGGTAGTAAGTGTTTTTGATTGGAACATAAGGACCGCCATCCAGCTGGTCACGAGCCCATGACTGGCCTGGCATAATACCCCAGTCAAGATATGGAATACCGCGACGGCCGATTGACCAGTCAATACGAGGGTCAAGCGTACCAGTATAAGGTGTAAACGCATCACCTGCGCCAATACCCTGGTCGTTTTTAATATCGCTGTCGTTGTAAGTATCTAACAATGGCAAACCGGTTGTAGCATCCACTTTAAATGCGTTTGCGAAGCTAAATGATGGCTGGAAGAAACCGCAGCAGGTAGCAGGACCAGCAGACGGGAAATTCAGCGTACCACCAGAAGCACCGTTATCACCATTTGAGCCGTCATGCACCGAAGCCTGAATTACAAAAACACCTTCCTGGTTATTTTTAGTTAAGGCGTTAAAGTTATCGGCAAAATGATGCTTTACAAAGCCTGTTTCGTAACGTGCGCCGCTAGAAGTTACACCGTTATTGATCAGGTCGGCCAAAAGTGGCTGAGCCTTGGCATACTGGTGATCGAACATATACGCTTTGGCAAGGAAAGCCTCGGCAGCATATTTGTTCACACGGCCTTTTTCAGCCTGGGTAGCAGGCAGATCTGCCATAGCAGCAATCAAATCCGCTTCAATTTTATCCCACACCGGGCCGGGGTTACCGATAGCAAAGTTACCGTTGTCATAAGTTACGGTTTCGTCAGCATAAGGTACGTTTCTCCACAATTTAGCCAAATCGAATTGGTAAAATGCGCGCAGGAACCTGGCTTCAGCAGTTACTTCTTTAGCATAAGCAGCCGAAACCGAACCGTCCTTTACCAACGGCAGCTCGCGAAGTACATCATTAGCCCTTTGCACACCTGCAAACATGGCGCGCCATTTCGGGTCAAGGTAACCGTTGCCTGACGTTGCGATGTAGGCTTCGATGTCACCTGCCGGCCCCTGATCATCAGGGGTCGAACCTTTGTGCGCATCATCAGCCGCAACGCTACCATAAATCCAGTTGTCTGTACCTGTCATCCAGGTATTACCCTGCTGGCCGGAATACGTGCCATCCAATAATGAATAAGCACCGATCAATAACCCGTCAACACCTGCTTTATTGGCAAGGATGATAGTGTTTAATGACCCCACCGGTGTCCTGTTAAGGTAATCCTTGCACGAATAGGATAGTGCAAGCACCGCCATGGCACCGGGAATAATTAGTTTACTATTAAATTTTTTCATAACTATATTGTTTTTTCTTAGTCGTTAAAATGATAAGTTAACACCAAAAATAAATCTCTTTTCATTGTTAGGGTATGCGCCTATATCTGTACCTAAACCATTTGAGTCAACAGCTTGCAGCTCTGGATCAAGGCCTTTGTATTTGGTTGCAGTAAACAGGTTAACGCCCTGTACATAGATATGCAGTTTATCAACACCAACTGATTTAAGCATGTTGGCAGCAAATGTGTAACCCAATGTTAACGAACGCATTTTCAGGAACGAACCATTCTCAACATACCACGAGTTAACTGAACCTGAGGTACCAAAGCTACCCACTGCTGCTGCTTTTGGCGTAGCTGCGTTTGGATTGCTTGGGGTCCACGAGTTAAATAACAGGTCGTTGCTTTTGTTACCTGCGAATGTATCGCCGAAATCATACCAGTATTTGGTGTAGTTATATATCTTACCGCCGTATGAGCCGTAAAGCACAGTGGCGATATCGAAGCCTTTGTAAGTTGCACTCAGGTTGATACCATAAGTAAATTTAGGATTCGGGTTACCGATAAATGTACGGTCGGCATCTGTAATAACGCCATCACCGTTTATGTCGCGGTATCTAAAGTCACCCAGCGACTCACCGCCAGAGTTATTACCGTTTTGGTATTGAGTACCGGCTTTGCCTGATTTAGCAGCTGCATTAGCATTAGCGGCGTCAATTTCAGCCTGTGTATTCCAGTAACCAGTAACCTCATAACCGTAGAACTCGCCCAGCGGGTGCCCAACCTGGGCCCTTGCCAATGCATCGTTCTGGCGTTGGAAGTTTTTGTCTTCATATCCGCTGGCTGATGCTATTTTGGTTACCTTGTTTTTATAACTGGTAATGTTAGCGCCTGCGCTAAAGCCTACGTCACTTCCAATTTTACCGTGGTAGGTTGCAGAGAACTCAACCCCTTTGTTTTGAATTTCAGCTGCATTAACTACCGGAGCGGAAGCACCACCTACTGTAGCGGGCAGTACGATAACGTCCAAAAGGTTACTATTTGTCTTTGTAAACCATTCAGCAGTAACATCCAAATGATTAAATAAAGATGCATCGATACCTACGTTGGCAATTTTATCTGTTTCCCAGGTAGTTTTCTTATTACCGATCTGCTTGGCGTAGAAACCACCAATAGCCGAGTTAATAGCGCCGTTAATAGCATAAGATGCACCGCCGAAGTTTGGAGCGAATGACGAATACGCATTACCGCCGCCAACATTTTGGTTGAAACCGGAAGTACCGTAGCTCCCGCGAAGTTTCAGATCCTGTAACCATGAAATTCCTTTAAAGAAATCTTCCTGCGACATACGCCACGCTAATGATAGCGAAGGGAAAGTACCCCACTGTCTGCCAGGGAAAAACGCAGAGTAACCATCACGGCGAATAGTTGCACCTAAGATGTAACGGTCATTATATATATAATCCAAACGGCCGAAGAACGATAAGGTTGAATACTCCTGACCAGGACCGCCATGTGCAATTACTGATTTAACATCGCCATTGTCTATACTAACATAAGCAGGATCAAGAGAGAATAATTTATTCACCTGTGCTGACATTGTACGGCTAAGCGCGTCTTTCGCCTCAAAACCGGCAAACGCCTTAATGCTGTGTTTACCGAATATCTGGTTGTATTGTAAAGTGTTAGTCCAGTTATAGTTACTGTAATAACCAGCACCAGTATTAAAGTTATTGTCAATAGCATGGCCTTCTCCGCTATAGTAAGGGTTGTCGCCAGTATTGTTATAAAAATAGTTAGTTATGTTAACCCCAACCATGGATTTAACGGTGAAGTGCTTCAAGAAGTCGATTTCACCATAGGTAGATCCGTCAATAACCCAGTTACGGCTAAAGTCCTGCTTTTGCTGGTTTTGGGTAGCCACCGGGTTAACGGCGTTTCCCAATTGTGTTAAACCTGCCCAGGTACCACCGTAGTTGCCTTTAATGTCATATACCGGAATTTCGGGCTGCATACGATAGCTGTATGACACTGAGTTGCCTTCACTTTGATTGCCGCCGGGAATGTTAGCGCCACCTACGCCAGCACCGCCCTGTGGCGACTCTGTATAATAAACACTCAAATTTTCGCCTACACGGATACCACTGGTGATTGAGAAGTTTGAGTTAATACGTGCCTGGTAGCGTTTGTAATAGGTATCTATCAACGTTCCCTGCTGGTTAAGGTAGTTTAATGAAAAGTAGTAGTTATTTTTATCGTTAGCGCCGCTTGCCGAAACGGTGTGCGATTGCATTGGCGCTGGTTTAAATAACGCGTGGAACCAATCGGTACCTGCACCTTTAACAAATTTTTGAATCTGGTAGTCGTTGGCAGAGTTGTTAGGATCCAATACGTATTTAGCAGGATCAACATTAGGGTCTCCTGCATTTGCTACGCCTTTGGGCGAGTTTGGTACGTTTGTGCCCGCCTGGTAACCATAATCAAAAAATTGCGGGCCGCCATTAAGCAATGGGTTAGCCGGCTGAATTTGATATAGCAATTTAGCAAAATTATCGGAGCTAAGCACACCGTAAGGATTGCCTCCCAACGGACGCTGAGTTCCGTAATAAGCATCATAAGTAAACCTGGTTTTGCCTTGTTTACCTTTTTTAGTAGTAATAACCACAACGCCGTTACCACCGCCAACACCGTAAATTGCAGTTGCGCCTGCGTCCTTCAACACCGAAATAGATTCGATATCGTTAGGGTTTACGTCGCGCATGTCGCCTTGCTGAACACCGTCAACAACATACAGAGGTGATGAGTTACCGAAGTTACTGATACCACGTACAAATACGTTGGCACCCATACCCGGTGCACCCGACTCGACAACTGTAACACCCGCTGCCTGACCTTGCAGTAACGACTCAGCCGAAGAGGTTGGGATTACTTTCGCCGCAGTTACGTCGACAGTTGCTACCGCACCCGAGATGTCCTTTTTTCTCTGGGTTTGGTACCCCGTAACTACTACTTCATTTAATGTAGTGTTAGCGGGCTCTAAACTAATTGTGATGTACTGATCGCCCTGAACAGTAACTTCTTTTGTTTGGTAGGTAAGATAACTTACAACAAGTACATTACCTGAACTTAACGAGAGGTTGAATTCACCGTTAACATCCGTAACAGCGCCGGTGTTGGTGCCTTTAATCCTTACGGATGCACCAACCACAGGCTGCTTGTCATCGCTGCCGATAACCTTACCTGTGTGTTTTGTTTGCGCTGTAACTACCAATGAAGAAATCATGCAGCATAACAGCAAGCATAATGTTCTTCCCTTTAGGAGTAAACTTTTAAACATGAGATTGAGATTTAGTTGATTAATTTATTTGATTTTAAGATCGTTGTTCTGGTTTGGTGTAAATATTATGAAGGAGCCGGTAATTTACCCGATGCCGAAAAAGTTTGGCATGGCCCTTTACGGAAGGGGCCGGCTTTTGTGAGATTGAGAAAATGGGAAAAATGTAAAAGTTTTATCATTTAAAGTATATTAATAAACATACAATGTTATTGATACTTAATTTTCCTGGTACCCCAAAAAGGCGTACCGATTTAATAAATGTTATAATTCTATCAGGTTTTGTATAACTTTTTGTTGGCTCAAAAAATTACATTGGCATTGATACTAATGTAAACAGAGTGTACTGTTTACACAAGTGACAAAATAAGATTTATAAATTAATTATTTCAACAAGCACTTTATGCCTAATAACAACAAAAAACAACCATATAATTAATATATTAATAAAAAAAAGCTTTCTAATTTATAAAAATTGAAATGTAACATTCCCGTTATCTTGGGTATTATTATGACTATGATTCTTTTTTATCATCGGCGGGCGCTTAAAACCCCATAATTGCGACAATTTTCACGATAAACAGCAGCTGTATTATAACCTTAATTTAACATGGGTATAATGTTAAAAAAATATCACCTTATGGTAAAAATGTCACTTTTACACTTAATTTACAGGTTTTTAAGGGATTACACGGAGAATTTCTCCTGATAAAAAACATCAAAATCCGGCCATATTCCAAGCCATAAAAAAGGGCACTCTGTGCTTACACAGAATGCCCTTTTTATAATGATTTTTTAACTTTTTTTACTTTTTAAGCCACTGTAACGAGGCTGATTGTACAGTGCTTGAATTGGTGCCAATTTGCATAATAAATTGGCCCGGTTCCCAATCATAAACCAACTTTTCGTTGTAGAATTTCAGGTCGTTGGTGGTTATATCAAATGATACTACTTTGCTCTCGCCGGGCTGCAGATATATCTTCCGGAAGTTTTTCAATTCCTTTACCGACCGGCTGATGCTTGCTACAGGATCTGCTATATATAATTGTACAACTTCCTCGCCCGCATACTTCCCGGTATTGGTTACAGTTACCGAAGCTTTAACAGTTGTATTGCCAACCGGGTTGGTTTTATCCAGCTGTACGCTGCTGTAGCTAAAGGTAGTGTAGCTTAAGCCATAGCCGAACGGATACAGCGGGTCATTTGAAATATCCAGGTAATCCGACTTGAATTTTGCACCGCCTGTGCCATCGAATGGGCGACCGGTATTTTTGTGTGCATAATATATAGGTATCTGCCCAACGCTGCGCGGAAAGGTCGCAGTGATTTTACCGCCCGGATTATAATTGCCAAATAACACATCAGCTATAGCATTACCGGCTTCTGTTCCGGGCGCCCAGGCGTCAAGAATGGCAGCAGCATGTTTATCTTCCCAGGTTAAAGTAAGCGGGCGACCGTTAAATAACACGATAACCAAAGGCTTACCGGTTGCCGATAGTGCCTTTAATAAATTTTTCTGGCTTTCAGGTATATCGATATCAGCACGGCTTGACGATTCGCCGGACATATTCGCCGACTCCCCCACTACCGCAACAATCACATCAGCTTTTTTTGCGGTTTCAACAGCCTCGTCAATCATCTCCTGCGGCGAGCGCTTGTCTTTTGCTTCGGGACCAGTCAATGCAAAAGCGCGGATGCTTAATAAAGAGTCATCGGTAATGTTCGAGCCACGTGCGTATAATACTTTCACATCGTTACCTGCTATATTCTTAATCCCTTCGGCAACGCTTACCGATTTGTTAGGATTACCTGCAATTACCCAGGTGCCCAGCATTTCTGAATGATTATCCGCCAAAGGCCCAATCAGCGCAATAGTCTCTGATTTTTTCAGCGGTAGAGTTTGGTTGCTGTTTTTAAGGAGAACAAATGAATGTTCAGCAATCTTCCTGGCAAACTTTCGGGTTTCGTCGTTAAATACGTCCTGTTTCTCGCGGTCCGGGTTGATAGATTTATATGCGTTATTAAATAAGCCCAGTTTATATTTTGCTTCCAGCACGCGGCGGCAGGCCATATCTATTTCCTGCTGGGTTATCTTGCCTTCCTTTAGCGATTTTTTCAGGGTAGTTAAAAAGCCTTCGCCTACCATATCCATATCCAAACCTGCACGTAATGCTAAAGCGGATACTGTTTGTAAATCACCTAAACCGTGGTTCGTAACTTCGTTCAATGCAGTATAATCTGATACCACAAAACCTTTAAAGCCCCATTGCTTGCGAAGCAGGTCGGTTAATAACCATTTATTAACTGTAGCGGGCATGCCGTTTATGGTATTAAATGAGCTCATGAAGCTGCCGGCGCCGGCATCAACTGCAGCCTTGTACGGCGGCAGATAATCCTGGTACATTTTAATCAGGCTCATGTCAACAGTATTGTATTCGCGGCCAGCTTCTGCACCGCCATATAAGGCAAAGTGTTTAACGCAGGCCATAACGGCATCAGCATCTGTCATGCTTTTTCCCTGGTAGCCGCGCACCATGGCTTTTGCTACCTGCGAACCATACCACGGGTCTTCACCCGAACCTTCCGAGATTCGGCCCCATCGCGGGTCGCGGGCAATATCAACCATCGGCGAAAACACCCAGTTCAAGCCTTCGGCGGTTGCTTCTTTGGCAGCAGTTCTGGCTGATTGCTCAATAAGGCCCATATCCCAGGTAGCAGATACGCCCAATGGGATCGGGAAAATAGTTTCATGGCCGTGTATAACATCAAGGCCAAATATTAGAGGTATGTGCAGGCGCGAATTTTTAACTGCGGCGTCCTGGTATTTCTTAATGCTTTCCGTGCCCCATGTCCCGAATATGCCGCCTATCTCCCCGCGTTTCAGCTTGTCTTCAATGCCTTTGCTCATGGTAGTACCTGTAGCAACATTACCCGTAACCACCAGGTTAAGCTGACCGATTTTTTCATCAACCGTCATTTTGCTCATCAATTTGGTAACAAACGGCTCCATGCCCAGCGTTACTGAACTACCAATGCCATCCTTTGATTGTGCCGATACCTGTTGCGCCGGCATAGCCGATGCAAAAAGCATTATCCCCGCAAATGCAGTTTTTAGCGAAAAATATTTATTCATTATCACGGATTATAAAATTTAATACAGCTTACTCCAGCCGCTTTATCTATAAGATTATCAGCACTGCTTATCAGAAATTTATCTTAAGTAAAGTATAATTGGTTCACACTACAATCAATAGTGTATTATTGACACAAGAGTAATATTATAATTTTAATAATCAAAGTATTTTTGTAGAATAGCGCAAATGTTAACCGAAAAAGAACTTAAGGAATATAGCGACAATGCGCGTGCAACCTATTTGCCGCATATATCTATAGATTGCGTGGTATTTGGGTTCCATGAAGGAATGCTAAAGGTTTTGCTGCTGAATATAAAGAACGAGACCGGCTGGTACCTGCCGGGTGGCTTTGTGCTGAAAGATGAACCGATAGAGTTATCAGCCAATCGCATATTAAAGGAACGTACGGGCCTTGATGATATATTTTTGCAGCAATTTCATGTATTTGGCGACCCGCAACGCTCAAAAGAACACTTTGAGATGTATAAGGATATGCTGCCCCGTGCCGAGAATTGGTTTACCGACCGTTTTTTAACGATAGGTTATTATGCGCTTGTCGATTTTTATGATGCTATTCCGCAACCTGATATTTTTTCGGCGGATTGTGTTTGGCGCGATTTGAACGAGGTTCCGGAGTTGAGACTCGACCACACCCTTATTCTTAAAACGGCCCTTGATACTTTAAGACTACAGCTAAACTATCAGCCTATAGGCTATAACCTGATGCCGAAAGAGTTTACCATGCCCGAGCTACAAAAGCTTTACGAAACCATCCTGGATAAAAAACTCGACCGCCGTAATTTTCAGCGGCGCATGCTGGGTTTTGGCATATTAAAACGTTCGGAGAAGCCACGCAAAGGCGGCGCGCACAAGGCTCCTTATTTATATTCATTTGACCTGGAGAATTATAAAGCAGCATTGACCGAAGGGTTTAAGGGAGGATGGTAAGTAGAATGCGGAATTCCGAATGCCAGGTATGTATCTTCCCTATTGGCTTACGTCAACAAATTTTATGTTTTGCGCCGAAAATGTTAATAACTATTTTTACAGCTTTTTACGCTTTATTTTTATAAATAATTCATCATCAATTAATTATGTAAAACAAAAGTCAAAATGTGTTAAGTTGTGTTAACCCTGGTTTTCCACATTATGCCTAAAAACAGCCCGCTCTTAATGAGTTGAGCGTTTATTCGTCCTTAAAACAACTGAAAAAATGCCTTCCATATCCCCTTTCCGGGGTGATAAAATAATCAGCCAAAATTTTGCACCTTTGGACCGATAAGTTACTGACCATTACAACATTATTAAAATGACCAGATTTTACACGCTGCTTATTCCTGCGGTTTTGTTGCAGGCTGCTTACAGCTACGCGCAAACCACACTGCCGATAGCGGCTAATTTAAAGGCCACTTATGCAAAAGGCACACGCACCGAAAGCGGAGCCCCCGGAAAAAATTACTGGCAAAATACTGCTGATTACAATATCGCTATAAACTTTACACCTTCAACCCGTGTGCTTGATGGTACAGTTTCGGTAGATTATATTAATAACAGCCCCGATACACTGCATGATATGGCGTTAAAGCTATATCCAAACTTTTATCAAAAAGGCGCTGCGCGGAAAATGCCGGTGTCGCTTGCTGATTTAACCGATGGCGTTCAGATAAAAAAACTCGCCATAAACCAAACAGAACAGCAGCCAGCAGCCTGGCAGATTGACGGCACCAACATGACGTTGAAAACGCCGGCTATCTATCCGAAACAAAAAATACACCTTGATGTAACTTATTCATACACGCTTAACCAAAAGTCGCATGTCCGCACCGGGCAGGTAGATTCGGGCGCGTTTTTTATCGCCTATTTCTTTCCCCGTATTGCAGTTTATGATGACGTTGATGGCTGGAACCAATTGCATTACCGCGGCAGCGAGGAGTTTTACAATGATTTTTGTCATTTTAAATTGGCCGTTACCGTACCCGGCAATTATAAAGTTTGGGGCACCGGTAATCTAACCAACGCTGCCCGGGTTTATGTGCCGAAGATTGCCCGGCGCATACACGAAGCTGAACTGAGCGACAAGATTGTCGACGTAATTACCGAAGCGGAGCTGAACGAAAAGATAACCGCCAATAACCCCACCAACACCTGGAAGTTTGAGGCCGACAGTGTTACCGATATGGCCATTGGTATTAGCGATCACTATATATGGAAGGCAAGCAGCCTGGTTGCAGACCCTAAAACCGGCAGGCGCACACGTGTGGATGCAGTATTTAACCCCGCCCATAAGGATTATTTTGAGGTGATTAACTATGCCCGCAAAACAGTTGAAGCGATGAGCTACAACTTCCCTAAATGGCCTTACCCCTACGCCCATGAGACGGTTTTTGATGGCCTGGACCAGATGGAATACCCGATGATGGTGAATGACAACCCCACCCAAACGTCGACCGATGGAATTGAGCTAACAGTTCACGAGATATTCCATACCATGTTCCCTTTTTACATGGGCGTTAACGAAACCAAATATGGCTGGATGGATGAAGGTTGGGCAACTATTGGCGAATGGATCATCAGCCCTATGATTGACCCGCAAATTACTGATACCTACGGCATAGATGCTTATGCCCAAAGTGCCGGTAAGCCTGCGGATGCGCCGATTATTACCTTGACTACTGACTTAACAGGCAATGCCGGGTTCACCGACACCTACCCTAAACCTGGTATGGGCTATTTATATGTAAAAGATATGCTGGGTGACGAGCTGTTCACTAAAGCGCTGCACAATTACATTACCCTATGGCACGGTAAACACCCCATGCCGTTTGACTTTTTTAATAGCATGAACGCCGGCGCGGGCGTGGATATGAACTGGTTTTGGAAGGCTTGGTTTATGGATGATGGTGTACCTGACCTTGGCATATCCAAAGTAACCAACGACAAAAAAGCCTGGGCGGTAACTGTTACCCGGGTTGGCAGCAAACCTGTACCTGTCGACCTGACTGTAACTTATGCCGATGGCAGCACACAGGCAATCCACCAAAGCGTAAAAGTTTGGGCAAATGGCGATAAGGATTATGTGGTAAATTTTATTGCGAAAGACAAGGTGAGCAAATTGGTGCTGGGTGGAATTTATGACCCGGATTCGAATAAGGAGGATAATGTTTGGGAGGCGAAATAGCCCCGGATTTAGATTTGACAACTTTTAAAAAGTTGTCAAATCTCTTCTCTAGTTTTTCATTTCCCTGCAAATTTCTGTAACCGCATGGTAAACGTCGCCAAATAATATCGCCCTAAACGATTGGTATTGGTTTGCGTAATTGCGCTTGCTGTAGTCGTAGATAAAAAGCCTGTATTCTGGTTAAATAAATCAAACGCCGCCAGGCGAATAGCTGCCCGGTTACCTTTCATAAACCTGCGCTCAACGTACATATTCAGAATATTGGGGTCGGTGATATGCACTAATGAAGAATAACCGTAATGGAAGGCTTTCGAATAGTCATAACTAAGCGTCCAATCCTTTAAAAAATAGTTTTTACCGCTCATGCCGATGTTCCAGGTTTTTAAATTGGCAGCAGCAGCCGTAAAAGCGTTGTTGATAGAATTGCTGGTTTTGTTTATGGAATAATTAGTGAATAGCTGCGCGTCAACCTTATCAGGAATATCAACCCTGAAACGCAGGCCGGGTGTAAACTGTAAATTACCGGCAATATTTTTCAGCCTGGTTTGATTATAGGTTACAGAATCAACCCGGGTAATGTATCCCAAAGTGTGGATGTAAGTAACATTGCCGCTAAACATCAGGCTAAATTTTCGCTTGTCCCACGGCTTATTATACGAGATATAACCTGATGCCGTGTAAAAACCATCGGCATTTAAATATTGAGTGAGAAAGGCGTTATCGAACCTTCTGTCCGGAGTATAAACACGTGGATAAATTACCGTATTTGTAATTACCTGGTTATGTGCTTGATTATAGGACAAGTTAGTGAACAACAGCTCGCCTGAATCGAAATTAATTTGATTGTAACGTATGGAAAGATTATTGGTGAACTGCGGCTTCAAATCCGGGTTGCCCTGTACGGGATATAAAGCGTTCGAAAAGTCTGTTACCGGTTGCAACTGGTTAAAGGCAGGCTGACTGCTTACGCCATCATAATTCAGGCTAAGCGACCTGTTTCTTGAGAAATTATATACCATATGGGCAGCAGGCACAATGTTCCAATCCGTTTTATGCGTTTCCAATGCCGGAGTGCGCCCGTCTAAAACTGAAGGCTGCCCACCGATACCCAGCGTGAAATTATATTTGCCCTTTTGCACATAACGGTAGTTTACACCGAAGTTGTGGGTAATAAACGTATAGTTATAAGGCACACTTAAAGCATCGTCCATAATAAACCGACCGTTTGCAGAATCAAGCAACAGGGTTTCTTTATTATTTTTTGTATAGTTGCGATTATACGCATAAACCGCTTCCAGCCAGGAGTTTTCGCTCAGAGGTTCGATGTATGACAGTGTCGCCGCAATATTGTCTGTGCGGCTATGCGTTGTGATTACCTGTTGGGTTATAGCGCCGGGGACCGCTGTTGCAAAAGTAAATTGCGGATTTTGATACTGGTAGGTGGGATTGCTGCCCAGGTTAACGTCTATACTCAAGTTTCGTCCCTTACTGCTAAAACGATGGTTATAAAGTGCTGCCAACCCATAGCCCGATGTATTGCCATTAGCAGGAGCAACAGAACTGTAATCCACTGCCGGTGAATTAAAAATGCTACTGTAGCCGGTGTTCGTGCTCCTGTATGAAAATGAAGGGGACACCTTGAAGTAATTAACAGCGTCCGGTTTATATTCCATATTCCAGGTGAGGCGATGATTAATATTGTGGTCGGTTTGTTCGCTGCTGTTGGTGTTTGTTACCGGCTCTCCCGTGGTAATGTTTTTTGTGGCGGTAAGGCTTTTGGTGAACACAGTATTGTCACTAAAGCTATAGCTGCCATATATGCTAAGGCTTTTGCCCCATTGGTCGCGGAAGTTGGCGCCGGCCGAGCGCCCGGTGGTTATCCCGTTTTGCTGACTGCTTTGGTTAGTAAAAGTACCATTGCCTGCCCCTCCGCCTTTTCCACCGCCTGAAAGCATGGCATCGGCGGCGAGCTTTTTCCTTTCAATTACAGTACCGCCGCCAGACGGAGTTGCCGGATCGCCGAACGAGAACGTATTTGCATTGGTGTTATTCAGGTTCCCAAGCAACGCAATCTGTTGGTCGCCGTTGAACCTGAAAGCATTAATTAAGCCGATATAGCGGTTATCGTTACTGACGCCGGGTTGATTTGGCAAAACGTCGGCGCCATCGCCGGCTGTAGCCTGTACGGTATAGCCATGGTTTTTATCCTGCTTTATCATAATGTTCATAATCTTATCAGGCTCGCCTGTCTTTATGCCGGTAAGATTCGCCTGGTCGCCGTAATCATCAATCATCTGGACACTTTGTACCACATCAGCCGGAAGATTTTGCGTGGCCGTGCGTACATCGCCTCCAAAAAAGTCCTTTCCGTTAACGCGCACTTTGGTTACCTTTTTGCCTTGTGCAGTTACATTTCCGTTCATGTCCACATCCACACCCGGCATTTTTCGCAAAGCATCTTCCAACGGTGCATTCTCTCTTACTTTGAAGGCACTCACCTTGTATTCAACTGTATCCTCCTTAATGGTGACAGGGTTAACGCCTACAATAGTCACTTGGCTGAGCATATTTGCCTGTGATTTTAATAAAATTACGCCCAGGTTGGCGGGCTTACCTTCATCCTCTAAAACATAGTGCTTTATTAATCCCTGGTAACCAATGGATGAAAAAGTTAAAGTAAGCCTGTTGCCGTTGACTTGCTGAAATGAGAAATATCCCTTAATATTTGAGGATGTGGTAATGCTATCGCCTTTTTCCGTCACCAGCTTTATACTGACACCGGCAACCGGCATTTTTGTTGAATCGATGATTTCGCCGCTTATGGCACGCGGGGCTTGGGCATAAACTACAGCGCAGATGAACAGCGCCAGGCAGGTAAAAATAAAATGCTTCATGTAATTGAATCAGTAATTGTAAGTTTATATGGAGGTAACCGGGTGGCTGATTCTGTTGCAACTTTTATTTTTTAATTTTTTTGCAACGATTTTGCGCTTTACGTTACCTGACAATAAAGACCAGCCAGAACACAGAGGACATTGAGCAAGGACGAAGCGGAATTAATAGCGCGCTGCAAAAAGGGTGATATCAAAAGCTATGAGCTGTTATACAACAGGTATAGCCTGGCTATGTATCACACTTGCCTGCGCATTGTTATGAATACTGGCGATGCGGAAGATATTTTGCAGGATGCCTTTATGGACGCGTTTACCAGCCTGGACAGGATAAAAAACACAGAAGCCTTTGCAGGATGGTTAAAACGGATAGTTATCAATAAATCGATAAATTTTATACAGCGGCATAAAAAAAGCTGGCTGGAATTAGAGACTGCCGACCTTGAGCACGTAGAAGAAGCTGAAACTTTTGATGAACTGGAGTTTAGCGTAAAGATTGAAGCCATTAACAGGGCGTTAAATGCAGTGGATGAGAAATACAGGGCGGTTATAAACCTGCACATATTTGAGCAAATGAGCTTTGAAGATATTGCAGCCCTAATGGAAATACCTTCGGCCACAGCGCGAAGCCGTTATCTGCGTGGAAAGCAAAAAGTATTAACAATTATCGGTGATAAAATATAGATGATATGGAAAACGGGTTTGAAAAATATCTGTATAAAAACCGGGACAAGGTCGAAAACGGCGCCCCATCGCCGCAAGTATGGCAAAGGCTGCAAGGGCAGTTAATAGCACATCATCAAAAAAAGGCAAGGATTGTACGCATGCAACGCATTGGCCTGGCCGCTGCTGCCAGCGTAATTTTATTTGCCGGGATTGGTTACTTTACTTTAAAGCCCAAAGAAACTGTTAATCATGCAGCCGTCATCAACCAAAGCCCCGCAAAACAAACAGATTCAGTGCATACCAAAAAAGAAATAGCAAAACCGGCAAATAAAACAAATAGCAACAGTTTTACCGTAACAGCACAGGAAACCCGTCAATCGCTATTCTATTATGCCCGGTTAATACAGATAAGGCAAAATCAAATTAAACGCTTACAGGGTATCGATCCTGATTTGTATAAAGAATCGCAAAAATCAATCACTGATTTAAACCAGATTTATGACCAGCTAAAACGGCAATTACCAGGCAGTATAAACCAGGAACGCGTATTGGAAGAAATGATTGAAAACCTGCAAATGCAGGAAAAAATACTAAAAAACCAGCTACAGTTATTAAAAGGCTTGCCGCCATCAAACCAAAGCAATAATGAAAAAACTGTTAAAGAAATATAGTTCTCTCCTGCTGCTTTGCCTGCTGATACACCCGGCAGGGGTATTGGCCGCGCCCCCTTTGCAAACGGCCAAAAAACGAATTGTTAAAACCTATACCGACTTAAAAAACGAGCGGCTCGTTATAAATAATCAATATGGCGATGTGGTGGTAAAAACCTGGCATCAGCAAAAAATAATGGTTGTGGTTACTTTATCGGCACACGCAAAAACACAATTAGCGGCAAACCGATTGCTGGAAAGGGTGAGTATAGATGCCGGGAGAAATGAAAACCAAATTTCGTTAACGTCGCTAATAAAAGAACAAATAAAGCCCCTGCCGCCCGGCCTGACGCTGCAAAAGAAATCCGGGGTAACCGATACTGCCGGAAGAGAAAATTTATTACCAAAAGAGGGTTGCAACATCCGTTATGAAATATTTTTACCGGCAGATGTTTCGATGCGCATTAGAAACC
>JAZJZL010000192.1:0-5751 GCA_040389845.1 Bacteroidota bacterium
ACCAGGAAAAAACTTTTGCAAAGTATCGTGACAAATTATTATTCGATGCGAGGCATATCAGCTCGGTAAACACCGTCGACCATCAGCGGGAACATTTCGCCAGCCTGTCGAACAATATGTACGAATTGCTGAAGGCCCTAAAATCAAACACAGCCACACTTTATGAGCAATATTGCCCCATGAAAAAGGCATATTGGTTAAGCGAAAGTCAGCAGATAAAAAACCCGTATTTTGGTAGTCAGATGCCTACTTGCGGCAAGGTAACAGCAACATTAGCGCCAGCTAAATAAGCTTGATATTTAGAAACTTACGAAGTTTTAAAAACTTCGTAAGTTTTCCCACTTCCACCCGCGTGCTGTGTCCTCACAGCACGCTTTTTTTACGATGGTCATCTGAGTCCGTTATTACAGACAGTTCATGATGGTTTTACTGGTTCCCGTATTTAGCTTAGTAAAATTCTTCGATTGGCACGAATAAAAAAGGCATAAGTTTAAATAACGATATATTAAATGACAGCTGCTACCCGGATTTATAGAATAGTCGTTGTTTGTGGTCTTATCTGCGCATTCGGCCACGAAGCGGTTAAAGCACAAAGCAGTGGTACCATTTCATCGCGCTGGCAAAAATACATCGACCTAAAAAAATATAACAAGCCTTTCTGGAAGACCGATACGATAGTTGATGAAACTGTGCAGGTTATTAAAGAAAACGATTTGCTGACCGGGAAGCTTTTGTTTAAAACAAAAGACATACTATCCGTTAAGGCGGCAAACTTTACTAAGGAGTTCGTTCGCGGGGAGGATTGGGATTTTAAAGATGGACGGTTGGTAATTGGGCCGCAATCAACCATTCCATTCATAAAGAAAGAAGACCTGTTTTTCAAAACTTATAAACCAGGTTTTTCGATGGATGGCAAGGTGAAGGGAACTTACGTGCTGTTTACTGAAAAGCCTTTTTTTAGCGGATTGCAGATAGCTGTAACTTATGTCAAGGCCAAAGAAGAAAAATGGCAAGGGCCCATCCCCTCTTTCGCAAACAATAGTCTTCCAAACACTATCGCGAAGCTAAACAACAGGGAGAGCCTGAAAGTAGTATTTTATGGCAACAGTATTGAAGCTGGTTACAATACCAGCAACCTGATGAATACCGCACCCTATATGCCAACCTGGCCGGAACTGATAATTTATAACCTGCGCCAACAATATGGGCCGCAAATTACGTTTAGTAACCAGGCGATAGCGGGTAAGCTGGCCAGTTGGGGAGTGGAACAAGTATCAACCAAAGTAATACCTGAAAAGCCGGATTTGGTTATTATCGGTTTTGGCATGAATGATGGCTCGGCTAACATCCCGGTCGATAAGTTCAGGGCTAATATTGATGAAATTATTAAAGCAGTTACGGCTCAAAAAACTGACGCTGAATTCATTTTGATAGCGCCGATGCTGCCCAATCCGGATGCTGTTCAAAGCGGCATTCAATCATCATACAAGGCTGAACTGGATAAATTAGCAAAAAAAGGAATTGTCGTAGCAGATATGACCGGTGTACACGCCGAACTATTAAAACACAAAATATACCAGGACATGACCGGCAATAACGTGAACCACCCCAATGATTACCTGGCGCGATGGTATGCACAGATTATTCTTGGTTTTTTGATTAAATAATAGTAGTTACAAATACGCCCCGGATTATGCCTTTTCCAGCTTTACGTCAGAATTATCTTCTGCGATATCTATCTTTTTAGAAGGCTTTTCAACCGCGCAGTGATAACCAAACAGGCAGCGGTCCTTTATCATCGCAGCAACTTCGTCGGGTACATATTCTTCCCAGCCGTTCACGCCTTCTTTTATCAGCTGCAGTACCTTGTCAGTTTGTACATGGAGATTTTTCTCGCTGTAATGGCGTACGTCCTCAATTTTATTGTTGGCAATCAGGTAACGGTACAGGTCGATAAGGTGTGCCGGTGGCTGAAAACGCAGGCAATTCCAAATGATATCGTCGCGCAGTGTTGGGTAAATAAACAACTTTACCTTACGGCTGAAAAGTGTGGCGAAAGATTCAAGGATGCCGCCCGGCAGGTCCTGGTAATGCTCTTCAGAAAATATATATTCAAGGTTCGGGTAACCCAAAACAACACCCAATTTCAGTTTTGTAATTTTGGAGATATAGGCTACCAGCTTATAATATTCATGAAAATTGGATATCATTACAGTTTTGCCAAGCGAGCAAAGGATATCCACTCGCTCCAGGAAATCCTTTTCGTCTATTTCGGCGCCTTCGCCGGCATCACGTTCCTTCAAAGCCTGTAGTGTAAGTTCGGTCACCACCATCACCTTATCCGCTTCAACATCCGGCTCCTGCAAAAACTGCTTTACACCGGTATCCAGCATATCAATATGAACGTTGATAAGCGGACGGAACCGCCCACGCACCACCATCACATGCTTTTTATACAATGCTTCAGAAGGCTGCATATTTTCACCATCCGGCCCAAACACTGCTGCATCCGAGAAGCCATATTTTACCAGGTGAAGACTCATTAGCCGGTTATCCACCTTTTTAAAGTTCGGCCCCTCAAAACGTATCATATCTATCTGCACCGAGTCGGTCGACAGGTTATCCATCAACGACAGCAAAAGCACAGAGGGATACTCATGGTAATAAAAACAACCGTAAATCAAATTCACACCCAAAATGCCTACCGCCTGCTGCTGCAGGTTGTTGTCCTTATCTACCAGCTTTACGTGCAGTACCACATCGTTAAACTCGCCGTTTGGCTCCAACTGGAAGCGAACGCCCATCCAGCCGTGGCCCTCGTTGGTTTTCTGGTAATTGATGGTAGCGCAGGTATCAGAAAATGCGAAGAAAGTGGTATTGGCGCCACGCTGCTTGTCCAGGCGCTCAATCAGCAAGCCGTATTCGTGGTCCAGCATGGCTATAAGGCGCTGCTCGCTTACGTAGCGACGACCTGTTTGGGTGCCATAGATGGCATCGGAGAACACCATATCATAAGCCGACATGGTTTTAGCGATGGTGCCTGACGAACCTCCGGCTTTAAAAAAATTAGCTGCAACATCCTGTCCGGCGCCGATTTCGGCAAACGAACCATAAATCTCGGGGTCGAGATTGATAGCGAGCGCCTTTTGCTTGGTTCCGATATCTTTATTGTGAAGGCTATCCATGCACCTGTAAATTATGCGCAAATTTACGCTTTTATTAAGAAGGAACGGCCAAAAAATTGGGCCGGGCGCTTATATGTTACAAAAAAATTTAAGGCCTTACGATGCTACAGTTTTAGTGTTACTGCAACATTAAGAATAGTTTAATAATATCTGCTTTTTTGCCCTTTCCGCGGCATTTTTGCGCCTGGTACTTAGCGATTTCCGCGCGGTTTAGCAACGATGAAACCGCGTTCTAAAAATCTTATTGAATACCGGTTACCGAAAATTTTAAAACCATAGCAAAAATGCATTGTTAATAGGGTGTTGATTATAAACGGGTTATAATCTTTTCAAAAACAATAAATCTACATACTATGAAAATCAAGTTTTTGCTGCCTTTAATACTTCTGGCAGCCGTTTTAGCCCAAAGTAGTTGCGTAAGCAATAAAAAATATGCCGAGCTGCAAGCAAATTATAATAAATCGCTGGATAGCAACGCCAAAATAAAACAAAGCTGGCAGGTTTCCCAGCAGGAGCTTTCGGGCTCACGAGCAAGAGTAACCAGCCTTGAAGAGCAAATTGCAGCCGCCAAAGCAACCCAGGCTTCCCTGCAGGATGCACTGAACAAATGTTTGGCCGGTAATAACCAGGGGAATGTAAACATCGCCAAACTGGCCGACCAGATTACAGCGTCTAGCCAATACATCCGCCATTTGGTTGAATTGAAAAGCAAAAGCGACTCGCTTAACCTGGTACTTACCAATAACCTGACGCGTTCCCTTAGCCCGGCTGAGGCACAGGGTGTGGACATAAAGGTGCTTAAAGGCGTGGTTTATGTATCACTGGCTGATAACATGCTGTACAAATCGGGCAGTTATGAAATTTTACCACAGGCAAACCAGGTGCTCGCTAAGGTTGCTAAAATAATAAACGACTACTCGACCTACGACGTGGTTGTTGAGGGCAATACGGATAATGTGCCTATTAAACAAACCAACATCCGTAATAACTGGGATTTGAGCGGACTGCGGGCATCCTCTGTTGTACAGGCGTTGCAAAACACCTATAACGTAGACCCGAAACGTATGAGTGCTTCAGGACGTGGGGAATTTAACCCGATAGCCGATAATAGCAGTGCTTCGGGTAAATCGCAAAACAGGCGTACCCAAATTATCATCACACCTAAGCTAGATCAGTTTATGACGCTGATCGGTAAGGGTGATGAAGTGCCAAAAAATTAAGCATCTCATTCTATGATAAAAAATGCCCACAGGAAACTGCGAGCATTTTTTGCGTCAGATAACCCCAGACTTACGAAGTTTTAAAAACTTCGTAAGTCTTCCTACCTATCCCCCGCGGGCTATTTCCTTAAAAGGTTTGCTATAGCTTTCTTTGAATCTTCATTTTTAGGGTTAAGCAAAAGTGATTTTTCGTACATCATAACAGCTGCTTCTTTTTTGCCGGATTTAGCTAATAGCTCGCCGTAGCTATTAAACAAATTGTCACTGCCAGGAAATATCGCTACTGCGGCACGAAGCGTTTGTAGTGCAAGTTCGCTCCTTGGGCTGTTATAAAATTCATAAGCTAAATCATTCAGATCATTTTCTGCAACGGTGTAATTTCCCGTGTCGGCGGCCATGGTGACCATCCGGGCAAACGCCTGATCCTCGCCAAACCCAATCAATGAACGCGCGAATATCGGGGCAGCCTGTTTTTTCGCTTTTTTTACTATCGCCTCCTTGCCATTAAGCAGTGCCAGGGCGACAAACATATTATCCATTGCGGCATTGCTTTCTTTATTATTCAGCCAGATCACTAATTGATGTTTGGTTAGGTTTTGCATAATATTGGCTGAGCAGCCTGGCAAACCGCCGCTTTCCCATACGATTTTGCCCATCGTAGTATCAAGGCTGATTCGATTGCCGAAGCCCCAGTAGAAATCACCGATCGTTCCAATGTCAGACGCTACGCCGTTCAATATGGTCTTTCTTCCATTATTCCGGACGGTCGGGCTAAAAAGTAATTTCAATTTTTGGGGGCTTAGTAAGCGGCCTGCAAAAAGTGCCTGGTCAAATCTGCTCAAATCGGATACTGATGTGTAGATATTCGCGTCTCCTTCTGACGGCCAGGCACGATAATGCACTTTAAAGTCATTGGTCGCAAATGAATCTACGCGTGCGGACGCCATTGCAGATAAAGACGGCCAGGCATAATTACAAGCTACATTTAAGCGTGTGTAGGGATTCGTGCCGGATGTTTTTTGAAAAGTAGTTTTCATACCTGCGGGTATAAACACATGTTTGGATAAATAAGCCCCATAACTTTCGCCGCTTACTTTTTCTACCAATAATGCCAGTAAAGCATAATTGGTATTGGAATAATCCCAGTTTTCGCCGGGCGTAAAACCTGGTTGCAATTTTTGCGATCTAAGCGCAGGGATGATGTCTTTTAAATAGAAAACAGTATCGTGATGCGGTTTCCAAAGGGGCACAAATATGTCACCAACATCCGGAACGCCCGAAGTATTCGCAAGCAGCTCATATACAGTTATATCAGGATACGGGAAATCCGGTATATATTTTGAAAA
>JAZJZL010000193.1:0-367 GCA_040389845.1 Bacteroidota bacterium
GAGTTTCACACCTTTGCTTTTAAGGGCCCCATCTTTAAAAGCGAAATAAAATACAGGCTGGGAGAGAAGGTGTTTAAAACATACACTGCGCCCAAAACGGATAACAATAACAACGATCCCGCAAGCAACAATAAGCTTTACGGATTTTGGTATCAAGACCTGGTTTCGGCCTGAGTTCTCACTTATTTGGCAAAAATAGCCTCCCAAATTTTATTTGGCTTTGCTTTTAAATATTAAATAACCTATTTAAAATCAGTATTTTACGTATAAATTAGCTTGGTCTGAATTGAAATGCTACAATACGCCAATCTTATTTCATGTCGATTTTGCCAAATTTTATTTTGTTTAAAAGAATACAAACATATAA
>JAZJZL010000193.1:390-7838 GCA_040389845.1 Bacteroidota bacterium
TGGCCGAAGTCCCCACGCATTTCTTCGAAACGTGCTGAAACTGTTTTCAAAAATGATTCGTCAAGCAATTCAAAAACGCTGTTTACGCCATCCATCAGGTCAGCTTCGGCGACTTTATAGGTTTGTTCAAATGCCCCCTGCTCTATCTTTACTATAAACTTGCGGTTCATATTCAGGATGGATATTTTGAAATCAGGATGGGGAAGTTCAGCAATGATTCTCATAAAATGATGATTAGATAAATTTTTTAATAAATTAGACTGTTGTCTAATTCTAGTTCGGCGACTGATTAAACTGAAAACCCATAGGCGACGACGGCGACGGCTTAGGAAGAATCTTTAATCTTAATTCATTCAATTCTTCATCTTCTATAAAGTTTCTGTTCCACAGCCATTGTAACCCGGCTGATAATTGTTCTGGGTTTAAATATTCATCAGCACGGGCGTATCTGCCCAGTAAATACTTTTTTTGTTGTTCAAAGAAAATTTCCATGAACTCATCTACCTCTTTTGAATTTGGTGATGTGGCGAAAAACTTAAGGAACGAGCCATTAACCAGGAATAATTGAATATAGTTTTCGCGTATAAAAAAAGCTCCCAAAGCACAAATTATCGTTACACACCCCGCGCCCGCCACCATCGCAAGTGGCATTTCCTTACTATTATCAATCCAGCTAAAATATAACACGATAGTTATAAAAAAGCTACAGCAAAATCCAATAATAGACATTGTTTTGGCTTTTTTTACACGGTAAGTTTGTTTGGTTATATCTTCAAATCTGAATTGTGCCTCAGAAAAACCTGTAGGCGTCTTGCTGCGAACGATTAACGAATTGTCAGTAATTTCAAATATTTGAGTTAATACGAAATTTCGTTGTTTAAGTATAGTTGACATTGGCGTACTTTTGCACCAAAGTATAAAATATTTTGCACTATGGCAGAAGATTTAAATATCGTAAGCTCAACCGATAAGGCCGAGCAATATCAATCGCTTATTCCTCAAATAGAAGCCCTGCTGACGGGTGAGCCGGACTTAATTGCCAACCTGGCAAACGTATGTGCTGCTTTAAAAGAGCAATTTAAATGGTTTTGGGTAGGTTTTTACCTGGTAAAGGATAACGAACTGGTATTAGGCCCGTTCCAGGGGCCGGTAGCTTGTACCCGAATCGGCCTCGGCAGGGGCGTTTGCGGTGCGGCATGGCAGCAGGAAAAAACCTTGATTGTTCCGGATGTTGATGCATTTCCGGGTCATATAGCCTGTAGTTCGCTTTCCAAATCCGAGATAGTGCTGCCGCTATTTAACAACGGAAAAGTAGTGGGCGTGCTTGATGTTGACGCCGCTGAGCTTGACCAATTTGACGAGGCCGATGCCAAATACCTGCAGCAAATAATTGAACTCATCAGCTTTAAATGAGTAAGGCCTACCTGATACCGGGCTTGGGCGCTGACAGCCAGATTTATAACAATATCGTTATTGAGGATTATGAGTTAATTAAGATTGACTGGATTGAGCCGGATAAAACTGATACTTTAAAATCGTATGCGCAAAAGCTTATTTTACAATATAATATAGCGCCACTATCCATCGTGATTGGCAATTCTTTAGGCGGAATGGTAGCCATCGAGATTGCTAAAATATTGCCGGTGAAAAAAGTAATCCTTATTTCCAGCATCAAGACCATCGACGAAGCGCCGGCCTATTTTTCTTTCTTCCGCGCGCTGCCGGTTTATAAAATCATTCCCGGGAAATTAATAACATCGATGGGATTCGGCATCAGGTTTATGTTCGGCAAAATGAGCGAAGCCGATAACCAGCTGTTTATCGATATGCTCGAAAACTCTTCACCAAAATTTATGAAGTGGGCTATGTACGCCCTGCTGCATTGGGATAATAAAACTATTCCCTCAAATGTTACCATCATCACCGGCGATAAAGACAAGGTTTTTGATTATCGCCGCATCGGCAACCCTGTCATCGTTAAAGGAGGTACACATATAATGATTTTTGACAGAGCAGCGGAAATTAACGCAGTCTTAAAAGACATCCTTGCACAATGAAATTACCGGCGGCATATTACACGAGCGAAGACGTCGTAAGACTGAGTCGGGACCTCATCGGCAAGTATTTATTTACCCGTATCTGCGGTGTAATCACAGGTGGATATATTGTTGAAACAGAAGCTTATAACGGTGCTATCGACAGAGCATCTCATGCCTACGGAAACAGGCTGACACCCCGCACCAAAACTATGTTTATGCAGGGTGGAGTGGCTTACGTGTACCTGTGCTACGGTATCCACGAGATGTTTAATATTGTAGTGGCCGATGAAGGCATTCCCCATGCCATCCTGGTGCGGGCGGTAAACCCAACGGATGGCCTGGAAGCTATGCAGGTGCGCCGCAATATGCCGGTAGTTAAACCAACCATCACTATGGGGCCGGGCTCTGTAGCCAAAGCCCTGGGGATATCGCGTGCTATCAATGCTTTTGACTTGACCGGCGATACCATCTGGATTGAAGACCGCGGCCTATCGTTTCCCGATGAAGAAGTTGCAGTTGTACCCCGTGTTGGTGTGGATTATGCAGGTGAAGATGCACTGTTACCGTACCGGTTTTATCTGAAAGGTGACCCATATGTGAGCAAACCTAATAAATAGGATAAATCGATACTGACAAAATGGTGTCATCGTTTATGACAGTTAAATTGACTATCTTGTAAGGTTTGGTCTTGTGTTGCGAACTCCATCAAATTTCGGTAGCTGCCTTAGTCCGGAAAGTTCTTTGACGATATTTTTACCTATTGAAATGCGGGAAATAGAAGAAAAATAAGCATATTTTCCTTGCTGTTGATATCTAAGACGCGGTTTATGTACCGAATGGGCATAATGGTTTTAGCCCGTTTTGAGGGTGTTTTTGTAGATGCGCAAAACGGGTTTAGCCCGTTTTTAGTCTATTTTTTGTTACGGGCAAAACGCGTTATGCCCGTTTTGAGGGTCATTTTCGTTATGGGCAAAAGGCTGTTTACCCATCTACAAAATTGTTTTTCGGTAATTTTAGGGCGTAGACAGGCGTCGCTATGGACTAAGTTTATCCGCATTACTGTTGGTGCTGTATTCATTCATCGTCTGTAGAATTCGTAGCTTGTGACACCTCTCAAATATATTTCCAATATTTGTTGCATGAACTACCAGAACACATTGGCATTCGCGGCTCAATTGGACGAGCAGGATACGCTGAAGGATTTTCAATCGAAATTTTTGGTTCCAAAACATCATGGGAAAGATGTAATATATTTCTGCGGCAATTCCCTCGGTCTGCAACCGGTAACTGCCCGCGACTATGTAAACCAACGATTTGACAACTGGAAGGACCTTGCAATCGAAGGCTTTTTTACAGGCAACGATCCATGGCTCGGTTTTCATAAAAAGCTTACGCATACCCTCTCGGGCATCGTAGGTGCTAAGACCGAGGAAGTAACGGTAATGAATTCACTCACAGTTAATCTTCACTTACTGCTTGTAAGTTTCTATAAACCAACACAAAAACGTTTTAAAATTATAATGGAGGGTGGCGCTTTTCCATCCGACCAATACGCATTAGCCAGCCAGGCGAAGTTTCACGGATATGACCCAGAAGAAGCCATTATCGAGATTTTTCCGCGCACCGGCGATGAGATTTTGCGTACGGAAGATATCCTGAAAACCATCGAAGAAAACAAAGATGAATTGGCGCTGGTACTTTTCGGCGGCATCAACTATTACACGGGACAGTGCTTCGACATGGAAGCTATCACTAAAGCAACGCACGCTGCAGGTGCCTATGCAGGTTTTGATTTGGCACATGCTGCCGGCAACGTGGTACTGAAGCTGCATGACTGGGATGTTGACTTTGCATGCTGGTGTTCGTACAAATACATGAACTCCGGGCCGGGCGGCATCAGCGGTATTTTTGTAAACGAAAAACACTTTAACGACGAGAGTTTGCACCGTTTTGCCGGGTGGTGGGGCCACCGCGAAGACAGGCGCTTTCTAATGCCCCACGACTTCGAAGCCGACAACGGCGCTGCGGGCTGGCAGGTAAGCACCAGTCCGATTATGCTCCTTGCTTTACATAAGGCCGCCCTGGACATTTTTGAGGACGCAGGCGGCATGGAGCCGCTTCGAAGAAAAAGCGAGGAGCTAACGGCTTATTTGGAGTTCGTCATCGGTGAGGTCAACGCAATCAGCGGCGGCGATCTTTTCAAAATAATCACCCCAAAAGATAAACAAGCCCGTGGCTGCCAGCTTTCCATTGTCTGCAAGCAAAACGCTAAATCAACTTTTAATTACCTGACCGAAAACGGCGTTATCGGCGACTGGCGCGAGCCGAATGTAATCCGTATCAGTCCGGTGCCGTTGTACAACAGTTTTACACAGGTTTACGAGTTTGGGCAGATATTGGCGAAAGCGGTGATTAGAGATTAGAGACCAGAGATTAGGAAAAAGCCGACACGACTAATCTCTGATTAACTAACCTCTAATCTCTAATAATGACAAACCTCAAAATCGCTCACGATCCTATCTACGCTCACCCTTTGCCCGAAGGGCATCGTTTCCCGATGCTGAAGTATGAGCTGATACCGGAGCAACTATTACATGAGGGATTAATAAAATCTGAAAACTTGTTTTCGCCCGAAATGTTGGAGGAGGAAATTATCCTGCTGACTCATGAGGAGAATTACTGGCATCAGCTTCGCGATTTGACGCTTCCTGCAAAAGAGCAGCGGCGCACAGGCTTTCCATTATCAGCAAAATTGGTAGAGCGTGAAATACGTATTGCAAGGGGGAGTATCGATGGTTGTCATTATGCAAAAGAGTTTGGCGTAGCCTTTAACGTAGCCGGTGGAACACATCATGCCGGTACCAATTGGGGGGAAGGTTTTTGTTTATTAAACGACCAGGCTATTGCCGCTAACTACCTGTTAAATAAAAATTTAGCTTCTTCTATTTTAATAATCGATTTAGATGTGCACCAGGGCAATGGCACGGCCCAAATATTCGAAAATAACCCGGCTGTATTTACTTTCTCTATACACGGCGCTAATAACTTCCCTTTCAGAAAAGAGAAATCTGATTTGGATTTATCCTTGCCTGACGGCACCGGTGATGAAGAATACCTGGCTTTACTTAAAGATACTTTGCCGCGCTTGATCGGTCAGCAAAAAACCGATTTTATATTTTATCTTGCCGGGGTTGACGTGTTGGCTTCTGATAAACTCGGTAAAATGGCGCTCACCAAAAACGGCTGCAAAAACCGCGACCGATTTGTATTTGAACAATGCCTTGCTCATAAAATTCCGGTACAGGTAAGCATGGGCGGCGGATATTCGCCGGATATAAAGGATATTGTTGAAGCGCATTGCAATACGTTTAGGGTGGCTGATGAGCTGTATTTTTAATTTTGTGATTTCACCGATTATTGTTTTGTGATTTCACCGATTCGAGAATGATTTCACCGATTAAGAACAATTGATTTAATACTATAACTAAAAGATTTACAGTTTGATGCGAAAGTTTATTCAATTTATATTTCTGCTGATTTTAGTGTCAGAAAGCTTGACTGGCTTTGCGCAATCACAGTCTCATGATTTGCAATTCGACACTTTGGCGACCCAGTGGGATGAGGCTATACCGCTGGGTAATGGCACTATCGGCGCGCTTATCTGGCAAAAACAAAACCGTCTTCGTTTCTCTCTTGACCGGGCCGACCTTTGGGATGAGCGCCCGATGAAAGGTTTGCACCGGAAAGAGTTCAGCTATCAATGGGTTTACCAGCAGGTTCAAAAGAAAACAACTTACAGCGAGGTTCAAAAGTATTTCGATGATCCTTATGATGCTGAACCAGCACCCTCCAAAATCCCCGGAGCAGGGATGGAGTTTGATACCAAAGGATGGGGAAAGGTTCAATCTGTGCACCTGGATATCAATACCGCAGTATGTGAAGTAAAATGGATAAGCGGCACATTATTAAAAACTTATATACACGCAACTAAACCTTTTGGATGGTTCAAATTCGAAAATGCACCTAAAGATTTCGTGCCCGAATTAATACCGCCGCTATACCAGGCGCCGCCAACAAAGGGCGAGGTAAACTCACTTGTGGGCGATGATTTATCAAAGCTCGGCTATAAACAGGGTACGATAACACGGGCTGGAAACAACATAACTTACAGGCAGGAGGGATGGGGTGGATTCAGCTACGAGGTAAATGTACGCTGGCGGAAAACAGGCAATATCATAGAAGGCGTTTGGAGCATTTCTTCGCACCAAAGCAATAGTGTAGCAAAGCCTGCGGCAAATACGATTACGTCTGCCGCAGTGCAGCGAAGTTTCGAAGGCGACTACCTTTCACACAAATTATGGTGGAGGAATTTCTGGAGCAAATCATCGCTGCACGTGCCTGATAGCCGCATTGAAAAACAATGGTATTTGGAGCAATATAAATTTGGCGCTGTGGCCCGCAAAGGTGCGCCGCCAATTTCACTACAAGCCGTTTGGACCGCCGACAATGGCCGCATACCGCCCTGGAAAGGCGATTATCACCATGACTTGAACACACAATTGAGCTATTGGCCTTCATACAGCGGCAACCACCTCGAAGAGGGCATCGGCTATCTTGATAACCTTGATGCCAACAAGGCAAATTATAAACGGTACACCAAAATGTATTTCAATAAGCCTGGACTCGCTGTGCCAGGCGTAACCACGTTACATGGTACCGAAATGGGCGGATGGATACAATATTCATTATCGCCAACGGTATCATCATGGCTTGGGCAACATTATTACCTGCAATGGCGATATAGCATGGATAAAGAATTTCTTAAAAACAGGGCGTATCCATGGATAAAAGGCGCAGCTACGTTTCTCGAAAATCTTACTGTTATAGACGATGCCGGGAAAAGAAAACTACCAATGAGTTCAAGCCCTGAGATTAACGATAACGATATCAGTGCCTGGTTCCCGGATAATACGAATTACGACTTGTCCCTTATGAAATTTACTTTTCATGCTGCTGCTGAGTTGGCCGGAAACCTTGGCCTGACGGAAGAAGCCAATCACTGGAATAAGATTTATAACCAGTTCAACGATTTCGCACTCACTAAAAATAACGAGCTGATGTTTGCGCCGACGATGGCTTATAACCAATCGCACCGGCATTTCTCAAATGCGCTGGCCATCTATCCGTTGGGTTTAATAAAATGGGAAGACGGCGCTAAATCACAGTCGGTTATAAAAAATACAATTCATTTATTGGATAGTATTGGCCCGGCTTATTGGTGCGGCTATTCGTATTCCTGGTTAGCCAGTATGAAAGCCCGTGCAAAGGATGGGGAAGGGGCGGTGAAAGATTTAGACATATTCGCAAAAGCTTTTTGTTCGATAAACAGCTTCCACTTAAATGGCGATC
>JAZJZL010000194.1:0-10898 GCA_040389845.1 Bacteroidota bacterium
CACCGCCCCAATGCGATATCTGGTCCCAGCCTTCAACGCATTTAAAATCATAAATTATCTCGGTTTTGGGCAGGGCCGTTATTTCCTCCAACGTTACCTGCAAAACTTCGCCGCTCTTTTTTTGTACCTGCAATTTCCAGGCTGCGGGGTCGAATTTCTTTTTGGCCTCAACGCCGATGTCGCTATTAACCCTCACGTTTTTAGCCGCCATAGATTTTGGGTAAGTTTTAACCAAATGATTATCGCTGAATACCCGCCTGAAAAATAATTCGGTTTTGTTAAGCGCCTTTCGCAATGGTTTACGTGCGCCGGAGGTTATACCACCGGCAGGCTCAAGGGGCGATTTGGAAAGCCAGCGCCAAGCCTCATAAGCCCCACCCGCCAGCACGGTAAAAGTTGCAAACGAAATGAAATTTCGCCTGCTTATCTGCTGCTCGATAGTGGGCGCTTTCTTTACTTTTTTCTTTTTCGCAGGGGTATTCATCATTTCTTTATTTTTTGGACAACAGGCTTACGTTCGCTATCAATCACCTCGAAACCCGAAATAACCGAACGGAAGTTATTCCAGCCTGCCAATATTACCTGTACTATGTGTATCACAAAAAACAACACGTAGCCAAGTGTTAAGGCAAAATGCAGTATCCGGGCGAAATGGTAACCTCCGCAAATCCACGTTAAATAATAAAACTGAACTGGCTTGTAAACAGCCAGCCCCGTAATAACTGATCCTATGCCCATTATAATTATAGCGGTATAGGCAATACGCTGGGCTGCATTATATTTTTTTTGCGGAGGCGCCATTTTGCGGATATGCAGGTCGTGCAGCAGCACCTGCCAGGCCTCTTTAAACGAATTTTTCTTTGGCACAAGCTCGCGCCAGTCGCCGGAAATTATGGTGTACAAAATATAAAGCACCCCGTTTATGGTAAAAAACCACATGAAAAGAAAATGCCACGACATACCCTCCGCCAGGCGGAAAGGAATATTTAAAGCCTTATTAAAGCCGTTCGGAAAAAACTTGAAAAATGTATGGCCGAATAACGTGATGGAATACTCGTCGTTAGCCCAATAAATCAGCATCCCGCTCCAAATCATGATGGCCAGTATGGGAAAGTTTACCCAATGGCACCAGCGCATAGCCAGCGAGTGTTTTTCTTTGATGGTTTTCATGATGTTGGATAGATAATATAAATCTACCTAAAAAAATTATGAAACTATTTACTTTTTAAGGCTGCCGATGAATTCCCGTCATTCAAAAAGGACGCCCTTGCCGCGCCGGTAACTGCTCCGTTTGATTTGTTTTGCACAAAGCCGATAACCTCCCAGGTTTTGCCGTTAAAACCATCCGGAAGGGCCACATCAACGGAACCTGTATCGCCATGCAAATTAACCTGCTGCAGCTTGCGCACAATTTGAACGTGCGCTAATGTGCGCCCGCTGTTTTCGCCTGCAGCTACTTTTGAAGTGGCGGCCTTTTCAACTATCGCAACCTGTAAAATGGCATTTTTATCAGCATTATTAATATTGTATTTCAGCGTAGCTTGTTTTGGGTTGATATCGGTAGCTTCAAGACTTATTTTGGTTGATGATGCACTTTGAAGATTTGTGCTGATGGCATTACGAAGTTTTCCTTCTTCCGATCCTACAAACTCAGTTCTGCCATTTACCACAATTTGCGGGGTGTAAATGCCGTCTGTTTTTAAATAGTGCGCATAGTCTTTCTGCCTTTTTGAATAGTCGGCGCTGCTGAATTGGTCTTTCCAACCCAGATGGTTCCAGTAGTCAACATGATAAGCCAGTATATAAACCGGCTTATCAGCACTTTCTTTTTCAATTTTTGCTACCAAAGCATCAGCAGGCGGACAGCTTGAGCAACCCTCTGATGTATAAAGTTCTACCAGCGCAAAGCCGCGGGTTTCAACAGATGTGCGTTCGGTTAACCGCACATTAATAAAAGCGCTAAGCGTAACGGCAACTGCTAACACAGCAACAAGGCCGAATATTTTTACTGATTTCATGATATGATTTTAATTACGGTTTTATGCATTAGTCGGATGTGATTTTTAATCCTTACAACAAAGTTTGATTTTTTTATTTTTATAATGCCGGATGTACCAACTTGTATAAACTTGAATGAAAAAGACACGAATAGAGTAGACACGAATTTCACGAATGGAGCGAATTACCGCGAATTCTTTTTTGGATGATTATGCCGACATAATTTGTGAAATTCGAATTAATTCGTGCCAATTCGTGTTCTATAATTTTTTCTGTAAGGATTTGAAGAACTTTACGACTAACGACAAAGGTTACTGGTCATGCAAATCAATTCGTTAAATTCGAATTAATTCGTGTCAATTAGTATTTATATGAATCATCAACTAAACCCTCATCAATGGGTTGCGGCGCATGCCGATTATTTATATGGTTTTGCCATTGTACGTTTAAACGACGAGGAGCATGCCAGGGACCTGGTGCAGGAAACCTTCCTGGCGGCTTTACAGCGTGTCTCTGCTTTTGAGGGCAAAAGCTCTGAGCGCACCTGGCTAACGGCTATCCTGAAAAATAAAATTGTAGATGTGTATCGCAAAAAATCATCGGGGCTAAAAGCTGTGGAAGTGCGGGAGGTTGAAGAGCATGAGCAAAATGATTTTTTTGACCCTGATAACGGGCATTGGATGGATAAATATGGCCCAAAAGAGGTTGGCGAACTAGACAAAGACAACCTGGTGAGCAAAGAATTTGAACTGATTTTAAAGCGATGTCTGCAAAAATTGCCCACACTTTGGATGTCGGTATTTGTAATGAAACATATTGATGAAGAACCCACCGAAACAATCTGCACGGAACTTAAAATAAACCCGTCGAACTTTTGGGTGATCATCCATCGCGCAAAAGTTAACCTGCGGGCGTGTTTACAACGAAACTGGATTTAAACATTAAGGCTATGAGCTACTTAAAAAGAGTTATATATAACTGTAAAAAAGCAACGCAGCTGATAGAAAAAAAGGAGATGGCTAACCTTACCCTTAAAGAGGCATTTGAACTGCGCCTGCATTTATTCGGCTGCTCATTTTGCAGAATATATAAAAAGCAAAGCGCGGTAATTAACCAGATGGTCCGGCAGCTTTTTCACGATTCATCCCGCACGGGCGCAAAGCTTGATGAAAGCTTTAAGCAGGAACTACAGCACAGGATAGAGGATGAGCTAAACAGAAACTAATACCCCTAAATTAATGACACTAATTTCACGGATCAGGGCGAATTTTCACTGATCCCGGCTCAACCTTAATTAGTGAGAATTGGTGCTTATTTAAATTAACTTATCATGTATTGAAGGTTTGTCAACCCGTCCAGCTCCTGCGGGTTATGGGTTACTATCAATACCGTTGCCTGCAGCTCTGTAAAAACCTCTTTTAAATCCCCAATCAATGCAAATTTGGTTTCGGCGTCCAATGCCGAAAACGGCTCATCCATCAGCAACAATTTTGGCTTAATGGCGAGCGCGCGCAAAATAGCCAGTCGCTGCTGCTGCCCGCCGGAGAGGTATTCCGGTTTATGCGTTTTGAAAGTTTCCAGCTTACCTGTTTTGAGCAGCCGGTTTATCCAGGCGCTGTCATTAGTGGCATATTCCAGGTGCTGTAAAACCGTCATATTGGGGAACAAGGCATAATCCTGGAAAACAAAGCCCACACGCCTTTGCTGGGGCGGCAGGTTGATTTTTTGAGCGATGTTCAGCCAGGTTACGTTATTTGCTATAATCTTTCCGTTTTCCGGTGTTGTAAAGCCTGCTATTGTTTTTAAAAGGGTGGTCTTGCCCGCTCCGGATGGGCCATAGATTTTGGTAATGCTGCCCGGCGCGAATTCTGTTTTTATTTTCAGCACATGCTGCCCTTTGTAAGCTTTTAGCTTTTTTTCAATGTCGATGCTTATCATTCCAAAGGGGTTTTAAAACGATATTTATTAAACACGAACACGCTTATCACCAAAACAAAAGTGATTGCAAATAATATGAGCGAGTAAAAATTGGCGGCAGGGTAATCCATCTGCTCAACGGATTCATAAACAGCAATGGAAGCCACACGCGTAACGCCGGGAATATTGCCGCCAATCATCAGCACCACGCCAAACTCACCTAAAGTATGGGCGAAGGTTAGGACGGTTGCGGTTAACAACGAGGGTTTGATATTGGGCAGCAGCACATTGATAAACGTTTGCCATTTACTTTCCAAACTATAGGAAGCCTGCTCAAGCGACAAGGGTAGTTGCTGCAATGCTGACTTTATCGGGCTAATCATAAACGGCATGCTGTAAATAACTGATGCCAGCACCAATCCTTTAAATGAAAATACAAACTGGATGTCGAATGATTCATGCAGCCACTTGCCCAAACCATGCTGCGGACTAAACGCCAGCAGCAGATAAAAGCCCAGCACGGATGGCGGCAAAACCAGCGGCATGGTAATGATTGCCTCCACCACGATTTTAAAAAACGCCCGCCCCCGTGACAACCACCAGGCCAGCGGCAAACCAACCAGCAGCAATAGCAAGGTGGTTATTGCCGCAAGTTTTAGCGTAAGTGTTATGGGGGTTAAATCCATATATAATGCTGGATTTTAAGGCTATTGTTCCTTATATCCGTACTTTTCCAATATTGTCTTCGCACCTGCGCTTAATATATACTTGTAAAACTTCTCAGCATCGGCATTACCGGCGCCATGTTTCAATATTACCATACCCTGCTCAATTGGCGAATATAGCTTAGGGTCGATAATTTCCCAGTAAAGCACCGCTTTGGCGGCTGGGTCGGCCACCAGTGCGCGGGTAGTAAAGCCAACATCAACTACACCTGTGGTGATATAGGTGTTTACCTGCGATATACTTTCGCCGCGTACAATTTTTTCAGCAACATCCTCCAGCACCCCCCGCTTTTTGAGTACCTCCTCAGCGGCTTTGCCATAAGGCGCTATGGCCGGGTTGGCAATAGCTATTTTTTTTATCCTTCCGGTAAGCAGTATCCGCTCCCAGTTTTCAAAACCTATATTCCGGCTGCTGCAAATAACAAGGCTGCCTTGTGCATATACTATTGGTTTTTTTGTGGCGAAACCCTCTTTAAAAAGTGTTTCAGGAAAGTTCATATCGGCCGACAAAAACACGTCGAACGGTGCACCGTTCTTTATCTGGCTGGTTAAATTGCCCGATGCCCCGGCAATAGGGTCGATGGTGATCCCGGTTTTATTTTTAAAATCTTTGCTGAGTTCTTTAATAACCGGCTGCAGGTTGGCTGCAACAGCTACCTGCAGGTTTTGAGCAAAAATCTGCGCTGAAAAAAGCGATAAAATAATTATCGGCAAAAATATCTTTCCGATTCCTTTGGTACCGGGGCGAGTAACTTTCATCATAAACCTGTTAAAAATTTGCAGTACGCCGCTTAGTTCTGGTATCAAAGCGTATCAAAAAACAGCGGCCTTTTGCGGGTATAAAATAATTTCAAATGTAAGTAAAAGGTAAGGTTAATACTATCTTAGCAAGGTAGGGGTTTGTCAATTTTGCGATGATAAACAACCCTTTGCCGTGCAACGGAACTGACCGGTTACAATATACCAAAATACCAGCTATCAACATGGAAAAACACTTTATTAAAAATGCCTTTACATTATTCGCAGTTGCAGCGATCATAGCAATAAGCGGATGCAGCAAAAAAGGCAATCCGGGCAGTACTCCTTTAACGCCCGGCCCGCCTATAGTGCCGCCGGTTGATGTAAAGTCAGACATCAGCATGTGGCTTACCCGCGGCGACCAAACCGCCTTACTCGCTAAACAGAATATCGCCCTTAACTTCGGCGCCGGCGATAATTCAAATACGAATATTGTCATCGATACCACGTCGACTTACCAAACTATCGATGGTTTTGGCTTTTGCCTTACCGGTGGCAGTGCATCGGTAATCAACAGCCTGCCTGCGGATAAAAAGGATGAGCTGCTTAGAGAATTATTTTTAACCGATGGCACGCATATCGGCATAAGCTATCTCCGTATTTCTATCGGTGCATCAGACATGAGCGCTGACGATTTTACCTATGACGACATGCTATCGGGAACAGATGTAAACCTGGACCATTTCAGCATTGACAAAGAGCGTACCGATCTTATCCCGGTTTTAAAAAGCATCATCGCCTTCAATCCGCAGATAAAAATATTGGCCTGCCCGTGGACAGCTCCTGTGTGGATGAAGATAAACACGCTCGGCAATAACGGCTTCACCGGCGGCAGCCTGAATACTGCTTATTATGCCGCTTATGCCCGGTACTTTGTGAAATATATACAGGCCATGAAAGCAGAGGGCATTGCCATAGATGCAATAACGCCTCAAAACGAACCGCTAAATGCGAACAATAACCCGGCAATGGTTATGCAGGCCGATGAAGAAGCAAACTTTGTAAAAAACAACTTAGGCCCGCAACTGAATGCTGCCGGTTTGAACGTTAAAATTATTGTTTGGGACCATAATGCCGACCGCCCGGAATACCCGATAGCGATATTAAATGATCCGGGAGCTAACCCTTTTGTGGACGGCTCTGCATTTCACCTGTATAACGGCAACATCAATGCGCTAACTACGGTGCATGATGCCTTCCCTGCAAAAAACCTTTATTTCACTGAGCAATATACACCATCTACAGGCAGCTTTGCAGGCGACCTGAACTGGCATTTAACCAACCTGATTATTGGCGCGCCCCGCAACTGGAGTCGTAATGTGCTGGAATGGAACATGGCAACCGACGCAGGCTTTGGCCCGCATACCAATGGCGGCTGCTCTGTTTGCCAGGGAGCGTTAACTATAAGCGGCGGCACCGTAAACCGGAATGTAAGCTATTATATTATTGCCCATGCCTCAAAGTTTGTACGGCCCGGGGCAGTGCGCATAGCTTCATCAGTGCTGGCACAAACGCCTAATGTGGCCTTTAAAAACACCGATGGCTCCAAAGTGCTGATTATATTTAACACGCAAGCCGGCGATGCCACTTTCAATATTAAATTTAACGGCAAGATAGCCACCAGCACGCTGCCTGGCGGAGCGGCGGCTACCTATGTTTGGAAGTAAGGAAGAATAACCACAGAAATACAGAGAACACCGTGGAAATTAGCTATAGTTAATACCGTGTTCTCTGTACCTTCTCCGTAGCCGCCGTGGTTAAAACGATTTATGCCACCAGGTTAGCCTCTGCCCCAAATGCATGGTCGATAACAATTTTCCATGTGCCGTCAGGCTGTTGTTTCATTACTTCGATTCCTTTGGCGCTGATTTTCACTTCTTCGCCATCGGTGATGCTCCACTCCGAGCGCCCAACTGCTATGTCGCCGGTTTGCTGGCAGTAAACAGTTTTGATTTCCATTTTTCCTTTAATAGACAGGATGGCTTTAATGGCTTCCTCAAATTTTTCTTTGCCTGATACAGGCTTCCCCGGCTCGGGCACGATGATGCCTGAAACATCGTACATGTTCATTACAGTGGCTACATCGCCGGTGTTAAAAGCGGCGGCAAGTGTTGCATGGGCATCCTGTGCCCTGGTTGGTAGGTTCATTTTTGTTTGATTTAATTATGTGAATAGATAAATTTTAAAGAATAGCGGCCAGGCTGCCTTCGCTGATTACTGATTTTGCCAGTGTTGCCGCATGGCCATAAACCTTACTGAATAGAAATGGCCCCATACTGATGCGTTTTACGCCCAGGGCTGTCAGTTCATCAAATCCCGGCAGTGCAGGCATGCACATTACGTTAATGGGAAGTTTAGTAGCGTCAACAACCTGGCGGATGTCGTTACTGCCAGTAATGCACGGCACAAAAATCCCGTCGACGCCTGTGTTTTTGTAGGCTTTGATGCGGGCCAGGGTTTCTTCAAGCGCATTTGGCAGGCCCAGCAGAAAACCATCGGTTCGCACGTTTACAAATATTTGCAGGTTGTTGCGGCTGATGTGATCTGCAATTGATGAAAGTGTTTTTTGAAACGCACCGGCTGATTGCAGGCTGCGGGACGAACCGTTTACCACGGTATCTTCAAGGTTGATGCCGGCTATACCTGCATCATGCAGCAGGCTGATATTCCTGGTAATGCCTTCGATGGTGCGGCTGTAACCGCCCTCCATATCAACAGTAAAAGGTATGTTGGTTACTTCGGCTACCCGTTTAGCCACCTGCAACAAAATGTCGAACGGTAGCTTTTCGCCGTCATCATAGCCCCATGCGTTAGCTATTGCCTGGCTGGATACGCCGATGGCTTTATAGCCCGCGGCTTCAAATAATTTTGCACTGTTTACGTCCCATATATTTCCCAATAGTAGGGGCGCAGTCTGCTGGTGTAATTGTTTAAATGTTTCGAACTTGCTCATTTTGTTATGTTTTTATTTCACAACAAAAGTACCGCGGCTGCAAAGGCAGAAATTGTACAAACCGGAACAGTTTGCAGGGATAATCAGCATTAAATATCAATTGCTTTAATCTTTTAAAACCGTTGGGTTATTTTTGTAAATTTAAATATGGAAGCATTAGTCGTTTATCCCACTAAAGAACAGGAAAAGGCAGTAAAGGCGTTTCTAACAGCATTCGATGTTCAATTTGAAAAGAAGAATGAGATTTTACCTGCCCATGTTTTGGCCGGGATTAAGGAGGGACAGGAAGATATAAAGCAGGGAATACATTTACTTTTGAAGAATTTAAACAACAGCTTTCTATAAGCTAAACTACCTTACCCTCACCACCGCTGCGCTTCCCGCAGGTATGGTAATGGTAAAACTTCTTTGGTTAATGGGATATTCCTCGGTAGTAGCAGGGGCAAAAGTGCCATCTTCATTCACTGTACTGCCTGCAAAGGTTATCCCGGTTGCAGAAGTAACGGAAGGCGCTGAAAGCCTCGAAATTGACATGCCGGAAGCATCCTGTGTTAGCTGAATTGTGAATGAAAAATCCTTTTCCAGTTCCTTATTGATTAAAGTTATCGAAGTTGATTTATCACGGTTAATACTGGAATGTACACTGTAATTATCCTGTACATTACGGTCGATTATTTGGGGAGCTAAAATTTTGCCGCCTACCGCGCCGTATTTAAACGCCAGCATAGCATAGTAAGCTGGCCTGGCCGTAGTAATGCCGTTTGCCGTATTGATAGGCGTATATACAAAGCGGACACCGCCGCCGTGAAAGTTAACCCCTTGCCCGTTATTTTCGGCAACGCTCCACATAAAATCAAGTGCCCATAACGCCGACGCAAAAACATTGCTCACGCCGGGTTTGCCCTGCCCCCAAATGCTGTTGCCCTCGGATATTCTGTAAGGCAAGCCATGAGTTGATGCAATTACCGAAAGCCCCTGCAGGTAAGCTGCCATATCGTGGTTTGGTTTTAAAACATCTGCCAGGCCAATTTGCGGGTTTGACGCAGGGCCATTGTTATAATAATGCCCATCGATTAAATTTACCCGGCGATGCTCATTTTTTGCAAACTCACCCAGCCAGCGCAAGTTAAATGGTGTAACATCCGGGCCGGCAAATAAAGCGGCAGGGGCCTTACCCTTTACGGTTTCATAATAATTGTCCCATTCCCTTTGATAGTCGCGATATTTATAGTTTTTGGAACGGTGCGTGTTCGAGCAAAAAAAATCCGGCTCGTTGCCTGTTTGAAAAGCGTAAAAATTGCCCTGTAGCCTGTTGTGCACATAGGCGGCCTCGCCTGCTGCTGTTGCAGGGTCGTTATTCGCCAGGTTTAAACCAAATAATACAGGCCAGTTAATGGCTTTTGCGAAACCGGCTAACCGGTCGATATCCGCTTTGGTAAGTTTCCTGTGAAGGGTATCTGTACCGGCATCATCGCCACCCCAGTCTATTTCGTCGCTACTGTTACCTCCAATACGCAACACGCCCTTACCCAGGTTTTTTAACAGTTGTATAAGCACAGTGTTGTGCTCGTTAAGGTAGTTGGGGTCGTCGGTAAGCAGGCCGGTTTCGTAGCTTAATCCCTGGAATATATGCGGGACGGTATAACCGCTCAAATGCTGGTCGATGATCACCGTAACTGGTATAGCCGGTGATTTAGCGGGCCTGGTTGAGTTGTAGTTTTCCTTACGGCATGCACATAAGCACAAAAGCAAAGTGAAGGCGGCCAACCAGGGTTTGTTCATTAATCAGGGACTAAACAATCAACAGTTACTGTAACAGTAAAATTACAAAACGAAATTAGGTAAAAATATGAGATTCAAGAATTCAATCTCCTGATTTTTAAAAATTTAATGATTGCTTAATATCGGCTAAATAAAAAAGCGACTGTTGTCGGCAATCGCTTTTAAAGGAGTGGGAATTATATATGTAGGTTGTGTAAAAACACAAGATTATCCGGCCATGTAATGCACCTCGTTTACAGTAAGTTTATTCACCATATCTTTTAATATGGCACGTGCACGGTGCAGGTTAGTACGCGACAGGAGTTCCGTCATGCCGAGTTTATTACCTATTTCCTGGTGCGAGTAGCCTTCAATAGCATACATGTTAAACACCGAGCGATAGGTTTGCGGCAATTTTTGTATCATTTGCATCAGGTCCTTAGCTTCCAGGCCATGGGCATTATAACCGCTGCCTGCGCCGCTGTTTTCTTCGGTAAAATCATCAACCAAAACCATCGGCTTGAGCTTGCGGTAACGAGATATGGCACAGTGAACCATAATGCGCCGTATCCATCCTTCAAGGTTACCATCGCCGCGGTAATTGTGTGCGTTTTTAAACATTTTAATAAAGCCCTCCTGTAAAATATCCTGGGCCTCGTCTCTATCGTGGGCATAGCGCATGCAAACTGCCAGCATCCTTGGCGCTAAGGTTTTGTATAAGAGCTCCTGCTGCTTACGGTCGTTTT
>JAZJZL010000195.1:0-19142 GCA_040389845.1 Bacteroidota bacterium
TCCCTCCGGGCCGTCAAAAACAGCGATATTGCCACCCGACCCTTCAAGAATGCTTATGTTGCCACGCAGCTTTGTTACATTTATTTTAGCTGTAGCAGCAGCTTTCATTATGGTAATTACCGGGCTTTGTACCTGGGCAAAAAGATGCTTCGGGTCCAACAAAATTCCGGTTGTTAGCAGGCTTGCAGAATTCAGGAAATTTCTGCGGGTAATAGTGTGATTTTGATTGTTCATAATGTTTATTTAATTTTTATCCGGCACTAAAAACAAAAAACCAACCAAATATTAAATAATTAGCAATCAGTAATTTACCCATATTTTATGTAATTCAAACCCGCTAAATTTCGCTTATCAACGAACGGCCTATTAAATACAGAATGAAGTACCGTTTGCTAATACGACAGTTGATCGCAGAAAGCTTGCTATTAATACTTGAAAGCGATTTTCAAGGCAAACAAAAAGCCTAAAATCTTTTTAATTTTAGGCTTTTTGTTCAAATACTACTGATCACCGGCCGGGGTAAGAGAATGTCATTTAACCAATACTACCTGCTTTGTGCTAATTTTCGTAAGGATAACATGCATGTAATCGCCGGTGTTGTTTCCATTAAGCTTTTGGATTAACCCGGTAGACTGACCTAAATATTTCCCATTCCCATCGGTGGTGAAACTGTTGATTTCATATTCTCCGCGGTAAGGAGCCGTGGTTGAACGCGTCAGCGATAAAGTGTATGCCGTATTAGGATCGAGCATGGTAAATATCTGTTCTACCAGGTCAGTGAGGCCTATCTGCCGTATAGCTAATTTACCATGTGCTTTTGCATTAGGCACCGTACTTTTCATATCGATTACTTGCGTACCAGTTGTGTCGTTTAATGCAGTCAGTCCGTTGTTTAATTCAGGAGACGAAACTGCATTTACAGCATAAACCAATGCCTGCGGACTTTGCCCTATCTGGATGGTTGCCTTTATTTTCATGGTTTGCAGGTCGATATGTTGTACCTGGTCCCCAAATTCTAATCCAACGTACAGTTGCCTACCATCCGGTGACGTCCAAAGGCCATGGGGCAGGAAGCCGATATTAACGGTATCCGTTTCCCGGAAATCATCAGCTACATCAAATATGCGTACCTTGTTTTCGCGGCCGATTGTCGCTAGCATCATCAGTTTATTATTGCGGTAGCAAAACGTTACATGATTGGTAATTGCTCCGGTGGTTAAAACCTTCGCCACGGCTTGTGTTTTTGTATCTATCACTGTTATCTTTCCCACATCTTTATGCGTCATCGCCACCCAGTCTCCTTTTGGGCTTGTAAAAATATTCGGCGAAAAGGGGCTGGTAACAGGAATCTTTTTTATTGTCTGATAAGACTTTGTATCTACTACATCCAATTCAGGCGTAAAGCTGGAACATATATAAGCCACTTTTCCATCCGGTGAGAAACTTACCATGCCCGGCCCGTCGGCAACGGGGACTTGTTTTATCTCTGCCATCAAACCTGCATCGATGACGCTGATATAAGCTTCACCCCTAACAGTTACCCAAATTTGATTGCCATCCGGGGTAAACGTAGCTTCATGCGGCGAACGGCCTACGTAAATGGTTTTAAGCACTTTATTATTTTGTGTAGAGATCAGTGTGACCGAATTCGAGCCAATGGCAACGGCAGCCAGCATTTTCCTTTTCGCACTGTAACCCAAACCATGAACAAGCGCCTGTCCCCGGTATAATGGGCTGAGCACATTTGGATATGGCTTACCCAGATTTATCTCGCCCAATAACTTATCTGTAGACGGGTCAATAACCGAAACGGTATTAGACACCTGGTTACCGGTATAAACCCGGTCGTGGCTGTAACTTTCCTGTCCGTAAGCACGTGATGCAAGCAGCAGGAATAAGATGATAATTGTTTTATTAATGTTCTTCATAACGGTTAGTTTAAAGGCCCTTCATTTGTTCAATTTCAAGTTCTTCGTTTGATATTAGCTGAGTGGCATAAGCCCGTATGCTTTTATTACGGCTATACTTTAGCAGTACCCTGGCCATATCTATAGCCGCCTGGTGGTGTGGGATCATTACTTGTTCAAACGCCCGGTCTGCATTATCTAGTTTGCTATTTTCGGGCATATCAGTCATCATTTTCGACATCGTTGCGCTCATTTCGTCAAGGTATCGCCGTGTAACCGAATCTGTCACGGGTTCGGCTGAAGTTAACCATCCCTTCATGAGCATTATCTCACTTTTTTGCTCAGCCGCTATACTTCTGGCTATTTGCTTCACTTTGAAATCGGTTCCGTTTTCAATCTCGTAACCGGCCATAGCCAAAGCGCCGTAGTGATGGGGGATCATCTGCGACAGAAATTCGTTTCCGACAGTGGAGGCATGGGGTGTTTTGTCCATATTCACCATCATCGAATCCATCATTTTTAAATAGATATTTCCGGGTGTCGGCCCCATTTCCATACCCTCCATTATTGAAGACTGTGCGGCACTTGATTTTGCAATCAGGAAAAACAAAACCAATAGAAGAAATAAACGGGTGTTTCTCATGGCATTTTTGTTTTGAGATTAAAAATAGCAGGTTATATTAATCGCTTACCTGCTGGGTTAAGGGTTTTATGACAAGGCTAAATCTTTTTTCGGCTGCGACGGCTGTGCGGCCGCTGAAGTAAACGTGCCGTTCCATATCCGGTATATGCTTTGCGACAGCAAAAACAATATTACCAAAGAGGTAAAGAGTAACAGTAACCCTGAAATTGCCTGGTGGATAATATCTGGCTGATGTTCGGCATAGTGTAAAGTTGCTATAGTGACTGCCGACAGTGGAAAGCTTACCGACCACCACGACACATAAAACGGGCAAATCTTAGGCAGGTGAAGCACTTTACTGGCTAACAGTAATAACAGGAACAGGTTGAAGTAAAACACAATTACCGAGAGCATGTCTATTTGACCGGTAAGGCGTTCATACCCGGTAAAGGCCAGGGCGCATGGCCCAGTTAATATCAATAGTGTTGGCTGTACGGCATCGGGCAATGGCCCCTGGAACAATAAGCGGGAAAAAATGATAGTGAGTAAAATAATTGCAAAAACACAACCGATGCCAAAAAATGCCAAACATACCTCATGCGCCCATTGCGTATGGAAGTTACTGCCCACAATAGGAACATCAAGCGTACCGACAACAGGGATGATCCACGCAGGTATAGCGCTCTCGGGCTCCTGCTGGTGGTCGAGCCATTTGCGGAGCACAAACCAGGCAAATATAAACATGCCAGCTGCGGCCACTGTCCATATAACTTCCGCAGTAAGCGGCAGCACCGGCAAAAGAATACCGGTGATTAACAGGAGGGCAATGATCACCGTACCAAAAAAGCTCACCGATATAGGATGACTAAATTCGTTGTGCAAGACTGACGGAAACTTCTTCAACTTAACCAAAAACACTACCGACAATATTAAAAACAGCAATATGGCCATTATGCCGGTAACCTGCCCAATAATAGCGGGCACACCCCATAAATGTGCGGCCAGCTTCCAGGCAAAACTGAGCGCGCACAGCCCCATTACAGCGCCAAAAACGCTGATGGGGATAAATTCAAAAAAGGAAATGCGGTTATTGGTTTCCATTACAATGTAGATTTATACGTTTTAAAAGTCAATATCTATCACTACTTTTCCTTTATTAAGGCCATCCTGGAGGAATTGGTAAGCTTCTTCTATTTGCAATGGGACAAACCGTATAGGGTCTACATTCGGTATCAAACGGCCCGATTCAACCATCAATGTAGCCTCCCTTAATATTTCGCCGTGGTGTGCGCGCCCTTTCCCGGTAATAAGCGGGTAGAGGGTAAAAATCCCTGAGTAGGTAGCCCCTTTAAATGATAATGGGGCCAGGTGGTGCGCTCCCCAGCCCAATATGCTGATCACATGCCCGTAATACTGTTTGGCTGCTTTAAACGAAGCATCAAGCACAGCACCGCCAACGGTGTCGAACACGATGTCAAAGCCCTCACCGTGAGTGTATTTTTCTACGTATTCTTCAACCGTAAGGCTGGTGTAATCAATCGGCTGTGCGCCATAGCATCCTATCAGGTCATGCTTGTCCGGCGAGGCCGTACTGAATACATTTGCTCCACGAGTTTTGGCTATCTGTATAGCTACATGCCCAACGCCGCCAGCTCCGCCGTGGATAAGCACATTTTTCCCCGGACCGACGTTAGCCCTGTCTACCAAACCCTCCCAGGCTGTTATAAAAATCAGCGGAAGGGCTGCTGTATTATGCATATTTAAATTGTTCGGCTTACGGGCTAATAGGTCGGCATCTACCGCTGCATATTCAGCCAATGAGCCGGGTACGCCTGCTATACCGCCTGTCATCCCATATACTTCGTCGCCAATACGGAAGTTTTTCACACCTTCGCCAACCTCCGTTACGATACCGGCGAGGTCGATACCAAGTATAGCCGGTAGCTTAGCCTGTGCATGCGCCGCCTGGCCCAATTTTATTTTAAGGTCCAACGGGTTAACCCCGCTGGCGCTTATCTTCACCAATACCTGACCGATGCCGGCGGTTGGCGTATTCAGTTTTTTTTCGGTATAAGGGGTATTAAACTGTTCTAAAACGAGTGCTTTCATTTTGATATGTTTTTAAATTAAAGCGTCGGCAGAAACCTGTTGATCTCCTGCGCTATTTCATAAGTATTTGTTTCTAAGGCAAAATGCCCGGTGTTATATAATTTAACAATCGCCTTAGGGTCATCACGTTTAAATGCCCACGCGCCTTTCGGCGAGAAATAAGGGTCGTTAATTCCCCACAATACAAGCATTTTAGGCTGTTGTTTTTTAATATAGGCCTGGAATTGCGGGTACATTTTTACGTTATTTTTATAATCGCCGATAAGGTCGAGCTGAACGGCAAGGTTGCCGGGCCTGTCCATCAGGGTTTGGTCGAGGTAGATTGTTTCCGGTGCTATCAGTGTCGAATCGGTAACGCCATGCCGGTATTGGAAATTCGTTCCGCTCAAAGTGAAAAATTTTTTCAATGCGTTCCGGTTACCGGGGGTTGGGCTATCCCAATAGGCTTTTACCAGGCCATGGCTCCAATCCAGCAGACCTTCTTCGTAAGCATTGCCATCCTGCGTAATAATTCCGGTTATCCGGCCCGGGTTATGCATTGCCAGCCGTAATCCTACAGGCGCACCGTAATCGAAGATGTAAATAGCAAAACGTTTTAAACCCAGCTTATCGATAAATGCCTGCATGGTTTGCGCGTAATGGTCAAAGCTGTAAGCATAATCTTTCTCTGAAGGGAAATCAGAAAATCCGAACCCGGGCAAGTCAGGCGCGATAACGTGATACCTGTCACTTAACAACGGGATAAGATTCCGGAACATGAACGACGACGTTGGATAGCCATGCATCAGCAAAATCACCGGCGCGGTGGTCAGTCCGGCTTCGCGGTAAAATATGTGCACGCCGTCTACCTTAACTTTCCGGTAATGCGTGATATACCCGCTGGTTTTTGGCACGTCATTTAAACGACTTGCGATTGCCCATACAGGACTGGTAGCCAGCAGAATTGTGCTTAAGATACCAAAATAGAAAATCCCTAATATTTTCATAGCGTCAAATTGTGAAATTATTTTACTGCCCCTATCTCCTGTAAAAAAGTCAAATTATCCTCCAGGTGCCAATCTTCATAAACTTTCCCATTGCGTACGTGAAGGATATCTATCGCAAAAAACTTGACATCTTTACCGCTCGCGGGGTGGCTGCCCAGCGGGCCGGTGTTGTGGCCGGTATAAACCTGGCGGCAGGTGATTTTGTCTTTGCTGATTATAATATCTTCGACGCTGCATTTAAGATCGGGCACAGCCTTGCGGAAGTTAGCCGACGCAAACAGGATGCCGTTATACCCCTGCGGGCGGCCTTTAGGCAACGTGTTGTCAATAAAATCGGCGGAGACTGCTTCATGCAGGTATTTTTCGTTCCCCGTGTTCCAAAAGGCGTAAAACATCAGCCCTGCATGCATCATTAGGTCAGCCTGCTTTTTTGTGAGGCTCCCGTCTATAGTTACCGATTTCGGCTTTGGTACATCAGCATCTGTTGTTTGCGCTGCAACAGCACCGTAAGCAAATAAGGAGGCGGCAAGCAATATGATAAATTGTTTTTTCATGGCTTTGGTAATTTTAGTAGTAATCGAATTAAGTTATCCTGGGCTATTTTATAAATAATGTTGCCTGGTTCCGGTAGTCGCTGCATTTTCTATTGCAGCTATCATCCGGTGTCGAACCAAGGCATCATGAAAATTGGCACTCAGGTGCGTCCCGGTGTTCAAGTCGCTCGATATACGTGTATAATTTTCGGCAACGCTGTGTGCCGGCCCGGGCACTGCTTCCCGGCTTACTTTTAAGTATGTTTCGGGTACCTCAAGTATTTCTATGATCTCGCTTGCATAAGAGGCGCCCTTAATTACCGGCTCATAAACACCAAGGTGCCCACCGCCGGCTGTAATTACCAGGTCACCTTCCGTACCGTTAATTTCCCAATGAAAGTTGGTGCCCTTTGATAAACCGCCCCTGAAATGTACCGATGCAAGTGCACCATTTTCCAGAATGCCATTCACCGCAATCTGATCGTAAATATTCATCGGGAAGTTTTTGCCGGTTTCTATCACTGTTGTTTCCGTGCGACGCTTGGCTGCAGTTGCGCCCAGTTCGATAAATTCTCCTAATACATAGCACAGGGCGTCCACAGAATTTGCGAATGTTGTATGCATCATGCCCGCGCCATTCACCGGGTCGAGCGCCCATGTGGATGCCTGGTCGATAAATGAGCCGTAGTATATGCCTGAGCCGATCATGGAAGTCGACAGCACTTTGCCAACATAACCCTGCTTCACCAGGTCCTTCACAAAGTTTACTGCCGGCACCACCCGCGACTGCAGGCCCACAAAACATTGAATAGATTTTTCTTTTGCAAGCGCTACTATTTCTTCGGCCTCGGCCAGCCCGTTTCCCAGCGGCCATTCGCAAAACACATTTTTGTTATGGTTCAATGCGGCCATAACCAATGCCTTGTGCAACGGCACTTTCACCGTTACAACAACCAAATCGATTGCTGCATCGTTTAGCAGGTCGGCCGCTGTTGGATAAACATGCGCAATGCCGTATTTTTCGCTGATGTTTTTCCCATCCGCAAAGTTACGATGGGTGATAGCGATAATTTCATACCCTGGCAACGCCTTTAGTGCAGGTATATGGGCAAGCGTTGCCCAGCCTCTTTCGGCATTGACGCCGATGATGCCAACTTTAATTTTCGGTTCCATAGTTTATTTAAGCGATAGTTTTCAAAAAATCAAGCACATCGTCCCCAATCTCTTCAGCGTGTGTTTCGAGCGCGAAATGCCCCGTGTCGTAAAATTTCACAATTGCATTGGAGCTGTCCTTTTTAAAGGCTTCGGCCCCTGCTGGTATAAAATAAGGATCCTGATTACCCCATACTGCCAATATGGGTAGCTGCTTTGCCCTAAAATAAGCTTGGAATTTAGGATACATCGCAACATTCGTCCTGTAATCCAGTATCAGATCGAGCTGAATGTCTACGTGTTCCGGCTTATCTAAAAAGTGCTGGTCAAGTGTATAAGTGTCCGGCGAAATCAGCGATGTATCGGCTACGCCATGTTCATATTGAAACCGCGTAACGTGGATAGACATAAATTCGCGTAACGCTTCACGATTCTCATCAGTTGGCTCCTTCCAGTATTTTTGCAGGGGGGTCCATTCTTTGCTTAACCCCTCTGTATAAGCATTGCCATTTTGCGAAATAATACCGGTGATTTTGTCAGGATTTAAAAGCGCGAGCCTGAATCCTACCGGCGCGCCGTAATCAAAAACATATAAGGCAAAGGTATCAAGACCCATTTTTTTAACTAAGCCGTTCATTACTTCCGCCAGGTTATCAAATGTGTAATCGAAATTTGCCCTCGGTGGAGTATCGGAAAAACCAAATCCAGGCAAATCAGGTGCAATTACGTGGTACCGTTCCGCCAGTATGGGTATCAGGTTGCGGTACATAAACGAAGAGGTGGGATAACCGTGCAGCAACACAATTACGGGTGCATCTGCCGGGCCGGCCTCGCGGTAAAAAATATTTAAATCATTTACTAACGTATTATTATAATGGACTTTATTATGTTTCATGGTTTTGTTTTAATTCAAGAATTGATAGCGAGTTGCGTCTCTGTCAGAAGTTCATTGAAGTTTTAACACCCGCTTTATTTTAATATCTTCAATATGGCAGCGCCTATGTCTATTTGCTTTGCCGAGCTGCTGCTCAATGAATACCTGCCGGCCAGGTAATTCACGTCGTTAAAAGCTATATAGTTATGCTGTTTTTCATCCTGAAAAGCAATTACCTTTAAAGGAAGGTCAAGCGCTGCCAGCGGGTTTTCCTGCATAACTACGCCGCCTTTCGCCGGGCTCCCGAATAGCAGGAACTGGAGGGGATTTATTTTGACGCCGTTTCTCCTGGCCTCCTCCTGCTGATCGATGCGGGCATAAATGGTTATCCCATTTTGTTTGAATACTTTTTCAAGCAGGTCCAATGCATCTTTAGGCTGGTAAGTGATTTGCTGCGCGATGACTCCTTTTGCTTTCATTTTTATGGTATGATTTAAATGCAGGTTGGCATTTTTTATTTAATTTAATGCGGGAGCGGCCGGAAAATCTACCGGGATAGCTGTTACCGCAAACACGTAATTGGTAAATACCCTTGCCGTAACAAAGCCGATAAGCTCCATCAAAGCGGCTTCGTCAAACCCGGCAGCAAAAAATTGGTCGACATACTTTTCTTCGGAATGACCATGATTTTCAGCTATTGATTTTGCCAATTGAACAATCGCATTCAATTTTTCATCAGCAGCGTGGCCTTTTCTTATTTCAATAGTTTCATCAACTGTTAAACCATTTTTAATTGCGGCCATAGTGTGGCCAGCCAGGCAATACGCACAGCTGTTTACTTCTGATACCACCAGTGCAATAGCCTCCCGCTGCTTACCATTAAATACACCGTGGCTTAAAGTTGCGTCCAAATCCATAAACGCCTTTAAAGCATTGGGCGAATAGCCCATGGTGGCGTAAAGGTTTGGCACCTTAGCCATGCGCTTTTGTATGGCTTCGAACATTGTTTTTGATTCAGGGCTTACCTGCTCAATAGTGGGAACCGTGAAGTTTTTCATTGTTTTAGTTTTATTGGTTGATGAGTTTTGTTTTTTGTTTTGAAAGATAAAGCCGGGCAGATTCGCTCATGTTTAGTATGGAGCCGCCCATAATTACAATGTCTTTTATGACCAGCCGCCCCCGTCCCGACAGGTAGGGGAAACCGTATGCCGGGTCGCCTAAATGGGGCACCCAGGCTTCGGGCGTGGTAACCAGGAATGATAAAGTGCCTATGGTCATTACAAACATCAGTATACTGGCAACCATGCTGGGCAGGGGCACTATCCTGTAAAATGCTACCAGCAGCGCTAAAATGATCAGGAAGATGCCGAGACCGTAAGAGAACCCGTAAGTATTATTTTCCTGGTGCCAGTTATGATTGGCAGGCAGCAGAGCGCCTTCGGGATTCATGTGTTTTTTATATTGTTCGGGCTGCTTGTAAAAGCCGGACATGAACGGGCTGTTGGCCACGAATGGTACAATACCATCAGCTTCGTAGGCAGTAAATTTCAGCCCGCCTATCCATAAAAACACGATGACTATGCCATAGCGGATAGCAAACTTACCAAACCCTTCGAGGCCCGCTATGGAATGTATAAATGATTTGTTCATAATTGAAAACGATTATTTTTTTGATAAGTCAAAGTTAGCCTGTACCGAAAGGCCATAACATGGACAAACAGGGATAAGTCCTGCACTTTTGTGCCGGTGAAATTAGTTGCCAGGAAAAAACAGGAGATTACGCTTTCATATCTGCCACTATGGAAATGCCTGCCTGCTCGCGGTAGGCCTGCGGCGATACTTTAGTAAATTTTTTGAAAAAGCGGCTGAAATAAAATTCGTCGGAGAAATTTAAAGCGTAAGCTATTTCCTTAATGCTTTGCCGGGTAAGGTGTAATTTCTTTTTTGCCTCCAATATCAGGCGTTCCTGTATCATCAGCGATGGCGATTTGCCGTAGTATTTCAACGCCTTTTTGCTCAGGCTATTTGGTGTCATTGTTAAACGTTCGGCATAGTCAGCCGGCTTATGCAGCGTCAAAAAGTTGGTTTCCAGCAGTTGCATAAAGGCTTCCATCTGTTCATCTTTTACCTTTTCTGCGGCTGGCCCGGCCATTGCTTTAAGTTTTACACTGCTGGACTTGGCCAGGAAAAGTTGCAGGTATGAGCGCATCACAACGTCATCCGGTTCGTTGGCAGTAAACTCGTTCAGCATATCAAGGCATACCGACCTGAACGATTCCTCTTCCGTATCCGTGAGATTCACCGACGGCTCGATATAAATGTTATTGAACAGCAAACCATTGCACGATACCCGCGCTTTGTGATACTCAATACAATAAAAATCGCCGTGGAATTGAATGACATACCCGGTTAACAATACATCCTTAGCCAAAAAAATCTTTTGTAAGGGGGTCGAAAATAGCAACACCGGTGCTTTAAAGGCAAATTTACCTATATCGGCATAATACATCCCGTTGCCCCGGGTGATGAAAATCACAGTGTACAAAGGGAACTGCCTGGCAGATTCAAGAAATGCTCCGTCAATTTCCCTGACAGTCATTTGTATTTGGTTTTCGACAGGCAATTTTTAGGCAGCTAATTAAAATGTGCGGCAAGTTACAAATTGAAACCATGCCGCACAATGTCGATTGGCAGTTTGCTACTTTGCAGGCAATGCCGCCGCAAATTCGGTGCGTGATGTTGGATGCCCGTCTATCGATTCGAAAAGTGCCTTCGATTTGCCAAGCGTTTCCATCAGCGATTTAGGTCCTTCAAAAGGCCTGCCGCCCATGTGCCAGCCATCTGGGTGCAATTCTTCAATAAGCACCCAAACCACTTCGCGAAAAGCTTCCGAACCTTCAAATTTTACCATAACGTCGGTTAACGCTGCGGCCATTGCGTGTTTTTGTTCTGTAGAGAACACACCTTCAACCAGTTTAACATTTACAAAAGGCATAATTAATAGATTTTAAATTTATGATTGTTTTAGAATGTATTACTTACGGCATACTCTGCATTTTCACGGGGTTGTAACCGTCCTTTGCCTGCATTATGCCGGGGACAGGTAATAGCTTATTTGCGGCTCAACCGTGCAATATTCAGCTATATCTGGTAATCGATCCCACTATTTGTGTTCACCCCGGTACGGCTTTGCCGGGTGCCTGTTGTTTGTGGTAGCACAACACAACCATGCAGTAAAGTATCTATTGTTGTAAGTAAGCGCACTGGTAATAATTAACTGTTACTTTGTGCGTTTTCGCCATTAGTTGAAATTATTGTGCCAAACAGCTAACAAACTTGAGTTCAGATAGATACATCAAAAGCCAAACTGATTTAACCGGCTAAATATCGCTGATGTATGCCCTTGCGATGATATATAACGGGCATTGATTCATTAGGAAATGACCGGTTTAGACAGGCACGCGCAAATTTGAAAGAAAGATTATAGCGATATCATCGGCAATAAGCGATATTTCGTTAGTAATTCGCAGTCGCGACATTCATCAATTAATTGACAATCAATTAATTATACATATGGCATGAATTTAGGAGTGGTATGCTAAAAACGTTATGGAAAATGCAGTATTTATCGTTAGCCATTTAATTATGCTGTTTTGCGCAGTGCTGGTATTTTATAACAGCGCAGCGGTTAAAACAGCAAGCGTAAAAGCAGAAAGAACAGTTATTAAACCTGCGAAAACATCAATTGATAAAATTGATGACAAGGAATTTACAACGGAACTTAAGCTGACACCGCGCTTATTGCAGGCCTGATTTGAAGGTTATTTTTTGGAAGAGATATGTTTTTCGATACCCAATTTTTTCATACGCGAGTGCAGGGTATTCCCGTTCATATCAAGCATTTCTGCTGCCCCCCCTTCTCCGTATATTTTCCAGTTGCAGATCTCCAGGGCGGCAAGTATGTGGTCGCGCTCGTTTTCAGTCATGGTTTTAACTTTTGCAAAGGTATCGCTCACAGCCGGTTTGCTTTCAACGGGTACTGAAACGGAAGTGATTAATCTCCCGCTTGCCAGCAACACACTTCGTTCTATAATATTTTCCAGTTCGCGGATGTTGCCCGGCCACGAGTAATTAACCAGTGCGTTTAAGGCATGGTCAGAAAAGCCGGTAATCTGCTTTTGTTCTTTTAACGAGAACAGTTTTAAAAAGTGTTCCGCAAGCAAAACTATATCTTCCTTCCGCTCGCGCAGCGGCGGTAAAGTTATAGGGAACACGTTCAACCTGTAATATAAGTCCATCCTGAACCTGCCTGAGGCCATTTCGTCGATCAGGTTACGGTTAGTGGCGGCAATTACCCTTACATTTACGGCCTTTTTCTTTCCGCCTATCGGCTCAATTTCTTTTTCCTGTAAAACCCGCAGGAACTTAACCTGCAGGTCAAGCGGCAGCTCGCCTATCTCGTCCAGGAAAACTGTCCCGCCATCAGCCTGCTCAAACTTGCCAATTCTCTTTTCGGAAGCACCTGTAAATGAACCTTTCTCGTGTCCAAACAATTCCGATTCTATTAAATTAGCCGGCAGTGCTGCACAATTAACCACCACAAGTGGTTTTGACCGCCGGTTCGAAATTTGATGAACCGCCTTAGCCACCAACTCTTTACCTGTACCGCTTTCGCCTAATATGAGTACGGACACGTCAGACTTGCCTACTACGGCCACTTCATCCAGTACAGCCATTAATTTTTTGCTGGCTCCTTTTATCATTTTGAAAGCATCATCCTGTTCTTGCTTAAGCTCTTTTTTTGCAACTCCGTTGTCTTCCTTCTGATTATGATCGTGCCGGTATAAAGCCACGTCGAGCATAACCAAAACATCACGTTCACGAAATGGCTTAACTAAAAAACCATACGGATTGGTGGCTTTAGCCGCATTAAGCGTTTGCTTGTTTGAATTAGCTGAAAGAAACACAAAGGCGATATTCCTTTTATTCAGCGTATGCGCCAGGTCAATACCTGTTTCCGGGCCGTCAAGGAATATATCTAATAAAACCATATCCGGCTTTTCCCTGTCAACTATTTGTATGGCTTCGGGTACGGAACGCGCTATAGTACAAACCGCATAACCCGCCTTCTTTAAAATAATTTTTAAATTATTGGCTTCAATAAACTGGTCTTCAACAATTAATAATTTACTTTTCATTAGGCGGTTGTGTTAAAATGCAAGTCGCTGCTTATATCAACAGGCGTAGCCATCGGGTTTTTCAAAAACTTTAAAATGATAGCGGTACCGTTATTTGTTTCAAAACTAATACTCCCGCGAAGGTCCTTGCTTAAGCCTTTAATTAATTCGAGACCAAGGGATTTTGTTTCTCCGTTATTCTCGATGTTGAAACCAATCCCATCGTCTGAAACGGAAAGAATAATGTAATTCTCCAACGCTTTCAGGCTAATATGCACCTCTCCTTTTCTGTTTCCCGGGAATGCATGTTTAATGGCATTAGTGACCGCTTCGTTGATAATAAGGCCGACAGGTATAGCCTGGGCGGGGCCAAGTTTTATGGCATCGATATTCAATGTTAGTTTTATATTTTTTGGCGCACCAAGACCGTCTGCCAGGTATTGGATAAATTCTGTAATGTATGCGTTTATGTCGATAACCTTAATGTCATCTGATTGATATAGCTTTTGATGAATAAGCGACATCGCATAAATTCTATGCTGGCTTGTCTCGATGGCCTTCAGCGCGTCATTATCAAGATAGGCCGCCTGCGATTCTAACAAGCAAATCACCGTATGCAGGTTATTTTTAACACGATGATGAATCTCCTTTACCAGCCATTCTTTTTCTTCAAGCAGCCGTTGCAGCAGGTCGTTTTTCTGTGCAATAATGTCATGGCTTTTTTGCTTAACCGTCATTTGGCGATAGAGAAGCCCTGCTATAATAACCAGGAGTATAACACCTGCTGCGGTGATATTTTTTACAAGGTTGGCCTGCTCCAGGTTAGCTTTTTCCAGCTCGCCCCTTTGCGTCAGCTCCCTTATCTGGCTTTCTTTCTTTTCGGTGGCATATTTTACCTGTAGCTCTTCGGCAAGCTTTGTTTTTGATACGCGATAGTCTTCGTTTAATAAATCGTTATAATGCCAAAGATCGTTCAGCTGTTTGTCCTTATCCCCCAATAACGAATCTATCTTTATGAGATTCCCCCAGGCTTTTACCCTCGAATATATAAAGCCGCCTCCCATGGCGGTTTGTTCGGTAAATTGCTGAAAACAGCGCCTTGCTTCGTTCAATTTATTTTGTTTACGGTATAAAGTGCCGAATGCAAATAAAACTGCTGCCTTCCGCACGGCCATACCATGCTTTTCCAGTTCTTTTTCAATTTGATCGGCTTTAATCAAATTAACTTCCGCTAATGGTAAATTTGTAATATCAGCCTCAGTATAATAAGTACCAAGTGATAAATAATAAAATAAAGAATCTGTCGCCAGCTTTGGCGGGACTTCATTGTATACCCTTTGAATTACCGCATACGCGTCTTTAGGCCGTTTTGCCAACAGCAAATCGGTTGCCGAGTTGCACATTACAACATAACAAGGTTCTTTTTGATGCAAAAAGCAATTTATGGCTTTTAAATTCCACTTTAATGCGGTTTCCTCCCGGTCGCCTTCCAGGCTGTATAAGGTGCCGGTATTGGTATAAAAATAGGGAAGGCCGATACTATCCCTCAGCCTCTCGCAGTTTTGCACTGCTTCCAGGCAATAACCTAATGGCTCGCCGAACTTGCCCTGGAACATAGTTATCGTATTTAAAGCGGCAATTACATAATGATAGTAGGGGAACTTAAGGTTGTTACTGATAGCAACGGCCTGTTTTGCGGTTTTAAGGGCGCCGTCCAGGTTATAGGATAATAAAAGCAAATAGCTGTTATTGATTAATGCGTTTACCTGCTCCTCCCTATTCCCTGTTTCGCTGAATAATTTAACTGCATTATTAATATTTATTAACCTGCCTGGTGTACTGGTTGGGGTAACCGGTGTATACAAGGCCCACCATTGCAAGGTTCGTGCCTCAGCGGCCTTGTCATTTTTTTCAGAATAACCTTTAAGTACCTGCTTAAAAATATCATCTGCAGCGGCCAGGTCTGCTTGTTTTAAAAGGATTTTGCCCATGAGGCGTTGGGCTATCAAAACCAAGTTCTGTTGATTTAATTGGCTGCTAAGTCTTATTGCCTGTTTAAGGTAAGTTAGCCCAAGCCTGTTTGCATTTTGATTGGCCAGGGGCTCAAATGCGTAAAATGCGCCGAGTATTATTAATTGTTGGGCACGTTGTCTTCCTTTTAAACCAAACAATTGCCGCTCACCAACTACAACATTGCGATTGTTGAACCATGTTGCGTTTGTTAATGATTCATTATCGTCAATTCCTTCCAGTGCAATGGGCAAGCGGCTTAATTTGTAAATGCTACTCACATGAATCAGGCTGCTATCCAAATCCACCTGGTTTTCTTTAACAACCGTAAAATAGTTTGTGCTTAGTTCAAGCAAAAGCTTTTGCCAGGCAGGCTTTAGCTGCCCGGGGGTAATGGGTGTGGGTTGGGCTTTTACAAATTGCATGCTACTCAAAATAACCAGGTAAAACAGGATAGTTTTTGTTCGCATACTTGTTAAAGATCATTTTAGCTTTCATACAAGTTTAACTATTTAAAGCAACAAAGTCAACCCTTACGTTCCTAAGCTAAAATTGAAAGGGTTGATCCGGAAACCACTTTGTCCAGCAAATTTATCTCAAACAGCACCCGGATGCAGGTTCCATTTTTAGCATCAAGTTTAAAATCTCCCCTTAAGTCCCTTGATAAGCCTTTTATCAATTCCATCCCGAGGGAACCGGCATCTTCAAAATCGTCGGCTATAACCAGACCTATTCCGTCATCGCATATTATAAGCTCAATTAAGTTTTCAGATTGGTGAAGCGTAATTTTTATTATGCCTGACCGATTATTTGGAAAGGCGTATTTATAGGAATTGGTTACCGCTTCATTAATAATCAAGCCTACAGGTATAGCCTGCGCAACCCCGAGTTTTATTGGTTCAATTTCGAATTGCATTTTGATGTCGGAAGGGTTACCAAAGCTATCATCCAGGTATTGAATAAACTCTTTCAGGTAAACGTCCATATCGATGGTCTTTACATCGTCAGACTGGTAAAGCTTCTGGTGTATAAGCGACATGGCATATATCCTATGCTGGCTGTTCTCTATAGCTTTCAGTGCATCATTTTCCAGGTAGGCGGCCTGCGATTCCAGGAGGCAAATAACGGTATGCAGGTTATTTTTAACCCGGTGGTGAACTTCTTTAAGCAACCATTCTTTTTCGGCAAGCAGGTGTTGTAAAAGAGCATTCTTGTCGGATATGGTCTTACTGCTTCTTTGTTTAAGAAAATTTTGCCGGTATAAAAGTCCGGCTATAATCAGTGCTAAACCAATACCTGCAAAGGTGTAATCTCTTACAATATTTGCTTGCCGCAGGTTTTGAGATTCGAGAAATGCTTTTTGTTTAAAAAAGGACACCTGGCTTTCTTTTTCCTTTACTTCAAATTGAATCCGCAGCTCTTGTATGGCCTTTGACTTGTTGATATTGAAAACTGAATCAGCGTATTTTTTTTGTAAAATGGCGTGATAAATAGCGGCCTTATAATCATGCAGCGCCGTATCCATCTGCATCCATAACCTGTTAGATATCTCCAGGTAAAAAGGTGACGATAGTTTTCGTAAAGCCTGGTCATTTTTGATAAGAATTATTTTTGCCTGGTTAAATTCTTTAGAAGCCAGGTAATATCCGGCCAGCACGTTATTGTTGTCAACTTGTACCCTTGGATTATTTTCGTCTTTTAATATTAATGATTTAAAAATTACACTTATTACCCGGGCCTTGTCAAGCTCTTTCGATTCTGTATAACAACTTAAAAGGAACCGGTAGTAATATACCTGATTGAACAAGTTCGACGCTTTTATATCCTTTTGGGAAAGTGTTTCTAATACTCCCTTAGCTTTAACAGCTTGTTTATCTACCAGGTATAAATTAGCTTCATTTAGTTTCAAATTTATTATGGCATCGTTATCTCCAATAGTTCTGGCTGTCTGAATAGCTATGTTAAAATACCTGATAGCATTTTCCGAATCTTTTAACCTGTCGTAGATTATTCCGATGTGATTTTGGATTTCTACCATAGTACCGCTTACGTCGTTTTGCTGTTCGGCAGTTTTTAAGGCCGCCAGTCCAAATTTTAGTGCAGGCTGATAATTGTTCTTAATAATATAGTACTGGGCAATCAGATCATAAATCCCCTGCATTTTTTTATAATTAATTGATTGATATAATTTTAGCGACTTATTAGTCATTTTAAAGCCCTCATCTGCATCGTCAATTAAATCCCCAAGATTTTTATAGCAGAAAGCTTCCCGCTCGGTAAATCTGCCTGAATGATATATGTCTGCCGCCTTTTGAACCAGCTCTATCTTCGTTTTAAGTCCCGCTGCAGTTACCATGTCGTAATAATCGGCCAGTCCAAAATATGCTTTGCCTAAAAGGTATTTATTTCCGGTTGACGATAATTGCCGGATAGCGCTTTCCATTAGTGCCTTCCCGGCCGGCATATTACCCCTGTCCTTCGCCAGGTAAGATTTTTCTATCGTAATGTATCCTACCGATTTGGGTGACCGCAGGGAGTAGTTTAAAACATCCGCCTGGTTAATGTATTTGGCCGCGCTGTCCAGGTCTGCTTTATATTCACCGGGTTTAAAAATTTCAAATTCGGCCATTTTCAAGAGGATACTAACGCGACCGGTATCAGGGCGGCTTTCTATCAATTGTTTTTGCAATGCCCTTAATTCAGCCCAATCCTGGGCAAAGGCGACTTGCGATGCATATAAAAAGACTAAAAGCAATAATACTTTTTTCATGTGGGTTTAGGTTATTGTGAAAGGTTATCAGATACAACATCGCGCCTGATGCCCAGTTTCTTCATTTTTGAAAACAGCGTACTTGGCGGTACCCCGAGTAATTCTGCTGCGCCTGAATAGCCACCTACGCGACCGCTGCAGTATTTAAGTGTTTCCAGTATGTGCTCGCGTTCGTTGTCGTCAATGGTCCGCACCTGGAATTGATGTTTTTCGCATTGTGAAGCAACTGTGTTTTTTTGAACCGGCAAGTGTACCACCTTCAGCATATCTCCTTCCGAAAGCAGGATGCTGCGTTCCAGCAGATGCTCCAATTCGCGTATATTGCCCGGCCAGTTATATATACTCATTTCCTGCAATGCCCGTGTGCTGATAGTTTTAATTTTACGCCCGGCCTTTTTGCTAAAACGGCTGATAAAGTGGGCAGCCAAAAGCGGGATATCTTCTTTCCTGTTCCGAAGCGAAGGCAAGGTTATCGGGAAAATATTTAGCCGATAGTATAAATCGCTGCGGAAACGGCCTTCCTCCATTTCCTTTTCCAGATCGCGGTTAGTGGCGGCAATAATTCTCACATCTACTTTAATTACGCCTTTGCCGCCAATCCTTTCAATTTCTCTTTCCTGAAGAGCACGTAAAAGTTTTACTTGTAAGTCAATGGGCATTTCGCCAATTTCATCCAGGAACAAGGTTCCCCCGTTTGCCAGTTCAAATTTTCCAAGCCGTCGTTCAGTAGCGCCGGTAAAGCTTCCCCGCTCGTGGCCAAACAGCTCGCTTTCTACCAGGTTAGCAGGCAAGGCTGCACAATTTACCTTCACCATTAATTTATTTTTGCGCGGCGAACTATTGTGTATAGCCCGTGCCACCAGCTCTTTTCCTGTCCCCGTTTCACCTAATAACAAAACCGTGCTGTCAGAATAGGCAACTTGCGCCATCAGCCTGAAAACTTTTTGCATCTGCGGGCTTTCACCAATAATCTCTGAGTAGTTGTGTGCGGTTTCTATCTCT
>JAZJZL010000195.1:19162-39866 GCA_040389845.1 Bacteroidota bacterium
CACGCAGGTAGGTCTTTTCATCTTCAAGCAGTTGTTTATAGCTATTTATTTCCGCCAATTGATTGATAATCTTGTCATTGGCAATGATATTGCTTATCATCACAGCAATTTGTGAGAGGATACTTTTAAAAAGATTTTTGTTCTGCCTTATCCTGTTACAATCGCTGTGCTTAAAATTCATCACGGCAATATTTTCACCCCCGTATTTAATAGCAACCCCAACCATTGCCCTAAGCCCCTCGGCATTTGCAGCATTAGCGTAGGTAGGTTCTCCCGGAAGCCTTTTCCAATCATCAATTTCAAAAAATACGGGGCCGTCGGACGAAAGCACCACATCAAAAATGCCGTCGTGAATGTCTGTTTCAGTTCCTACCAGCTTTTTAAAATCGGGGTGGTTGGCGAAATCAGCGTCCGGATCAAAAAGTATAGGCGTGTGTTTTGTTTTGTCGCTGCTCAGGGCATGGATAACATAATCGTTGATGCCGAGTAGTTCTTTCAATTGCTGTTTTAATATCTTCGCCAGCAGTGTTTTGTCGCGTACTGAAGCAATCTTATTGCTAAAAGCCAGCAGTTTCGACTTTTCACTTTCTCCTTTCTTAACTTCCTCATTAGCGAGTATATTAAGCACAGCCACTGATACCTGGCTGGCGAGGTCTTCTACAAGGTAAAGCTTATCATCTTTTTTAGGGGAAGTGGCAGTGCTTGTCATAAAGGCGCTAGTTTTATCGTGGTAATGATATTCCGTCACTGCTGCAATAACAATGCCTGTGCCATGTTTGTATTTAACTAATTGTCAATTAGTTATGCCATTATACTGTAAACTAAAAGCCTGATATATTTGGATATCCCGAAATATCAGGATGGTTTAGCAATATTGCACTGGGTGAGCTAAAGAATGAAATGCTGCAAACTGCACAGTAATAGCAGACACAAACACAACGTGCTATCAGCTTAGCCAGTATAATCACAGTATGCGAGAGTTAATCAGGAAGAATGAATCCCGATATTCATTTAAATAACTATAGATCCATCAAAATCGACAGCGGATTTTTTCCCGGCTGAAAAAAGCTGATTGTACAGAGTCTTTCTTTGTCGGATTCGCATCTATAACCCGATTATTTATTTTTTAGGATTGTACTTTCAAAAACGAATGACTGTCGAAACAAAAATGCAAAAAATCATAAATTAAAAATGGGCTGAAGAAATTTTTAAAATATTGATTATCAAGATATTATTATCGACAATCGTGTCAAGTCTTCTTCAAATTGGTTCGATTTTAGTCCTGTTGGGCCTACAAGTTAAAAGCCACAAATTTTTCAATTTGTGGCTTTTGTTTTTGCATGATGGCACAGTTTCCAAGTTAATTAAACTTAAAAACGGCCATTAACACCACAATAAAGAAGATGCAAAGCTGAATAAAATGAAACCTGATCATTGTACGGATTGCATCTTCTACCTGCCGGGTTTTCGCAATGTCGCCTGTCATCAAACTTTGTTTGAGCCGGTTCCCGCTCTTTCGCCCCATTAGGATGCCGTTAAGTACAAGCCCAAGTACAAATATCATCTTAATTTTAAACCATAGCTGACTTCCAAAGGCATTATGCGTAATGATCAGAAAACCTACTCCTGAAAGCACTAATAATATACCTCCTATAAGTAGTAAAACGGAAAGTTTTGATAGTATGTCGATTTGGTGCACTGCGGCATCTTTATTAGTTTGATAGGTTTTTAAAATATTTCTGAAAGCGACGAACTCAACAATATCGGTTCCTGCCATTAGCGTGAGGCCGGCAAGGTGCATCAGGAGGCATATTTGGAAAAGTGTGTAGGAATTCATAGAAATTAATTAAGATTTAAATAATAAAAAACTGGTGATAGCCATGTAGGCTACCGTTGACCCATGGATCATTAAATGAGAAATATCTGAAGATCCGTTTGCTGAAAGCACAATCAGGAAGTCGGCTGCCGGAACGACGATTGCCGATGTAAATACCCAGGCTGTTGCCTTGCGCATACGCAACAATAAAAGAGGTAGCAGCGCCACTCCCGAAAAAATGTCGCGGATGCCTTTTATTCTTCCAAATGGTAAATCATCGTTGCTAATGAGGGGAATGCCATAGCCTGCAGCGCCGGCGCCGGGGCTGACTATAAATCTGACGCCAATAAAAATGATGCCCGCTGCTACTAAGAGGGTCATCCAAAAGGATGCCGACCGGATGCCCCATTGTTGTGTTTCGTATGTTGTTTTCATGTACTGTTATTTTTAACAGTACAAAACTGGGCAATGGAAATCTTCCGTTCATTCACCCAGGTTAATTAATGCCTGCCCGAGATCCGTTTACGGATACGGCTTAACGATTGTGGTTTAATACCCACATAGGAGGCTATATAGTACTGGGGAATACGCTGTGCAACATCGGCATAATCACTTAAAAATTTCGTATACCTGGTTTCAGGCAGATCCGTATATAAAGAACCTATCTGGCTGATTACACTTACAAACACCTGTTCTATTGCCAGGCGGCCAAATCTTTCGCCTGCTGTTACCTCTTTGTAAAACTGCTGCATACCAACGTAACTGATCACCCAGATAGTAGTATCCTCTAAGGCCTGTATATTAACGTATGAGGGAATTTGGGGCAGAAAACTCATATAGTCACATACAAACTCGTTTTCTTTGTTAAAATAATTGGTTTGTTCTACTCCGTCATTGTTGATATAATATCTTACAAGCCCGGTTTCGATAAAAAAAACGTAGCGGCAAACATCGCCCGATTTTAGTAGATATTCGCCCTTTTTTAGCGTTTTCTTATGAAATAAAGTGCGCGCTATGCCTTCATCATCAAAAGAGAGCGGCACATAACTCCTGATCTTTTCTATTAACAACTCCATTGCACTAAATTAAATTACCGTATCGTTAAACCCAAACTTGTATTATCCTGGTATAGCCCGGCGGCGCGGAGAAAAAATAAACGTAAAGGTAAAATTATAGCGGTCCTTTCATCGGAAGCCGACCACATTTCATCAACCGACCACGTTGAAAAAGCGCTGGTGTTTTTAAAAGAGCTATAATCGAAATTTATACATCGCAAAGCAATAAAATTGTTACGTTGTAGCCAATTGACAAAGCAGTATTAGCACAGTCAAACGGATAATAAAAATCACAATATTAATTATCCGTAAAATGAAAAACTTAATCACTATTACACTGCTTTTATTGCTTTCGTCGTCGTTAGTCAAAGCCCAGGACAATGTCAAATCAACTCCCCAACCCGACAGCGTTATCAAGGTTATACCTGTAGGCGAAGGCCGCCACTCGTCGTATCTTTTTACTATGGGCGGTAAATTACAAACGCGCGAGGACGTAATCGTCAGGCTAATGGCCTACGCACCGTCAGCCGCTGAAGCTAACCTGGCACGAAACAATGCCACCTGGTCCTATATTTCTCTTGGAGGATTTGCTGCATCGGGCTTCGCTGCCGTGCTTGAATTCGTGCACAATAACAAATATGCCGGCGAAACAACAGGCTTCGTCAACGGGCAACCGGGCTTTATTTATCAGCATCACAACCTGACAGGCGCCTATGTTTTTACCGGACTGGCAACATCTTTTTTAGTATCAACCTTTATTCATCTCAGCAGGGCTAACACGCATAGCAACAAGGCGTTGAAGTTGTATAATCAGCGTTTTCAATAGCTAATCAGCTATTCTGATATTTTGTCATTCTGAGCGCGAGCGAAGAATCTTTACAAATTGACAGGTAGACGACGAATAGATCGCGCACATGCCTATCCGTCGCCAATATCGCTTATTGAAGATTCTTCGCTCGCGCTCAGAATGACAAAAATAATCTTCCGAATAATGATATTATAACCAGGATAGCGTTCCATTTTTCCGCGCGGATCACCCGGAACACCATGAAACATACTAATTATCAGCATGTTTCATTTTTAATGTTTGTAAATATCTGATAATCAACATATTTCAATGTTCGATATTTTTTTATTATCTGCGTCTGTGTCTCCACAGCCACTTCACGTAAGCTTATTCCGTCTTCAAACTTTTTATGGGGTTTGCCAATGCGGCTTTTATCGACTGGAAACTTACGGTTATTAATGTAATGAGTATCGCGCCGATAGCTGTAACGATAAATATCCACCATGCTACATCGGTGTGATATTGATAGTTAAGGAGCCAGTTTTGCGTCAGGTAATAAGCCACAGGCGAGGCTATGATTATTGACAAAAACACCAGTTTGGCAAAGTCTTTCGATAGCAATTGCCACAGCGCAAACACTGATGCGCCAAGCACCTTGCGTACACCTATTTCTTTAATGCGCTGTTCGGCCATGAATGATGCCATACCAAACAGGCCGAGACAGCTGATAAATATAGCCAGCCCGGCGAAAACAGTAGCCAGCTTACCCAGGCGTTCCTCATCACCGAATTCTTTAGCATATTCCTGGTCAACGAAGTGGTATTCAAATGGCTGTTCAGGGTTTTCGGTTTTTAACACCGAAGCGATGTTGTGAATAGCTTTACCGGCGCTCATTTTCGGACTTATCTTTATCAGTAAACAACCTCCCGCCCATTTCGCTAAAAAATAAACCATAGGTTGCACCTGTTCATAAGGCGACCGGTTAATGATGTTGTTAGCTACGCCTATGATCTTAAACTTCTGGCCATAAAAGGTTATGTAGTTTTCTGTCGGTTTTTTCATGGTCATAAAATCAGCTGCCGCCTGGTTGATGATCACCGCTGATGAATCGGAAGGGAATGACGGTGAGAAATCGCGGCCTGCGCTAAATTCCCAACCAATTGTTTTGCCATAATCGTATGAAATATCCTCCTGGCCGAAATTGTCATCCAGGTTGGGGTCTTCTCCAGGCCATCCCACGCCGCCGGTAGTACCGGCACGTTTGTTAGGCGGAGCATCTGCTTCGGCCATTTCAGTTATCGTGCTGTTACTTGCAAGGGCCTGTTTTATCGCTGCAAAATGTTGGTGGAGTTCAATAGTTCGGACGGGTATTGCAACCAATCTGTCCTGGCTGTAGCCTACAGGGCGGTCTTTGGCAAAAAGTATCTGCCGGATAACTACAATGGTACCGATGATCAGCACAATGGAAACGGTAAACTGAAGTACCACCAGTACTTTACGCGGGGCCGAAGCCAGCCGCCCGACCCGGAACACCCCCTTCAATACCTTCACAGGCTTGAATGACGACAGGTAGAGTGCCGGGTAACTGCCGGTGATAATAGCGGTGATAAAGCTTAGACCAATTCCGGCGAGCCAAAACGCCGGGCTGTTCCATGGAATAGCAATTTGTTTACCCGCCAGCTGATCAAAGGCTGAAAGACTTAATGCTACTAATAGTATTGAGACCAAAAAAGCCAGCAATACGCAAAGTAACGATTCACCGTAAAACTGGTATATCAACTGGCTGCGGGATGAACCAATTGCCTTGCGAATACCTACTTCGCGCGCACGTTTCTCAGACCTGGCTGTACTTAAGTTCATGAAGTTAATACAGGCCAGCAGCAGTACAAATACGCCTACAATACCAAATAGCCACACATATTGTATTTTGCCACCGATGTTTTTTCCGTCCTTAAATGCGCTGTACAAATGCCATTTACTCATCGGCTGCAGGAACAGCGCCGGTTTTGTTTTAGCTGAAAGCGGTTTTAAATGCCGCAGTTGTTCATCCCTGATTTTTAACGACACTTTCTCAAGGTTGGCATTATCAGCTAATTGAACATATAAATTAACAATGCCATTCCCCCATGGCTCGCGCATTCCGCTCAGCCTGTAATCTGCCTCATAGCGGTCCCAGCTACCAATAAAAGCCAGGCCGGCAAGCGTGGTGTTTTCAGGCAGATCTGCATAAACACCGGTTACCTTCAGGTTCTGCAGGTTATTTAGCTTCAATACTTTTCCCATCGGGTCCTCATTCCCGAAAAGCGCCTTAGCTGTCGACGCCGATATGAGCACTGACGTTGGGTCCTTTATGGCATCGCGCCTGCCCCTGAGCATATTCAGTGTGAACAGGTCCGGTCCGCCGCTTTCCATAAATACCCCTTGTTCAGTCAGTTTTTTGTCGCTTAACCCTAGTATATAATCTCTCGGGAGCGTCGACATTGCTACAGATTTAAAGTCACTGCCATAGTTTTTGCGCAGCGCAGCTGCCAGGGGATAGGGTACCTGGAACGAGGTTTTCACTTCGCCATTATTGGTCACATTTTGTGCCACCTCCGCTATACGATGATAATTATCGTGATACTTATCAAATGATACTTCATCCAAAATCCACAAACTGATCAGCATTACTACTGCCATACCCACTGCAAGACCACCGATATTAATCAGCGACAATACCTTGTTCTTAATAAGGTTGCGCCATGCAATTGTTAAATAATTTTTAAACATATAATTGCGATTCAATTTTAGAGGCGCCCAACCTGGCGGGCTTCCTGAACGCAATATTACCGACGGCAAGTGTAATGGGATGGCCAACTTATCATTTGGCAACTCTTTTTTCAGGCTGTTCTTGTATTCCACCGGGGTTTTGCCGGTCATCTCTTTGAAAACGCGGTTGAAAGTTCTTTGGGAATTAAACCCCGACTCGCAGGCCATCCCCAGCAGTGTGAGCCGGTCGTAGGCCGGGTCCTGCATCTTCCGGGCAGTTTCGCGTACCCTGAACTCATTAATAAAGTCGCTGAAGTTCTTTTCCATCCCCACATTAATAATCCGCGATAAATCGTGCGGGTGAATATTTAGCTTTACAGCCAACGAGGTCAATGTCAGCTCGGCATCCTCGTAAAAACGGTTTGCCACTACGGCTTCCTTTAGTCTTCGGCTTTTTTCCCTTGCATCATATCTGTCGGTTATCGGCGTGGTCAGTTGCGTGCTGCTATCCAATTTTAGCATCACTTCGGCGGCCATGCCAATCAGCACAAAAGCAACGGTAAAACTCAGGGCATCATTAAACAGCCATAACATGCAAAGCAAGGCGAGCAGGTGCAAAGCCTTATCCAACCGGCGGAAAGCAAAACGCGGCCTATCCATTAGCACCGGCTGCAAGCGGTTATAAAAATGCTGTATCAACCGGTGCGACAGGTATAAATAAATGACAACCGAAATTAGCACCATCCAGCCCGGCATCCAATACGCAACCAGCAAAGGGCAAAAGTGCAGCACATCCTTTCGGCCAAATTGTAGGTTTGGTGCGGTCATCCGCCGCACATAAAAATACAGCAGCGGCCCCAGCGCCGGTAAAAGAACCGATGAAAGCCCGCCGGTCTTCAGTACAATTACAGCTAAAGCGGCACTTAAAAACAGGTTGGCTGTTTGGCCTTCCCTTTTTGCGAATGCTAAAAGCAGCGCAAGTGTAAGCCCCGAAAACAGGGTTGCCATGGCGGCCGCATGGTACAGGTTAATATGGAATATATCGGGATTCAAGTAATTAAAATAGCCCGAAGGATGTTCCAAATTTAAACATATTGATATATACAAAATTATATGGGGATAAATATGTTTTGCTGTAACGGAGGCGAACATAGGGCGTTCTACAATACCCGAGCAGGATTAAATCATTTTACAATTTGTCATTTATTTTATAACTTTCTGAAAACATATTTTATAAAATCCCGATGTTCGTCCCATGGAAATTGTTAATGAAGAAAGTATTGATCAACAAGCATTCACTGAAATAGATAAGCTTGCTTTAATCTATATTAAAGATAAAAAGGTATTAAGTTCAAGATCGGCAGGTAAAAATACCTGGTATCTTCCAGGGGGAAAAAGAGAGAAAGGTGAAAATGACATGGAGGCACTTGCCAGAGAAATCAGAGAAGAGCTGAATGTTGAACTTATACTTTCAACTATTAGGTACGTGGGAGTATTTAAAAGTCAGGCCCATAGTCATACTGCAGGAGTTATAGTGAAAATGACCTGTTACATTGGGGAATATGCAGGAACGTTACAGCCGAAAAATGAGATTGAGGAGATAGAATTTTTAACTTTTGAAGACAAAGACAAAAGCTCATCTGTTGACAAGTTGATCTTTCAACATCTGTTTAATTCAGGTTTGATTGACTAAGATATAATATTCCATTGCCACCCTTACTTGAAACATCTTGATTCGTTGAAGAAACGATTGTCATTAGATTATTATCTAACTGAGTGAACCTACTATTGAGCGGTTCAAGTCTGATTAGATATCGTTGGTAGCCAGCCCCGCCCGGTTAAGCGTCCACGCTTAACTGAAAATAATTGCAAAAGCCCCCACCTGGTCGAAGTTTAGCACAGCGTAACATCGACCTAAAATGTAGCGAGCATTCTGCTTGCGAAACAGATTCCATTTGGACACCAAGTCAATTAATCCAAAACGGATCACGCTTATTCTTTAGTCGCAGAGGCTCCAACGGGTCCTGCGCTGTATTTCCGGCTTCCCCCCGGCAGCTCCCGCCCGGGTTTACAGCCAAGCTGTACGGATAGAGACGCTTCTCCCCCGGCACGTGGCGTAAAGTACGTTCGCAGATCCTGTGTGAACAACAAATTAAGCCCCGCTGTCTTATTGATCAGTGCAATATTCGATAGTTTTCATCTATCTTGTAGAATTAGCGAGTAATGAGTATGGCTTGCAGTTATCGACTAAATTTTCAAGCGCTACAAATACTTCGTTTAAGTCAAGCGTTTCATCGCGAAAAACTAATGTATTATTAAAAGCATTATAACCCCTATGAGTATTAAGAGGCAGATCATCGAAGATTCTGCTTCTTAGAGAAGGGTTCATCGCCAAATCAGTATAGACTCCTTGCGCGTTGTTCCTAAAATATTCGTCAATGCGCTCGTCATAGTGCTCGAAATGATTGCGAAATTTACGACTTGAAAGAGAGTTGTTATTTTCAACTTTAAGTAATTGCCTTAGTCTTTCTCCACGTATTTTATATTTCTTGCTAGGCCAAAGATTTTTTGACACATTTCCCACTGCTACAAGAATAGATTGAATTGAACACCATGTTTCGACGTGTTCGAAATCTTCATGTGTGGCGCGCAAACGTTCAGCGGCTCGTTGCGCAATTTTAGATTGTAGAACAATCTCATCTATTAAAATCATTTCTTGAAGTCCATTCATGTAGGGAGCAATTTTATGTTATTAAATGTAATGAGTTCGATTTTATCCAAACAATAAAGTTTTGAAAATCACTTACACAAAAGAAAAACCACACTACGCAGCCTATTTGCGTAGCAATATTTAATACAATTACGTCGTTGCAGGGTTCCCACAGGACCTGCGCTATATTTCCCCCCCCCGGTCGAAGTTCAGCGCAGCGTAATTCCGACCTAAAATGTAGCAAGCATTCTGCTTGCGAAACAAAGTCCATTTGGACACAAAGTCAAGTAATCAAAAACGGAACACGCTTATTATAAGCTAAAACAGGAAATAAAAAGGACAATATTAAACATCTGATAATCAGTATATTTCCTTACTTTTCTCTGAAATTCGCAAGTTGAGAATCAATATCATTCAATGACCCTTTGATCGCTATTAAAAAATTAAAACAAGTCCATTTTCTAAGGCCTGATCATACTGTGCTTTATTAAATTTATAAAGAAAGGGAGCCCGGTGAGGACCGATCCGTTTGGTCTCAGTCAATTTGGTAACTATTCCAGATGACAATAACTTTCGCTGAAAGTTCCGTTCATCAAAAGTCCGTCCTAAAATAGTCTCATAAAGTGCATGAATTTCCGGGAGCGTAAACTTATCCGACAGTAACTCATAGCCAATCGGATAAAAGGAAATATGCATTCGTAACGATTTCAAAGCTTCGCTGATAATTTGCTTATGATCAAACATCAATGGGGGCAACTCATTCACCGGCCACCATCTGCAATCTGCATCAAGTGACCATTTCTTAATCTTCACTGTCGAAAAGTCTGTCAAGGTATAATACGCCAGGGATACGAACCGGTCAAAAATCCACAAGTCTTTTTTAACCTCAACGCCAGTCAGTGCGCTCATATTGGCAGCATTTTTTTCCGGATCTTCCGAACGGCTGACACCACCAAAACTTCCGAACTGCCGAAGAAAGAGATTTTCTAAACCAGTCCTCGACGAGGCAATGCGGTTAGCAGCCTCTTCTATCGATTCTGCTCTGCCAACGTATCCGCCGGTGATCGACCACTTTCTGGTTGCTACAGTCTGCTGTAACAGCACCTTCAACTCTTTATCGTGATACCCAAAGATCACGTTATCAACCTGGATATTAGGGAGATAATTCTCGGGATGTTGAATGATATCTAATTCTGTGTAGGCCATAAAAACTATTCTGTAAAAATAACAGAATTAATTTGAATTCTCTTGTAACAAACATACCTTTATTCTGTCAGATAAACAGAATGTAAATTAATTCATTAAAATGAAAAAGTTAAGCTTGGGGGTATCGCTCGTTGTGGGGCTCAAAAATTTGATGACAACTTCTAAACTAAAGTTAAGCGTGTTTACTGTGCTTGCTTTCGGTTTTTCATTTGCCCGGGCGCAGAATAGTTTGATACAAAGTGCGAAACTGGCGAAGGAATTTAAAACAGCCGACACATTATTCAGACAGCCATACATAGATGTGGATGAATGGCGTGACAAACCAGCCAGGCACAGGTATATTCATGGCGGCTTTACGGGCACCAGTTCAAAGTTTTCGTTTTATTTCCCGCAAAAAGAAAAATACCAGGGACATTTTTTTCAATATATCACCCCCTTCCCTGATAGCGAAAATGGATCGCAGGGAAGAGCCGGTGAGGAAGACAAAATAGGGTTTTGCATTAGTAACGGCGCTTATTTTATTGAAACAAACGAGGGAGGAAATTTCAGCTTTACCAATCCATCCAAATCGGACCCTTCATTGGCAGCTTACCGGGTAAATGCGGCATCGGCCGAGTTTTCTCGCGCGGTAGCAAAGCAGATATATGCAGGCAAACGCCCCTATGGGTATGCCTTTGGTGGCAGCGGCGGTGCTTATCGCACGGTTGGTGGCTTTGAAAGCACAGATGGTGTCTGGGATGGAATTGTCCCTTATGTATTGGGGTCAGACGAAGCCATTCCAAACGTATTTACGGTCCGCATGTATGCTATGACTGTTTTGAGGGATAAGTTCCCTCAAATTGTTGACGCTATTGAACCGGGTGGAAGCGGAGACATGTATGCAGGCCTGAATGATGAAGAAAGGTCAGTGTTTCAAGAAGTTACAAAAATGGGTTTCCCTGTGAGAAGCTGGTTCGGGTATAAAAACCTGGGGATTCAGGGATTTTCGGTGCTATATCGGTCAATCGTTGGCATAGACCCGCAGTATTTCAATCATGACTTCTGGAGCCTGCCTGGTTACCGGGGATATGATTCACCTGCATCATTGATAAAAGGCCGAATTCAGCAACCGAATATTATCAAGGCGCCGATTGAAATTGACCAGGCGGTGAGTTTAGGACTTGCAAAGCCGGTATCGGCGCAAGACCGCGGTACTGCAGACGCTGCCTGGAAAAGTGTTGGAGGAGCACAAGGGGGTATGCCTGTTGCTTTGCAATTACAGAACAAGCTTAAGGACGTTTATTTCCTGGGCGGCGATTTGGTCATTAAAAGCGGCCTTGCCGCTGGAAAAGTGCTGACGATAACTAAAATCATGGATGACAAGGTGGTTTTTGGCCCGGTCGACCCCGCCGTGATTGCAAAACTTAAAGTCGGCGATTCGGTAATAGTCGACAATTCAAACTTTCTCGCGATACAAACCTATCATCGGCACCAGGTGCCGGGTAAGGAGTATTATGTATGGGATCAGTTTCGCAATGCAGACGGCACCCCCAAATACCCTCAACGCCCTCTTTTGTTGGGACCGTTGTTTACCAAAGGGGCGGCTGGTATCCTACCGACGGGCAAGTTCAAGGGTAAAATGATCTTACTGGAATCCTTGTGGGATCGTGAAGCTTTTCCGTGGCAAGCGGATTGGTACCGCACGAAGGTGAAGGCAAACCTTGGCGAAAATATGGATAGCAACTATAGGGTATGGTTTACCGATCGCGCCCTGCATGGCGACATATCATTAGAAGATGATCCAACCGAAACTGTTAGTTACCTCGGCGTATTGCAACAAGCGCTTCTTGACTTGAGCGCCTGGGTTGAAAAAGGAGTAGCTCCGGCGGCCAGTACTAATTATAAAATAGTTGACGGGCAGGTGATAGTTCCAGCCGCAGCAAATAAACGACATGGAATACAACCGGTAGTAATGTTAAAAGCCAACGGGAGTAAGCGCGCCGAAATAAAAGTCGGTCAAACAGTAACGTTTACGGCAGTTGTGGATGTACCTGAACATATGGGCAAGGTGGTCAAAGCTGTATGGAACTTTGAAGGGCTGTCTGAGGACTTCTTTCAAAAGGGCGGCGATTTTCATGGGTGGAATTTTGTAACGTCCGGAGTTTTTCCGGTTACTGCCAAATGGAGCGCAATCAATAAATCAGGGTCCAGTGTTAAAGTAACAACAACATACAAGTTTTCAAAACCCGGAACTTACTTCCCAACATTAAGAGTTGCGTCTCAGCGGCAAGGGAATGCCCATACGGTATTTACCCGTATTCAAAATCTGGACAGAGTAAGGGTGGTAGTAAAATAAAAACAACATCAAATCCACGGTAATATGCGAAAACCCAAAATCAATAGAAGGATCAAATGCAAGAACTGTGGATTTGAATTTAACGGAAACTTCTGCAATAATTGCGGGCAGGATGCTAAGGCTGGCAAATTAGACAGTCCCCATCCCCGGCGCGAGTTTGGCGCCCCCACCCGTTCGAAGCTTGAGGCCTCGGACGATTACGCTCATAGTCTCCGTCTACAATAAAAACGAAGAAAGCTTTCAACTTTCTCTAAAGGCTTTGTAGCCCCCCGTCCGGTTAAGCGTCCACGCTTAACCGAAAATAATTGCGAGTGTCCACACTCGCTGGGAAACTCCGGTAAAAAAGCTCGCGCACCCCTGGTCATGTTGCAGATCTTAAGCGTCGCCGTAAATATCCAGTGCAAAGCCCCTTACGCCATAATTAAGCAGCTCGGTTATAGTTTTGCTTTGGTTGTTGCCGGTGTATTGGTTGTTGTTCCAGGCATTGTGTGCAACCAGCCAGCGCTGATCTTTAAAGAATCCGGAAAGATTGTTGATGATCATATTTCTTTGTCGAATAAGGTTTAATAGTACGTTCAGCTAACGCTATTGTAAAAATACATTGAACCGGCGGGAATAAGCAAATAAACTTTTTGCTTCTATTGGCTTTTGGAGCGTCGAACCATTACGGAGCATAAAATAGCCACTGCGCATAAAATCAGCATTAAATCAAAACCACTCTTAAAGGTTCCGCTTACTTTTCTCAGGGTGCCCAGTACTATCATTCCCGCGCTTCCGGCCAATTCGTCAACCATAATTACAATACCTAAAACGGAACCGTAGCTTTTACCGCAATAAATACCGGCGACCCACACCTGTATAAGGGTAAATGACCCGCCAAAACCAAATCCTGCAATCAGGGCAAAAGCATTTAACAACAGGGGGCTGGCGCTTAAAGTATTCAGCATAAAAAACCCGGCGGCCATAATGGAAATGGCAAACACCATGATATACTCCTTAGTAATGCGGTCGCTCAGGTAGCCGAAGAATAACTTACCGGCTATTGCCGTCATGGAAAAATACCCCAGTAATTTGGCCGCCACTGCGGGGCTTTGTCCTAAATCCTTCATAACAAATCCGTGATTTTGAAGATAGCCCTTTATACAAAACCACAATATGGCGGTTACTATAAGCACCAGGTAAAAGGTATACGAACGCAAAGCATCATTAAGAGAAAGGCTGGTTTTACCAGGTTTTACATTAGGCCTTTCCGGAAAATATGCCCCATCGGGGACAGTCCCTATTACAGCCGGTTCCGATTTTACCAACAATAAAGGGGGCAGAAGAAGCACTGTCGACGCAATCCCCAAAAACATACAGGATTTTTGCCATTCGGAGCCCGCTATTACAGCAATTCGGGGGAAGAAAATACCGCCCAAACTGGAGCCAAGTATCATTATGCCGGTCGCTATTCCCTTGTAGTGATGGAACCATTTGTTAACCAGGTACATAAAAGAGATAATACCGGCAAGCGACATGCAAATGCCATACAATACATAAAAGATGCACAAAACGGTATAGCTGGTTATATATGCCTGCAGAAAAATTAAACCGGTAGCCCCGAAAGCGCCAATTGCAATAACCCTGCGCGGGTTAAACCGGTCGAGAAGACGGCCAACAAAAGGTGATGCAACGGCTATTGTAAAAAACAGCAGCGTAGGAAGGAGCGCCGCGCTCTGCGGATCGAGGCCGAAAGACTTTATCTGTAAGGGTCGCATTACTGTTAAGGCGTAAGCGCCCACGCCATTTGTGGTGGCGTACATTAAGGTTAAAGCCGCCAGCATAAACCAGCCGTAAAAGATATTTTTCATGTAAGCCAAACAAGCCTTTAAGAAAATTTGAGCGGGAATATACGATTTTACGCAACAAGGTTCGTATGCTAAAAATCATCCCTGCCTGCTCTTCAACAGCCTCGCACAGGGCAAAAAAATCAGGAAGGGTCCCCCCTTCCTGAACTAACAATAATCAACTCACTCAATTTACTGTTTATCCCACCATATCCTGGTCAGGAAATCGTCAGGCCCTTGCCGGCTTATAGCAGCGGCGTAGGATGCCGAATTTAAATTTTGTTCGCTTATAGGGTATAACATTCTTCTGAAGATTTTACCGCCTGTAGCGTTGCCTGTATAGTTATTAGGTACCAGCGCAGGGTAGCCTGTGCGACGATAAGTAGAGTAAACTTCCTCCGCATCAGGGAATACCCCAACCCAAAATTCTGTGTATATCTGTCCCATTTGCTGGTCAAGTGTGCCGGCCGTATTAAATTTATGATGCGCTATGTAAGTATTAATCTGGTTGGTGGTTATTGTGCCGGGCGCGCCGCCAATTACAGCCCACTGACGCATAGAAGCAGAAATACCGTTCTCGTAAGCCGCTGATGCAGATAAGCCATTATACCAACCCCTTGAAGCAGCCTCTGCCAGCAGAAAGTAGCTTTCGGCAGCGGTAAATACCAGGCGGGGTGAGTTTAACAGCAATATCGTTTTAGGGTTAGGTTCAGAATAGGTTACAAAATTGGCAGGTTTTGTATTTAACCCAGCCGACATCCCTTTTTGTATAGCAAATGAAGTGTCGGCAACGCCGCCATTGTACACAATAGATATCACGCCCAGGCGTGGGTCGTTATTATCTTTAAGATGGCTTATAAATGCGTCCTGGTATTTGCCGCCTTCTGTATTTGTAATGCCATCCTGCGCAATATAATCACTATTCCAAAGGTTATTGGCAAGCGGGTTTTTGTTAATATCCTGGCCGGAACCTACGTAAGGTACTTTGGCTACGTCAGCGTCATCTAAAATAACGCCGCCCGCAATGGCTTTTGCCGCCCATGACTGTGCTGATGTAATATCAACCTTTGTCATACGCATAGCATATCTCAGCATCAGCGAATAAGCAAATTTCTTCCATTTGTCGGTTTTTCCGCCATAAATAAGGTCTGCATCACCAAAGGTAGCTTTTGATCCGTCAAGGCTGGTTGCTGCCTGGTCAAGCTCTTTAAGCATATCAGCATAGATGTCTTTTTGAGGATCATAGGCAGGCTTGTATATTCCACCGTTATAACCCTGGCCTGCCTGCGAGTAAGGAATATCGCCGTACAAATCGGTAAGCCTTGCAAAGCAATACACCCTCCATATACGAGCCTCGGCAACAAGGTTTATTTGAGAGGCATCGCCTTTGGTTGCCTTAAGCACTTCCACCAATTCATTTATCTGGTTTGTATATGAACTGTTAAAAGTACCTGCCGACTGCTGGGCCTGGGCCAATATGTATTTTGAGCCAAAGCCCGCTACATCGTTAAAGCTGGTTGTATACTGCATAGTACCCAATAACAGGTTTAACATAGCCGAAACACCATCGTATTCAGCCTTGGTGAATATATATCCGGGAACCGGTTTAGGCGAGCTATTGGGATCCGTATTATACTTATCAAAGTTTTTAGTACATGATTGTATTGTAATAATGCCGAGTAACATCAGCGTACAATAGATATATTTTTTCATCTTATTCAAATTTTAAATATTAGAATTTAACTGCAAGGTTTACACCCAATGAACGGGTGCGCGGCAAACCAATTGATTCAAAGCCCTGGTTATTGCTATTGGTAAAGCTTTGCTCAGGGTCAAAATTGTCCGTCTTTTTGTACAGCGTCCACAAGTTACGAGACACCAGCGAAATGCTCGCCGACTGAATATGCACCGCCTTTAAATCAATTGCAGGAAGGTTGTAGGTTAAAATCACCTGGCGTAGTTTAACAAAGCTTCCATCGTGTAAAAACAAATCTGAATATATTTTATAATTGTCATAATACGAACGTAAGCCACTTACCGGTACAGTGTGGGTATATGGGTTTCCTTTTTGGTCAACACCTGTTACCGTCAGTCCGTTTTCGCGGCCTGGCAGCGTCATTTTTGTTAAACCCAAACGTGTGGCATATACCTCCATTTCGGAGAATACCTTGTTGCCGAATTTTCCGTCAAGCAAAAAGCTGAATGAAAAGCGTTTGTACCTGAATTCGTTGGTTAAACCCATAGTTACCGGTGCAACGCTTTTTCCAAGCGGAACATAACCTGTAGCAACCGGCAAATTGGTGGTAGAGTTAAATACTACCTGCCCGTTAGCATTTTTCAGCATTTGTGTAGCGTATATGGTACCAAACGACATACCTTCGGTATTATTAAGTATGCCGTAGTTATTTACAGTTGCGGCAAGCTGTATGGTTGATAACCCGCTGGCCAGTTTCACTACTTTGTTGTCATTATAAGCTATGTTATAATTAACATTCCAACTGAATTTTGAGGTCTTCACCGGCGCGCCGTTAATTGCCACTTCAATACCTTTATTATCAACCTCGCCAACGTTCAATATCACGTTGTTATAACCCGATGTAGGAGATATGGCAGTGTTAACAATGTCATTAGTGGTTTTACGGTTATAAACGGTAACGTCTAAACCTAACCTGTTATTTAACATCTGTAATTCAATACCTGCCTCAGTTGTGGTAGAAGTGTAGGGCCTGAGATGACTGTTGGTGATGTCATTACTGGCCACATTTTGCAGCGGTTGGCCGGCGCTTGGGATACTTTTGTATGCAAGATTGATTACATACGGATCAGGTGCGCCACCGCCTACCTGTGCCCATGAAGCTCTTAACTTAGCCAGTGTGAAAAACTCTGGCAATTTAACAGCATCAGACAGAATAAAGCTGCCGCCTATGCCCGGATAAAAGATGCTGTTGTTTTGCGGACTAAGTGTCGAGAACCAGTCTTTACGCCCTGTGAATGACAGGAAGAATATGCTCTTATAATCAAAATCGGCCGAGCCAAATACCGAGTTGGTAACTATTTTGGCGTAGTATGGCGTGTTTGATATGGTTGCCAGGTTGGTTGTACTATAGAAAAAAGGTATTACAAACTGTGAACCGTTGGTGGTCGTCTGATTGGTAATATGCTGACGACCGTTAACCCCGGCTAAGAAATTAAAGCCAAAATCTTTTGCAATCGTTTTTTTGTAATTCGCAGTTACCAGCTCATTGGTTTCCGAAACGTCTGATTGAATTGCCTGGTACTGGCCGTTTAGTATGTACAGCGTACCGCTTGGCAAAATGTTTGTATAGTTGTAGTTAAAAAAATCGCGGCTTAATGTTGCTTTGAAAACCAGGTCTTTTATAGGGGTATAAATGAGGGAGCCCTGGCCGATAAAGCGGTCTTTAACATCGTCCTCTTTAAATTTATTGATTACAAAGTAGCCGTTTGAAGCGATGGAAGCGTCATTCCAAACTATTTCCTTGCCACTGGAATCATAACCCGGATTCAGCCAGCGTATATCTACCGTATTGGCAACTTCAAGCGGTGTCCAGTTGGGGTTACCTAATGCATCACCTGCGCCCGTGCGGTCATGACCTGTCTCTATATTATATTGGGCAAGGGCCTCGACCGATATCTTACTGCTTAATTTGGCGTTTAAAGCAAGGTTAAATGTTTTACGGTCATAGGTAGTACCCGGCAAAATACCTTTGCTATTCAAATCAGCTAACGAAAAACGGTAGTTAATACCTTCGCTGCCGCCTACAAAAGCCAGGCTATTGGTATAAGTTGTACCTGTTTGATAATAGTTTTGTAAGTTATTTTTTTGCGCTACATAGGGGTGCGTTTTACCATCCACAGCAACGTAATCTGTAGAGCCGTCAATTTTAGATCCCCACGAACGTCTGCCGCTAGCCTGTGCAGCGGCTAAAGTAGTCGGTTTAACACCGCCGTCTCCCTGGCCATATTCATATTGATAATCAGGAAAAACAGCCACGTTATCATAGGTTGCGGTTGAGTTAAATTCAATCCCTATGCCTTTTTGGGCACGGCCTTTTTTGGTGGTGATGAGTATTACACCATTTGCAGCACGTGAGCCGTACAAGGCAGCGGCCGTACCGCCCTTCAACACGCTGATCGACTCAATATCATCAGGGTTTATAGCAGCAATACCATCGCCACGGTCAACGTTATTGGTAGTACCATTTGTAGTTGGAGCACCGCCGGGTACGCTGTTATCAATAGGCATACCGTTTACCACATATAATGGCTGGTTGTCGCCGGCAAGGCCACCGTTACCCCTGATAACAATACGGCTTGAGCCACCAGGGCCAGTTGAAAGACCTGCGGCATTTACACCGGCAATTTTACCTGATAAACCGTTAGCCACGTTATTTTCGCGGGCCTGGGTAAATTCACTGCCCTTTACTTCAGATACCGAATAACCAAGCGATTTCTTTTGCTTGCTGATGCCCAGTGCTGTTACTACTACTTCGTTAAGCGTACTGGTGCTTTTCTTCAGTTTTACCTGCACAGGGGCCGATGGGTTAGTAACAAGAACTTCTTCCTTGTCATACCCAATATAAATTACCTCCAGGGTAAACGGCTTATCGGTATATTTATCCGGAATAGTGAGCTTGAAATTACCGGATGCGTCTGTAGATGTGCCCACCTGGTGGTCGGCTTTCAGTACAACAGTAGCGTCAGTAACCGGTTCATTATTGGTTGCATCAACTACCTTACCGGTAATAAGCGCTGCAACCGGAACCTTGACTTCAGTTAATTCTTTCGAAGAAAAAATCGAGATCTGGTTGTCATTTATCCTGCGATAGCCGAGCTGAAAAGCAGATAACAACTGTTTCAGATTATCATCAAGATTATACAGCCGGGCATTGTTGGTTAAGCTTGCCGGCACGAATTTATTATCCAAAAGGCCTTCGTGGTAAGCAATCTGGATTTTGAATTGTTTTTTTAGGTTGTCGAGCGCATCTTTTAACGTCACCTTATTTTCAACAGCCTGTGTTGTAAAATTCTGTGCTTTTAAGTGAGCGCTGTTGCTGGCATACGCTGTTTGTGCAAGGCCGTAAACCGACTGGCCGAGCAAAGCAAACATGAAACAGCAACACTTAAAAAAAGCTGATAAGTCAAGTTTTCGCATAATTTAGTTGTTTAAAGGTTAGTTTGTTAGTTTTCTGTTATGGTTATATTTTTGTCAGCGTAGGTCACTTTCACTGACAAGGTGGTTGTAATGGTTTCCAGGAGCTCATCAACATTTGATACGCTTATGTCTCCCTCAATTTTCAGGTCTTTGAGTTTTGGGTTTGCAATGTCGACGTGATAGCCGTAATCATCGGTCAGCACTTCGCAAATCTGCGCCAGTGTGGCATTGCTAAATAAAAGCTGGTGGCTGGTCCAGCCGGTAAGCTTTTCGGGCACGGCAAGTTTTTTCTGCTCAACTACGTGTTTTTGAGCGTATTCCACGTAGTCACCCTTTTTCATAACAAGCATTTGCTTAGTTCCGGATGGTTTGTCTTTGTCAACGTATTCCAGGCGGATTTTTCCGCTTATCAGGCCGACATCGGTTTTATTATGGCGGCTGCGCACGTTAAACGACGTGCCTAATACTTCTATGCTTACATCGTCGCAATGAACAATAAACCTTTCGGTAGCCTTAACAAAGGCCGGGTTTTTGTTTAGATGCCGAACGTTGAAAAAGCCTTCGCCGCTAATCCAAACTTCCCTCGGCTTATTATCCCAGTTATTCACGTAGCTCAGTTTAGAATTGCCGTTTAAAACTACTATCGAGTTATCGGGCAGGGTAACGGTAAGCACTTCGCCAAAGCCGGTGCTGATATCTGTTTTTCTGTTATGTTTAAACAGCCACAATGCTATGCCTACCGATGAAATCAAAATCAGCATAGCGGCAACGCGTATGAAAAGATTTAGCCTGAATATTTTTTGTTTTGGAGCTGGCAGCGCCCGAAGAGTGGCCCCTATATTTTCCCATACTTTTTGGTGGTTAGCTTCATTTGTAAAAGCGTCCTGCTTGCGGTAGGCAAGTATAATTTTTGAAGCCTCATCAATAGCTTCCTGCTGGGCCGGGTAAGCCAAAACAACCGAACGCCAAAAATTTATATCTGTTTCTGATGGATCTATTACAAAACGAGCAAAATCGTCATCATTTAAAAAATCAGGAAGGGTGTAAG
>JAZJZL010000196.1:0-2110 GCA_040389845.1 Bacteroidota bacterium
ATGTATCAACACCTTGGCCCAATCCATTTGTACCATCTGTCATATCGCTTCCTTTCTGACTATTGCCCCGTCACGGTAATGCCTCTAATAACGCAAGAGTCTCGGACTATTTCGCCGTCACGCTAAATACCCTGCTAACGACAAATGGTCATATGGCTACGTTGGTTTAGAGTATACCTTAGGTTCATCTTCAAAACCAAGCTTAGAGTGGGCTAACCCAGTTGCTATGATGTATGACGAATTATACGACGCTGCATTACGTGCTGAAGTTGAAGCTTTGAAAGGCCGTGTTACTAACGTTGAAAACGCAGTTAACGACCTGAAAAAAGATTCTGACGGTGACGGTGTTGCTGACCAATTCGACAAATGCCCTAACACTCCTGCCGGTAGCGTAGTTGACGGTTCTGGTTGCCCAATCAAATTCCCTGAGCCTCCAGCCGCAGTAGCTCCAGTTGTTACAGCTCAGCCTTATGGCAACATTCAGTTTGAATTTGACAGCTCAGTATTGAAAACATCTTCATACCCAGTATTGGATGCTACTTCAACTGATTTGAAAGCTAACTCAAGCGTTGTTACCTTAGCTGGTTACGCTTCATCTGAAGGTACTGCTGCTCACAACATGCGTCTTTCTAAAGACCGTGCTAACTCAGTAAAAACTTACTTAGTTAACTCTGGTGTTGATGCAAAACGCTTAAAAGTAAAAGCATTCGGTGAAACTCACCCAATTGCTGACAACTCAACCGAAGATGGCCGCGTTGCTAACCGTCGTGTTGAATTCCACAAATAATATTAATTAAAATATTATACCGAAAGGCTTCCTGATAACCGGGAAGCCTTTCTTGTTTTAAGCAGAAAGCGAAAAGCAGAAAGACCAAAGCTTTTTTGCCTTGAGCTTTTTGCTTTCACCTTTTCGCTTTCAGCTTTACTCACTATATTTGTTCTATGTATTTTTTCAGGAAGAAAGATCCGAACAGGCCTACCAATTTTAACCTTAAGGTAATGCATACCATCAATGCCATTGCCATTATTATGTTTTTGGCCGGCATAACCTGGACGCTTATTAAAATCTTCATCCTGAAAAAGCACTAATCGTATATATCTACATACTATATTTTATGAAAACCATCATTAATACCAATAATGCGCCGGCTCCTATCGGCCCTTATAGCCAGGCCGTGGTCGCGGGCAATTTTATTTTTGTTTCGGGCCAGATAGCATTGCACCCGGCAACAGGTGAATTGATTACTGCCGACATCAAAACCGAGACCAAACAGGTGATGGAAAACATTAAAGCCATCCTTAACGAAGCCGGGCTTGACTTTAGCAATATTATTAAAACGAGTATATTTTTAATGGATATGCAGAACTTTGCCCAGGTTAACGAAGTTTATGGAACTTACTTTACAGATAATTTCCCTGCCCGCGAAACCGTGCAGGTTGCCGGCTTACCTAAAGGCGTTAACGTGGAGATTACAGTTACAGCAATAAAAGGCTAATTTGATAGTGCTGATTTGAACAAGGTTTGACGACCATGCCTTTAAATCACTAATTCACCAAATCACTAATTCACTAATTGAACCCCCAGGTATTTGATACTCCGATAGAATATTTAAAAGGTGTTGGCCTTAGCCGGGCTAACATCTTAAAAAAGGAGTTGGGTATAGCCAATTTCAGTGACCTTTTAAACTGTTACCCCTACAAATACATCGACCGTACGCGGTTTTATAAAATTAAAGATATTCAGCCCGACTTGCCTTACGTGCAGGTGCTCGCCCGCCTGACCAGGAAAGAAATGGCAGGCGAAAAGCGTACGACACGTTTGGTAGCCTACGCGCAGGACGATACAGGTGTAATTGAGCTGGTATGGTTCCAGGGGATAAAGTGGATGGAGAAGACGCTTATTCCGGGCAAGGTGTACTTGCTGTTCGGCAAGCCCTCGTTCTTTAACGGAAAGGCGCAAATGGCTCACCCTGAGATGGAATTATATGGCACCGAAGCGCAGCAGCGTAAAGGAAATCTGACCCTGCAGCCTGCCTATAACTCCACTGAAAAATTAAAGCAGTTCTCACTTGACAGCAAGGGTATCCTAAAATTAACATCGGTACTGATT
>JAZJZL010000197.1:0-18264 GCA_040389845.1 Bacteroidota bacterium
CCGATACGGGCGCCATCCATGATGGTGCTGTTTGAGCCTACCCAGGTCCCTTCGCCAATTTCAACATCCTTATGTATGGTAACAAATGGCTCTATTACCACATTGTCGGCTATTTTTGCCTGCGGGTGTATGTACGCTAAGGGCTGAATCATTCTTCTTCAGTTTTTGTTTTTTTAACTATTTGTGCCATTAGCTCGGCCTCTACCACCATCTTTTCGCCTACCATGCCTATACCTTTCATCTGCGCAATGCCGCGCCGTATCGGCGCTATCAAATTACAGTGGAAGATGATGGTATCGCCGGGCACTACAGGTGCTTTAAACCGCGCATTTTCTATTTTAAGGAACAAGGTAATATAATTTTGCGGGTCGGGCACGGTGTTAAGTACCAATATACCGCCGGTTTGCGCCATCGCCTCTATCTGTAACACCCCCGGAAACAGCGGCATACCCGGAAAATGCCCGTGGAATATATCCTCGTTCATGGTTACATTTTTCAACCCTACCACGTGGCTCTTTGTTAAATCAAGTATCTTATCTATCATTAACATGGGCTGCCGGTGCGGCAAAATTTTCATTATATCAACGGTATCATACACCGGTTTAGCATTCGGGTCGTAAATTTTTACGTGCTTGCGGCTGCGCTCTTTTTTTATAAGCGATTTTATCTTTTTTGCGAAGGCAACGTTAGCGGCATGCCCCGGCCTTGCTGCCATAATATGTCCGCGCAGCGGGACGCCAACCAGCGCCAAATCGCCAATCATGTCCAGCAGCTTGTGGCGTGCCGGCTCGTTTTGGTGACGAAGCTCGATGTTATTTAAAATGCCCTGCGGGGCTACTTTAATATCCTTACGGTTAAATACGCGGGCCAAATGCGCCAGCTCTTCTTCATCAACTTCTTTATCAACCACCACGATGGCGTTATTTAAATCGCCGCCTTTTATCAGGTTATGCTGCAGCAGCATTTCCAGCTCGTGCAAAAAACAGAAGGTGCGGCAGGATGCAATCTCTTTATTAAACTCGCCAATGCTGGATATACTGGCATGCTGACTGCCCAATACCTGCGAGTTGTAATCAACCATACAGGTAAAGCGGTAATCGTCATCCAAAGGCATGGCAACCATTTCTACCTTGCGGTCGGGCTCGGAGTAGTGGATATTGTAGGGGATATGGTAATACTCGCGGTCGGCCTCCTGCTCAATAAAGCCGGTATCTTTAATGGCATCGACAAACTGTATCGAGCTGCCATCCATTATCGGCGTTTCCTGGGCGTCCATATCAATCAGCACGTTGTCAATCTCCAGGCCTACCAATGCAGCCAGTACGTGTTCGATGGTGCTTACGCTGGCGCCATTTTGGGTGATGGTTGTACCGCGCGAGGTATCAGTAACGTTGTCACAATCGGCATCAATTACAGGCGAGCCTTCCAAATCAACCCTCCTGAATTTATAGCCATGATTTTCGGGCGCGGGGTTAAAGGTAAGGGTTACGCTTTGCCCGGTATGTAAACCAGTGCCCGAAACCGAAACCGGCGCTTTTATAGTTCTTTGCTTTACGTTCATGTTTTAGTTCATTGGTTCACTAGTTCACTTGTTCATTGGTGCATGGTTTGCCAGCATGGTTGAACATTTGAGCTATAAACTTTTTATCTTTTAGGTGGATGTCATTAACACGGCAAATTAGTTCAAAGCGACAATACCGATGAACTAATGAGCCACTGAACTAATGAACGCTGCTCCCCCTCAATTCTTTAATTATTTTTTCAAGCTCGTTAACTTTCTTCTCCAAATCGGGCAGGCGATTAATTACAATTTGCGACCGCATGTGATTTGAATATGGCTGCGCGGGCGAGCCCATCCATTTTTTATTTTCGTCGGCCAGGGTGCGGCTGATGCCAGATTGCGCCTGCACCTGCGAACCTTTGGCAATAGTAATATGCCCCACAATGCCCACCTGCCCGCCGATGATGCAATTTTCGCCAACCTTGGTGCTGCCTGATATACCGGTTTGCGCCGCTACTACGGTGTTGCTCATAATCTCGACGTTGTGCGCCACCTGTATAAGGTTGTCCAGCTTAACGCCTTTGCGGATGATAGTGGAGCCCATAGTGGCCCTGTCGATAGTAGTATTTGATCCGATTTCTACATCATCCTCAATAACCACATTGCCTATCTGTGGTATTTTGCTGTAAGTGCCATCGCCAACCGGTGCAAAGCCAAAGCCATCTGCGCCGATGATGGTGCCTGAGTGGATGATTACGTTATTACCAATTTTACAATCGAAATAAACCCTTACACCGGCAAACAGGGTAACGTTATCTGCCAATACCACATCGTCGGCAATATATGTTTGCGGGTATATTTTGCAGTTGTCGCCTATTTTAACATGGGGCCCGATATAGGCGAATGCGCCTATATAAACGTTTTCGCCAATGCTGGCCGTAGGGTGTATAAAGCTTGGCTGCTCGATGCCACTTTTATCCAGCTTTAGCTTGTTATAAACATCAAGCAGCTGGGTTATGGACATGTAAGCATTTTCCACGCGGATCAACGTCGACTTAACCGGCTCTGCCAAAGCCTGGTCGTTATTAATGATAACGATAGACGCGCCAGTGGTATAGAGGTATTGCTCGTACTTCGGATTGGCCAAAAACGATAATGAACCGGCTTCGGCCTCTTCGATTTTACCTAACTGATTTACCTGCACTGAAGGGTCGCCTTCAACGGTTCCGTTAAGCATCTGAGCTATTTGTTGTGCGGTAAATTGCATCGGGCAAATTTATGTGTATTTAGTTAGGTAAGCAAATGGGTTGATTAGGTTGATTAAGTGAGTGGTTGATTGGGTTAAATGTGTGTTATTGTCAAAAAACACAACTCATTCAACCACTCACCTAATCAACCACTCACTAACCTCTTATCATAACAAACAATGTACTTCTCCACCGTCTTGGCGAGCGCTTCCAGGTTGGAATTGTCGCTGGCTTCGGTAATATCCTTTATCGACCCGTCCTTCATCAGGATGCAAATCTTACCATCGTCGGACTTATAAGCTTTGTTCCGTATTACATCTGTAAACACAAAATAGGACGCCTCCTGCTCGCTGATGTTATATTTTTCCACCGCTTTTTGCAGCAGGTTGTTTACAAAATTCGAATCTGGCGGCGTATTGGTAATATCAACCTTATACAGGCTGCGATGGATAAGGTCGGTACACAATTTCGACAGCACAAAATCATGGTGCGTTGCCCATACCTTTACCGCCGCCATAATATCGGTATCGTCCAAACCGGCAAAGGTGTCCAGGTAATGGTCTTCGTTCAAAAACTCATCACGGGTTACCGGCTTCCTCAGAAATTTGCTTAAGGCGGGTGTTGTAAAAACTTCTTCGCCGCGCAGGGCAAGCTCCCGGCTGCGCTTTAATATTTTCACCAGTAATTGTTCGCCGGCTATTACGGTTTTATGCAGGTAAACCTGCCAGTACATCAGCCGCCGCGCTATAAGGAATTTCTCGATGGAATAAATCCCCTTTGCTTCAACCACAATTTCATCCTCAATCACATTTAGCATCTTGATGATACGGTCGGAGCTGATAACGCCTTCCGATACGCCGGTAAAAAAGCTGTCACGGTTCAGGTAATCCATCCTATCCATATCCAATTGGCTCGATACCAGTTGGTGCAAAAAGCGGCGGGAGTATTTGTCTTCAAAAATTTCAATAGCCAGGCTTAGCTGCCCGTTAAACTGCCGGTTAAGCCGCTGCATAATCATAGTCGAGATATCTTCATGCGAGATATGCTCAACTATGCTTTCTTCCAGCGCATGCGAAAATGGGCCATGGCCTATATCGTGCAATAAAATAGCAACGGTAACTGCTTCTTCCTCATCGTAGCTTATGGCGTGGCCTTTGCTGCGCAGCGTTTCAATGGCCATGCTCATCAGGTGCATGGCGCCCAGGGCGTGATGGAAGCGGGTATGCAGTGCGCCGGGATATACCAAATGCGTCATCCCCACCTGTTTAATATAGCGCAGCCGCTGAAAATACGGATGCTCGATGAGGTCGAATATCAGGTCGGTAGGGATGCTGATAAATCCGTAAACCGGGTCGTTTATTATTTTCTTTTTATTCAAAGTATTCGTTGGGTGTGCAAAAATGTTAAATAATGGTAAAAGGCCTGTCTTTTAATTGTTAATTTATGTTAATGATTTAAAATTCCGTAACAAAAACCCGTGCTTTGTGGTTATATTTTTTTGATTTCACCGATTGGCGGACGATTGCACCGATTAAGGAAATCGCCGATTGATTAATAATACACTGATTGGGAAAATGACACGCTGGTTTAATCCTCTTTAAATCCGTAAAATCCATTAATCCCGGTTCTAACTATATTTACCATGCAAGACACCAACATTTTATGGGCCGATGACGAAATCGACCTTTTAAAGCCCCACATACTTTTTTTAACCGAAAAAGGCTATAAGCTTACCACCGTTACCAATGGCTATGACGCCGTCGATTCGTTCAAAAATAACCATTTCGACCTGGTTTTTCTGGATGAAAATATGCCGGGCCTTACCGGCTTGGAAACGTTGCAGCAGATAAAGAACATTAATAACGATGTTCCGATAGTGCTCATCACCAAAAACGAAGAAGAATATTTAATGGAGGATGCTATCGGCTCCAAGATAGACGATTACCTGATTAAGCCGGTAAACCCTAAGCAGATACAGCTCACTATAAAAAAGCTTACTGAAAACAAGCGCCTGGTAACCGAGAAAACCACCATGGCCTACCAGCAGGATTTCCGTAACCTGGGCATGACGCTAAACGACAACCTGAGCTACCAGGAGTGGGTTGATGTTTATAAAAAACTGATTTACTGGGAGCTGAGCCTCGAAAAGCTGGAAGATGCAGGCATGCACGAAATCCTTACCCTGCAAAAGGCCGAAGCCAACGTGCAGTTTTGCAAATTCATCGAAAAAAATTACCTGCGCTGGCTTAAGGAGCCAGAGAATGCGCCAATTAACTCTTCGCAGCTGTTAAAAAAGAAAGTGTTCCCGATGCTGGATGGTAAGGGGCCGGTATTTTTTATTTTGATTGATAACCTGCGCTACGACCAGTTTAAAATTATCAACACGATAATAACCGAATATTTCCGCCTGGAGGATGAAGATGCCTATTACAGCATATTGCCTACTGCAACCCAGTATGCGCGTAATGCCATATTCTCGGGCCTGATGCCGTTGGACATGGAAAAACGCTATCCGGATATGTGGCAGAATGATGAAGATGAAGGCGGCAAAAACCTTTATGAGAGCGAATTTTTTACCGACCAGCTTAAACGGGTACTGCGCCGGGATGTAAAGCACTCCTACCATAAAATTTTGAATATAGATGAAGGCCGCGCGTTGAATGAGTCTGTAAACAACCTGATGCAAAACGAGCTGAATGTAGTGGTTTACAACTTTGTGGATATGCTTAGCCACGCACGTACCGATATGCAGATGATACGCGAGCTGGCCAGCGACGATGCTGCTTACCGTTCGTTAACGCTATCGTGGTTTGAGCACTCGCCATTATTTGATTTGCTGAAGTTTTTGGCCTCGAAACAAGCACGCGTAGTTATCACTACCGACCATGGTACCATCCGCGTAAAAAACCCAAGCAAAATTGTAGGCGACCGCAACACTAATACCAACCTGCGCTACAAACAGGGTAAGAACCTTAATTTTAACCCAAAGGAGGTGTTTCACATCCGCAACCCGCACGACGCCATGCTGCCCAAGCTGCACGTAAGTTCCAGCTTTGTGTTTGCAAAGGAAGACAGCTACTTTGTGTACCCGAACAACTACAACCACTTTGTTAATTTTTACAACGAGACCTTCCAGCACGGGGGCATATCGTTAGAAGAAATGCTGATACCAATTGCTGTTTACGGGCCTAAATAATTGTTAAAATAATTTACTAAATTTGGGTATGGTATTAGTATTGAAAGATAGTAACGACATCAAGAAGGCAAAAGAAGCGTTGGCCGAACGCCAGACCAAGAAGAAGTTTGACGCCAAGAAGTTTTGTGGTGTATTAAAAATTCATGAAGATGCATTAGTGATACAAAAACGTCTTAGAGATGAGTGGGACTGATGTTTTAATCGATACAAACATTTGTATTTATTTGTTGGCGGGAGATACCACTGTTTCTGAATTACTTCAAGACCAAAGCATTGCCATCTCTGTTATCACGGAGATGGAATTGTATGCATTCAATGACCAAAACCCTGCATCACTTAGAATTTTGGACACCTTTATTGAATCTGTCTCTATTGTCAACATCGAACAAAAGGTAAAATTCAACACAATTAAAATACGGCGTGACTCTAAGCTTAAATTGCCTGATGCAATAATAGCGGCATCGGCTCTATCGTATAATCTGCCGTTCATATCAGCAGACGCTGGATTTAAAAGGGTATCTGCCTTAGATTTATTTTTATATCAAGTAAACCAATAGAAAATTGAGGATTAGACTTACGAAGTTTTTAAAACTTCGTAAGTCTACCGGAATAGTCCTATGCAACTAACCGCCACATCCACCGCCCAACTTCCCGCTATTGCAAATGAAATCATTTCATCTGCTACAGCTAGTCACATCTTTTTATTTTATGGCGATATGGGGGCCGGGAAAACTACGCTCATTAAAGCTTTGTGCGAGCAACTCGGCGTTACCGAGCCTGCAACCAGTCCGACTTTTTCCATCGTTAACGAATACATCGGCAAGGATTGTAAAATTTACCACTTTGATTTTTACCGCCTGAAAACCGAAACGGAGGCGCTTGATATGGGGTACGAGGAATATTTTTATTCGGATGCTTATTGTTTTATAGAGTGGCCGGAGAAGATCCCCAACCTTTTACCCGAACATTATAACAAGGTAGAGATAGCCGTTCAGCCAGATAACTCGCGGAGTATACTGATTGAGCAAATTTAATTTAAACTTAACTGTTTTTTTGCTTAACTTCATCAGCCAGAAAATAATACAGAATGAGTTCAGGGAAATACAGTGGATTTTCGGACCTTGCCAAACAAGCATTGATGCAGCCCCAGGAATCAATGCTGGAGGTTAAAAACAAAAAGAACAAGCTATATATAGGTATCCCCAAAGAAGTAACCTTCCAGGAAAACCGCATCCCCTTAACCCCGCTATCAGTAGCTTTATTGATAAACAATGGCCACGAGGTGATGCTGGAAAGTAATGCCGGCCAGGCAGCCAACTTCTCTGACAAAGACTACAGCGAGCAAGGCGCACAAATTGTTTACGACACCAGGAAGGTTTACGAGGCCGATATCATCATAAAAATTGCGCCGCCTACCCTTGCGGAAATAGAGATGATGAAGCCAGGGCAGAAGTTGATATCGGCCCTGCAGCTATCAACCCTGAAAGCCGAGATAATCCAGGCCTTGCTTAATAAGAAAGTTACCGCGCTGTGTTTTGAGCACCTGCGCGATGAAGGCGGCTCGCTAAGCGTGGTGCGTGCTATGAGCGAAATTGTAGGCGCAACCTCGATATTAATAGCCGGTGAATATTTAAGCAATGTATTTGATGGCAAAGGCCTGATGCTTGGCGGTATCACCGGTGTTCCGCCAACCGAAATTGTAATATTAGGCGCCGGCACCGTTGGCGAATATGCTGCACGTACTGCTATAGCCCTGGGTGCAGAAGTAAAAGTTTTCGACCCGTCGATATATAAACTGCGCAGGCTACAAAATAATATCGGGAGCCGGGTGTTTACATCGGTTGTACAGCCCATTGTTTTACAAAAAGCCATCACCACCTGCGATGTAGCCATCGGGGCCATGCGCGCCGAAGATGGGCGCAGCCCCTGCCTGGTATCGGAGGAGACGGTTAGCCGCATGAAACCGAACTCTGTAATTATTGACGTGAGCATAGACCAGGGCGGCTGCTTCGAAACATCCAAGGTTACTAATCATACCCACCCGGTGTTCCGCAAGCATGATGTGATACATTATTGTGTGCCCAACATCGCGTCGCGCGTGGCGCGTACTGCTACTTATGCCCTTACCAATATTTTTGCGCCGATATTGCTGGACATTGGCGAACATGGCAGCCTGAAAGATTTAATTTGGGCAAAGGCAGGTATGCGCGAATCGGTATATATTTACAAAGGGCAACTAACCAATAAACATATTGGCGAACGCTTTTCCATCCCATGTAAAGACCTCGATCTGCTTATCGTTACTCATCGTTAACCATGAAATACTTTACGCTAACTGTTTCGCTGTTATTTGTTTTAAAAATGGCCTCGGCACAGCATTATAAATACATAGACAGCGCAAAGGTGATGGGGCCTAAGCAATATGCTGCGGATATTAAAAAGCACCCGGAAACCAGGTTGGCAGAGATTAACAAATACATCCCCGGTATAGCGCTGGATATCCGTTACGCCACTACCAACAATTTTACGCATAAGGTAATGTATCCGCAGGCCAGGGCTTTTGCAAGGTTACCTGTGGTTTTGGCGCTGAAAGCGGTGCAGGAAGACTTAAAGGCAAAGGGCCTTGGGCTTAAAATATATGATGCTTATCGCCCGTACGCCATCACCGTAAAGTTTTACGAGACCGCCCGCGATACCAATTTTGTGGCCGACCCGCGCAAAGGCTCCAAACATAACCGGGGCTGCGCTATCGACCTGAGTGTTATCGACCTGAAAACAGGCAAGGAACTGGATATGCCAACCGGTTTTGACAGTTTCAGCAAAAAGGCCGCCGCTAATTACCCCGATTTAACGCCTAAGCAGATTGAGAACCGTGAGCTGCTGAAGAATGCCATGCAGGCACATGGCTTTCATGTAATAGCGACCGAGTGGTGGCATTATGATTTTAATGGCTGGAATAAATTCCCCTTGCTTGATATCCCCTTTTCGGCGATTTGATAACGATTATTTAAAAATTAACACCAAACATTTTTTAACAATTGAGCATTGATATATCAACGTTGTTTTTACTTAGCTATAACCACCTACATGGGGCAAATATTGACAGGTAAAACAAAATAGAGGATTTAGCGCTCCGCAAGTACGAAACCTGGATGCCATGTTTCACACCTACGGAGTGTTGCATTGTTACACTTTTCTACCAATATTTTGCTCCTGGCGGCGCAATAAACAAAGTTTACTTAAATACACGACGGGGTATTGATTTATAAGTATTTTGTCGGATAAAAACGAATTTAATTTAAGATGGCCTTTGATAACAAAATGAGAGTTTTCAGTTGGAGATATTTAAAAGAATGGTGGAAGATATTGGCAGCAACCTTTATGGGTTTCATTAGTGATAATGGACTAAAGTTAAGTGCCTCGCTGGCCTATTACACCATTTTCTCGGTTGCCCCGCTGCTCTTTTTAATTATCTCCATCGCCGGGCTGGTTTGGGGGCATGATGGGGCGTCGGGGAAGATCTACCCGCAAATAGAGCATTACGTAGGCCAGCAGGCAGCCATACAAATACAGGATATATTAAAAAACCTGGCGCTATCCGGCAAATCGCACATCGCAGTTACGGTGGGCATTATAACCTTACTGGTGGGCGCCAGCAGTATTTTTGTGGAGATACAAGACTCGCTGAACATCATCTGGCGGGTTAAAGCCAAGCCGAAAAAAGGCTGGCTAAAGCTGATTCAAAACAGGTTTGTTTCGTTTTCGCTGATTGTAAGCCTCGGCTTTTTATTGCTGGCATCGCTTATAGTCGGCGTGGTTATGAGCGCTATAAGCGATTGGGTTACCCATTTTTTACCGGTTCTTACCAAATTGCTTATTAACATCATTAATCTGGGTATTAACCTGATAATCATTACAGTACTCTTTGGCATCATCTTTAAAGTGCTGCCCGATGTAAAGATAAAATGGCGCGATGTGCGTATGGGGGCGTTCTTTACTGCTATACTTTTTGTACTTGGCCAGTACCTCATCAGTTTATACATACAATACACAGCCAAAAGTTCGGCTTACGGCGCTGCCGGTTCAATACTGGTTATATTGGTGTGGATATATTACACCGCAGCCATCCTATACATCGGCGCAGAGTTTACACAAGTTTATGCCGAAGCCATAGGCAGCCACATAGAGCCCGCCGATTATGCTGTACACGTACAGCAAACCGAGGTGTTGAAGGAAGTAACTACGTTACCTGCGCAAAACCCGGATTTGAAGGGGACGCTGAAGCCGGTGAAGAAGGAAAGTTCATAGTTGATGGTTCATAGTTCATGGCCAAATAGCAATGCAGCTACTATGAACTATGAACCATCAACTATGAACTAATTCTCATCATGAATTGAGGTAACTATCCGCACCATTTCATCCCTGATTTTGCTGATAGGTTCCGTAAAATTATTATTCATAAATACGAATGCAAGGCGCTTACCTTTTTTGGTGATCAGGTATCCGCTTTGGTTATAGTTATTGGAGAACGAACCCGTTTTGAGCCAAACAAAGGGCCGGCCATTCGGCGTTGTATATGCCCTTTTAACCGTGCCGGATGAGCCTCCTGCCGCCAGCATGCTATGCAGTAATTCTTCGTTATTAACCGCCCCCTGTATTTTACATAGCAGCTTGATAATGCTTCGCGGCGTAAACAGGTTATAGCGTGAAAGCCCCGAGCCATCAACCCAGACGGGCGCATCAGGCAGGTCGTTTAATAAATGGGCCTTTGCGTAGTTGATGGCCGAATCGGTATTCAGCGTCTTGAATTTGGTGGAGGAACACAGCAGCAGCAACTGTTCGGCAATAAAATTATCGCTGGGTTGCAGCATGTGGCGGTAAACCGTATCGGCATTTGTATTGTAAATGGTTTTGGCATCAGCCGGTAATGGTTGGCGAACAAGGGTCACCGGCAGCTTCAGCGTATCCTGCAATAGTTCAGCAGTTAGCTGCGGGCTGGTTTTCCAGGGCACCTGCTGTTTAAAGCTTTTCGGCAGGGGCATGAAAGGGTAAACAAAGGTGTTGCTTAAGATATCCCGCTTAATATGAAATTTAGCAGGGCGATAGGTACTATCACACAATAAATATTTTTTGAGGTAAGCCGGTTTTATTTGGAGCGAGTCGTACTCATCAGCATAAATTGTGGCTAAGTTGTCTTGCAGCGGCAGGTCGTTTATTTCGGATTGATAGTAGTCGTTATAGTCGTCCCATGCCCAGCCCGGGCCATACGGGTTGCCGGTGTAGCTTATGGGCGAATAATAAAGATTTTTGCCGCTGTTTTTTAAAAGTTTATAGCCATTAACGCCTTTTAAATCGCTATGCAAAAACGATGGGTCGCCGGTGCCCCAGAATATCAATGAATCATTATGAATAACATACTTTAGGGCCGGGATAGAATCGCCCAGCATTTTTAGGCTGGCATAAAAGGTAAACAGCTTGGTGTTTGATGCCGGGTTAAAATATTTATCGCTGTTAAGCTCGTACACCATTTTATTGTTATCGAGGTCGTACAAGGCGAACCCGGTGAAATGGCCGCTCATTAATGCACTATGCTTAAACTGCCTTTTTATCTGCGCTTGCCTGGTATTATAGGCGCATGAGCTGCATAAACATACCAATACCCAGCAGGTTAGCGTTATAAACCCATGCACTTTTAGTTGCATCCGTGTTAATTTTATGCGATTAATGCGTACTTTTAGTCACCAAATATAATCGTTGTTGATCATACTATCCCACAATATAAAAAGCGCGCGCTGCCGGGATTTTGCGTTGCGTGTTCTTGTCCTGCTTTTGTTACTATGCTGCTGGCGCTCCACGGCCAGTGCCCAGTATTTCGATTTTGCCGATAAGCGTAAGCATGTTACCATACCGTTTAAAATGGTAAGGGAGATGATTATCATCCAGCTAAATATTAACGACAAAGGGCCTTTTAATTTTATATTGGATACCGGTGTTGGCCTGATGCTGATAACCGACCCCAAGCTGGTAGATTCGCTAAGCATCCCCAACAGGCGCACCTTAAAGATTGCCGGTATTGGCGAGGGTGCCGACTTTGAAGCGTACGCCACCTCTGCGCTGGATATACGCATTAAAGGCTTAAGAAGCTACGACGTTGCTGCGGCAATTTTAAAGACAGACCATTTCGGCCTTTCAAACTATGCAGGCATGCCGATTCATGGGCTGCTGGGGTACGAATTTTTTAATAACCTGGCCGTTAAGATAGACTATGTAGACAGCACGCTTTCTGTTTGGAGGCCAAAAGATATCAGGCTGCAAAAGGGCAACGGCACGAAAATACGTATGTCGGTAGAGGACAGGAAACCTTATGTAAAGGCTAAGGTAACATTTACCGACGGTCGTAAAACTGATGATAAGCTTGTGCTTGATATCGGCGCCGGTCATGCGCTCTCGCTCGAAAACATTACGGAGGGCAAAGGGCTGCCCGCAAAACACATTGCTGCTAATCTTGGTGTGGGGCTTACGGGGCCGGTCAGCGGTTTTTTAGCCAGGATAGCCGAGCTGGATGTCGGGAAGTTTAAGGTAAAAAACCTGATAACGTCGTTCCCGCAGGGCGAGCAGTATAAAAAGCTATCGGTTAAGCGCGACGGTAATTTGGGGATGGGCCTGTTAAAACGCTTCAGTATGGTGATAGATTATGCCGATAGCGCCCTTTATTTAAAGCCCGGCCCGAACTTTACCCAGCCTTATGAACATGATATGAGCGGCATGGAATATTATGGCGCGGGCGACGATTTAAACCGCATTATTATCAGTCGTGTAGAACCGGGCTCGCCCGCCGACCAGATAGGGCTTGAAAAAGGAGATGAGATACTCGCCATCAACATAAAACCGGTTAAAAACATGAGCATAGAGCAAATTGACAACCTGTTTAAATCGCAAAGCGGGCGAAACTTTTTGCTGGAGGTATACCACGACGGGAAGAAGGATGATGTGCTGCTGACGCTGAAGCGGAGGATATAGCGGTTATGATTTTAAAATGACAATTTTTTTTATGCGTTAAATACATTTATCACGTCATTTGTACCAATGAAGTTCCTGGCATGTTTACTTACCGCCTGCATATTGTTCCTCTCTTCGTTTGGAGGGGTTATCACTATGTATAACGGCGCGGCGAAGATGCCTTGCGGAAAAGCTGCCTGCGAGCAAATGTGTAAGCACAGCAAAAAGCAGGCGCCGGTTAATGGTTGTACCGGAACTTCGTGCCCGATGATGTTTTCGTGCAGTATATGCGGTTTTATACCCGTTACGCCTGCAGCTGTACTGAAGACAGTTTTTTATCCTATCGACAAGCCGGTTACTCCTTATAAAATGGGCGATTTATCTGAATACCACGCCCCCGGCTGGCAGCCGCCAGAAGTTTACGCTTAAACCATCAGCTATCCGCCTATGGATTGCAAGTATTTTATCGTAAACATTTAAAAGAAAAATTAGAATGAAAAAAATAAGTTTAAGCATTATTGCCATAGCTATGGCATGTGCATCTGTTATGGCTGCAGGTACACCTGTAAAACACGCTAAAAAAGCGAAACAGGAAACCGCCTGCTGCTGCAAAGACGGCAAATGCACCGACACGAGCTGCTGCTCAGAATCGGCTTGCTGCGCTAAAAATTAATTAGCTTAGCAATTAATGATAAAGCCCCTTGCAAAGATGTGAGGGGCTTTTTTGGTTAGAAATTGATAAACATATCGATTTGACTATTGTACAGATTTTTTTGTTGCAGCCTAACTAAGTGTTATTTCCAATCTGTATATTTGATACGATAAATTATTGATAATTAGACACCTGACACAAACAGTCACAATGAAACCACTAAACTTTATCCGCACCCTTGTGCTTTTATCGGCTTTTGTATTGTTTTACACTGCCTGCAAAAAAAACACGGTTAAGCCCGCGGCCGCAACACCCGCTGTTAGTAATGAAACAATAAGCAGCAAGCTGGCAGTTACGCTTTACAAATCGGTAACCGGGCAATACGGCGGCGTGGATGTAACCAAAGGCATTAAGTCGCCTTTCAACGTTAAGACTACCGGGAATAAAAAGATTTTTAGCACCAACCCATTGTGCGGGTTTACTATCGACACCGGTTATACTTATGCCACCTACAGCGGCTATCCTGCCCCCCAAAACCCCTTCGATACCACGTACACAGGGAGTGTAAGCATGCTTTTTAAATACACCTGCAGCAACGGTTACGTTGATGGTTATAAAGTTGATGACAGCGTATCGTATAGAGTGAGGGATTACGCCACGTTTAACGATTTCAGCGCTATCGGTCAGCATTATACAGTAAGAGCGCTGGACCAAACGTATAAACTGGTTTCGATGGACGGTTTGTTGAATTCCTCAGTATACAATTCCGGCTTGTTTAACGAGTCTGGTACATCACTGGTGGCTTCCTATAGCTTAGCCGGTTTGAAGGTTAGCTTTGTTTCGGGAACTGCGGATATAACCGAAGGGATTGCAACTTTTCACATTGTCTACTATCCCCCCCATTCTTTTGTTTTACCACCCATACAGCCAACCATCTATGATGGCAGTATTCAATTCCTTGGCAACCATAAAGCTAAACTGACCATTAATCCTGGTCATGTTTTTCTTGTTGATTTGACGACCGGGGTTGTAACACCTGTTTAGGTGAGGATGACTGTAAACTTTTCGGAAATTGCATTGGTTTGATGGCCCTGTAAAAACCTAAAAACTAAACAGGATGCCTGTACTAATTGCCAGGACAGCAGATGCACTGAAGAATGTGCAAAGAAATGTGGTTATGCCGAGTAGCCAGGTCGATGCGCTAAAAACAGAATATTCTAACAGCGAATAGGAAAGCCCCTTGGCGGGCAGGGGCCTTTTAATTTGTTATCGGTTAATTGAGGGAGGCCTTTTACATTTTCATTCCTTGCATGGAGGAGTCCTTACCCAATTGATCCAGCGCCTGGCGGAAACCTTTGGCCAGGTCTAACACCGGGCCGGTACCCAGGTAATGCAAAAATATCATGTGGGGTTGGTCGCCGAGCATGTGGTTATGTACGGCTACTATCTCGATATTATTGGCGCGCAAGGTTTTGATTACATAGTTCACCTCATGGGCAAGCATGGCTACATCGCCGGCGATACGGGCATTGTCCATCGACCCGGTGAACGATGCCCATGTATTCAGGCCGATGTTTGTGGTCATCTCGGCGTTCATGGCAATTACTTTAAGGTCGGCGCGGCCAATGGTGTATTTAATAGTCGGACCGTTGATGGCTGCCTGGTAGCCAATGATTTTATTCAGCGCATCAATATCGAAAATATCTTTACCGGTTTTAACAGGCAGCGGGCCAGCCGGTGGCTGATTCTGTGGGGCAATTTTAGTAGCAGCTATGGCTTTGGCGTATTTCTTAGCCAGTTCTTCGGGGCTGCCCGTGCCGTGTACGTGCATATAAAAGATTCTCGGCTCTTCGTAAAAGAAATGATTGTGTATAGCGCCGATTTCTAACCCGGCGTCATGGACGGCAGAGATTAGCGGGTTAACTTCATCCTGTTGTAATACGCAATCGCTCATGATTACAGCGGACTTGCCATCCAGCGTACGTTTGATGGATACCCAGCCTCCGAAACCGAAAGAAACCGGTACAGGTTCACCTTTTAACGTTACTTTCAGATCATTGCGCGGAAGCGGAATGGTGTAGGTAGCCTCGGTATCTTTGTAGCTGCCTTTTTTGCCGATGGCAGCTTCTATGGCGGCAATCTCCGCCGGGGTTAAAGGTGGCGTTTTACCGGGCGCCTGCGCGGCAAGCGTTTCGGTTGTTTTTAGTCCCATTAAGCCGGTACCGGCCAGTAACGCACCGGCTTTCAATATGTTCCGGCGGCTGATGTTGTTGTCCTGTTTCATTTTCTATATGGTGTTATTCAAAGGTTTTTAATTAAAAGGCCAAGAATGGCTGCTGCTGCGATCAGGTATGGTTCCTTTACTTTCTTTACGAATATAAGTGCTATCCCGGTTGCCACCGCAATAATGGTTGTTGGTAAATCAGTAATGCTCCGTATTCCGATAATGATTACCGAACCGGCCAAAGCGCCAATAACAGCGGCAGTAATACCATCTACAAAGGCTTTAATACTAACGCTCTTCGCTATTTTTTTGAATGATGGCGCCATGATTACCGTAAACAAAAAACATGGCAAAAAAGTTGCCGCCGCAGCAGTGGCCGCGCCCGGAAACCCGTTTACCAAATAGCCGATAAATCCGACGGTGATTACCACCGGACCAGGCGTAATCATGGCAACTGCGACAGCGTCTACAAACTGGTTTTCTGTGAGCCAGTGATAATCGTTCACTACACCTGCATGCAAAAATGGGACAATAGCCAGTCCGCTTCCAAAAACAAATGTTCCGGCTTTAAGAAAAAAGAGACCTATCCTGACTAAAGCAGATTGCGAATATGCCCAGAACCCGGTTCCGGCGATTGCGATGACAGGCAACGTGGCGGGTTTTCGCAGCCATGCAGGAGGCGCCTTGACTATCATGTAAACCAGGCCGCACCCGATAAAAAGTAAGATTTGCTCCTGTTGTGTTACTACTGTAATAATAACGGCAAGCAAATAAAATACCCACAGCAGCCAGTTGAGGCGGATAGCTTTAACATTGATTTTGCTGATGGATTTTAGGGTGAGTTTATAGGCGCTGATGGCGATAATACCAATTACGCAGGCCCCGACGCCGTAAAATACGTCGCGCATCCAGCTAAGCCCGCCATAAACCCGGTAGATCATTCCGAGTATGACGACCATAATAAACGAAGGCAGAACAAACGCTAATCCCGTTGCCAAAGCGCCCAGGAACCGGTAATGCACAAACCCGATATATATGCCTAATTGCGCAGCCAGCGGGCCCGGTGCAAGCTGCGCCAGGGCAAGGCCCTCCTTATACTCCTCTTCGGTAAGCCATTGCCGGTTTTCTACTAAATCGGTATGCATGTAACCAACCAAAGCTACCGGGCCGCCAAAGCCCCATGTGCCCAGCTGAAGGAAATAAAAGACTAATTGTTGTAACGTATAAGGCCTGCGTTCTTCCACGCTGCAATATTATAACGTTTGTTACACGCGAAATAGAACGGATTTAACTATTGGTATCTATTTTACCTTTCGGAGCGATTTTTTAAAAACCGAGGGACTCTGCCCGACCTGTTTTTTGAAGATGCGGTTAAAATGGCTTTGGTCAGAAAACCCGGTTAGGTAAGCTATTTCCGTTAGTGAATAGTTGGTGTGTTCAATCAGGCCAATCGCCTTTTCAATGCGAATTTTACGCATATAGTCGCCAAAACTCAAGTTATCAAAGTATTTGGAAAATTCGCGCGAGAGATAGGCCGGGTTAATTTCCAATTCTGCAGAGGCCTGCTGCAAACTTAAAGTCATGTGCGTGTCCAATTGGTCCTGTATCATTTCTTTAAGCGTTTGGGCCCATTCCGGGGTTCTTTTACCTTTTTCCTGTTTTAAATATTGATGATATACCTGTAACAGCAGTTGTTCTACGGGGCCATCCTGCGAATGTTTCTTTTTGAAAAGATGCGTCGCCCAACTATACAAACCGTCGTAAATAATCATTCCCAATTGCAACAGTTCATAATCGTCGGTAATGTTGTAAGCCAGGCCGGAAAAAATGGCCTCCAAACCGGCAGCCTGCGGCGCATAATCGTGCCGGTCGGTATCAGCACCGCGAACAATTGATGCGATGCGTACCAGGGCAGGGTCTTTCAATTGGTGCTTCTTCATGATATAATCAAAGGTGCACTGGTCGTCGTAATGCGTGTATTCTACATTCGGCAGGTCAAAAGGGATAGCGCCCAATTTCCCGGCCCGGGTCAATACTTCGGCATAGGGGGCATAAATAATCTCTGCCCCAGGGTCAACAAAGCGTTTAATGAGCCAGGGACAAGCTATCCGGTCGATTTTCGGTTTTTCGCGGGTGATCCATTTCATTCTCGGATAAAATTAATCCAGAATTCGGTATTAAATTTGTTCAAAGCTATGAAAAACAAATCTTACAAGCTCTTATTACTCGCTGGCATGCTGCTGGTTAGTAGTTGTAACGGCAATAAGAGTTATGGGCAATCCGGCTTTAAATTTGAGAAAGGAAATTGCTTTCCCTGAAGCTACGCACCCATAGCCCCGTGTACCGGCTTACTGTGCAAAACGTAGCTGTAAATGCCAATGATGTAGCTAATCCGAATTTGTTTTTGCAGCGATCATCATTGATACGCCCATTAAGATGCTGATA
>JAZJZL010000198.1:0-24131 GCA_040389845.1 Bacteroidota bacterium
ATTGACGGGGCCGGCTCGTTTATTTGAGGGCATACCGATGTACGAAATTATCGCCACGGCATCGGGTGTGGAAGTTTATAACGATATCAACGATTCGCACCCGGTTGGCCACATGAATTTTCCCGGAATCGAGGATTGCGACTTCGCCCTGCCGGTTTGGGGGCATTCCATGTATCCGTACCTGGAAAATGGCTGCTGGGTAGCGCTCAAAATAATCCGCGATATGAAAATTCTACCGGGAGAGGTATATTATATCGAGTGGGGCGACTACCGCATGTATAAGCGTCTGCTCGCGGGGGATAGCCCCGAAGAGGTGATTGCCCATTCGGACAATGTTACCGAGATGGTAGGCAACCGTCTTAAGTATGCGCCGTTTGTTATCAAAGTAGAGGAAATTAAAAAGCTTTGCCTGGTGAAGGATATTCATAAGAAGCATAATCATTAGGGAGTCGGGAAAGTCCGGAAGTCCGAAAAGACGGAAAAGTTACAAAAGTGGCTCGAATAACCCTTCGGAGAAAGCCGGTAAAGATGAAAAGTACGGAAGAGCGGTGTTTTTTGCGATAGTGGTATAATAGTAGTATTTTTGATTGGTGTAGTTCTAATCTGATTTATAATCTATAGTATTGATAAATTCTTCACTATTAATTAATCAAACATGAAATACTACATTGAGGGCTGGAATGCCAAACAGGCCTGGCTGGACCTTGACCAGGAGCAGCGTGGCGCTTACATGGCTCAACTTGGGCCTTCAATTCAGCAAATGGCGGAGCAGGGTGTTGAAATAATTAGCTGGGGCTTAAACGATCCGGATACAGAAAACAGACTTCCGTTCGATTTTTTTGCCATCTGGAAGTTTCCATCTGATGAGATGGCCAAAACGTTTGAAGGCCTGGTTAACGCCGCCGGCTGGTATAATTACTTTGAACAGCAAAATATTAAAGGTAATCCGGCAAGTCCGCAGGATGTTATTGCCCAAATAATAGCATTGTAGCTGAACCCGGTAAGGTTAGTGTTATTTCCTATCTTTCGGACTTTACTGACTTATTTACTTTCCCGACTCAAAACATGCCTCCTGTTAAATATCCATACAGCCTGAATTATAGCTTAGCCACATTTTTGGTGATGCTGGTGTTGATGTTGTTACTGTTTTCGAACGTGGCAGCCAGTAACAGTACTGCGAGCTGGATAATTTACGGTGTATTTGTACTGGTATTTTTGTTGATAAGCGCATTGTTATTAGTAAAAAGAATATTGCCGGCCATACAGGGCAAAACGGCACTTGAGTTTAATAATATCTGTCTTATCGATTATCTTCGGAACATTACCGTCGACTGGAAGGATGTTAAAAGCATTGAATTTATCCGTGGCCGCAGCTCGTCAATCCTATTGCTTAATTTAAAATGGGCGAGCGACTATGGCAGCGAGATTGCTATTCCCCTGCGTTTTGTTAAAGGTAAAGATGAAGATATCTGTAACCAGGCACAGGTGTATTTGGAGCAATTTGGCAGCGATGTAATATTATAACGCTATTTTTGATTAGACAACGGCCATGGTCGTTTAATACCTAACCATCACCATGACAGCAACTACTATCAACGATGTAATCACCCGCCTGGAAACCATTATTGCAGACAGCATTAATACTAACGACCGTATGGGCTATTTTGCTGCCTTATATTATAAGGTAACTGCCGCTGTGCGGGATGGCATTGCAAAAGGGCAGTTTCAAAACGGTGCGCGGATGGAACAATTCGATGTAACCTTCGCTAATCGCTACCTGGATGCACTATCCGCATGGAAAAATAACCAACCGCTTTCAGATTCGTGGCGGGTGGCGTTTGGGGCTACAAAAAAATCGTCGGCGCTGGTGCTGCAGCAATTATTGCTTGGTATGAATGCTCACATCAATCTTGATTTGGGTATTGCCGCTGCCGAAGTATCTGGTGGACAAATGGATAACGTGCAGGCTGATTTTGATGCCATTAATACCATTATATCGGCTTTAACCTACCAGGTGGTTAATGATATTGACCGGATGTCGCCTTTGTTATCATTGCTTGGCTTGCATTATAATAACCAAACATCGATATTGATACAATTCAGTATTGATAATGCCCGCGATGGGGCCTGGTGCTTTGCGGAAGACCTGGTGAAAAAGCAGGGCGCCGATTATACAACCTTTATCGCTCAGCGCGATCAAACCATTACCAAGCTTGCCGGTGGTTTGATAAACATGACAGGCTTTATGCGTTTTACGGTTTGGCTTATCCATTTGTTTGAATGGAAAAGCCCGGCGAGGATAATTAAGGCATTGCATGAGGATGGGAAGGCGAAGATTGTGGTGGGGGCGGAAAATAAATCCTGACACAGCTATGTTATCTTCTTATAGAGTAACTCGATATCTTTGTTATCACACGGGAAATTATCATGGACAACAATAGCCATAAAGACAATTTGCATAAGGTAAGGATGAGCACTTCATATGCTAAATCGCAGGTAAATAATGTTAACCTTGTTGAGCCTGGTGTAAAATCCAATCTTATGTTTCGTTCCACTGAAGATTTGAGGAAATCAAGGTGTGCGGCTTATTCATACTTGATTCCTTGATGTTTTCGTTTTAAACTGTAATAACTGAAGTGACGAATTAGATCAACCTAGCAAAAATCTTATCTGGTCGAACCCGGTTAAAATTCCAAATTAACTATTTTTGCCACATGTTAATCCGTCTCGCCATCTTTTCCGATATTCCCGCCATAATGAACCTGATTGCCGAAGTTGTTCCGCTGATGCGGGCATCAGGTAATATGCAATGGGATGATACTTACCCCAACCCGCAGGTATTTGAAAAGGATATTGAGCAAAATCAGCTTTGGGTTGCTGATATAGATGGCGGCATTGCAGGGGTCAGCGCCATCACTACCGACCAGGAGCCAGAATATGCCGATGTAGGTTGGGATATAAATGAAACGGCGATTGTTACCCACAGGCTGGCTGTTAGTCCTCGCTACCAGGGCAGGGGAGTGGCTGCCGCCTTAATGGAGCAAGCCGAAATAGTTGCGCAAAAACGTGGCATAACCAAGCTGCGTGTTGATACAAATACCCAAAACCAGGCTACCCAAAAGCTATTCCCCAAATTGGGCTACAAATGCGCAGGCGAAATAGGTCTGGGATTCAGACCGGGGATGCGTTTTCTCTGTTATGAGAAAATTGTTCCGCATAGTTAATTTTTTCCTCAAAATTTCTTCATGCTGATAACTAACAGTTTATAGCGAAAATAGCTTTCCTGATAGTTATTGGCTGCTTTTTTGTAACCTGTACACCGGGAAATGAATTTTCGAAGCGACCCGGAAAAAATATTCTCAAAAAAACGTAACTAGTTAATGGTCACTATCGTAAAAATACGCCAAACGACAATATTTAATTGGCATACTATTAAACTTTAAAACGATGGACGTATTTTTCTTTTTTCTTATCGCAGGTGTTACCATCATAGTGATGATTTTGAAATTCGATAAAAAACAGACTGTTAAGGTTAACGCGGTTTTAAGAGAGAGCAGAAGCATCCCGCCGATGTTCCTGTTAAAAGCGACAGAACAGAAAATTGCATCGTTAAAAGCCGCGCTGCGTTTTGATGATGTGCCGGTAAACATGGCCGCAGCATCAACAATGGCAAATTTGTACAATAATAAAAACGAAAGCTTAAGACTGTCGAAAGTGCAGGAGCTTAAGGTACTTTCTGCAAGATATAATAATGGCCAGATATCTATCGAAGCTTATAATGTTAAGCTTGATGAGCTGCTTGACCTGGTACACCAGCACAGCGGCGACTTTGTACTGGCATCGTGATATTTCAGGTTGATTGAGTTGAGTGTGTTGGATTGAGTTGATTTAGTTTTTATGGGAAAAGGCGGAAGGTTTTAAGAGCTTTCGGCCTTTTATTTTTTATGGCCATTTAATAACTTACCCGACTTAATCAACCTGACCTAACTCAATCAACCTAAAACAAACTTAGCCCTTGACAATCCCGCTACTTTGTTTATTATTGCAACCATAATGTCTGACGAAGCAATAGTAAAACGGCTTAAGGTTATTGTAAAGGAGCATGGCGGGCAGCTTGCCCTTGCCGGCGCAATAGGCGTAGACCAGGGATTTATCAGCAAGGTGATAAACAAAAAGCAGGATGTTAGCTATTATCTTATCCGTAAGCTTTGCTTTCAGTTAAAATACTCACCCGAGTGGCTCATACTCGGCACTGGTGAAAAGAAAATCGATAAACCTGAATCGGCTAAGTTGATCACTGAGATCCAGATGATGCGTACAGAACTTGATATCCTTCATGCCCGTATGCGCGCATACGAAATGGAACTAAAAGAATTGAAGGAGCAGGGATTGGTGGCGGAGCAGAAAGTGGGTTGAGGTTAAAGCAGAAAGACCAAAGCTAAAAGCGTTGAAACTCGATTTACCCTGACTTTGTGCTGATTTTTGTAAACAACCCCGAATCTATCCCAAAGATTGTCGTTCACCCTTACTTTGTGCCAGGATTACCCATTATTGTTTAATCTTCCATATTACCTTGTTTCGCAAACTGTACAATACATTAAATGGCTGCAGGAGCAGCCCTAAACCATACAGCCCCAATATCTAATCAATCCAAAGTCCTGAACAAATATCGGGACTTTTTGGTTTTTAGGGCTATTTGCCTGGTTTGGTGGTAAAACCCCTCAAAATCAAGTCGTAACAATGAAATTGTGCTTTTTGTAAAGCCTATATTAAGCAGAACTCGCCAATGTTAAGTAAATGTTACCAATTTTCGTTTAAGGAAACACCGGGTTAAACTATTGACAATCACCTGGTTGAAATTTTAGATAAAGCGGTAAAACGCTGTTTTTATGCGTTCTTTCATGATTTTAAGGTTAAGTTAACATTTAAATAATATAAGGAAAGATTAATAATCTGTTAACATTAAGGTAATGCTGCCGCCCCACTTTTGAGGAAAATTTATTTAATCCTTAATTGATTATGAAAACAATGTTTACCAGACTTTTTAGTATAGCTGCAGTAGCAACATTAACACTGGCTGCTTTTACTGTTAAAGCGCAAACAAACTCAACGGTTTTAGCTGCCGTTCCCGCTGCAAAAACTGAAACTAAAGCTGACGCTAAAACGGATGCTGCTGCTACCACTGAGGTAAAGAAAGCTGCTGAAGATACTTCATGGAAACCACAAAGAAGAATTTGGGGTTACGTTTTCGGCGATTTGTACTACAATGCACATGCTGATAAAACTAACCGCGGTGGCGAAAATATGTACAATGGCGTTCCTCAATACCGTAACGCTTTCCAGTTCCGTCGTATTTACTTAGGTTACGATTACGAGATAACCAAAAAATTCAAAGTAGAATTGTTATTAGCCAGCGAGCCTAACGCAAACACAGGTGTAAATGGTACTACTTCTATCCAGAACGGCGACAACCTTGTTGACGGCAAGATGGCATTCTGGATTAAGAACGCAAACTTAAGGGTTAGAGACCTTTGGAATGGTACCGACCTTGTTATAGGTGAAATGGCAACCCCTGGTTTTGCATTGAATGAGCCTGGAACTAACGGCCCTGTTTCATTATCAGAGTCAACCTGGAGCTACCGCTCAATCGAGAAAACCATTACCGATATTCACAAGAACAATTCTTATGATTTAGGCGCTGCTTTACAAGGTACTTTCGACCCGGCTACTAAAAACTACGGTTACGTATTTATGGTTGGTAACAACAGTACTTCAAGCTTGTTATCAGCTGCAAACGCCAACACTGGTTTCTACAAAATTTTCTACGGTGATATCTGGGGTAAATTTGCCAACAAAAAATTATATGTTGACTTGTATGCTGACTACGCACGCACTTCGCCTGCAACAGCAGCTATCCCGGGCCAGGAGCACAACATGTTTAAAGTGTTCGCTTCATACCAAACTAAACCAATCACTTTCGGTGTAGAGGCTTATACTCAAAAATTTGGTTACGGTGTTAGTAAAGCAGGTGTTCCTGAAAATGCAACCGCTCAGGGCTTATCAGTGTGGGCACGTGGCGCTATCAGCAAAACACTTAACTACTTCGCACGTTTCGACGCTTACCAGCCTGATACTAAATTCGACCAGACTGCTTCTTACACAGTTAACACCAACTACGGTTCATATAACCCAACAGTTAAAGAAAATTTCTACACTATTGGTTTAGATTATCAGCCAGCTAAAGGCGTTCACTTCGAGCCAAACGTTTGGTTAGTTGATTACAAAGACAACAGAAACGCATCAACTGCAGGTTACGTTGCCCCTGACCACAACCTGGTATTCAGAGCTACAGTTTACTACGTATTCGGTAAATAATAAACAACGGAACTAAAACTCAAAACATACAAACAAAATGAAAGTAATTAAAAGTTTAAAGATAGCTGCAGTAGCCCTTGCTGCAAGCACACTATCACTGTCAGCTACGGCGCAGGAAACATTATTAGGCGCAGGCAGTACCTTCGTTTACCCATTGTTCTCGAAAATATTCGCTGAATATGGTGCAAAAACTAAGGTACAGGTAAACTACCAGTCTATCGGTTCAGGCGGCGGTATCCTGCAGCTTACCAACAAAACTGTTGACTTTGGTGGTTCTGACGCTCCTTTGAATGCTGATCAGGCTAAAAAAATCGGTGTTCCGGTATTGCATATCCCAATGGCATCAGGCGCTGTTGTAATTACTTACAACGTACCTGGTTTAACTACCGGCTTAAACTTAACCGGTAAAGACCTGGCTGATATTTACCTTGGTAAAATTACTAAATGGAACTCTGCTGAAATTGCTGCAAGCAACAAAGGTACTAAGCTTCCTGACCTTCCAATAGTTGTTGTTCACCGTTCAGACGGTTCTGGTACATCATTTATCTTCACTGATTACCTGACCAAAGTTAACCCTGAGTGGGCATCGAAAGTTGGTAAAGCATCTGCTGTTAACTGGCCAGCCGGTTTAGGCGGTAAAGGTAACGAAGGTGTTGCCGGTTTAGTAAAACAAACTCCTGGCGCTATTGGCTACAACGAGCTTGCTTACGCTATCCAGAACAAAATGGCTTATGCTGATATCGCAAACAAAACAGGCAAATTTATTACTCCAACACTTGAATCAACTACTGCTTCAAGCAATGTTGAGCTGCCTGCAAATGCTGAGGTATCATTAACTAACACTGATAACCCTAAAGGTTACCCTATCACCAGCTTTACCTGGGCTTTGATTTACAAAGAACAGAAATACAGCGACCGTAGTGCTGCCCATGCAAAAGAAGTATTGAAATTGCTTTGGTATAATATTCATGACGGCCAGAAAAACTGTGCACCGTTAAACTATGCGCCACTTTCAAAATCTGCCTTAAAAGTTGCTGAAAATATTTTGAAGTCAGCTACTTATGACGGCAAAGCAATTTTGTAAGCTTAAATAGAAGCTTAAAGCATAAAGACGAAAGCTGAAAGTAAAAGCAGAAGGTTAAAAGTAAAACAGCATTAAATGCTTTACACTTTTAGCTTTCTGCTTTCAGCTAATAATGAGCTTTCTGCTTCCATCTCATAAAAGGCCCCTGATTCAATCAACGATTTGATAAATGAAGAATAAAAGATTAGACCTTTCGTACAGCCAGATGAAATGGGAAACCATATTCAGAAAGCTATTAATTTTTGTGGCCGCTCTTTTGGTTTTGGTCATCATCGGTATTTTAATAACATTGATAATAGAGTCTGTTCCTTCTATCAAGGCATTGGGTATAAAATTTTTATGGAGCAAGACCTGGGACCCGGTTCAAAATATTTACGGCGCGCTGCCATTTTTAATAGGCACGCTGCTTACCTCATTCATCGCACTCCTCCTGTCTCTGCCTTTCTCCTATTCTGTATCTATTTACCTTGGTGAATATAACCCTAAAGGCTGGTTATCAAACCTGCTGAAAAACTCTATTGAGCTGATAGCTGCCGTACCTTCCATTATATATGGCTTTTGGGGCTTATTTGTGCTGGTACCTGTTATCCGCGGCATCGAAATGAAAATTGGCGTTGCCCCGTATGGTATCGGTATAACAACGGCTTCGCTTGTATTAGCGGTAATGATTATTCCGTATGCGGCATCATTGGGTATAACCTTAATCAGGATGGTGCCATCGGCTCTTAAAGAAGGTGCCTATGCACTGGGTGCCACGCGTTTCGAAGTTATCCGCAGCGTGGTATTGCCTTACACCCGTACCGGCTTATTTGCAGGTGTACTGCTTTCTCTGGGCCGTGCGCTTGGCGAAACCATGGCGGTAACCATGCTGATTGGTAACACCACAAGTATTGCACCATCGTTCAAAGAATTGATATTCGGACCGAGCAATACCATGGCATCCGTTATAGCAAACGAATTTACAGAAGCCGATCATACAGAATATCTTTCTGCATTGGTGGAACTGGGCCTCGTGCTTTTCTTCGTTACTGTTATTATCAACCTTATTGGCAAAAGAATAATCACCCGTTTCACGCAATCTTAAGAACATGGAAGCACGTTTGAAAATAAGAAATACGAAGAGCACGCTCTTCAAGGGGCTGATTGTTTTTCTGGCCTTCCTGATAACCATACCCTTGATAATTGTATTGCTTTACATTATTAAGCAAGGTGTAATGCAGGTAAACTGGCACTTTTTAACCCACGTACCGGCGCCGGTTGGCGAGCCCGGCGGCGGTATTGCCAATGCCCTGGTTGGTAGTATTATAATGGTTGGCATTGCAGCCGTAATAGCAATCCCGGTAGGTATATTGAGTGGTATTTACCTTAGTGAAAACCCATCGACAAAGCTTGCTTACTATAGCGGTTTATGCGTGGATATCCTGCAGGGGGTACCGTCAATCGTAATAGGTATAGTTGTTTACCTTTGGGTTGTAAAACCTGCAGGTACATTTAGTGCGATTGCAGGTAGCGTGGCGCTGGCTATTATGATGCTGCCGATAGTAATTCGCTCAACAGAGCAAACGCTGAGGTTATTGCCACCATCGCTAAAAGAGGCAGCTTTATCATTAGGTGTGCCTTATCACAGGGTAATTATAAAGGTAATTGTGCCTTGCGGTTTCTCTGGTATATTGTCTGGTATCATGCTGTCGGTAGCGCGTATAATCGGCGAGACAGCCCCGTTACTGTTTACAGCGCTGGGTAACTCGTTTTTATCGTACTCGCTCAAAAAACCTATGGAGAGCTTACCCCACCTGATTTATACTTATGCCACCAGCCCGTATGACGATTGGCACAACCTGGCCTGGGGCGCATCATTTATATTATTAATGTTTGTATTAATTTTAAACATAACTACAAAACTGATTACAAGAAAATGGAACATACAGTTGTAAGCTCATCAAAATTTAACGCCTGGTTTGGCGATAATCATGTGGTAAAGGATGTATCCATTGCCATTGAGAAAAACCAGGTGATTGCGGTTATGGGCCCGTCGGGTTGCGGTAAAACAACCTTTTTACGTTGTATAAACCGCATGCACGAGCTTATTCCCGGCGCTACCGCAAAGGGCTCGCTAAAGCTTTATGATGACGAAGTATACCAAATGAACGCTATTTACGTAAGGTATAAGATAGGTATGGTTTTCCAGAGACCGAACCCATTCCCGAACCTGAGTATATATGATAATGTTATAGCCGGTTACAAGCTTAACGGCCTGAAAATGCCTAAAGCGGATTTTGATAACATAGTTGAAAAATCATTAACTTCAGCTGCGTTGTGGAAAGAGGTGAAAGACTCACTGCACAAAAAAGGTACATTCCTTTCGGGCGGCCAGCAGCAGCGTTTGTGTATAGCACGTGCAATTGCTATGGAACCTGAAGTAATTTTGTTCGACGAACCGACTTCGGCACTTGACCCTATATCTACCTCGAGCGTTGAGCAGTTGTTTCACGAGCTGAAGGAGAATTATACGCTTATCATTGTAACCCACAACATGCAGCAGGCTGCCCGCGTAAGCGACAAAACAGCGTTCTTCTACATGGGCGAATTGGTTGAGTTTGACGATACCAAGCAGATGTTTACAGCACCAAGCGATGTACGTACGCAGAATTATATAACAGGAAGGTTTAGTTAAGCGGCCCCCCGGCCCCCTAAAGGGGGAGTAGAGCGAGAGGCTAATATAAAGTTCATTAATTATAAACAACTTAAAATTCCCCCTTTAGGGGGTTAGGGGGCAATATGACACCATTAGAAAACGAAATTATCGCGGTTAAAAAGGAACTGGTTAGCATGTGGATACTGGTTCAGTCGCAATTGAATAAGGCTAAAGAGGCTATTGTTCAGTTTGACAAGGATTTGGCTCGCGAAGTACTAATAAAAGAAAAAAGAGTAAACTCTTTTGAGCTAAAGATTGACAGGGATTGCGAGAATATTTTCGCGCTTTACTGCCCGGTAGCTGTCGACCTGCGCTTTTTGCTGGCCGCACTTAAGATAAATACGAACTTAGAGCGTATCGGCGATATTGCTGCCGGCATTGCTTTATACGTGGTAGAATCGAATGTGCACTTTGATGTAGATAAGCTTGAAAAGATTTCTCTTATCCGCATGTATGAAGAAGCGGTAAATATCCTGATTGATACCCGCACGGCCTTTGAGAAAGAAGATACCTCATTGGCCCGCAGCATATTTAAGCGCGACGATGTGCTTGACGCTATTAACGAAAAAGCACCTTTGGCAATAGCTGATGTAATTAAAGCTGATCCGAACGGTATACCGGAAGCGCTTTACATGCTGTCGGTTATCCGTAAGCTGGAACGCGTTGGTGACCAGGCTAAAAATATTGCTGAGGAAATCATTTTCTACGTAGAGGCTAAAATATTAAAGCACCTGGAAAGCAGCGAGAAAATGTTTGATGGTGAAGAAGAAAACTAATTTGATTTGCGGAATGCGGAGTTTCGAGTGCGGAAGTTTCTAAATCCAAAATCGAACATCCGAAATCCGATATTCAAACGGTATTAATTAGGTTGATTGATTAATAAATGAGGGCAAGGCGGATAGAGATATCCGCCTTTGTTGCGTTTTAGTTCACGGCTGATGGTTCATAGTTCATAGCCGGAAAAATCAAGTCAAAACCTGGATTCCGATTTCTACCATGAACCTCAGCTAGGAACTACCTATTATACGGATACTCATTTATCCAATGGAAGCCCCGGCTCATCAGCGGGGATTTGTTATCCATGCGGCGTAATTTTATCGATAGTGAATCTTTATTATGAGCGCCGCGGAAGGTTAGATAGCTAATAGTATCAATACGTCCGTCCGGTTTTTTATGCGCTGTTTTTGATATCGTATAAGTAAATAAGTATTTGTGTATAGTATCTGTATAGGTATTGGCTGCAGCTGTATGCTTTTTCTCATCAACTTTTAACTGCCAATATTTAACCGAATCGTTTACAAATTTAATTTCAGCGTTGCCCGGATAGGAAATGATCAGTTTGTCCCAGCGCACGGTGTCTGTTTTTAATGGCATTATGGTGTCGCGGTTCACTACGAATGATTCCACGTTGTAAATGCCATATAAAAGCGCCTTTGGCGCTTTCTCGCCGTACTGCTTTTCGAGGCCGATAGCCTGGTTGAAATTAAAGATGATAACATAGAGTATCAGCACCCACTTAAAGACGGTTAACGTGATATTTTTCCATTTTGCCTTAAACCTGTGGGGCGAAAGGTTTGATGGCTGGGCGTCTTCGTTTTTGAAAAAGAAATTAACCAGGCGGCGTGTATCTCTTACCAGTATAAATAGGCACATCAGTACCAGCGCGGTAGCCACAATCTTTACAGGCACATCAAAGCAATAGTTTATGGCCATAATATTACCTGTAACCGCAAGGCCTACTACGGCCCCGAGCGTTGTTGTTTTACGATTGAAGAGAAGGAGCCCGGTTATCAACTCAGCAAAACCTGTAAAGTAGTTAAAGGCGGTTGAAAAGCCCATATACGTCCACGCCAGGCCCATTGGCGACATGTTACCCAAAGGCTCCATGAGCCTATGCAATGTTGGGGATGGAAATTGCAGTTTTATAATTTTTGCGCTGCCATAGGCCACCATATTTATTGCCACATAATACCTGATAACTACGGTAAGCCAATAAAGCATTTTGTTATAGTTGCGGGTATTGCGGCTGGCAATGCTCCAAATAATGGCGCCAATAGCCGAAAGGAACGCAATAAGCAGCATAACCAGGTAATCATACGTAGTATCGCCGCTGCCATTAGTAAAAACAGTAATAGGCTTTGACAGGTGCAGTACATGTGCGGCAATCCAAACGATGAGCTTATGAAGCGGGGTGAGATAAAAAATGCCTGTCTCCTCATCAACAAATGGCAGCCCGTTAGGGTCGAAAAATATGAACAGTATAAAAAGCAGGAAGCAGAAACGAAACGCTATTTTTTGAACGTTCGACCAGTTTACCGGTTCGGGAGTGGCGGCGGTTGTCATAAATTAATCCAGGGTTTTATTGAGGTTTAATCAAATCGAAAGTAGGTAAAAAGCTGAAATAAAAAGTATTAAGGTAAATAATATTGAAATGGGTGTTGCGAATAGCAATTGAGTATCGTAAGGGTATTGATTAACTTTAATACTCCTAATTATGACGAGGAATTATATATCCCTGACCATCCTGGTTTTACTATGCCTTAGTTCTTGTAAAAAGGAAGCAAAAACCCCAAAAACGGCTATAATTGGTAAATGGTACGAAAATAAGTTGGTTTTACACACTTCAGGCAATACAGGTGTTGACCACGATACTACATTTACCGCCGGTGCGTTCACCAAAAATGATTACTACCAATTCACGGGCAATCAAAAGGCGGTTTTTTCGCAGAGTGGTGTATATGGCTACACCGGTAAATCACTTATCTGGGGAGCGGCAGGGATGATTACGGGCGTGTCGCATTATACTTGGTCGATCGCTGATTCTACCCTCACATTAAATTATACAGACGCTAATCCCGCTACAGAATATTCCGGCACGACTTATTCAGGGCAAACCATAATACAACTGGATGCACACCACCTGGTGCTGCGTACGCAGTATTTTAGCCCAGGGCCTTTTAATCTCACTACAACATCATACTTCACCAAAGGAAATTAATTATGAAAAAGTTTCTTTTACCCCTGGCTGGCTGCTTTTTTTTGGTATTAGCGGCCTGCAACAAAAACAACGGCGTACAAATAAGTGCCATAGCCGGCAAATGGCAGCAGACAAAGCTTAATCTTCATCAAACTGATGCACAAGCTGTGCACGATACTACGTTTACATCGACCAACTTTTCAGACCAGGATTTTTACCAGTTTAATGGTGATAAAACTGCCGTTATTTCCAAAAGCGGCAATTTTAGCTTTTCCGGAAAATCAATAGTAATACCAGCTATAGAACTTTCGGACTGGGTGACACATTATACTTACAATATTGACGATACGGTTTTGAATTTAAAACCAACGGAACAGGTGAACCCTGAAGATATCAGCCTGGAAAAGCAAACAATTATTTTATTGGATAACAATCACCTTATTTTACAAATTTCATATGGTGATAGCTACCCAACCACACCAAACATCCAGGGTTCAAATACTTCGGGGTTGGTTGCAACAGCATACTTTACCAAATTGTAATAGGGAATGACGTTTATAATAATAGCAAAATGAAAATTAAACTATACGTACTTTGTCTGCCGGCCTTGATGCTTTGTTTTTATGCTTGTAAAAAAGTGGACGGTGTAGCTAACGGCAAAATAGAAATTCTTGGAAAATGGAACGTGGTGAGCGATTCGTCAAATATTGGCGTGGGAATAGGAAACCACTCTGTAGATTACACGGGCAAACCCGGAGATTATTTCGACTTCAGGAGCGATGGGCATGTTTACACTAAAGAAAACGAAGTTTTAGACACCCTCGATTACAGTATGATATCGAATACGAAAATCGTGATTTCGCAATTTGACGTAATATTAAATGGCCAGGCTCAAACCAGTACGATTACCAATTTCACCAGCCACAGCCTTGAAATAGCCGCGCCGCGGGAGATTACACCCGGTGGGGTGTTTGGACGGTCGGTAAAATTGAGCAGGTAAATGCGCTCAGGAAATTGCGGGACATTGATTTTGATACAGATTGTTTTTTAAGGTATCCAGCATAAACAATGCTACGTTTTTCCGGCTGATAGTTAAACCGGGCGCTGGAACATTGTTTAAGCTCACCATAACCGTTTTGTTTTTTAAAGAGTTTGTTAGACCTGAAGGCCGCACGATGGTGTAGTTTAAAGATGAGGCTTTGAGTAAATCCTCCTGTACCTCATGGTCGCGGTAGGCGTAACCGATATTACTATGGTCGATAAGCCAGGCAAACCACCAGGGGATATCCTTTTTTGTTTCGTTTGTACCCCACGCAGTTGTTATAATAATGCGTTTGATTTTTAATTCATCAGCTGTCTCGATAATATTCTTCATGCTGCCGGATAAGAAATCCTTCGGGGTGCGTAGCGCAGCCCATGGAAAATCAGAAGTCCGGGATATATTCAATGTGCTAAGTATCGCATCACAGCCTTGCATCGCTTTAACTAATTCTTGTTGATTAACAGGTATGCCTTGAAATACCGTAATAGAAGCCGATGTGACGGTTAATTTATTTTCATTACGTACCAAAACGTTAATTTGATAGCCCTGTTTCACCGCTTCTTCAACTAATAGCCTGCCGGTGCGGCCTGTGGCTCCTAAGATGAGTATTTTCATGATGTGGAATTCTGAATGGATAAGCTAAGATATTGATAGCCAAATATAAATATTAAACTCCTGCTAACCATTCGGAAGCGAAAAGTAAGATGATATTGGATCGACTTTATAATAGTTCCCGCTTTCTTTACTTGAAAATACTTGCGGTCACAATTTGTGATCGCAAAGTAAAAGGCCAATCCGGGAGGATTGGCCTTTTACTTTGCGAATTGCAAAAACCTTTTAGCTTCCGCGTTTTATCTTTCACCTCTTTTACTGCTGTTGCCTTTGTAAAAGTGGTGCAAATTTATTGGTATAGTCTTTTAATTCATCCGACAGCTTTTTGCTTAAAGCAGGCTGGTGCCCGGCGCTTGTAAACTCTACCATCGCATTAATAAATTGAACGCCGTATTGTACGGTGCGTACATCCAGGTTATTATTATTATCCTTTAACAGGTTGTAGTTGTAATCAAGCTGGTCTTTCAGGTAGTCGTTCACGTTATTTATCAGCTTGTTGCCTAAAACGTTGTCGCTAAGGTTGTAAGCAGTTTGGGCCATAAATATCTTGCGGTTGGCAACTTCAATACCCGGCATAATATCAGGCATTACTTCGTCGAACTTATGCAGTGCTTTAAGTGCCAGGTCAGGGTGGCCGTCTTTAACCAGGCCGTCGGCCAAGTCAAGGAAAGTAGTAACCATAACCGGGTAGAACATGGTGGTCGACTCATGGTCTAAATATTTAGCAGTTTTAAAGTTGCCGTATTTAAACTTGTTCATCATGTTATCGTACATCACCAGGCTATTTATTTTGCCCAATTGGTCGCGGGTGGTGGTATCAGGCTTAAATGGTATCAGGTGGTAAGTGAACCCTTCTTTGTACAAATAAGGCTGTAAACCTACCAGGTTTTCGTTGCCGATGGTTGTAGTGAAGCAGATAGGGCGTTTCCAGTTGTTATGGGCAAGTATATCAAACATGGCCAGGTTTTCTTTGGTTACATAGTTTGAGGTATATTTCCACTCCATAGTGGTGGCCAGCTTATCTTTCTGCTCCGGTGTGATTACGTGATTCTTTAATACATCATCAGCGTTAACGGTTAGTTTCAAGTTTTTGGTTGGCAGGTAGTTGCCCCAGTCGCCGCTTTGGTATTGTACTTGCGATGCCTTGTCGTCAGAAGTGATAAAATCAAAAACTTCTTTTACTTCAGTAGCGCCCGCTAATTTTTTATCATCAAAATAGATAACGTCACGTACGCCTTCTTTATATTTATCATAAGGCATGGTGATAGGCAGCGGCTCCGAATTATTCATTTTGCCCTGCATCTGGCGGATATACCAGTCGCCGGTAAACAGGCTTAGGTTAACGATACGAACATCCGGACGAATACCTTCAACTTCCTGGTCGTACCAAAGGGAATAGGTGTCGTTATCGCCATAAGTAAATAAAATGGCATTTGGCGGGCACGATATCAGGTAGTTATAAGCCATATCATGCGGCGTCATTTTTGTAGAACGATCATGTGAACCCCATTCCTGTTTAGCCATTACCACCGGGGCAGCCAGCAGGCAGACGCCGGTTGCTAATAATGCCGCAGTTTTGGCATTTAATTTCATTCGGAGCATTTCGGCAATGGCTATAACGCCAAGCCCAATCCATATAGCGAACGCATAAAACGAGCCGACATAAGAATAATCACGCTCGCGGGGCTGTATGCTTGGCTGGTTTACGTATAATACGATGGCGACGCCGGTGAAAATAAAGAGCAGCAATACCACCAGCGCATCGCGCCTTTTGCGTTGAAAATGATAAACAACACCCAGCAAACCAATAACGAAAGGCAGTGCATAAAGCGGTGTGTAGGTAACGCTTTTAGTAACAGACTTTGGTAAATGTTTACCACCATCTAAGATACCGCTGGTCCAGTTACCGTCAACGCCGGTCATGCTCTGCTGGCCGTCCAGATCATTATAGCGGCCCACAAAGTTCCACAAAAAATAGCGGATGTACATTTGGTAAACCTGCCAGCTGGCGAACCATTTAAGGTTGTCGCTCATGGTAGGGGCAGCATTCTCATCCATTTGCAGCCACTGGCGGTAAAACTGCGGATCCTGCCCCTCGCTGCTGTACATACGCGGGAAAATGGTAGTATGGTCGTATATATAGTTTTGCTTTTTGCCGGCATTCTCATATTTGGTCTGGCCTTTACGGTAAAGCGTAGCGCCTTCGGTTTGGTCTGTAATTTTAGCATCAAAATATTGGCCGTACAATAGCGGGTTTTCGCCGTACTGGATACGGTTTAAGTAACCATATAACACGAAAGCATTATCAGGATGCGAGTTGTCGAGGTTTGTGCCTGCTGATGCGCGGATTGGAATATAGGCGAATGAGCCATAACCAAAATAAACGAAGGCAGTACATAAGAAAGCCAGGTTCATCAGCGGCTTTTTATTCCGGATGCTGTAGATAATACCGCCTACCAATACGGCGACAATAATTACAAACCAGAAAAGGGCGCCGCTCCAGAAGCCGAGGCCAAGGTTGTTAACGAAGAAAAGGTCGAAGTATGCGGCTATTTTTATGGTATAGCCCCTTATGCCGTATTGTACAAATACTAATATCAACACACCTATTAAAAGCGTGCCTATAACACCACCCAGGTTAATGCTTTTACCCCTGCGGAAATAATAAACCATTGCAATTGCAGGTATAGTTAACAGGTTTAGGAGGTGGATACCTATAGATAAACCAATAACATAGGCTATAAAAACTAGCCATTTATCTGCGCCTGGCTCATCGGCATGGGCATCCCATTTCAATATTGCCCAGAAGACAACGGCGGTACACAACATCGAGATTGCGAATACGATAGTCTCAACAGCCGAAAACCAGAAGGTATCGGTGTAGGTGAAGGCCAAAGCGCCAACCAAACCTGCACCCATAATAAGCATGGTGCGGCTTTTATTCTCTTCTTCGGTTTGCTTTTCAGGAAGCAATTTTTTGGCGATAGCGGTTATGCTCCAGAACAGGAACATAATAGTAGCACCGCTGGCCAGCGCCGAACCCATGTTGGTGAAATAAGGGACCTTTGCGTTATTGCCGAACGATAAAAGCGAAAACATTTTACCGAGCATGGCAAACATTGGATAGCCTGGCTGGTGCGCTACCTGTAAACGATAGGCGCAGGATATAAACTCGCCGCAATCCCAAAAGCTAACAGAGGGCTCTAGGGTTAAAATGTAAGTAAGAGATGCGATGACGAAGCAAAGCCAGCCTAAAAGATTATTTGTTTTATTGTATTGCATGGATTACAACTAATGGTTTATTGCAGGGTAAATATCAGGATTTTTAACACTTTTTTCACTAAAACAGGCGCGGCTTAACAACTTTTAACATATATAAGTTAAGGCCGGTCTGTTTAAGGGGGCAAATATGGGAAAAAAGTCGGTAAGTCGGTAAGGTCAGCGAAGTCTGAAAAGCCAGTAGGGAATTAAGTATATTTAGGGAAGTCGTGCCAGATAGCTTGTAGTGTGCTTAATCAAAATAAATCTACACGATTTGATTTTTAATCTAAAAAAATCCACGTATTGTTATAAGCTAAGTTTTTTAATCTAAAAAAATCTACATTTTCCTTGTTTTAATCTAAAAAAATCTACATATTGTCATTTGTAAAGCTTTTTAATCTAAAAAAATCTACAAATGTTAGGCGATGAAGTTATTTTTGGAAGCTCTGATAAAGCCCGTTCTCAACAAATAAGCAGATGGGAAAAAGCAGGTACGATCCGGAAAATAGCCCCGCGGATTTATACCCCGGATCTCTCTGCGCCCCCCGAAGTGATAGTGAAGAGAAACTGGTATAAAATTCTTGCCCATTTATTTCCCGGAGCTTTATTGAGTCATCGCAGTGCGTTGGAATTTAAACCGTCTGCTTCAGGTGAAGTTTTTATTACTTATAAATATACAAAAAATGTCTTGCTTCCGGGAATAACTATCCGGCTAATTAAAGGCAATGGCTCTGTTGAGGGTGATGTACCTTTTTATAAAGATTTGTATGTATCGCAAGAAGCCAGGGCTTTTCTTGAAAACCTTCAAAGTTCAAGACCAAAGAATGAGGATCCTAAAACTCTATCTAAAGCCGAAATAGAAAATAAATTGGATACTATTATCAGAATAAGGGGGGAAGAAGGGTTGAACGTTTTACGTGACCATGCAAGAGCTATCGCTGACAAACTTGGTATGCAAAAAGAGTTTGAAAAACTTAATAAAATAATAGGCACCATCCTTTCAAGCAATAGCGTAGCAGATATTTCCTCGCCAATAAGCAAAGCCAGGCTTTCGGGTTTCCCGTATGACCCTGCGCGGATTGATTTATTTAATCACGTTTATGAACAGCTTGCAGGAAATGAATACCCTCAGTTTGAGGATAGGAACGTAACCATTCAGGCCTATCGAAACTTTGCCTTTTATGAAAGCTATTTTTCCAATTATATAGAGGGTACTGTTTTTGAAATTGAGGAAGCGAAGGAGATCGTCTTAACCGAAACACCTATGCCATCGCGTGATGAAGACTCACACGATATTCTCGGCACCTATCAAATTGTCTCCAATAAACGGGAGATGAGCCAATGCCCTAATAACCCGGATGAATTGCTGACCATTTTGAGGCGGCGGCATTCCATATTATTGAGTGCAAGAATTTCAAAGTTGCCGGGAAGTTTTAAAGACAAGAACAACCGGGCAGGTAATACCGAATTTGTGGATTGGCAGTTGGTGCAGGGGACATTAAAAAAAGGATTTGAATTATATTCTATCCTGAAGAATCCGTTTGCAAAAGCTGCTTATATGATGTTTATGGTAAGCGAGATACATCCTTTTTTAGATGGTAACGGAAGAATTGCCAGGGTAATGATAAACGCAGAGTTGACATCGAAAGGGTTGTCTAAAATCATTATTCCGACTGTTTATCGTGAAGATTATATGGGCGTTTTAAAAAAACTAACCAATCAGGGCGATCCCGGGCCGTATATCAGAATGTTGTTACGCGCTTATGAATTTAGCTCGACTATTTACGGCGAAGAGATGAATGACATGGAGGCTTATTTAAAACGATGCGATGCATTTGAAGAACCTGCGTTAGGTAGGCTAAATTTTAATAAGATTAGTTAACGATATCGCAGGTAATAGCTTTCCCTTTTCCAAAATCAAATTTTTATTTCACCGCAATTAATAGTTATTTTCGTGCGGTGTAAAAAACAGGCTGCCGGCTTATGAAAAAACTGCTATTAATTGCTGCAATAATATCTTTTTCAATTAAATTAAGTCAGGCGCAATCTGTTTACCTGCCTTATTCCTATCAGCTTAACCAGAAGTTTAATTCGAGCGTTTACTCAATAGATAGCCGCCTGCATACCTCGCTTAAGCCATTTTTAATTGATAGTACGCTGCAGCCCACTTATAATGCTGTGATGAACCGCGGCGTGGATAGCAGCCGGCATACGTGGATAGTGCGTAAGATATTTAACGAGCACGTATTTGATGTAAAAACCAAAGAATATACTTTCTTCGCCGATTATCTGCCCGACCTGATGATCGGCCGTGATTTAACGGATAAAATTAATACCAATATGAATACCCGCGGCTACCAGTTGGGTGGTACTATCGGCAGCAAGTTTTCTTTTTATTCCAGCGGTTTTGAAAATTCGGCCCGGTTTACCGGGTATTATAACGACATCGTAAATAAGTATGCCTTCATTCCCGGCCAGGCTTATAACCGGAGCTATAACGGGCAGGCGATAGGCAGCCAGGATTGGTCGTACGTTACGGCTTATGTATCGTACACGCCAATAAAACAGCTGAATATTACGCTGGGCACAGATAAAACATTTATCGGCGATGGTTACCGCTCATTGCTATTATCTGACTTTGCTGCTAACTACCCGCTGCTGCGTTTAACAGCTAATATCGGCCCGGTACAATACATGGCAATGTGGACTTACATGGAGGATATTAATATCCCAAAGTTTGACCAATTCCTTAGCAACCGCCGTAAATATGCTGCCTTCCATTACCTGGACTGGAATGTTACCAACCGCCTTTCGTTAGGTTTTTTTAACGCGGTAATAGCTCAGGAAGCCGATGATAATGGCCACTTTCATAGCTTCGATGCGAATTTGATTAACCCTTTGTTTTTTGCCGCTTCTATAGGACCGAAAAATCAGCCCGATAACGTACTGTCTGGTTTTACAGGTAAGTATAAGATATTAGACAAAACAGCTGTTTACGCACAGTTGCTGATGGACAACAGCAATACCGATGGTTACCAGGTTGGCGTGCGCGGAGGCGATTTGCTTGGCGTAAAAAACTTTAGTTATTTGGTTGAGTATAACACCGTAAAACCTTTCACCTATACCAGCCCGCAAATTATTACCAACTATACTGACTATAGTCAGCCCCTCGCCGACCCACTAGGCGCCAATTTTAGGGAGTTTATCGGCATATTAAATTACTCGATAGGAAATTTCGATTTTATGGGGCAGGTTAATTATGCAAAATACGGGCTTAACCCTCCCAGTCAGAACTATGGTAAAGAGTTGACCTATACTTCTACTTCTGCAGTGACATCAGATAGAGTAATAGGGCAGGGCATACCCGCCAAATTCTATTATGCAGAAGCTACAGCATCATATCTTATCAATCCCAAATATAACCTGAGGTTTGAACTTGGTGGCCTGATACGCCGTGAGACTACAGATATCGGCTCAAGAAAAACTACAGCCATAACTTTCGGTCTGCGTAGTACCTTCAGGGCTATCTATCATGATTTTTAAGTTAGAGTCAGTAGAGTCCGAAAGTCAGTAAAGTCGGAAAGTCCGGAAGAAGCCGTAATTAATGCCTGGGAAGGATTGAGGCAGAAAAACAATCTCTGATCGCCAAACTCTAATCAACTATTCTTCCACCTGTTTCTTCTCGAGAATATCAGGCCTAAGGCTGCACCCAAACCCATGCCCATAGCCAGGTTATCGACAGCTAAGCCGATACCTGCGCCAACGATAAGGCCGACAGCAAAGAAAAGCAGAGTTTGTGCACGCATTTATATATAGGATGTGTTTTCTAAATGTTAAATGTACGCTTAAATCAAATAAAACAATATTTACGCCGTTCTATAAATACCAAAACAAACAGATTCAGCAACTAACTTCCGTCTGACTATAGCAAAACTCCTACTTCACCTAATTGATTGGACTATGCGGAAGCGAATATTGATGTTAGATGATAACCAGGACGTGCTGGATGTTGTTAAAGAAGCCCTCTTGTATGAGCATTTTGAAGTTACTATAATCTCGGAAACAGAGAATATTATCGAAAACATCAACAGGCATAAGCCAGACCTTTTGATGCTCGATTATAAAATGAGCGGTCTGCGCGGCGATGATATTTGCAGGCAGGTTAAGGCACACCCAACGCTCAATAACATACCTGTGATCATTTGTTCCGCTTACCTCAACAAAGACGACATACTTTTATGCGGTTGCGATGCCATAATTTCAAAACCTTTCGGACTGGATGAATTGATTGATACAGTGAATGGGCTGTTATTAGTTAATTAGAGATTAGTGATCAGAGATTGGGTGAAAATCGGATCGCGTTTTTTTTAACATGTACATTACAATCTAATCACTAATCTCTAACCTCCAATCTCTGAAATTCCGTATTTTTGCGCAAATTTTAGCAGGATGAGTAAAGTAAAAGTGGGCATTGTGCAAATGACCTGTACTGCCAACAAACAGGAGAATTTAGACAAGGCTATTGTTAAGGTACGTGTAGCCGCTCAAAAGGGCGCGCAGATAGTTTGTTTACAGGAACTGTTTACGTCGCTTTATTTTTGCGATGTGGAAGATTACGACAACTTTAAGCTGGCAGAAGCTATTCCCGGGCCATCAACCGATGCACTTTCGGCTGTGGCAAAGGAGTTAGGCGTAGTAATTATCGCCTCTTTGTTTGAAAAACGTGCACAGGGTATCTATCATAATACTACTGCTGTATTGGATGCTGATGGCGCCTACCTGGGCAAATACCGCAAAATGCACATACCGGATGACCCCGGCTTTTACGAAAAATTCTACTTTACTCCCGGCGATTTAGGCTACAAGGTTTTTAAAACCAAATTTGCTACCATCGGGGTGCTGATTTGCTGGGACCAGTGGTACCCGGAAGCGGCACGTATCACTGCTATGATGGGCGCCGAAATATTATTTTATCCAACGGCTATCGGCTGGGCAACTACGCAGGATGAAGCTACCAATGCTGAACAATATAATGCATGGCAAACCATCCAGCGCTCGCACGCGGTAGCAAACGGGGTGCATGTGGTGAGTGTTAACCGTGTAGGCGAAGAGGCCGGCGTTAAGTTTTGGGGCGGTTCTTTTTTTGCAAACCCATTTGGTGCTTTAATACATCAAACATCGGTTGACGACGAGGAAGTTGTTGTTGAAGAGCTTGATTTGGCGAAGTCGGATTATTATAGAAGTCACTGGCCATTTATGCGTGATCGCCGTATCGAGTCTTATCAACCTATAACAAAACGATTCCTCGACGAGGACTAATCGAAAATTTTGTCATTGCGAGGAAGAACGACGAAGCAACCTCTTCGCAATGCATAGCGGACTATGTATGACGACGAGGTTGCTTCGTTCCTCGCAATGACAAAAGCTCAAATCGTATCGCTCTATGACAACTCCGAAAGAACAAGGTTTCTTTTTCCCCGCCGAATGGGCAAAACATACTGCTACCTGGTTAAGCTGGCCTCACAAGGAGGCTTCATGGCCGGGCAAAATTGATTTGATTTATCCGAACTACTGCCAGTTTATAAAGGTACTTACCAAGGGGGAACTGGTGCGCATCAACGTTAAGGATGAGCAAATGGCAGCTTTTGCCAAGCAGCACCTGACAGTTGCCGGGGTAGATTTAAATCGCGTGGAGTTTTTTGAGTTTGAAACCAATGATGCCTGGTGCCGCGACCATGGTCCGGCGTTTTTAATAAACCCGGATACTAAACAGAAAGCTATTGTAGACTGGGGCTACAATGCCTGGGGCGGCAAATATCCGCCGTTTGATTTGGATGATGTTATCCCCACCAAAATCGGCGATCGTTTTGGCTTACAGGTTTATCATCCGGGTATTGTGATGGAGGGGGGCTCGGTTGATTTTAACGGGGCGGGAACTTTGATTACATCTACCGCTTGCCTGTTGAATGAAAATCGTAATCCGCAATTAAACCAGCAGCAGATAGAAGAATACTTGTACAACTATTACGGTGTTGAGCAGGTATTATGGGTAGGTGAGGGCATCATTGGCGATGATACCGATGGC
>JAZJZL010000199.1:0-22790 GCA_040389845.1 Bacteroidota bacterium
GTTCACCTCTCTGTCCTGTGAATGTATATTTACCCGCTGCGTCAGAAAGGCCGGTTTGAGCCACTGTTTTCGTAAGGCTGTTGATAACAAATTTGTAAGTGCTTAAAGTAATTTTTACACCTTCCATGGGCGCACCGCTATCCCTGTCCACAATACGCAATTCGGTTTTGCCGCCGGGAATTGTCCGCGTTGTATAGGACAGACGTGTTATCTTAAACCCGCTTATAGCGGTTAGCCGGTTATTGTTGGCTTTCGCGTCTTTAATTACTATTATATAATCACCAACCGGGAGGGCGTCAATTTTTATTTCAGCCCTGTGCGCCCGGCAATCTTTAGTCCCCGGCAATGCCAGTTGCTGCTCCTGTAAGGGGCGCATTTGTTTTAGCTGCTTAATCACGTTGTCGTACGGATAAACATCGGTTACGTTATCCCATTTTTCTTTTCCCCCCAGGCTTATCAGCTGCGCGGTGGTTAGCTTATAAACGGCAAACCCGGCCTCCGTTACATTGGCGTAGCTTATTAAGCCCAGCAAGGGTTTACCCGGTACATTTACGTCTTCAACCGTAGCCGAAAGCGATTGTTTTTCAATTTCGGCCAGCGCGTTTGCGGCAGTTTTGCCACCGCTACTTTTGGGATATAAAGCTGCTGCTTTCTTAAAATAACTATGCGCTATATACAGGCTGTCTCTTTCCTTGTAATAGCTGCCGATGAGTGCTAAGGCTTCAGCGCTGATTGGCTTGTCGGAAAAGTTATTTGCCAGTTGCCGCAACGCGTTGATGTAAAGCGAATCTTTATTGCTTATCGATGCCTGCCTGAACAAGACACTAAGCCGTTTGATGTCGATATCCGCCAATGCCTCCCGGTCGTTTTTCTCCAAATGAAAAAGCGTGGCCTGCTGCAGGTACCTAAAACCTTTGTATAATGTCGATGACGAATCGGTCGTCTTGATATTTAACCCGCCAAATGCGCGGCTGTCGCCAAATAAGCGGATATCGTTCAGGGTAAAGGGTAAGCGGACTTTGGTAATAGCCGCCTCTTCCGAAAAGTAGAAATCAAAAGCGCGTTGCACCAGCAAATCGTATAAGGTTGGCCGCAGGTAACGGGTTTCTTTATCACCCGCCAAAACGCCGTCAAGTACGCTTACCGGCGTAGCTTGTTCCTTTGCAGCTTCCTGCAGCGAAAGTGCGTAAAGCCGGCTGGCTTCGTCAATTATGGTTTGTATATCCCAGTTACGGAAATCGATATCTTTTTTGTCATGTTTAGTACGCTGGCTGTAGCGATAGCGGTTTTGCTGGTAATACTGCCAGTACATTTGTGCCAGCAGCGATTGCAGTACCGGCTTAACCGGGAAGTCGGCTTTGTCTATATCAATTTTTAACCGGGTGATGATAGCCACCAGCGCATCTTCTTCCACGTACGACTGGAAAGTCATTCGGTAAATGGCGGCACGTACCTGTTGCGGAGCATTATTGTCAGCGCGCGCAGTAGCATCCAATTTATCTACTTCTTTTAAGGCCGATTTTGGCAAGCCGATATTTGCAAGCGAATCTATGCGGTCGGCAATTGCCCGGTATTTGCTTTGCGCGTTGTCTATTGAATAGCAAAAAAGCAGGCAGATTGCCAGTAAAAGGCATTTGCAGGTTTGTGTAAAGGATAAGGACATGGCCAGCGGATTATAGGTTAATTTAAGCAATAACGATGCAAATGCAATATTGTTGCATATTAATATCGATTATTTAATAAAGATGAGTTAAGACAGCGCTTTTCATAAAACGAGCGTGAAGTTAGCCGTAGATAAAGGGAACGCACAGAAAACACGGGTTTTATTTTTTTTGTGCCCGCTGTGTTTTTCAACGCTGCATCTCCGCGGTTAAAAACTTCAACTATTTAGCCGTCATCATCTCCAGCTTCCTTATATCTTTATAGACTATATAAAGCGGTATTATTCCAAAAATGCCGAAGCACGAGTCAATACAGCTCCAATAAACTGGTATTTGGCGTATCGGCCCCGCAATAAACGCCAGTGGTAAAACCATTACACAGGCTATCATGCCAAATTGTATCACCCAGATATTTTTCACCGGGTTGCGCAATGGGCCGATAAAAGTGGTAGCAATTACTATGTGGCCGAAAGCCAGCCAGTCGGTTCCATAGGCCAGCCAGGGGTAGCGGGTGTTGGTGTCTTTAATAGCATTGTAAATGGTTTCAATCCAGCGGGCCATAAAAACAGGGAATATGGATGAATGCCTGACCATAAAGGCCAGTTCAGTTTCGATAGGGAAGGCGGTAACGCCGCTCAACACCAGGCCGACAGTAAATATCAAAACCCAGGTGCGGATGCGTTTGCGAAGCTGTTGCTCGTTCATGCCTTAAATCTACGTAAGTTTTAGTTTTTCATAATAGACTTTTTAAATGAAAAGTTTATCGCTACTGTTCCTTTAAATTGCGCTCAATATCTTATTACTTTTAAACAGCCGGCTTGCCAGCCAAAAAAGAGTGAGTTATTTTTTCGTTTAAATAACGTACTGTTCAATAAGTAGCCCGGTAACGCTGCACATGGTTTTATTGGTGAATGAGCTTCTTAACTTCTTGACATCCAATCGACACAATTTATCAATTCTGTGCTTATCTTTGTATGTTAAAGATTTTTCATATTTCCTTTCTACCGCAAGCATCGGCGTATCGCCAAATCTCAATGAGAATTATTCTGCTTTTCGCGCATTATAAGGCCATGATCTTTAGCGTTTACTTTAAAAAATATTTTAATAAAAAATGAGGCAACTTAAAATTAGTGAGTCTATCACCAATCGTGAGACCGCATCCTTGAATCAGTATTTGTCAGACATTGCTAAGATTCCGATGGTTACGGCACAGGAAGAGGTAATATTGACTCAAAAAATCAGGGAAGGCGACCAGGCTGCGTTGGAAAGATTGACGACTGCAAACCTGCGGTTTGTGGTTTCTGTTGCAAAACAATACCAAAGCTCAGGCCTTACACTCGGCGACCTGATTAATGAAGGCAATCTTGGCCTTGTTAAAGCAGCAAAACGATTTGACGAAACCAAGGGCTTTAAGTTTATATCGTATGCCGTATGGTGGATACGCCAATCTATACTTTCGGCTATAGGCGAGCAATCACGGATGGTGCGGTTACCGCTTAACCAGGTGGGCGACCTTTCTAAAATCGCCAAAGCTGCTTCTAAATTGGAGCAGGTTTATGAAAGACAGCCAACCCCCGAAGAATTGGCAGAAGATTTAGAGACAACAGCTGAAAAAGTAAGCAATTCATTGGCGCATTCAGGCAGACATATATCGTACGACAGTCCTTTTGCCAGTGGAGAAGATAGTACTTTACTTGATGTGTTACAAAGCGCCGAACCCGGAACAGATAAGGAAATGATGAACGAATCTCTCGGTATAGAAGTATCCAACAGCATGCGTATGCTTGCGGAAAAAGAAAGGGACGTTTTAGAGCTGTTTTTCGGGTTAAAGAATCAGCATGCACATAGCCTGGAAGAGATCGGTGAAAAGTATCACCTTACGCGCGAACGGGTTAGACAAATAAAAGACAGGGCATTGGAAAGGCTGCGGCACAGTACCCGTTCAGGAAACTTAAAAACCTACCTGGGATAAACGGGCGTTTTAGAGGCAAAAAAAAGCTTAGATCAGGCATCTAAGCTTTTTACTAAGCCTTGCAGCTCTTTTTGCGGAATGGACGGTTCCGTAAATTTTCCGGAAAATGTCTCACCACAATAGCCGTTAAGTAGAAGTAAAAAAATCTGCCATTACTTTCTTTGGTTTCAGATTTCTTACATTTGTAGCCGATGAAGTTGGTTTCAATCATTTTGGGTTTATATATATGCTTGCTGTCTGTGCTTCCATGTCACGACAGAGCGTATAATCCTATACCCAATAAAACAACATCAATCAGCAATCAAACCGGCGATAATAATTGTTTGTCGGATATTTGCTCGCCATTTTGTATCTGTTCATGCTGCTCATCTGTGCGGTACATTTCTAATCCTGATGCAATTGTAATTAGCCCGCTGTTTAAGATTTGTATTGAATATCCAGCGTATAAATCGCCTTCTCTTCAAAGTTGTAGTTACGATATCTGGCAACCGCCGCAATTAAGTTAATACGCATTTCTTTCTTGAAGTAAATTGACCGGGTTTTTTGCCTGGGTCTTATTGTCGTATTTATTTATTGCATTTTCATGTTTGACAGAATTATCTCGTTCTCTGTGCAGAACAAGGTGACGGTCGGCATCCTGACGCTTTTACTGGTGATCGCAGGCATTTGGTCTGCGGTCAACCTCCCGGTAGACGCCCAGCCCGATATCACCAATAACCAGGTACAGATTATTACACAAGCGCCAACATTAGGCGCGCAGGAAGTGGAGCAATATATTACCGCTCCCATAGAACTGGCAATGGCCAACATTGCCGGCATTATTGAAAAACGATCTATCTCCCGCTCAGGAATATCCGTAATCACTTTAGTTTTTAAAGACAATATTGATATTTATTGGGCGCGTCAGCAGGTAGGCGCACAGCTAAAGGAAGCCGAGGCTAATATCCCGCAAGGTGTTGGTGAGCCATCTTTGGCGCCGATCACCACCGGCCTCGGGGAAATCTATCAATACAGCATCCACCCTAAAAAAGGTTACGAAAACAAATATTCAGCCACCGACTTGCGCACCATCCAGGACTGGCTTGTACGGCCGCGACTTGCCGGAACTGTCGGTGTCGCGGAAGTAAGCGGCTGGGGCGGTTATGTGAAGGAATACGAAGTTGCACTCGATAACGATAAGCTAAATTCATTTGGCGTAACCATCCCCGACGTTTATGCCGCGCTCGAAAAGAATAATGAGAATACAGGCGGCTCCTACATCGAACAACAAAGCAACGCCTATTTTATTCGTGGTTTAGGGCAGGTAAAAAACCTCGACGATATCGGCAAGATCGTTATTAAAAATAGCGGTGGCACTCCGATCCTGGTCCGCGACGTTGCTATTGTGCAGATGGGTACTGCTACCCGTTACGGTGCTGTAACCCGTAACGGCGAAGGCGAAGTAGTGGCCGGGGTTACGCTTATGCTGAAAGGCGAAAATTTTAGTAAGGTAATCCAAAATGTAAAGGACCGCATGGTTCAGGTCCAAAAATCGTTGCCTGAAGGCGTGGTGATTGAGCCATTTATAGACCGCACCGAACTGGTAGACCGCGCTATCGACACTGTAAAACGCAACCTTATGGAAGGCGCACTCATAGTAATTTTCGTATTAGTACTCTTGCTGGGCAATCTTCGCGCCGGACTGGTGGTAGCCTCAGTGATCCCGCTGGCAATGCTCTTTGCTTTTAGTATGATGAAGCTCTTTGGCGTATCGGGCAACCTGATGAGCCTCGGCGCTATAGACTTTGGCCTTATTGTGGATGGTGCAGTGATTATCGTGGAAAGCGTGGTCCATCATATCGCTGTAGGTCGCTACAACAACGAAAGTATCAAAGAGCTGAACCGTGAGCAAATGAATGAAGAAGTTCAAAGCAGCGCGGGTAAGTTAATGCAGTCAGCAGCTTTCGGGCAGATCATTATTCTTATTGTTTACTTGCCTTTACTATCACTGGTCGGTATTGAAGGCAAAATGTTCCGGCCAATGGCTGAAACCGTGGCCTTCGCTATTCTCGGTGCTTTTATTCTTTCCCTCACTTATGTACCGATGGCCAGTGCATTGTTCCTAAGCCGCAAAACTGAACACAAGCCAAATGTTTCAGATCATATAATAGGGTTTTGCCAACGGATATATCGTAAGGCATTAATTGGTGTATTACGGTTTAAAAAATTGACCATAATTGTCGCCTTTGCCTTATTTGCCATCGCTATCTGGGCATTTAGCCGGATGGGGGGTGAGTTTATACCTACACTGGAGGAAGGCGACCTGACCGTGGAAATTTCCATGATGCAGGGTACTTCACTTTCCGAAGTAGTAAAAACTTTCAGTAAGGCTGAGCGCCTGTTACTTTCTCGCTTTCCTGAGATTAAACAAGCGGTTACCCGTATCGGTAGCTCGGAAATACCCACAGACCCTATGCCTATGGAACGCGGGGATATGATGCTGGCCATGAAACCCAAAGCAGAATGGAAGACAACCAAGACCCGCGAAGAAATGATGATCAAAATGGAAGAAGCGCTGGCCGAATTACCGGGTGTGCACGCCTCTATCTCTCAGCCTATGCAGATGCGCTTTAATGAGCTGATGACTGGTATCCGCCAGGATGTGGCGATCAAAATCTATGGCGATGATCTGGATGAGTTAGCGAAACAAGCTGATAAAATTGCAACGGCTATCCGCAACGTAAAAGGCGTATCGGATCCTTTCGTGGAGAAAGTGAGCGGCCTGCCGCAAATACAGGTTAATTATAACCGCGATAAAATGGCCCAATATGGCTTAAACATCAGCGATGTGAATATGATCCTCAAAACAGCTTTTGCCGGTAGTGTTTCCGGCGTGGTCTTCGAGGGTGAAAAACGCTTCAATATCGCTGTGCGGTTAAATCGTGACCTCCGCGAGAATATCAGTAGCGTACAAAACTTATTAATCCCCTTGCCTTCGGGCAACAAAGTGCCGCTCGACCAGGTTGCAGATATCTCGTTTAAGGACGCTCCTGCGCAAATCTCCCGCGAAGAAGGTAAACGTCGCATCTATGTGGGCTTTAACGTAACAGAACGGGATGTACAGTCGACAGTGACCGAGATACAACAGAAACTGGATAGGATGCTGAAACTTCCATCGGGATATTACCTGTCTTATGGCGGACAGTTCCAAAACCTGCAGGCTGCAAGAGCACGTCTTTTAGTTGCTGTACCGGCAGCATTATTATTGATTTTGGTGCTGCTTTACGTAACATTCCGATCCGTCAAAGAAAGTCTCCTCATTTTTACGGCAGTGCCACTGGCTTCTATTGGTGGTATCGCTGCCCTGCTCACCCGGGGTATGCCCTTTAGCATCTCTGCAGGTGTGGGTTTTGTTGCATTATTTGGAGTGGCCGTACTGAACGGGATTGTACTCATCGGCTATTTTAACCAGTTAAAAAGTGAGGGTATGGATGATATTTATAAACGGGTACTGGAAGGCACTAAAGCCCGTCTGCGTCCGGTACTGATGACAGCATCTGTAGCCTCCTTCGGTTTTCTACCGATGGCCATATCTTCAAGCGCGGGCGCTGAGGTGCAAAAGCCGCTGGCAACCGTTGTGATAGGAGGCTTAATCACCGCGACATTCCTCACTCTGTTTGTTTTACCTTGTCTTTACCTATTGTTCAACCGTAAAGCCACTTTAGGTAAAATCGGTAAAGTTGCAGGCGTGTTGGCAATTGGTCTGTGCTTGTTTACAGGAAATGTGAAAGCACAAAGTAAACAGGCGTTGACGTTGGACAGTGCGATCAGTCGTGCGCTAGTAAACAACCTGGAGGTGCGATCTGCCAATCTTTCTATCGAACAATCCAAATCGCTTAAAGGTGCAGCCTTCGATCTGCCGAAAACAGAATTGATGTTAACGCAGGACCCAACCAGCGGCGGTAATATTGATAACGGCCTTAGTATCTCCCAAAACATTGCCTGGCCGGGGCTTTACACCAACCAGCGTAAATTGGCCGATCAGCAAATTAAACTGGCTGAACATTCAGGCCGCGTAACAAAAAATGAAATTATCAAACAGGTGCGCAACGCCTGGTATGCTTACCAGCTCGGCCGGGAAACTTTGCGTGTGCTTAACTATCAGGATAGCGTTTACAGTGGTTTTGTACAAAGAGCTACTGTCCGCGTCAAAACCGGTGAAGCTTCGAATTTGGAATTGATCTCCGCGCGAAACAAGTACCAGGAGGTGCAAGCGTTAAAAATTGGCGCCCAGGCCGACCTCAACACTAATGAACTGGCTCTAAAACAGCTATTGAATACAACCGAAACCTTACAGATTGTGGAAAGCCCCCTGGCCTTTGACTTGCCCGATTTGGCGGACTTCCTGAATACATCGGCCAGTCCACAAACAGCATTAGGGCTACAGCAGGTTGAAGTAGCCAAAGCCAAAGTAGCCGTTGAACGTTCTAAGCTGATGCCCGATATTAAAGTAGGTTACACACAGCAGCTACTGGTTGGTGCATTCAACCCTGCCCATATCGATCGCGGCTACTCGCCGGGTACCCGCATCGGTGGCTTCCAGGTTGGGTTAGCCCTACCGGTGTTCAGCGGTTCTTACCGTGCACGTATTCGTTCGGAAAAGATAGGCGCGCTGATTGCGGAGGCAAATCTTCAGCAAGGTCGCTTACTTCTAAGTACTCAATACCAGCAGGAGTTACAGCAATATCAAAAATTCAAACATACGGTCGACTATTATTTGGCAACTGGTCTGAAACAAGCGGATGAACAATTACGCATCGCGCAGGTATCATTCAAATTAGGTGAAATCGGTTATATCGAATACATCCAGAATATTTCTGCCGCTGTGCAAACCCGCCTCTCCTGGCTCGAAGCATTGGGCAGGCTTGACCAATCCGCTATTCAATTACAATTTTATCAAGGGCAATAACATGAAATTCAAGATATATATGGCAGCCTTATTTGCCGTAACAATGATGGTCGCCTGTTCAAGGTCATCTAACAAAGAGGAACAAAAACAAGAACCGGTAAAGGAAACAGCAGTTGCAAAAAACAATGCGTTGGAATTAACCGCTCAACAAATGCAGAATGTTGGTATTGAGGTTGGGCCAATTCCGCAAATGAACCTGGACGCCGTTATCAAAGCCAGTGGACAACTGGCCGTACCACCGCAAAACAAGGCCGATGTTAGTCTGCTTTCAGGAGGGGTGATCAGCCATATTAATGTGCTGGAAGGCCAGCAGGTACGCAAAGGCCAGGTATTGGCCACTGTTAACAACCAGGAGTTGATCAAGATAGAACAGGACTATCTCGCCGCAAAAAACAACTTTACGTACGTGGCTGCAGAATATGACCGCCAGAATCAATTGCAGGCAGCCGGTGCCGGTACAGGCAAATCTTATCAATCAGCTACCGCTACTTATAAAGCTGAGCAAGCGCGTTTACAGGCATATGAAAGCCAGTTGCGACAGTTGGCCATCTCACCGCAAAAGATAAGCAGTGGTAACATTGTTTCCACCTTCCCTATATTATCGCCAATTAGTGGTACAGTGGGTAAGATTACCTCCAATACCGGTGCCTACGTTCAGCCTGGCACCTCAATTATGGAGGTGGTCGATAACTCCAAAATACACTGCGACCTGATTGTGTTTGAAAAAGATTTGATGGCCGTGAAAATGGGACAAAAAGTAAACTTCCAACTAACCAATCAACAAAACATGGTTATTACCGGTAAGATCAATGGCATCAATAAGTCTTTTGAGAACGAAAGCAAGGGCGTAGTGGTACATGCCGAGATAGATAACCCTCAGCATCAAAACCTGATACCCGGTATGTATGTCACCGCATTAATCAGCACCGGTACCAAACAGACATCTGCGTTGCCTGTTGACGCAGTCGTTCGGCAAGCAGGCAAGCAATACATCTTTATAATAACTGGCCGGAACGATAGCAGCTACACTTTTAAGAAGGTGGAAGTTGCAACCGGTATAACTGAGTTAGGCTATGTAGCCATTCGACCCATGAACGATCTGCCGGCGGATATCAAGGTTGTCACCAAAGGGGCCTTCTACCTCGAATCAAAATTATCAGGTAGCGACGATGAAGATTAAACGAAAGCTATTACGGGCGTTAAAAAACAAACAATGAAAAAGCAGCATCAAAAAGCCAATTTCGGTATCAAAAATTCTACTTGACCCGCCCGCTTCGGGTGCCGCCTAGCTAAAACAAAAACGCCTGTAAGTTTATACTTACAGGCGTTTTGCATTTGCGGAATGGACGGGACTGTCCAGCCGTATGAAGTAGTCTCATTTAGAGATATATAAAGTTATATTTGATCAAGGTTACCCGATTTGGAACCCGAAATAGAAACTTCACTTAAATGGTTTTAGAAAGAACGTTTTGTCAATTCAAATTTACGAAATCAACTCAATAAAACCAAAGTCAACGATTTGGTTGTTTAAAGATTTAGAGCTTTTCTGTCGAGCATCTTACCCTCATAGATAATAGCGATAGCGAATTCGGCATCTAATTTGGGCAATGACTGCAATCGTTAAAAAGCAGCACAAATCATTCTGTAAGGGTGCTTTAGTGTTTTTGATCTCTTTCGTTTGTGCTTTTTTCCCGCTGCGTGCTCGATTTGGCATTAGTACATTGCAGGACAGACAAAACCAGACGCTAAAGCAAACCTTGCAAAAAGCTAAAATGCCAACACACAACCCGCTTACCCTGGCTGACCAAATGCTTATCATTTTCGTTCGTAAATACTCAACAATTCAACATTGAATTTCAAATGACAAGAGTAAAAAAATAAAATTTATTTGCAAAAATGAACAATGTTCATTTTCTTTGTGCTGAAATTGATTTTATGGGTACTACAGAAAGAAAAGCAAGAGAGAAGGAAGAACTGAAGGCACTTATTTTAAAAGCTGCCCGTAAGTTGTTTGTAGAGAAAGGCATCGGACAAACAACTATCAGAAATATCGCTGATTCCATAGACTACAGCATAGGTACGGTATATGTTTATTTTAGGGATAAGAATGAAATACTCCATGCGCTGCACACACAGGGCTTCGTTGACCTCGGCGGCCAGTTGAAAATATTATTTAACGTAAAAGACCCGATGGAGCGGCTAAAGGCAATGGGCAAAGTGTATATCAACTATGGCCTTGATAACCCGGAAATGTACGACCTGATGTTTACGCTTAAAGCACCAATGGAGTTCCTTGAAACAATCCAAAAAGATGAGTGGGATGAAGGGAAAGCGAGCTTTAATGTGCTAAGAACTACGGTAATACAGTGCATGGATGCCGGGCATTTTAAAGGGCATAAACTGGACCCGTTGTGTTTTCTGATATGGAGTTGTATACATGGCATGTGCAGCCTGGAAATAGGTTCCCGTACGAAAAACGCGAATATTAAAAACCCTGAAAATATTGTAACAGATGCATACGATGAATTTTTAATAATCATAAGTAATCTTTAATTTTTTTTGCCCCAGTATTGAACATTGTTCACTAAAATTATATGGTTCATTTAAATAAAAAATCATGAAAAAAATTCCCACATTTCTTTTACTATTATTATGCGTTGGAAGCACTTATGCACAAACACACCTGGAGCAGTATATCAACACAGGTCTGAGTAATAATGAAACAATCCGCCAGCAGCAATTTTTACTTGATAAAAGTCTCTGGGCTTTGAAAGAAGCTAAATCATTATTCCTCCCCAATGTTGAGTTTAATGGAAACTATACCCTTGCAGGCGGCGGACGCACCGTGGATATTCCGGTGGGAGATTTAATGAATCCTGTCTACAAAACGCTTAACCAACTGACAGGCACCAATAGCTTTCCGCAAATACAAAACCAAAGTGTACTGCTGAACCCCAATAACTTTTATGATGTAAAACTGCATACCACTTTTCCGGTCATCAATGCAGAAATCGCTTATAATAAAAAAATAAAAAGCCAGCAGTATGATTTGCAAAAGATAGAAACCGGCATTTACAAGCGGGAACTTGTAAAAGAAATCAAAATCGCCTATTATAATTATTTACAGGCAACGACAGCCATAGGCATTTATGAAAATGCCCTTGCACTCGTAAAGGAAAATGAAAGGATAAACACTTCTCTTTTTAATAATCAAAAAGTAAACCATACAGCAGTTGTAAGGAGCAATAATGAGGTAACAAAAATTACTGCACAACTGAAAACCGGCATGATAAACAGGGATAATGCCAGAGATCTTTTTAATTTTTTAATTAACCAGCCGCTGAACACTCCCATACTTATTGATTCACTGACAAGTACACCTGACCCGCATATCGCAGATGATACTGCTTTAAATAAAAGAGAAGAATTATTAAAGCTGCGTACTGCAGCCGACATCAATAAGAACCTGGTTGGCCTTGCCAATTCCTACAAAATACCCAAACTAAATTCCTTTCTTGATTTGGGCTCCCAGGCTTTCGATTTTAAAGTAAATGATAAATCGCCTTATTATTTTTTGGGGATCTCACTTAGCTGGGACATTTTTTCAGGAGGAAAAAATAAATACAAAGTAAAACAGGCCCAGGCGGATGGTAAAGTAATCGCATCGCAGACAAGCAATACCGAGCAACAACTGAAATTACAGGTTGACGTTGCAATCAATGCATTTAACGCTGCCCTTATTAATTACCATGCTGCTGTTTCGCAAGTGGCTTCTTCCGAAAAGTATTATAAGGATGAATTGCGGCTGTATAAAGAAGGCACTGCACTTTACATAGAGCTGCTGGATGCACAAAACCAACTGGTATCTGCCCAACTGCAGGCAAATATTTCACTTTACGACACCTTGATAAAGCAGGCAGAAATAGAACGCGCCAATGCAAGTTTCATCATTCAATAAATAAAAAAATCAAACTGTTATGAAAAAAATACAATCACTCAGCCTTGCCGCGATAATATTGGTTTTATTTTCCTGCAAGGATAAAGAAAAGACAAAAAATTCATTGGGAGAAGCAGACGTTGTCCCTGTAAAGATTGCTGCTGTATCCGCGTTAGGATTACCCCAAAAAATAAGTGCTACAGGTCTCGTAAGCACGGAAAATGAAGCCAAATATTCTTTCAAAATAGGCGGCGTAATCAGCCGTGTTTTTGTAGAAGAAGGTCAGTTCTTCCGGAAAGGCCAGTTGCTCGCCACACTCAATTCAACAGAAATTGCTGCCGGACTAATGCAGGCCAGTTTAAGTGCCGGCAAGGCGCAGCGTGATTATGAACGGGCGGTTAATCTTTACAAAGACAGTGTTTATACCTTAGAGCAGTTGCAAAATACCAAGACCGCCTTAGATATTGCACATAAGGCAAAAGAAGCCGTTGCCTTTAATGACCGCTACTCAAAAATATATGCGGCATCTGATGGTTTCGTAAGTCAGAAAATGGCCAGTGAAGGGGAAGTAGTCGGGCCAGGTACGCCGGTGCTTGCCATTAACGAAACCCAGCAAAATAACAACTACCTGCTTAAAGTCGGCGTAACTGACCGGGAGTGGGCGGCGATTAATCCGGGACAAACGGCAACCGTGACGCTGGACGGATATGCTGATAAAAAATTTGACGCCTTCGTGTTCCGTAAGTCACAGGCCGCGGATCCTGCACTTGGCTCCTTTCAGGTAGAACTGAAGTTGAAATTAAACGGCATAAAACCGGCGGTGGGTATGTTTGGCAAAGCGGAAATATCCACAAATCAGGACGAAAATGTCAAGGTCATCCCGTATAGTTCGTTAGTAGAAGCGGATGGTGATAAGGCATTTGTATTTACACCTGACGGACCTGGTAAGGTCAGGAAAATTCCGGTAACGATTTCAAAGTTTGACAACCAGCAGGTGTACCTGAGAGCAGGACTTGAGGGTGTAAAAGAAATCGTGATATCCAATAGTGCCTATCTCAACGAAAAATCTACAATAAAAATTATCAGGTAAAAAATAACAGCTATGAAAATTACAAACTTTGCCGTTAAAAATTATCAGTTCACCCTCATTATATTCCTGTTGTTTGCGGTAGTTGGGGTACTGACCTTGTTCACTATGCCCCGTTCGGAAGACCCGACGATACATCCGCCGGAATATCTCATCACTGTCATATACCCTGGCACAAGTCCTAAAGACATGGAGGAGCAAGTCGTAAAGCCCATTGAAAATAAAATTTACGGGTTGGAAAACATTGATAAACTGCTGACCACAATTGAAGACGGTGTGGCGGCAATCCAGGTGAAATTCAAATATGGCGTTAATATAGACAATAAATACCAGGAGATTTCTACGGAAATGAACGCCTTAAAAAACAGCGAGCTTCCCAAAGATATCTATCTGATCAAAACAGAAAAGATTTCTTCTTCCGATGTAAAAATCTTACAGGTTGCATTAGTTTCGGATAATGCCTCCGATAAATTGCTGAGAGATGAAGCCGACCTACTGAAAACACGCCTGGAGAAAATAACGAACCTTAAAGAAGTCAAATATTCCGGAATGCCGGAACAGGAAATCCGTGTTGATATGCAATTGGACAAACTGGCGCAACTGAAAATCCCGCTCAACGTAGTTATAGGTAGTTTACAAAGTGAAGCGGCAGACATTCCTGGTGGAAGTATCAACCTGGACAGCAAGGTTTTTAATGTAAAAACCAGCGGCAAGCTGAAGAATGTTGACGATGTTGCCAATACCGTCATCTACAATGCCAACGGAAAAATTATTTATTTGAAAGATGTGGCCGAAGTAAGTTATAGAAACGAAATTGTCAGCCACATTACACGTGTAAGCGGGCACCGTTGTGTACTGGTTACGGCAGCAATGAAAGATGGTGTTAATATAGCGCGGGTGCAGGGGGAATTTTCCCCGATACTGGATGAATTTTCCAAAGGGCTGCCTGCTAATATCCGCCTTGTAAAAACGTTTGACCAGGCGACCATGGTCTCACAACGTTTGGGGCACCTCGGATTCGATTTCGGTTTAGCAATTCTTTTAGTAGCCATTACCTTATTGCCTTTGGGATTCAGAGCATCGCTCATCGTAATGATTTCTATTCCGCTTTCGTTAGCAATAGGGCTGATCGCACTGAATTTATTCGGGTATTCATTAAACCAGCTTAGTATTGTCGGGCTCGTTGTGGCTTTGGGACTGTTGGTAGATGACAGTATCGTAGTTGTTGAAAATATAGAAAGATGGCTCAGGGAAGGACATTCACGAATGGATGCCATTCTGAAAGGCACTAAACAAATAGGTGTAGCAGTTGTAGGATGTACAGCCACTTTGGTAATTGCGTTTTTGCCGCTTGCCTTCCTGCCGGATGCGGCCGGTGAATTTATGCGCAGCCTGCCTATGGCTGTCATCACCAGTGTGCTGGCATCGATGATCGTCGCTTTAACGCTTGTTCCTTTCATGGGAAGCCGGTTATTGAAACCGCACACAGACGGAGAAGGTAATTTTTTCCTGAAGCAACTGCAAAAATTTCTCACCTACAGTTATCGCGGTATTATGCCACGGGCTTTAAAATATCCCAAGACAACCATTGGCATATCTATCATACTCAGCGCCTTCGCCTTTTTCTTATTTACAAAAACGGGATTTAAGCTTTTTCCAACCTCTGAAAAACCGATGTTCCTGATCAATATCAAAATGCCGCTGCAGGCTGATATTCCTGAAAGTGACCGGGTGACTAAACTTGTAGAAGATGAATTGAAGCAACATAAAGAGATTGTGTATTACACAAGCAATGTAGGCAAGGGCAATCCGCAGATATATTATAATGTACATCAGCAGGACATAAAGCCCGACTTCGCCCAGATTTTTGTACAGATGGATGATGAGGCAAGCCCTGACTCTAAAGTAGCGTTAGTTAAGCAGCTAAGAACAAAGTTTAAAGATTTTCCCTATGCCAAAATTGAAGTAAAAGATTTTGAACAGGGCCCGCCGATAGAAGCCAACATAGTGGTAAGGGTTTTTGGTGAAGACCCGGACACGCTGCGCAAGCTTTCCTTTAAAGTGGAGGATATTTTACGCAACAACCCAGGTACCGTGTACATCAATAACGAATTAAACACCTACAAGTCCGACGTTAAAATAGCAATAAACAAAGAAAAAGCCCGCACATTGGGTGTTTTTACAAGCGATGTTGATAAGGTAATCCGAATGGCGGTAGCAGGATTGACTGTGGGTGATTACATAGATGACAGAGGCGATACCCGCAATGTTGTCCTGACATTGCCCAAAGATAAATTTTCAAACTTAGATGCATTCAAAAATCTGTACGTAAACAACATGCAGGGTGTTCCTGTATTGGTTAATCAGATCGCGACCATTTCTTTTGAAACATCGCCTACGGCAATCAATCATTTTAATAAATCGCGTTTCGCAAAGGTTACCTCTCTAACCCGCGAAGGTGTATTGGCAAACGATGTACTAAAGGATATTGTTCCGCGACTGAACAAACTTAAAATGCCGCCCGGTTACTATTACAAGCTATCCGGTGAAGCGGAATCGGAAGGTGATACACTGGGTGGAAATTTTCTGTCAGTTATCCTGTTAAGTACATTCCTTTTTATTGGCGTGCTGTTACTACAATTTAAAACGTTTAAAGGTATCATCATTGTACTGTCTATTATTCCATTAGGTATTCTCGGAGGCGTCGTAATGCTATTGATCACCGGCCATCCGATGTCAATAGTTTCTATTATCGGTTTCATTGGTTTGTCCGGGATACAGGTCAAGAACTCGCTGTTACTCGTTGATTTTACCAACCAGTTGCGGGTTGAAGGATATAGCATAGACGATGCCATTAACAAGGCAGGAGAAACCCGTTTTTTACCGGTTGTACTAACGTCCATAACGGCTATTTGCGGATTAATTCCTCTTGCCTCGAATCCCAACCCGCTTATCGCTCCGTTAGCGATCGTGTTGATCGGCGGATTGATCAGTTCAACCATTCTTTCAAGAATTGTAACGCCGGTAATGTATAAGCTAATACCACCTTCCATTGAAAGTATTTAAACATTCATAAAATCAAAACAAAATGAAACAATACATCTTAATAACCGGAGCATCATCCGGAATCGGTTATGAAATGGCCCAACAGCTTGCGGCTCTAAAATACAACCTGATCCTCACTGCCCGCAGTGAGGATAAATTGGCAGCTATGCAGCAGGAATTATCTTCCAAATATGGCATTACCGTGCACTGCATACCCAAAGACTTAGGCAAAACAGCGCAGGCGGCTCAGTTATTTGATGAGATCAAGGACGCCGGCTATCAGGTATCTCATTTGGTTAACAACGCAGGATTTGGCGACTATGGAAGTTTTCTGGAAACCTCGCTGGAAAGGGAGTTGAGTATGATCGATCTCAACGTCAGCAGCCTGGTTATCCTTACCAAATTGTTTGCCAAAGATATGGCGGCGAGAAAGTCGGGCCGAATCATGAACGTGGCTTCAGTGATTGCCTATTTGCCTTTCCCTTACCAGTCGGTGTATTCAGCCACCAAGTCTTTTGTCTTAGCCTTTTCGCAAACCATCGCTGCTGAGCTGGAAGGAACCGGCGTAGTGGTTACTACGCTTGCCCCCGGGGTTACAGAAACAGCATTTATTTCGCCGGAAATGCGGGAAACCAACCTGTTGAAATCCAACAAGCCCACTTCCGTAAAAACAGTGGCTACTGAAGGCGTAAAACTCTTGCTACATGGAAAAGGAAAGAAAATCGTAGGCTTTCAAAACCGGTTTAATTCCATTTTAGCAGGAATACTGCCGGAGGCTGTAATGATGAAAATTAAGATGAAGCTCGCAAGTGCTAAATGACGTGTTTGAAAATTCCGTTTTAAAAAACGTGAATGGCATAAAATAAATTACCAGCAACAAGCAATTTGTAAATCAAATCATCATGAACACTTCAATACCTCGTATTCCTCCTCCAATTTATTTCCTTATAGGATTAATTGCGATGATACTACTCAGTTCATTTGTTCCAATCGGACATTGGTTACATTTTCCCTGGAGATATATTGGAATTATAATCATTGTTCTTGGATTTTCTCTTAGTCTTGGAAGCGGCCTGTTCTTTCGAAAATTAGGCACAAATCCTCGTCCGGGTACCCAGGCAACTCTAATTGTAACAAAAGGGCCATTCAAGTATACAAGAAACCCGATGTACTTGGGTCTTATCACTATGCTCACCGGCACTTCACTGCTTTTAGGAACATTTCCACCGCTCATCGTAGTCCCGATCATCTTTTTGATACTCCACACGCAATTTGTACTTCGGGAAGAGAAATGGATGGCAGAATGGTTTGGCGAGCCATACTTGGAATATAAAAAGAAAACACCAAGATGGCTATAGTAAAACGAAAAAATTCAAGCGTAAAAACAGCAAAATAAATCATCTTAAATATGAATACAATTGAGAAAATTCGTGACGAATCAGAACAAGGTGAGCCAAAAACCAAAGACACCGTCTCTCATCCAACGACTCCCGGAGATGAGATGACACACATGGGGTTCGAACACGTCACCTTCGACCTGCCACACGGCACCTTTCACGCGCTGCAGGGTGGTGATCCCAATGGTCAACCAACTGTCTTCTTGCACGGCTTCCCAGACCATCCGCCGACCGCGAGGCTCTTCCTGGCCGAGCTCGGCCGCCGCGGACGTTACGTCGTCGCACCTTGGCTTCGCGGTTACTCGCCGTCCCCGACCGCCGGGCCGTTCGACTTTGTATCCCTCACCAGAGACGTGCTCGCCCTAATCGACCGCTGGTCTCAGGGACGGCCCGTGGAGTTGATTGGCCACGACTGGGGTGCCCTGATCACATACGACGCCTGCGTCACAGCGCCGGAGAAGATTGTACGCGCGGTCGCGCTCGCAATCCCTCACCCGCTAACGTTCATGGGCCGGCTAACGCACCTGGCTCAACTACGCCTGAGCTGGTACATGGGGCTTTTTCAACTGCCTGGAAGCGGCTGGATAGCCACCGCCCGCGATCTCGCCCTCATCGACCGCCTCTGGCGCCAGTGGTCGCCCGGCTTCTCGCTCGATCCTGCGCTCAAGGCGGAACTACATGAGCACCTGCGGGCGAGCATACCTGCGCCTCTAAAGTACTATCGTGCGATGTTGCGACCCGGTATGTTTGGAGCGATTCGCCGCATGTCTAAGCCGATCAAGGTGTCCCTGTTGCAGCTTTACGGTGCCAACGACGGCTGCATCCTCCCCGCGCAGGTTGACGACCGACATCGGTTCGCCGCCCAGCATGTGATGGAGGTCGTCCCAGACGTCGGCCACTTCCTTCACATCGAGGCACCTGAGGCGATCGCGGAGCGGATCTCGGCATGGCGCCTTGCAACTTTAAGAAACGACACATATCTATAAAACAAATGGCTGAAGCGAAAAAAATATCAAGACGTGAACTGATAAAACAAGGGGGGCTTGCTTTATCAGTTTTAACTTTACCTTTTCCATTAACAGCATTTTTAAATTTTAACGAAATGACAGATAACAAAAATTTTGACGTAATCATAATTGGCGGAAGCTATGCAGGACTTTCGGCAGCAATGGCTTTGGGACGGGCATTAAGAAATGTTTTAATCATTGACAGCGGTTTACCCTGTAACCGGCAAACACCTCATTCACATAACTTCATTACGCAAGACGGTGAAAAACCAGGCGTTATTGCGGAAAAAGCAAAAGGACAGGTGTTAAAATACGATACTGTAAACTTCTTAACTGACCTTGCCGTTAATGGAACGAAAACGGATAAAGGTTTTGAGATTTCAACTCAATCAGGAAAAATATTTTCAGCTAAAAAACTCGTTTTTGCAACAGGCTTAAAAGACAAAATGCTAAAGATTAAAGGGTTTTCTGAATGTTGGGGAATTACGGTACTCCATTGTCCCTATTGCCACGGATATGAAGTAAAGAATCGAAAAACAGGGATTTTTGCAAATGGATATGGTGCATTTCATCTGGCCCGACTTATTCGTAACTGGACAAAGGATTTAACCATATTTACCAATGGAAAGTCGGAATTGACACAAGAGCAAACCGATGAAATCAAAAGACACCATATTTCAATAGTTGAAAAGGAAATTGCCTTATTGAAATACAAAGACGGAGTAGTTGAAGAAATAGTTTTTTCAGATGATACAACTTTTCAATTAAAAGTTATCTATTCAAGACCTCCTTTTGAACAACATTGTAAAATCCCCGAATCATTGGGCTGTGAATTGACAGAACAGGGGCTTATCAAAGTAGATACATTTCAGAAAACAACAGTAGATAATATATTCGCTTGTGGAGACAATACCAATCCTCTACGTGCTGTATCATATGCGATATCAACAGGGAATAATACAGGAGTATTTTTAAATAACGCTATGGCAGAAGAAGAATTTTTAAAATGACAATAAATGCTGCTATAACAGGTGGTTTGGCGTTATAGCTACATTGTGAAGGATGCATCCAACAACCTAATGCTTCAAAGCTGGCGATGCTCTTGTAGCCCGTAAGAGCCTGCAAGCAGGCCTGGCTGCCCCCCTTGAAATAGAGAAGTTCATTAAACGCGGAGTAAAAGTATTTTGAAGACATTATTAATATAGTCATAATGATGCCTATTGTGGACACTCCGGAATGCTTGGCCATTCAGCACCATAAGGTCCGCAAAAAATCCGTCAAGTTGCTTTATATATTACTGTAAACGAATGCATTAAATCGAACATACAAAATGGTACCCGATTTGGCACCCTTTAAAAAAGTTTTAATAGCGTGACCAAAGTCTATTTCGGTCTAAAATGCGCTTATTTGAGTGTATTTGGTAGAATTTGGGCATTAGGTTCGAGTCCCGTTTGGCGATAACAAAAAAGCCTGTAAGTCAATAACTTACAGGCTTTTAAGCATTTTCAGCGGAATGGACGGGACCGCGGACATATAACTTAAATATCTATTTATCAATATTTTACAACACAACAACTGCACTAGTCACCGATTAGGTCACCGAATAATCTGAGGTATTTTGAGTTGATTTTAAAGAACTATGTTGATACAAACATACTAAAAAGGGCGCAAAATTCATGGTTTATTCCGAAATAAATCCGCTCAGTTAGATGTAAATGTCGGGTTACTATATACATAAATATGCATTTGAAGATTTATGTATATACATAGCTTTTGAATTAGAATCACCATTGAACGAGTTATTTTCAGAATGTTAAGGCTCACTGATAAATTCTGTCTTCATGTCGGCCGAGGTGCAATTATAATGGAGGGCTTTTTCCTGGTTCCTTAATAATCGTAGTCAGCCCGGTGAAGTTTTTTGACATTCCTGTAAACGCAATGATGTCCAATTCCTGAAACCTTTCCAAAATTGAACCGCCCGGAGGGTAAAGACTTACCAAAACAGATTTGGAGACTATAGTGGAGAATGCAAAAGTCGACATGCATTAATTTGTTAAATCTGTTATTCAATCATTTGACCATATATCAATGCATTACTCTGGCAAACTCTGCCATAAAACCTTAATTAAACAAGTAAAACATGCGTTTATGTAGCTTGAAGCTGTCGAAATAAGCATGTCAAAACTTTGGGGTGTAGACAGGGCCTGCGAACAACATCAACGGCCTGTGTTCCATTAGGCAAGTCCAGAGAAGCTTTTTTAGCTATGAAAACGAATTATGATAAGCTGTCATAAACATTGTCAATAACCATTAAGTACTAAACTTATTCACTCGTTCGGGAACAGCAGACCCGATTTACCACTTTTATTGGAATGTTGTTTACCATAAGGTTTTTGCCGTGTATAATGTCTTCGGATTATAAATAAACTTGCAAAAAACGGCACACTTTTATCGCTCCTGTGTCAACATTGAAACCTGCTGCGGCCTGCCGTAAACTTATCAGCTAACTTTGGGTAAACTAAATTCTGCTTTATGAAAAATACAATACAAATTGCCCAATTTTATCTCCGGATGTCAATGGGGATCGGGTTTTTATTACCGGTAGCCGACCGGATTGGGTGGCTTGGACCGCAGGTCAACACTTTGTAAGTTGGGGCAACTGGAGCAACTTCGTAATTTACACAAATACCCTGATGCCATTTGTCAATAACTCGGTCGCAGGCGTAATGGGGCTGCTGGCCACTATTGCCGAAGTAATTATCGGCTTGCTATTTATTATCGGTTACAAAGTAAGAGCAGCGGCTATCAGTAGTTTCCTGTTAACGCTTTGTTTTGCTTTATGTATGGCGCTCTTTTTAGGAATTAAAGCACCGTTCTCGTTTTCTGTATTTTCTGATAGTGCTGCCAGTTTGCTGCTTGCATCTATACCTGTTTATTACTGGAGCATTGATAACTATACAGCTAACCGTTTAGCCTGAATTAAATCTATATCTCTTAATCTATAAAACATGAAAACACGTTTTAATTTACTAAAAGTTGTCCCTCAAGCCTACGGGCCATTAATTGAATTTGACAAGCTGTTGGCTAACTCGCCACTGGATAAAATTCAGCGCGAAATGATAAAAATCCGGGCATCGCAAATTAACGGATGCGCATACTGCCTGAACTATCATACCAAAGATGCTTTAAAACACGGCGAAAAACAGGAACGGATCTTTGTAATGAGCGCCTGGCGCGAGGCGCGCAATTGGTTTAGCGAAACTGATCAGGTGATATTAGAGCTTACCGAAGAGGTTACCCTTATAGGTAACCATGGCGTTAGTGATGCCCTTTTTGAAAAGGCAGTAAACACCTTTGGCGAAGAGACAACCGCTTACATTATTCTTGGAATTGTGGCAATGAACGCCTGGAACCGCTTAGGCGTTGCATTTGGCAAACAACCTGAATAGCCGGCTCCCAACGTTAATACCAACAAAAACGGCCAGGATACTAAACCCCGGCCGTTTGCCGTTAATGGCGACTTAGTGCGCTGGAGAAATTATTTTTTCCAGTAATTGTTGGCTGCGGCAATGGTTGCAAATTCAAGGGCGACAGTCTGCCCGATTGCTATTAACATGGCCGCATCGTTAGCATAAGTGGGCCGCAACCGCTCCCTTACTTCCGCATCGGGTTGAGTGGCTTTAATTATTAACCTCGCCATTCTTACGGCAAGTTGCCTTCCCTGTTCGGGGGTTTC
>JAZJZL010000199.1:22800-32477 GCA_040389845.1 Bacteroidota bacterium
CCCGAGATAGCGCACGTCCTTGTTGACGTATGCGCTACTGAACTTGAACTTCCAAGCTGATTCGCTAGATTTTTAAGTTCATGCGTTGGGCTTTCCAAAGCGAAAAATGAACCGTCTCTGGGAATAAGTTCAATTTGTTCTTGCATACTATTAGATTTTAATTTTTTTCTACGATCGGAAAATCATCCTTAGTGCCTGGTCCCTTGTCATGTAAGCCACTGCCCAACTGTAAAGGGTACGGATTTTATTGTTGTAGTTAACCAGAGATACCAAGTGAATAAACAACCAGATAATTAAGGCAGCAAACCCGCTCAGGTGCACTTTATGCTTAAACAGATCAACCACTGCATTGTGGCGCCCAACAATGGCCATTTCACCCCTGTCAAAATATTTAAACGGATTTATCGCCTTGCCCTGCTCTATCGCCAAGAAGTTTTTGGCCAGCGTGCGCCCCTGCTGAATAGCCACCTGCGCCAACTGTGGATGCCCTTTGGGGTAAACGGGGTCAGTTTGTTGTAGGCAGATATCACCGATAGCCCAGATATTGCTCAGATCCTTAACGCGGTTAAACTCATCAGTTATCATCCTACGCCCGGCGCCAAGGCTGGTGATTGGGATGCCCTCAAATGTATAAGCGATAATACCTGCAGCCCACATTAATGTACCGGCTTCAAGTATTTCATCATTGTTAAATGTTACTACGCCGTTTCTATAGTCCGTTACATGCGCATTTAACTTAACCTCAACTCCCAGGCCGACAAGTGCATCATAAGTTTCCTTATGTGTTTTTTCGCTCATCGGTGCCAGCAGGTATGGGCCACCGTCAACAATATAAATTTTACGGCGGATGTGTTTTAGTTCCGGATAGTCTTTAGCAAAAATATAATTTTTCATCTCGGCAAGCATTCCGGCAACCTCCACACCAGTTGGCCCACCACCTGCAACTACTATCGTCATTATTTTTTCACGTTCGACCGGGTCGGTGCTGATAGCGGCTTTTTCCAGCATTCTTAACAAGGCGTTGCGCATGCGTAAAGCGTCGTCGACACCTTTTATTGATATGGCGTTTTTTTCGACACTTTCAATGCCATAAAAATTTGTTTTAGCCCCTGCAGCGAACACCAAATGGTCATATGGTAATTCACCATTTTTCAGGTAAATAATTTGTTTATCCGGGTCGACTTTTACAACCTCGCCCATCCTAAAATTGACATTCTTGTTCCGCAGCATTTTACGGAACGGATAGCTTATACTCGACGGCTCCAGGAAACTGGTGGCCACCTGGTAAAGCAGTGGGGTAAAGTAGTTGTAGTTATTTTTATCTACTAATGTAATATGGTAATGCTTACTTTTGAATAGTTGCCGGGCAAGGTTCAAGCCGGCAAAACCACCGCCAACTATTACAATTTTTTTAGCACCGGGTAGAGTATTTTCCATAAATAAATTGTTTGGTTAATTAACAGGTTGTAACACTGCTCCATTTTTCTTGAAGTCCGAAAAATTGATGCCGGTAGTATTCTTAAAAAACTTGCTGAAATGGGCCAGGTCTAAAAAGCCAAGGTCATATGCAATGCTCTTCATGCAGGTGTTGCTGTAAACGGCTTGTCTTTTTGCTTCTAGGGCTATCCTTTTACGGATGTGGCAACCGGCTGAAATACCAGTAAGCTTTTTAATTACTTCGTTTAGATAGTTTGGGGTTACTGACAGCATATCGGCATAGTCAGCTACCATTTTTTTAACCCTGAAGTATTTTTCAAGCAGCGACATAAAATTGTAAAGAATCTCGTTATTGCGCGGCTGCCTGGTGACTTCGGTCACTGTTTTAGACTGCTGTGATAAATGGATCAGAAAGACATTAAAATAGCGCTTCAGTATTTGGCTACGGTAAAAATTATGCCTTGTGAATTCCTTTTGCATCACCTCCATAATATCCTGCATATCGGTAAGAGAATCCCCCTCAATACTTATCAGGCGCGTTTCGGCAAACATTTGATAAACGCTGTCATAAAACGATTCGGCACCATGGTCAGAGGCATCAAAAAATGAGGGCATGAATGTTATTATTTTGCCCTTTAACCCGCTGGTTAGTCTGAGCTTTTGATAGTCTCCAGATTTTACAACCAACAGGTGGTTATCGGTAATAGCTGTTTTTTCAAGGTCGATTACGAAGCTGCCGCTACCGCCGGTTATAAAAATTACGACGAACTGGCTGTCGCTGCGGACATGCTTGTTTTCGTGTATATGGTTATTTTCGATGCATTCCAGTGTGCACATGCCGAACGGACGCTCATCCATATCACGTCCGGAGCCCAAAGGCAAAAAGGTATTCAATTGTTTCATCACTAATTTAATTATGGGTCTTAAAATCGATTTGTCTTATCCTATTATCGTGCCGCCGTAAAAAAATTAGTTAACTATTTGATAAATAGCTAATTGCTTATTTTTCAAATGGAAATAAAATACGAAATATCAGTTACGCAGATTGGCAAATACGAAATATCGCGTATTTATTGCACGAAGTATTTTCAATTTACGCAAGGGAAGACGCGGAAATGCATCATTTAGAAGCCACTGCATTTAACTGTGGTTTATACAATAAAACCCCCGTTCGGTACATTGATATAGCCATGAACAGGCAGCAATTTTATGCGGTAAATCCGGATTGATTTATTTTTTATAATCACTTTATTATCAATGCAATAACCCAATGCCCTATTATGGCCAAATCGCTAATGTTTTATGGTATATTATTGTCATTTCAATTGATGGTGATGGGGCAGGCTAAACCAGTCAATTTGCCGGGGGACCTGATTAAAAGTATCAGTGTAAGTAAGCCTGATACCAATCAGGTAAACATGTTATTGAAACTGGGCAGCTACTACCTGTTTAAACCCGGCGAGTTTAAAAGCGACTTGGATAGTGCCCTCAATTTTCTAAACCAGGCTGTACAATTAAGCAACAAACTACATGAGGTTGTGCTGCAACACAAAGCGCTGGATTTAATAGGCAATTGTTATGCAGAAGCGGGCAACATGGACCGCTGTAAGGAAAGTTTTATGCATATAATAACCGATTGTCGCCGCGTGCGGAATATAGGAAGGGAGGCAAACGCCTGGGATAGATTTGCCGAGTTATATAATAATTATCAAAAAAGCGGTCACCTTGAAGAGCGGATTGGCTATTTTCAACATGCCCGCACATTATATTTTCAGTGTAATGATCAGTTAAACGCTACTACCATGCTGAAAAATATTGCCGATGTACAAATTGTTAATAAGCAGTTTGGTCCGGCTGAAATTAAACTGCAACAGGTTTTGGTGCAATATAAGGCACTGGGGTATCGAAAACTGCAATACACTTATGACTTACTTTATGAGCTGGAGTATTTAAAAGGTAATTCCTATCGGGCTATGGCTTACACCTCGGAAGCCATAAAAAGCATGAGAACCAGCGGGGATACTTCTCTGTCGGGGCATTTATATTTCAGTATGGCCAGATGCAATTACCTGGTAGGGAAAAATATGGACGCTCTTGAGTGGATACACAAAGCCATAGCCACCGGCGACCAAATGGTATTGGCATATAATCATTATCTCTTCCAAATTCTTATTGCAATGAATAGAGTAAAGGAAGCAGCCAAAGTACTAAATAGCCTCTCAAAAACTAAAGCTTTAGCGGGTGGTTACGACAGGTTAATCAGTTACAGAATGTTCGGTCTTTATTATGCCAAAACAGCAAGATATGATCTGGCAGCGCGATATTATCTTAAAGTTTTACGCACTGATTTTGAAAACTTTGTTCCTGAAAGCGAGAGTAAAGGGTTTTATTTAATCTGCAATAATGAGCTTGCCGGTGTTTACCTAAAGGCTAACCAGGCGGCAAAAGCTAAGCCATTTATAAACAACGCGGCTCTGGCTATTAAAAATTCTAAAACCTCGCTGCAACCGAGAAATTTCGTTGTTTACTATAATAATTTATATATGTATAATCTTGCTACGGGTAATTACAAGTCAGCAGTGAAAAATTTGGTGCTGCATAATAAGATACAGGATTCTCTTTTCACCGCCAATAACAATAAACAGATATCAGAACTGAATATTCAATACGAAACTGCACAACGGGAGCAATCCATAAAGATTCTGCATAGCCAAAGCGCCTTTCAGCAAGCCCGGTTGGAAAAAGCTAACCTGCAACGAAACATTACTATAGGTGGCCTGATACTGCTTTTCATGATAGCAGGGTTTGTATATAACGGTTATCTCCACAAACAAAAAAGCAATTTGACATTACATGAGAAACAAAAGGAAATTAACGTTCAAAATGCGGTGCTTCAGAATCTGGTTGCGGATAAAGATAAATTGCTTGGGGAAAAGGACTGGTTATTGAAAGAGGTGCACCACCGGGTAAAAAACAACCTGCAGATCGTAATGAGCCTGTTAAGCACGCAATCAGCCTATTTAAAAAATGATGCGGCATTGGCCGCCATACGCGAAAGCCGGAACCGTGTACAGGCAATATCGCTGATACACCAGCGGCTTTATAAAGCGAGCAACGTAGCAAGTATTGACATGCCGGTTTATATTAACGAACTTATAATTTACCTGCAGGATTGCTTTGATACAGCCGGGCGCAAAATCCGTTTCGATCAGCTGGTTGAACCCATCCAGATGGACCTTTCCCAGGCTATACCTGCTGGATTAATCCTTAACGAAGCCATTACAAATGCTATTAAATATGCTTTTACAGGAAGGGGTGGCGAAATAATTATTGCTTTGCAGCTGTTGGGCTCTGATACGGCTCTGCTTACAATTGGGGATGACGGCATGGGCCTGCCGGGTGATTTTGAAATAAAAAATGTCTCATCTTTAGGTATGGAAATGATGAAAGCTTTAGCTAAACAGCTAAACGGTAGTTTTGACATTAAAACTAACCCGGGTGTAGCAATTACCATTGAGTTTAAGATTGAAAAAACACTGCATGGTATGCAAACGGAAAATCATTATGCATAGATTGTAATTTATAATATGGATAAAAAGATACTGATAGTTGAGGATGAGTCACTCGTAGCGTTTGATTTAAAACTAATACTCACAAAAGCCGGCTATAAGGTTTGCGGCATAGCCGATTCTGTCAAAGAGGCACTTGAAATTATTGATGAGCAAAATCCTGAAATGGTGCTGCTGGATGTTTTCTTAAAAGGTCCGTTAACGGGTATTGACCTTGCTAAAAAACTCACGGATAAGAATATAGCTTTTGTGTTTCTGTCGGCAAATTTCCAGGAAAACATCCTTGAAAAAGCTAAAACAACCCAGCCGTATGGCTTTTTGGTGAAGCCATTCAGAGAAAAGGAACTACTGATTGCGCTGGATGTGGCTTTTTACCGGCACCGTAACAGCATGGAGGCTAATTTACGTAGAGAGAAGGCTCTCGAGCAAACGTTTAAAAACATAGCCGCAGAAAAGACCAACTGGGGGCGAAAACTACTTAAGATCGCTGAAAGCATTCAACCGCATGTTCCGTTTGATTATCTGAGCATCATTCTTAATAATAACCCATATTCATCGTTCGATGGGATCTCGTTCTTACGAATAGGCTTTAACGAGTACCAGGTAATAGGCCGCGACGAATTTCTAAATATAACCCGAGTAAATAGTGCAGAGCACAAGGCCATGATTGAAAATTCTCCGCTAACTACCAAAACTGAATATTTTAATGCCGGCGAATTTAGTAAAGTGTGGCAGCAGTATCCTGTAAAAAAATTAATCGCAAATACCTTTCACCTGCAATCGTTTTTAAACTTCCCCCTCCTGATGTCTAAAGGCGAGGTACTTACCTTTTCATTCTACAGCCGCAAGGATGATTGTTACACCAATGAACACCTCGCGCTGTTAACCCGCCTGCAACGGACATTGGTTGCCAGTTTGGAGGGGCTGCTTTCAGTGCAAGATCTTCAAAGTGAAACAGTCGGCAGTCGCGCGCTGGCTCCTAATGAGCCCGGACATAAAAAAAGCACTGATTTCGAAAGAATAATCGGCAACAGCCACCAGTTGCTTACCGTCCAGGATTTGGTCTCGGTAGTGGCGCCGCTCGATACTTCTGTTTTAATATTGGGAGAAAGTGGCACCGGTAAGGAGCGTGTTGCAAAAAGCATTCATCATCTTTCGGCACGGTGTAACAAGCCGCTGGTAATAGTCAATTGCGCATCATTGCCGGCGAGCCTTATCGAGTCGGAATTATTTGGGCACGAAAAAGGAGCATTTACCGGCGCTATTGAACGGCGCTTAGGCAAATTTGAGCTTGCCGATAATGGGACTATATTTTTAGACGAGATCGGCGAGATGCCCATGGAGTTACAGGTTAAGTTACTGCGTGTATTGCAGGAACAGGAAGTTGAACGCATTGGCGGAAAAGCACCTATAAAAATAAATGCACGTATAATAGCTGCTACAAACCGCACACTGGAGAAGGAGGTTGAAGAAGGTCGTTTCAGGTTGGATTTATATTACCGACTGTATGTTTTTCCAATATTAATACCCCCACTGCGCGATCGCATAGAAGATATTTTGCCTTTGGCTAACTATTTTATTGAACGGTTTTCGCGCAAAAACAATAAAAGTGTTACCGGCCTGTCTCCCGAAGCTTTAGATCAGCTTTACCACTACCATTGGCCTGGTAATGTAAGGGAACTGGAGCATTTGATAGAAAGAAGTATCCTTTTGACCAGCAGCAGCATAATAAAGGAAGTAATGCTCCCCCGGCTTTTTAACCATAACCCGATAAATAATCACGAGTCACCGTCCAGGCTAAAAACTATTGATGAAAACGCCCGTGAGCACATTCTGGCGGTTTTAAAAAAATGCAATGGTAAGGTAAGCGGTCCCGGCGGCGCTGCCGAAATACTGGAAGTACAACCCACTACGCTGCATTCAAAAATTAAGAAATTGGGGATAACCAAAGATGATATTGCCAGTTTGTAGTCAATATGCCAACGAAAGTGATCCTGGATTAGCCCTGTCTCAAACAATACATAATTTATACTACCATAACCATAATCAATACATTGATTCATACTGCTTTGAGCCGGAACTTTATATCATGAAATATTGCTGAAAAGATTACTAAATAAAGTACCCCAAATGAAAAGATTTATATGCCCAATGGCTGTGTCAATAGCTACAGTAGCACTGTTTGTTTACGGAAATATTTTGTTGAATTTGATTGGTCAACAAATAACCGGTTTCGGTTTCATATTAATGCATGTTATCCTGGCAATAAAATTCGTAGTCGGCTTAATGCTGGTTATTCCCTCTAAAATTTCGCACAGGCAAATAATTCCCGGTTTTTTAGCAGCAGATGCGGGCATTGCCTTATGGATAATTAGCGGCAGTGGCACTTCTGCATTCCCTGTATATATTTTAACAGCTCAAATTATTCTATCGGCCTATTACCTGGCGTCCGGATGGAAAAACCAGCGTACCAGCGAAAAAATACCTGCCGTAAACATAAACTCTGAAATGATTGTGGGGTGGTAAAGCATCCCGGTACAGAAAAAACTTTCACTTTAATTTTATTTAAATAGTTGTAATGGAACGGGTTGATACGATAAAAAAGGGAATAAGAAATTTACCGATAAACAAATCAGGTATCTCACCCGAATATGCAAATCCTGGTACCTATGTAGGCTATTGGAAATTTGTTTTCGAATCCAATAAGTTTACTATTTGCCCTAAAGCAAAAAAAATGCTCGAGCTAAGTCGGGGAACAAATATTAACCTGCGCAATGTTTTAAAACTAATGCAACCCCGTCAGGTTGGCAAGTTGGTGCGGGAATTTAAATTTGCCTGTGTACACGACTGTACTTTTGAAACAGAGCTGAAACTTATTACCCCAACTGGCAAAATAAAGTGGGTGCGGATAGCTGGGGTACTTTACTACCGCAGATGGGGAACTGCTGAGCAGATGATTGGCGTTATTGAAGACACAACACAAAAAATTAACGAGGAGAGTTTAAGCCTGGCCGTGATTAACCATGAGCTGCGCAGTCCGCTTACTATTATAAAATTGAACGTTCAATTATTGATGAACATGCTGTCGGCAGGCAATGATAAGTACCCGGTGAGGCTGTTAAATAATGTTGATTTGCATATCAATTTCATGACAAAGCTAATTGAGGAATATCTGTCATCGTCGCTTGATGAGAAAAGATTACCTCAATATAATCTTACCGTGTTCGACCTTAATGAATTGATTGAGATAATGATAAATGAGATGAAGACCCTGCACAAAGGTAACCGGTTTTGCAAGCTTGCGGCTATGCCGGTTTGGGTTAAAGCTGATAAATATAAAATAATACAGGTGCTTATAAATTATTTTACAAACGCCGTAAATTTTTCGCCGCCATCATCACAAATAACCGTTGAAACCGCCATAAAAAATAATAGTGTTGAAGTTGCAGTTCGCGACCAGGGCGTAGGCATACCCTGCGGACAGGAGGACAAAATATTTCAGCGGTTTTATAAGTGCGACCAAAAGGCCGTTCGGCAAAAAAACAGCAAGGGCTTGGGGCTTTACCTGGTAAAGAATATTATACAGGAGCACGGCGGCAGCGTGCGCGCTCAAAGGGGCGAAGGTTGTGGTTCAGTGTTTTTTTTTAGCCTGCCTTTGCATAAGGATAACAGATATGAGCAGACCGCGATGGCTGCCAGCAAATTGACAAACTGAAATATGCCATGGTTTTGCAAGAAAACAATAAAAGACAAAAAACTCTTTTATTATTAATGACAAGTATTACCTTTGCACTATAAAGCAATGGGAGTATTTTCAAAAACATGTGAGTACGCGTTGAGGGCGGTATTTTTTATTGCCCAACGCACTGCAAATGGCGGCAGAGTGGGGATAAAAGACATTGCCGGCGGTATCGGCTCGCCAGAGCACTTCCTGGCGAAAATTTTGCAGGATTTAAGCAAGCGCGGCATTGTTCAATCCGTAAAAGGGCCAAACGGCGGTTTTTATTTCGATAAGAAAAGCCTTGAACGGCCCCTGGCTGATGTCGTTGAAGCGGTAGACGGCAGCAGCATATTTACCGGTTGTGGTTTAGGCTTGGAAGAATGCTCGGCAGCAAACCCGTGTCCCATACATGATGAGTTTATGGAGCTGCGAAACCAGTTGCAACGCATGCTTAAATCCATAACCATCGGACAGTTTAATGAAGAACTGAACCTTGGTATCAAGTTCCTGAAACGGTGATTTACCTGGTCGCAGGCTAATCTGCAAAAATCATAAAAAGTAATTTTTTGAAGGCTTTTTTACTAAAGATGTCAAAAGAAATCAATAAAGGGATAAAAAGGTATTAATATATTTTATATGAAAGCAAAGTTTTATGTACCACTAATGGCTTTACTGTTGCTGAACATAAAGGTTGCAGCGGCAAATGATTTTGAGCCCGTCACTAAAATTGATAATTTAATGGAAACGGTGATAATTGGCACCTGCATTTTTGCATTGCTTTTACTGTTGCTGTGGCTGTTCCGCCTGACAAAGCGCCTTCAGTCAGAAGAACGCGCAAATAATCAATTCGGTACACAAAGGATTAAGAGGCAGGTTAACAGCCTTGAGGCTGAAGAAATAGATCACCTGGTAAGCCGTGGTTTATGACAGTAACTTACAAGGGAAGTCAT
>JAZJZL010000200.1:0-15011 GCA_040389845.1 Bacteroidota bacterium
CAAATTAAAAGAGCCGTTGTATTAATGGGGCCACGCAGAGTTGGCAAAACCGTTATGATATTCCATTTAATACAGGATTTGCTTGACGAAGGAATAGATCCCAGGAAAATTTGTTATTTATCTATCGATAATCCAATTTATAGCGGGATCAGACTTGAAAGACTTTTCGAGTTATGCAGAATTGCAAATAATGACGAAACAGTAAAAGATTATTACGTCATTTTTGATGAAATACAATATTTAAAAGATTGGGAACGTCATTTAAAAACCTTAGTTGACGGTTATCATTATAGTAGTTTTATTGCATCTGGCTCCGCCGCCGCCGCGTTAAGGTTGAAAAGTAACGAATCCGGTGCCGGTCGTTTTACAGATTTTATTCTTCCTCCATTAACGTTTCATGAATATATCGATCTGAAAAATCTTGATGGCTTGGTTGATTGGACAACAGACGATTACTGCTATGTAGATGATATTAATGAATTCAATAGACATTTTATTGACTATATTAATTATGGGGGTTATCCGGAACTATCTTTGTCAAAAGAGATGCAAGCTAGTCCGGGACGCTACGTCAGAAACGATATAATTGACAAGGTGTTATTGAGAGACTTGCCTAGCTTGTATGGCATTCAGGATGTGCAGGAATTAAACGCCTTATTTAGTACGATTGCTTATAACTCCGGAAATGAATTTACTTTGGATGAATTATCTATCGGTTCGGGTATAGCGAAAAATACCATAAAAAAATACATTACTTATCTTGAAGCTGCGTTTTTAATAAAAGTTATCAATAGAATTGACATTAATGCCAAAAAGTTTAAAAGGGCAAATTTCTTTAAGATTTATTTAACGAACCCGTCGTTAAGAACTGCATTATTTTCCCCAATAGGAACAAATGATGATTTTATCGGCAATATGGTTGAAACGGCAATTTTTTCGCAGTGGAGTCATAGTACCGATTTTACGCCATACTACGCCAGATGGAAAGATGGAGAAGTTGACATTGTTGGACTGAACGCAAAGCAGAAACCTGATTGGGCCGTTGAGATTAAATGGAGCAATCGGTTTGTAAAAAGTATTCAAAAACTTTCGAATCTGAAGTCATTTTGTGCGAAGAATAATTTATCCAGGACATTAGTTACAACCCTGGATATTAGAGAAACGAAGCAGGATGATTTTTTGAATTATGAATTTTACCCGGCAAGTATTTATTGTTATACTGTCGGTAGGAACGTTGTAGAAAATAAATCTGTTGAAGTCAAATAATTGCCTTCCATTTTCACCGACACTTTTTCCATGCTCACCGATTACTGAAAACACCTCGCCAACATTCCGTTGTCAACGGCTTAATACTGCCGTAATATTGGGTAAGATTTTAATTCGAAAACAATGGAAACTATCATAAATAACCCCGACAAATTCAACGGTAAAGTAATGGCTGGTATCATTATCATTATCGTCGGCGGTATCTTGCTTATCGACAACCTTAACTTGTTTTTTGTTCCCGACTGGCTGATAAGCTGGCCAATGTTCCTGGTAGCTTACGGGCTTTACCTGGGCGGCAAGCACAACTTCAGGAAACCGATCTGGGCATGGCTGGTAATTTTTGGTTTCGCCTGTTTAATTACAGATAACATTAACGATGCCGACCGGGTAGTATGGCCTTTAGCAATAATCGGTATAGGCGCCTGGATGGTAATGAGGCATAACAAACGTGCTGACGCGCAGTACCAGGATAATACCTTCCAGAAGATATAATTCTCAAAGCATATTTTTCATAGCGGTTGAAGGCTGCCCTGTTTAACGGGGTGGCTTTCTTTGTTTTTGAGGGCTAGTAATGTTGGAAGGTTGTAACGTTAATTTGAATTATTATGAAAGGAATACCACGGTATGTTCAACAAGCCCTTTCGCATGTAAATTTGCATTGTATCACCTGGATTGTACTTGTAATAACGCTCAGCCGATACCTCGGTATTCAATGAATCTGCTGCTCTTTCGGCTGTTATTGCCAGCTTTAAATTGTAATGTTTGCCCTTGCTGTAGGTTGTGTATTTATCGTAAACCACGGTTTGTATTTGAGCAGGAGACGAATGGTCAAATGCGCAATTGATCTGCAATACGCTGCCAAAAGCATACATTGAACAAAATATCGTCATAATAACATACTGTGAAACCTTTGGCAAATTTGGATTAATACCGGTTACAATAAGCAACGTTACCATTATCAGTGCAAAAGCAAGCGCGGGGATAAAGGCGTTATGATAAATGTAGATATTGAACCGTGCACCCGACTTACCTGCTATAAACATGATATTCAACATAAACCCGTATATAATGTACGGATACGCGCTCCGCTTAGGGTTCGACATAAACTTGATAAGTTTGTTAACGGCCATTACTGCAATGCCAAGTAATGGGAAACTAAGCGAAACAATTAGCGCAATTTGCGTATCAGAAAACAATCCCCATATCCCGGCCGCCACACCGCATATATTGTAAACCAGCGCTATTGTTTTTGCAGCTGCTAATTTTGCCTGTCGTTCTTGTTCATTAGCGCCCAGGCTGGCGTCCGAAAGCAGGTCTTCATTTTGTTCTTTCAGGTCGGATGAATCCTGATCGGTGAAATTTTCAGCTAACCATGCCGTAAGGTCGGCATTATCTGAGTAGTCCTGGTAGTTGTTGATTACTATCCTGTCGTATTGCGGAGAAACAGGCTCTATAACGATATATTTCTGTTCAATTCTTACACCTTTTACGTTGGCAGTCAACAACTCTTTATTACCCCAAAGGCTTATTTTAGCAATACGTTCAGCCGATATAATTACTTTGTTTTTAATCTGGCTGACAATAACTAAAATAGCGAATATCCAAAGCAATATGAGGAATAATGCCAATTGAAGTTCATGCTTTGCGTCATTTAGGAATGTAACGGTACAGAAAATAGCCCCACCCGTAGCTAAAGCGCTGTAAAAAAATTTTGTCCATATAGAGCGGGTAAATACTTCTTCTTCCATCTTTATAAATTGCGATGCAATAAATATATATTTAAAACCATTAATTTGTACATCTATACGTCTCTGTCAGCATGAATAAAGTTTTACATTTTTTTGCTATCGCGATATTTCTCTCAATATTAACGGTACAAACATCAGCGCAAAACAAAATGGTTGTTTACCAGACAGACTTCGGGCTGAAAGATGGCGCGGTCTCTGAAATGAAAGGCGTGGCGATGAGCGTTTCGCCGGATTTGAAGCTGTTTGATCTCACCCACGAAATCCCGGCATATAACATTTGGGAAGCAGCTTACCGCCTGGAGCAAACCGTGCGCTATTGGCCAAAGGGAACTGTTTTTGTTTCGGTAGTTGATCCGGGCGTGGGAACCAGCCGTAAATCGGTAGTATTGAAAACAAAGTCGGGCCATTTTATAGTAACACCGGACAATGGAACGCTAACGCTGGTGGCGCAATCATTGGGCATAGCTGAGGTGCGGGAAATTGACGAAGCTATAAACCGCCGGAAGGATTCTCAGAAATCATACACCTTTCACGGGCGCGATGTTTACTCTTATACAGCGGCAAGGTTGGCTGCCGGCGTAATTACATTTGCGCAGGTTGGTCCGCCGTTGGCTGGCAAGATAATCAGTATACCTTATCAGTACGCAACATTAGCAGGGAAAACGCTAAAGGGTGATATACCGGTACTTGATGTACAGTATGGCAACGTTTGGACTAATATACCTGGCGATTTGTTCAATAAACTTAAACCGAAATTTGGCGATAAATTACACGTGACTATTTTTAATAAAAGCAAGCAGGTTTATGAGGGTGATATGCCCTATAGCCAGACTTTCGGTGAAGTTGCCGAAGGTAAACCACTGGCTTATTTAAACAGTTTACTGCAACTTTCTTTCGCCTTAAATATGGGTGATTTTGCCAAAATGTATCATGTAAAAAGCGGGGCTGACTGGAGCGTGGAAGTAAGCCTGAAATAGTACTTTTTTATGTATATTTTTGCGCCGTTCCTGCTGCGTTACATAAGCGGAAAAATTTACAGGCAGGATGAAATTTGATAAATTAAATTAACCATCATAAAAAATCCAACTTTTTCACCGACACTTTGCATTATCTTACCGACTAGTTTAAATATGCTGCCAGTTTTTGTTTGGCATACATATAATGTTACCTTAGTTTTGGATAAGATTTAATTTGCGAACAATATAATGAACAACGATATATTACAACCCAACAATCCCCGTAATGGCAAAGCCCTGGCTGGGATAATTTTACTGGCGGTTGGCGCTTTGCTGCTGATAAAGCAGCTCAATTTTTTCTTCATCCCGCATTGGCTATTCAGCTGGCCCATGGTGCTTATCGCCTGGGGCCTTTTTATCGGCGCGAAATCAAATTTTCATAAGCCATCGTCGTTCTTACTCATCATTTTAGGTATCCTATTTTTGATTGATGCGAACTTTAACAATGCCGACAGAATAGTATGGCCATTGGGTATCATAGCTTTCGGTCTTTGGCTGATTTTGAGGCGTCACCAGCATTTTGACAAATCGCACTGGAAAAAAGAAGTTACCGGTAAATGGAGTGATACCTCCTACGCCGAGCCGGCGCAACCTGCTATGGATTACACAACCACCGATGTTCCACCTGCAGGCCAGGCAACTTATAACACTCATACCGGCGACGACTACTTAGACGCAGTATCTGTGTTTGGTTCTGTAAAGAAAATCATCTTATCGAAAAACTTTAGGGGCGGAGAGATAGTAAACATTTTCGGCGGTGCTGAGCTCGATTTTACCCAGGCCGATATCAACGGGAAAGTATTTATAGACATTACCCAGATATTCGGCGGTGTAAAAATGATTGTACCTCCGCACTGGCAGGTAGTATCAGATATTGCGGCTGTGTTTGCAGGTATTGATGATAAGCGTATGAAAAGCACCGCGACTGCAGGCAGCGATAAGATATTGGTGCTTAAAGGCGTTTCGATTTTCGCCGGAGTAGATATCAGGAGCTTTTAATCGGAACGAAAAGTTAGCACCCGAAACTATTAACATAATACATCTGCCGGATTACTGAAACAAATGGCATTGTCAGGAAATATAACTACATCTCGATTGTACGCAGGATTCGCAGCCTGTGGGTTGGCATGGACTGCTTTGCAGACCTATGTAGTATATAGCTTTGGGTTTAACTGGTACATAGCCGCTACAGATGGTTTTATTTGCTCAATACTGCTGGCATCGGCCTGTTGGCTTATCAATAACAACCTGCGCTATTATCAGCCCGAAAAAGGAAATTACCTGAATATATTGATATGGATAGGTGCACTGGCCGCAATTTGTACATTCGGCAGCCGCTGGATATTGCCCTTTTTGGCAACAGGGCCGGCCTATACCAAATTTTTGCTCAACTCATTAACCATTCGCTTTTTTACCAACTTTTTGGCGATAGGCTGGATGGCGATGATAAGCATGCTTTATTATACACAGCTTGACCAAAAGGAAAACGAAAAACGCAAGACTGAGGCCGAACAGCTGGCCCGTGAGGCAGAACTGTATAATTTGAGGCAACAACTGCAGCCGCACTTTTTATTCAATAGCCTTAACTCAATCAACGCGCTTATCGGCTTTAAGCCGGATGAGGCGCGCCGTATGATACACCAGTTGTCGGACTTTTTGCGCGGTACTTTAAAAAAGGACGACCAGCAGCAGGTGCCTTTAACGGACGAACTGACCCACCTTAATCTTTATCTTGATATAGAAAAAGTGCGTTTCGGTCACCGTTTGCAAACAGAAATTAGCTGCGACAGCCATGCCGGGGAGGCGGTACTCCCTTCCATGCTTTTGCAGCCGATTGTTGAAAATGCCATAAAATTCGGCTTGTACGATACGATTGGCGAAGTTGTGGTAAGTATTCGCGCCGAAATGGACGGTAATTACCTGATACTGATGGTGCAAAATCCTTACGACCCGCAGACATCAAGACCACGTAAAGGCACCGGTTTCGGCTTGCGCGGGGTTCAACGCAGATTATATTTGCTTTTTGCACGCAATGATTTGATGGAAACTCATGCAAATGATAATATATTTACAACTATTATTAAAGTACCGCAGTTATAAATATGAAACGTTGCTTAGTTATTGACGACGAGCCATTGGCCCGGATGGTTGTATTGGAATATTTGCAGGCCTTTCCGCAGATAGAGGTGATGCAGGAGTGCAATGATGGTTTTGAAGGCTTAAAGGCCATACAAACGCACCAGCCCGACCTCATATTCCTGGATGTGCAGATGCCGAAGATAAACGGCTTTGAAATGCTGGAGCTGGTGGAGAACCCGCCCGCTGTGATATTTACCACTGCTTTTGATGAGTACGCCATAAAGGCATTTGAAGCGCATGCCGTTGATTACCTGTTAAAACCTTTTAATAAAGACCGCTTTAACAAGGCGATTGAAAAATACCTGTCGACATCTGCTGAACCGGCTCCGGCCAAAAAACATACCGAAGAGTTACTGGAGAGTGCCGCGAGTTCGCCGGCGCAAAATGAACGTATCGTAGTTAAAACCGGTACCAAGGTTAAAATTATCCCGGTACAGGATGTACTTTACCTCGCTGCCGATGATGATTACGTAAGCGTGTACACCTCGGAAGGTTCGTACCTGAAAAATAAAACCATGAATTTCTTTGAGCAAACGCTGGACCCGAAATATTTCGTCCGCGTACACCGCTCCTATATTATTGCCATTCAGCAAATTACCCGTATCGATCCGTATGAAAAGGATGCACATTTAGCCATTTTGAAATCGGGTGCTAAGGTGCCGGTTAGCAAAACGGGATATGTGAAGCTGAAGCAGGTGCTGGGAATCTGAGGAAAGATCTCGGAAGTCGGAGTTTCGATTTCGGAATTGACCGAAAGTGCTAAAGATAGCGAGAACTATTTATTTAGTTTTTTGTAAAATATTATTGACAGGCAGTCGTTTACGTCAAAAATAAACCGCTTGTCATGCCTAAAACATTTATCCTTTTGCTGGTGATTACCGGGCTTTTCATCAGCCCCAAAACTAAAATTCCCGATAGCGATCGTGCCAAAACTGTCCGCACATCTGTATGGCCCAAATTGAAGCGTGAGCAGAGTAACAAAGGCTTTAAAACCAACGCCAACATTTACCTCCGGATATTTAAGGAGCACAACGTATTTGAAGTTTGGGTGAAGGCAGGCAACCAATACAAGTTATTTAAGACCTATAGGATTTGTTTTTTCTCAGGTACTTTAGGACCGAAGACTGAATCGGGTGACGGACAAAGCCCGGAAGGGTTCTACACCATCGGGGCAAATCAGCTAAACCCGGTGAGTACCTATCACTTAGCTATAAATGTGGGTTACCCAAACAAGCGTGATGCCTTAAACGGTTGCACCGGCGATTTAATTATGGTGCATGGCAATTGCGTATCAATTGGCTGTTTTGCGATGACCGACCCGCAGATTGATGAAATTTATACAATGGTCTACCAGGCATTATCGGCAGGACAATCAAACATCAATTTGGATATATTTCCGTTTAAGCTGGATGCGGAGCACTTAAGAATTTATGCCCATAGCCCTTATATGCCGTTTTGGAAGACGATGAAGCCGGGGTATGAATTGTTTGAGCAGAAACATGTGCCGGCGAAGGCAGGAGTGAGAGGAAAGGAATATGCATTTAATTAGGGCGATTTGAATGTTTAAACATCATCTGCCCGTAAAAATCCGGCGGTGGTAACATAACTGACGCGGCAACTGTCCATCTTTACCGAAAAAAGAGTTATGCCACATTTATTTTCCCCTATAAAAATAAAGAACGTTGAATTTAAGAACCGCCTGGTTGTATCGCCGATGTGTGAGTACAGCAGCGAAGACGGTTTTGCCAATAACTGGCATTTAGTGCACCTGGGCAATCGTGCTGTGGGCGGCGCGGCTTTGATAATTACCGAAGCCACAGCTGTATCGCCCGAAGGAAGGATATCTTATGGCGACCTTGGTATCTATAAGGATGAACACATCGAAAAACTAAAAGAGATAACCGGTTTTATTCATGAACATGGTTCTGTAGCCGGTATACAATTAGCTCATGCGGGCAGAAAAGCCAGTCACGAACTGCCATGGAAAGGTAATGCTCAAATACCATCTCACCAGGCAAATGGCTGGAAAGCGGTTGCACCGAGCGCAATTCCGTTTACGCCAAATGAAGAAGCGCCGCTTGAACTTGATAAAGCAGGCATCGAAAAAATAAAGACTGATTTTAAGGCTGCAGCTGCGCGTGCGTTGGCGGCTGGTTTCAAGGTGATTGAAATTCACGGTGCACATGGGTATCTTGTGCACGAGTTTTTATCCCCATTAAGCAACCACCGCACCGATGAGTACGGCGGCGCATTTGAAAATAGAATCCGTTTATTGCTCGAAATTATCGACAGCGTTAAAGAAAGCTGGCCGGAGGAAAACCCGCTGTTTGTCCGCATATCTTCGACGGATTGGACAGAGGGTGGATGGACTGTCGATGATTCGGTAGCTTTAGCAAAAGTGCTGATAAATAAAGGCGTCGATTTGGTTGATTGCTCATCGGGCGGCAACGTGTTGGCCAAAATACCATTGAAGCCCGGCTACCAGGTGGAGTTTGCCGAAAAGGTAAAGATAGAAGCAGGGATATTAACCGGCGCGGTCGGTTTGATAACCAAATCGAAGCAAGCTGACGAAATTATTCAAACCGGCCAGGCTGACTTGGTAATTATGGCCCGCGAGTTTTTACGCGACCCGTATTTCCCGTTGCGCGCAGCTCATGAACTCGGCCAGGAAGTAAAATGGCCGGTACAATATGAGCGGGCCAAATGGCAATAAAAAATTATTAATTTTACTGCGTGTAGAGACGCAATACTTTGCGTCTCCCGCGTTGAATTTCATTTATGAAAAAGTACTTCTCCTTAGTAACGTTTGCGCATACCATATTTGCCATGCCGTTTGCTTTTATCGGTTTTTTCCTGGCGGTAACTACCACCAGCAACAAGTTCGATTGGTTAAAGCTGGTGATGATGGTACTTTGTATGGTATTTGCGCGTAACTCGGCAATGGCCTTTAACCGTTACCTGGACCGGGATATCGACTCAAAAAACCCGCGTACCAAACAGCGTGATATACCTGCCGGCAGGATAAGTCCGGCTGCGGCCCTCACTTTTACGCTGATTAACTGTGCGCTTTTTATAGGCACAACCTGGTTTATCAACCAGCTGTGTTTCTTTCTTTCGCCGGTTGCATTGCTGGTAGTATTGGGTTATAGCGCTACCAAGCGGTTTACGGCGCTATGTCACCTGGTGCTTGGCCTTGGTCTATCGCTGGCGCCGATTGGGGCCTATTTGGTGATAACCGGGCAGTTCGCACTAACGCCGCTGTTTTTCTCGTTTGCTGTGCTTTGCTGGGTGAGCGGTTTCGATATCATCTATGCCCTGCAGGATGAAGACTTTGACCGCGGCCAAAACCTGCATTCTATACCGGCGTGGCTGGGTAAGGTAAATGCTTTGAGGTTATCTACTTTTCTGCATGTGCTTTCAGCGGCGTTTGTGGTGATGCCGATATTTTTTACGCCGGTTAGCTACCTGTATTATGCGGGTATTGTTTTCTTTTGCGTGATGCTGATTTATCAACATTTACTGGTAAAGCCGAACGATTTAAGCCGCGTGAATTTCGCATTCATGACCACCAACGGCATCGCCAGTGTGGTGTTTGCTGTTTTCTTTTTGCTGGACAGGATTTGGATAAAATAGTCCGAAAAGTGGAGCGCAGATGTAAGCAGATGTTTGTGATGACGCTGATGTATGTCGATTAATAGTCTATTGTTGTTTATTTGCTTTTTCACTCGCACATCCGCACATTTGCATATCCGCACATCAACATCATTCTGCACATCATTTTATGGACAAACTAACCGCCCAGGGCATTTTTCGTGAACAACTCAAAAAGTTTGTCGATTTAAACGAGGCGGAGTGGATTGTATTTGCACAGCACCTTGACTTTTCTTCGCTAAAAAAGAAAAAATATTTTGCCCAGCCGGGCACAGTTTGCCAGCATATCGGGTTTATAGTAAAGGGTACTGTCCGCTATTATCATGTAAAGGATGGCGAGGAAATTACAGGATATTTCAGTTTCGAGAATGAGTTTGTAAGTTCTTACAAAAGCTACCTTACCGGCTTGCCGGGCACAAATTATATACAGGCGCTGGAAGATACCGAACTGATCACCATCACCCATAAAAACATGAATGCCATGCTGGTCAACCCCGTGCTTGGCTATAAGATGGAACAATTCGGCCGCCGGGTTGCTGAGCATTATCTTATCTGCTACGAAGACCGCGTTGCCTCATTCGTAACCAAAACACCTGAAGAACGTTATCTCGACCTCCTAGCCACCGGTCGAGAGATTTTACAGCGTATGCCGCAACATTATATCGCTCACTTTCTTGGAATAACCCCGGTATCGCTATCCCGTATCCGTAGACGAATCTTGATAGAAAAATAGTTACCAAAGCGACAGGAACTAATCTCTAATCAACCAATCTCTACTCACTAAAATCTTATCTTTTGTTAACGTTTTGATTTTCAAAGACGGCCTACCTTTGAGTAAATCAAAACAGAAAAATTATGCACACTATATTAGGAGCCGGCGGCGCAGTTGCAAATGCACTAACCCGCGAATTGATAAATAACAATGACGCCGTTCGTTTAGTTAGCCGCAAACCGATTGAATTCGACAGCAAAAATGTTAGCTGGCAAAAAGCCGACCTTTTAAATTATAACGAGCTGCTGGCCGCGTCAAAAGGCTCATCGGTAATATACTTAACAGCGGGCTTAGTTTATGATAAAAAAATCTGGGCGGAGCAATGGCCGGTAATTATGCAAAACTTTATCAACCTCGGTAAGGAAACAGGCGCCCGTTTGATATTTTTCGACAATGTTTATATGTATGGCCTGGTTGACGGTGCGATGAAAGAAGATACGCCTTATAAACCATCGAGTGTAAAAGGGGGTATCCGGGCCAAAATTGCCAATATGCTAATGGATGAAGCAAAAGCCGGTAACATCCGCGCTACTATTGCCCGTGGCGCAGATTTTTACGGTACTGATAACAAGAATAGTTTTTTTGATATGATGGTGCTGGACAAGTACTCCAAAAAACAAAGCGCGCAATGGATTGGCAAACCCGGCAAGCTGCATAACTTTAGCTATATTCCTGATATGGGCAAGGGGATGTTCCTGCTTGGCCTGCACCCCGAAAGTGATAACCAAATCTGGCATATGCCGACAGCCAAGCCACTTACCGGCAAACAGTTCATCGAAATTGCTGCACGCATTTATGGTGTTGAACCTAAATTTATGGCGATAAACAAATTTATGCTTTGGATGGTCGGTCTGTTTCAAAAAGTAGTGATGGGCACGGTGGAGATGTATTACCAGTATAACCACGATTACGACTTTAACAGCGACAAATTTGAAAAGGCGTTTAATATGAAGCCTACCAGCTATGAGGAAGGGATAAAGGCTATGTCGGAAACGTTGTTTAAGAAGGCCGGGTAATAGTTTAAGCGAATTAGCTATCTTTAAGGGAAAAATTTCTCTTTAGGATGGGAATAGAAGTATTTATAATAACCGGGATTTTAGGCATCCCGGTTTTCTTTTTATGGAAGCGGGCATTTAGCAAAAGCCGTATAAGGCAGATTGCGAAATACTTTTGGGTCGCAATTTTAACGCTCATTACCTCATCGTTACTTTATGTGGGAATAATTGTTGCATTTTTTGCGATAGAACAATATTACCCCGATAGACAATTTGACGCAAAAGGCTGGCAGCAGCGTAAGGACGAGCGATATGAATATTCGGAGGATATAATTGAAAGTAAGATGCTAATAGGTAAATCGAAAGGCCAGGTACGCAAATTGTTAGCTGATGAAAGTAATGCCGATAGTACCGATTCATGGACTTATGGTCTTGGCTTTCGGCCTGAATATTTTAATATCGACCCGGATTGGCTTGAAGTTATATTTAAAAAAGGTCGGGTAATTAAGGTTATTCAACATAAAAGATAAGACCGGCTATAACCTCATTTCGCTCGCTTATTGCCCCGGATTGAATCCGGGGTTACAATATGTGCCGGGCCGATGGCCCTTTTATACGGCCGGATAATCCCAAAGTAAAAACCGGTGGCAAGACCCGGTAATACGGATCCAAAACCGCTATAATTTTGAATCCATCAAAACATTTCTTCTTCCAGTTCTTTTATTATTATCCGCACATCCGCATATCAACCCATTAAAACATTTCTTCCCCCATTCCCTTTGATTTTCATCCGCACATCCGCACATTTGCATATCCGCACATCAAACGTGCATCTGCAAATAAAAAACCATGATTCATAAAAAAACAAGAACATATATCCCCGAAGGATTTGAAATAAAATGGGAAAGCCTTGAACCGCTTTTTGTTGAACTGCGCGATCGCCAGGTAACCTCAGTAACTGAATTAGAAAAATGGCTGCATGACCGCAGCGAGGTCGAAGCAGCTTTGGAAGAAGACTTTGCCTGGCGCTATATCCGCATGACCTGCGATACTAACAGCGCAGAACTATTGCAGGCCTTTCAATATTTCGCCACCGAAATTGAACCAAAAATCGCCCCATACAGCAACGATCTAAACAAGAAATTGGTCGCCAGCGAATGGGTGGACAAGCTGGACCATGATAAATACTTTATTTACCTGCGCGGTGTTAAAAAGTCGTTGGAACTGTTCAGGGAAGAAAATATTCCGCTGCAAACCGAAATACAGGTTGAGCAACAGAAATACCAGTCGATAACCGGCTCGATGTCTGTACATATTGGCGACGAGGAATTTACGCTGGAGCAAGCGTCGGTATTATTAAAAGATACAGATCGTGCTAAAAGGCAGGACGCCTGGGAAAAGATTACTGAACGCCGCCTGAAAGATAAGGACGTGCTGGATACGCTTTTCGACCATTTGCGTGCGCTCCGCCATAAAGTGGCTTTAAATGCCGGGTTCGAGAACTTCAGGGATTATATGTTCCAGGCGCTGGGCCGCTTTGATTATACGCCACAGGATTGTTATGCTTTTCATGAAGCGATAGAAAAAGAAATTGTGCCCATCCTTCGTGAGCAAGCCGAAAAACGCAAAGGCGCTTTACAGCTGAAATCGTTAAAGCCATGGGATATGGATGTTGACGTTTCCGGTAAACCTGCCTTAAAGCCGTTTAACGGCGGCGCTGAACTAATAGAAAAATCGATACAGTGTTTCCGCAATATTAATAGCTACCTGGGTGAGCGCCTGGAAATAATGAAAGATAATAACCTGTTCGACGTGGAAAGCCGCAAGGGCAAAGCGCCGGGTGGGTATAACTACCCATTGTCGGAGACCGGCGCGCCGTTCATATTTATGAACTCCGCTAATACCTTCCGGGATTTAACCACGATGGTGCACGAAGGTGGCCATGCAGTTCACACCTTCCTGACGGCAGACTTAGAACTGAACGATTTTAAGCATTGCCCGAGCGAGGTAGCAGAACTGGCCTCGATGTCGATGGAGCTGATATCGATGGATAACTGGGATGTTTATTTTGATAACGCCGAGGACCTGAAACGCGCCAAACGCGACCAGCTATTTGACGTGTTGAAAACGCTGCCATGGGTGGCCGTAGTCGATCAGTTTCAGCATTGGATATATACTAACCCTGACCATACAGATGCCGAACGTACCGAAGCATGGTTGAAAATTTATGAGCCCTTCGGTGCCGGTTTTGCCGATTGGAGCGGGCATAAAGACGCTGAAGAAAACCTGTGGCAAAAACAGCTGCATATTTTCGAGGTGCCGTTTTATTACATAGAGTACGGCATGGCGCAGCTTGGTGCGATAGCGGTTTGGAAAAACTACAAGGAAAACCCTGAAAAAGGCCTGCAGCAATATCTCGACGCCCTGAAGCTGGGCTATACAAAAACCATTAAGGAAATTTACGAAACCGCCGGAATTAAATTTGATTTCAGTGCGGATTATGTAAAGGAACTGGCGGAGTTTGTGAAAGGGGAGATGGAGAAGTTATAAGGGAGTCCGGAAGAAGCTGCGGCTGAGGATATATAGCCAGGCAGGATTTGTGACTTTCCATAAAAGAGCGGGCATCCCTTAACTGGACGCCCGCTTTTTTCTATTCTTTATAAGCGTCAATAAGTGGCTTAATCATTTTGGTGGCCTGGGCGCGCCAGTTAGTTTTTAAGACATCGTACCCTGTGTAGGCAAAATAATGTTCGAAATTTAGTTTGGCGCTACCGGCTTTATAAGGCCCTGTCAATCCTATCAGCTGGTTTTTTTCGTCATATTCCGGTAGTGAAAATTTAAAGGCATAATAAACAGCGCCACCCTTTATAATGCTACCCAGCAAGGCAATTTTTTCGGGCGCGCCGTAATCATCCTGGCTTACTGATTGATAAAGACACAATTTGGCAAACTCAGTTTGCTGCCGGTATTTTATCGGTACTTTACTCAATTGGTTTTGCTTGCTAAAGGCCTCCATAACATCGTACCGGGTGTTCAGGCTATCCAAAAGTTTATTGACCAGCACAGGGTTATTTGATAAGCCATTATTAATGCGTGCAACTAAAGCTTCTGACGCGTATACGCCCGAGGGGTCTTTCTCAAGGTAGGTTTTTGTCAGTTGGTCATTTAATTCATGGTTTTTGGTCTTGGTCATTAATTGCATGTACTGATATATCGGTATGTCCGACGTGGAACGCAAGCTGTCGTTCAGTGCCAGGTAATTGCCGATGTCGCTTTTAGCGAATGCCATTAAATTTTCATAGTTGTCGTTGATTAATTTTTGATATCCGGCATCCTCCCTGATAAGCAGCGTATTGGATATTGATAAAATTTTGCCGCGGTATTTTTCATTTTTCAGGAATGGAAAAAGTTGATCAAAATGTTT
>JAZJZL010000200.1:15021-36377 GCA_040389845.1 Bacteroidota bacterium
CGGCAACATCAATTGAGTCATTGAGCGGCGCGAAAGCTTCGTACGGATTTTTCGGATTTACCGGGGCCTCTGCGCCGGTGAGAAGGCTGATATAGGTATTATAGCCGGAGACACTATCTATTGAAGGGATAACACGTAGTAAAGCCGCCTTTAAATCGTCCTTATCTTTTAAGCTATGATAAAGTCTTTCTAAAAAATGAGCTGTACTGTCATTATGTAAATTTCTAAAATTACGGATAAGCCTGATACGTGCGCCGCCGGCGAGTGTATCATCCGGATAGTTTTTTTGCAGCGCTGAATAAATATATGGTAGCTCATCACCCGTAAAGTCGTAGTAACTGAGTGCGCCTTTAGCATTTTTAAATACGACAGAATCAGGTGAGCTAAGATCCCGGAATATAATTTCGGCTTTGGATGCGCTGAGGTTATTTTTCGCACTGTATTGCTTTATCTTAAGTGAATTATAAAATGTTTCAGTGGCTTTATCATATAATTCTGAATTGTCGGTACGGCCGATAAAATAAAAGACATCATCGCCTTTAATCAACAGGCGGGTACGGCTTTTTGAGTCGGTTCCTTTTTTCTGGGTCAGCAAATCCCGTCCTTTAACGCCATCAAGCATTATGGTGTCAACTTTCAGAAGAGAATCCTGGTAAGTAACGGTAAGGTCTTTCATTTTCTGATAGAGCGAGTCGACGTTTTTTGCCCGGAAATAAGGGCTTATAGTTGAATGTTCGAACCCGAACAGGCCGCCCGAATTAGGATTGGTTGAATAATAGGTATAGGTGTTTTTAAAGTAATTGTTATATGCCTTGTCTCTTGCACTGTCGGGCACTAATTCGGGTTTAGTAACCATTTGCAGCTCGTAACTGGCGCTATCGGGGCGGAAGGTATAATATTGAGGCTCGGTGTATGGCGTTAATTTAAACGATTCGAAGAATATATCTTTTGAATCATCCTGTACATCGGGCTGAGTAATTTCTTTCAATAGCATGTACACCCTGTTACCGCGCGCTAAAAATCTTATTTTGGAATAAAAGCCACCGGTTAAAACGACGGTCATTTCCCTGGCTTCGCAGCCATCTATAGTTATTTTAACAGGCTCGCCTATGATTTTTCCTTTGTCTCCGATTTGTTTTTTCATGCCATCGAATACAAGCTCTGGCTTGCTTAAGTAAGTACCCGGTGGGTAATCGTTATACCGGATAAGATAACTTTTGGAATTTGCCGAGTCGGTACTTACATACATGTTTATTGTGAATTTTTTCTCCTCCCCGCTGATTTTTGCGGGCACTTCCTGCGTTATGGCTTTCGGCTGACCGGGTAATTTGACAGTAAACGCACCAACGGGATTGTTGTAGGTTATCCATGATGCCGGCGCTTTAAGCACTACTGGGATTATTGTAAACGAATTGAGGTACCTGTTGATATGCGGCAGGTTCAGCTTATTAAGCCTGGCTCCGGCATAAAATCCATAAAGCGTATTGTTTTCGACGATTAGCCTGATACGCGAATAGTCCGGACCGGTTTTAATCATAATTTCGGTACATGACATTTTATTGAAAATAAAATCCTTCCGACTTATAAGCGTGTTTTTTTTATTTTGTTTAATGTTGTTCAAAAACTTATTAATTACCTGCAGCCTGTTTGGCGGGGCACCAATTGTGCCGCGTGGCACTGCATAAACGCCATAATAAACCTCGTTGGCCATATCGGGATAGATAACGGTATTGATACCCGATGTGTTAAAGCTCATTGGCGTTCCGGGAAAGTTAACCGAGTAGCCCTGGTTTTCGTCTTTATAAAAGGGCCAGTCCATTTTCATGTAATCGATGTGATATTTGTCGGCAACGCCGGTAAACGTGGCGCCCACGCGGGTAACGGTATAACCCGCTTGCTGAAGGAGCGCTATAACGCCGTCTGAACCGGGCAGGTGGGCAGCACCTACCGCTGTAAACAAGGGACCATTGGCCATATATTTTATCATACTGGAAGCCATTACCTTGTTGCGGGCAACAATAGTTGAATTATGGTCTCCTCCGTGATCAATAATATATTGATAAACTGCATCAATGTCGCCGGTGCTGTATGTTTTTATCATTTCCTCGGTTCCGTCTTTTTCTGCACCGGTGGCGTCATCGTCGAGCAAATCAAGCAGTCGTTCTTTAACCGCCTCTTTTGAGCCGTAGTACTGATCAAATTGAGAGGCAGCATCTTCAAGCCCCAATATATTTTTATTAAGCGTACGGGCTATGCCATACAGGTAGGCATCGATAAAGGTTACTTTGTCATCCGGCTTGTTTTCTGACGGCTTCATCAGCGACTCCAGCAGCATAGGGTCGGTTTTACCCATTTCATAGCCATTTTTTTCCTTGAACTTTTTAGCTAATTTTTCATAGTCTTCTTTGCCAAGTAATTTATCAATACTACGCAGCGAGTCTGGATTTTGCAGGGTGGCAAACATTTTAGCCATCAGGGTATCCGGGTGAACTTCGAGAGAAAACTGCCGGCAGCTTTGCAACGCGAGCATTACTGAATCGCTAAAGTTAAACACGCGTTTATCCTTCACGTGCATGGTGCCAAACAGGTACGATGGCTTGCTCATGTCTTTACCACTAATTTTCCACAACAGACTATAATTGGATTTTTGCTGAGCAAACGCGGGTGATGCCAGGATAAATAGAAAGATAATGAATAAAACTTTGCGGAAATGGCCTGCTTTGTTGGTCACAGAGGTGGGTATTAGGTTGTTAAACAGTTAATTATATTTTTGAAGGATTTTCGAGGGTTTTACCTTATTTAAACTACCAATATACTAAAAACCGGGATACCAACGGTGTGAAAAACTTTGAGGAGTATAATTGGCAGCATCGTTATAACTACCTGTTTTTTAGTTTAATATGTCATTAATATATCATTTAATATCGATAATATGAAGCGGCAATCAAACCAATTTGTTCTTTGATAGTTTAACTTAGTATGAAAAAGATATTATTAAGTTTCGCCTTTATATTAGGATATATTATAACGGCGCACAGCCAAACAGCGCTTAAGCCTGTAAAAATGGATAGCCTGGTGACCATTTCACTACCCGGTGGTTATCAAAAGAAAGACACGTTGGGTCAGCATATATATTTGGCCAATGCACAGTATGGTTTCATGACCATTATTGTGGCGCCTAATGAAAAAAACAATACCCCGCTAAAAAAGGAAAACGACCTGGATAAGGTATTGAAAAAATACATTACCAGTATCGAGGGTCAGTCGGGTACCGGGAGCAGCGCCCAGCACGTTCGCGACACAACTTTGGGTTCGTTAAAAGCAAAAACCTTTACACTTAAAAAAGATGATGGCAGCGGTACCGTGCAGATGATTAATTTTACGCTGCTTTATACACAGGAGACCACTTATACTTTTGAGTATGTGTATAGCGAGGACAGAAAAGATGTTGTTAAAGATGAGTATAAAACGTTTATATCGTCCATCCGTCTTTCACCGGAATTGCAGCGTAATGACCAGTATTTATCGAACGCAAAAGGACTGGCTCCTGCTGTTAAAGTTGCTATATACGGCGGCGGTGCTTTAATCCTGGTATTTATTATCGTTACTGTAGTGCGTCGCAAAAAGCGTTTATCGTTGAGCTAATAGAATTTATTTAACGCATTAATATAAGCCCGGAATTGTTGGTACAAGCCATCAGCTTCGGGCTTTTGGTTTTAAAGTGTGGAGCAATCCCTTGCTCCATGATGGGCTATGAATAAATTTCCTGTTTTCGATAAAACTTAACCAGCAGATTGTAATAAACACGCCGAGCGCTGAACCGGCCACAACATCTTCAAAAAAATGTTCGCTCAGATACATGCGCGAGTAGCCTACCGCCGCAGCATAAATAAATAGCGCTATCCACCAGTTTTTATTTTTTATAAGATAAAGAACAAGGATAGCCGAGGAGAAAGCCGTAACGGTATGCCCTGAAGGAAAGCTGTTGAACTGGAGCATGTAAACCCCCTTAACCAGGTGTATATGGCTCAGCTGGTCCTTGTATAGCAGGGTAGGCCTCGGCAAATCAAAGATATATTTAACCAGCTGGGCCGAAAGCGACGTTAGCGCATAGGTAGTTGCCATCAGGAAGCCTGCGCGATAGCTAAACAATAATAAAATTGCGGATAAGGAAACGATGGTCCAGCCGTTACCTAAATCGGTAACGTAGGGCGCAATCAAATCGGCAAATGCGTTGTAATGGGCATTTACGGCAAAATAAATTTCGTGCCGGGTAAATAAAAACTTGATAATAAGGCAGACGCAGAACAAAATGAGGTACAGGATAAAAAAAAGCCTTACTTGTTTTAAAACCTCATTTATTCCTATCTTCATGCTGCAAAGTAAGCATATACTTATTGAATTAAAAAAAATGGTTATGTTTACGATGACTGACTTAACAATACTGAACTAATGTCGAAAAGTTTATTCCGAAAAAAGAACATACATAAAATATTACTTGATGTTGAAAGCGGCTTCGGCGATTCGGAGCATTCCGGCGGACACCTGAAGAAAGAACTGACGGTTAAAGACCTAACCCTTATGGGTATTGCTGCGGTTGTTGGGGCCGGTATATTCTCCACCATCGGATTAGCGTCTTTCAATGGCGGACCAGGCGTTACCATATTATTTGTTTTAACAGCCGTTACTTGTGGATTCTCAGCCTTATGTTATGCCGAATTTGCGTCGCGTATACCGGTTGCAGGCAGTGCCTACACTTACGCATACGCATCGTTTGGTGAATTGATAGCCTGGATTATCGGCTGGGATTTGCTGATGGAATATGCTATAGGGAACATAGCTGTAGCTATATCGTGGAGCACGTATTTTGTGAACCTGCTTGAAGGATTCCATATTCATATGCCTGAATACCTTACCATGGATTACTTTACGGCGTTTAAAGCGCATGAAGCCGTTCAAAATCATACCGAACAAATTACAGATACTTTAAAACAGGGTGCGTTGGCGTGGACTATGGCCCCCGGTTTTGGAAATTTTAAGCTGATAGCCAATATTCCGGCGCTGTTGATTGTTATCATCATTACTTACTTAGTTTATATTGGCATACGCGAAACCAAAAAGGCTACCAATGGCATGGTTTTTTTAAAGATAGCGATAGTACTTGTTGTAATAGCGGTAGGCTTTTTTTACGTTACACCAGCCAACTGGCATCCATTTATGCCAAACGGTTTTGGCGGGGTGATGAAAGGAGTGTCCGGAGTTTTCTTTGCATATATAGGATTTGATGCTATATCCACTACTGCCGAGGAGTGCCAGAACCCACAGAAAGATTTGCCGAAGGGGATGATTTACTCCCTGATTATTTGCACGGTGCTTTATATTCTGATAGCATTGGTGCTGACCGGTATGGTAAGCTATAAAGAACTTGCTGTTGGCGACCCATTGGCTTATGTATTTACAAAGCTGCATTTAACCATGCTGAGTGGCATTATATCGTTCAGCGCGGTTATTGCAACAGCCAGTGTACTTTTGATATTCCAGTTAGGGCAGCCCCGCATCTGGATGAGTATGAGCCGCGATGGTTTATTGCCTAAAGCATTCTCAAAAATCCACCCTAAATATCGCACACCGTCATTCGCGACCATAGTAACCGGCTTTGTTGTAGCCATACCGGCGTTGTTTATGAACCTTACCGAGGTTACCGATTTAACCAGTATAGGCACGCTGTTCGCTTTTGTATTGGTTTGTGGGGGCGTGTTGTTATTACCGAGAGAGGAAGCGCAAAAAGGGAGATTCCATTTGCCTTATATCAATTCTAAATTTATCGTGCCTGTGATATTTTTAATTGGCGTGTACTTTTTCAGGGGATATGTATGGGGATTATTTACAGGCGAAAACGCACACGAAAATTTCCCATTCTTCCTGTTTGTAATATTGTCGGCTATTTTGACGGTTTTTGCGGTGATTAAAAACTTGTCACTAATACCTGTTCTGGGTTTATTAAGCTGTTTTTACTTAATGACAGAATTAGGATATACAAATTGGATACGTTTTTTAGTTTGGCTGGTTGTGGGCTTGGACATTTATATATGCTATAGCTATGAGCATAGTAAGCTTGGCGAAGCAATATCTCCTTTCCATCGAACTTCCAAATGGATAAGCCTTGTTGGTTCTGTTGTTTGCTCAATAGTGATAATATGTCTTTATCGGGAGCATGAATTGGTAACGATTTCGCTATATGCAAGTCTCGCATTTGCGATAGGGTTTTTGTTCACTTATGTATTATCGTCATCATTCTTCATGCTTTTCAGAAAGCCTGAACTAAGGAACTAAATTGAACGTTTTGGTGGTATTCTACCCCTCCGAACAAGTTTGCGGAAGCGTCTGTGGGGACACAGACGCGGGTACTGGGATAAATGCATGTTAATTAAACGTATTGATTACTAGTTAGTTTCAATTTTATGGTTAAAGGCTGAGGGTGTGAAACGTATTGATTGTCAGTTATTTGCGGATAGTTAAATATTAAAAGCGTTTGATAACTAGCATCTTTTAAGTGTTTCATGCAGAAAAATGAAAAGTTATACAGGACTTTTTGCCCGACTTACGCAAATGCAAGGGGTTTACACCACTAAACCCCTTGCATTTGCGTAATGGTCTGATGAGATAGGTGTTTTATGCTCGAGGAAGCTAAAAGTGTGAATCCTGCGCGCACGCCCAGGTGGAAGACTTTGATTATCAGCGCATTGCAAAATACAAAAAAGGCAAATTGCTGATAGTCAATATGTCCATAATGTTCAGGGTGTTCCGCACAAAAAAACGGAACGCTGGCGAATTCTGCCTCCGAATAATCTTTCGGGAAGCGTCTGTGAGGACACACACGCGGGTGACGGCTGGTGTCCGACTCATTGTCTTTACAACTGCATCGCAAACGAAAGGCCTTTTACTCCATCCTGGTACATAGGCATTACCATTGTGGTATGTTTCCCGGATTTGTCGGTGTGGCTGAAGGCATTGCGCACAAAGGGATAAAGCAAATAAGCAGCCTTTGTTGACAGTATGCCGAACCCGGCTCCGGCAACGACGTCGCTAAACCAATGGTCGCGGTGATACATGCGCATTACTCCCGTTGTTATAGCCAGCGAATACCCTGCAATGCCATACCAGGGGGATTTTTCCCCATATTCCTGCGCTAAAAATTCTGCGCCCATAAACGCGTTAGCCGTATGCCCCGATGGGAACGAAAGATAATCTCCTTTGTTTGGCCTAAGGCGATGCGTAGTTGTCTTTAAACCATAAACACTTACGCCTGCAAAAGCTGCTGAAAGCCCCAGCAGGGCCGTGCGGTCGATAAACCTGTTTTTGCCGGTAACGCCAACAAGGTTTAAACCATATACCAAAGCCACGGGGCCATACTGCATGTAATTTTCAATACTTCCCGGATATTTAGGGTAGTATTTGTTAAATCCGCTATTTATATAGTAGTCAAACCTGCGGACCGGGTGCACAATAAATGAAACCACACCATAGCCAACCATTGCGGCAGGGGGTATAAGCGCAGCTATGGAACTATGTAAATGTTTTACCGTATCCGGCGCTGTAAGGAGGTCCTTTTTTAGAGTATCAATAATTTTTTTCTTTGTGGTGTCTTTAACCTGCGCAGTTACTCCAATCCAACTAAAGCACAGCAAAAGGAAAGCTAATTTTCTCAATGGTGATGTATGTTTCTACTTTGTTATACAATAGAGCGCCGGTATAAACGGGCCGTTAGGGGAACAGCAGTTTTATATAAGCAAACTCTGGCAAGGTAAAAATATTCGATAATTCTGTAGTAATTCTGAATTAATACTGGGTTAACAATGATATAATACGTCCAATAACAAAAAATGTTGCGAACAATATTATTTATTTCGCAACATTCTGTATACTAATATGGTAGATTATAATACCCTGTGAATCTCGACAGTATCTGGAGCAGCGAGCATTAGCGGAACCTTTTCTACGGTTACAAAGCTCAGGTCGAGGCCGAAACCGCGCTCCTCAGACAAGCTGACTTTTTTGAGCATTTTATAGTAGGTCATGATAAAGCTCTCGTAAAACGAAAGATTATGAGAGCGGGAAAGAACCTTTTCGATAACTACAAACCTGAAATCGCCGACGATTTTATGTTTGTTTAATGATTTGTAGGTACTGGTGATATCCACCTCGCCTTTTTTAACCAGTTCTTCAACTACTTTTCTAAATAGCAGGTTAATTTGCTGCTCAACCCTGAAACCGAGCTTAAAGTCAATCCTAATTACTTTGTTCGGTACCAGGAAGTCGACCTCATATTCTCTTTTGTAAGGCTCGTCAACAACGTCAACGTGCACCAGCCAATAAACATCGGCGCGTTTAGGCTGTTTTTGAAGAATGGAGTAAATGATTTTCGATTCAACTTCTGAATTGAAGTTTGCGCTGGTGAGGTATACCAATTGTGACGCGTATTTAGGAACGGTCTCATCGTCGCTTAGTTCGTTCAGGATGCCGTAGTAATCCTCAATTTCGATGAACTTAACGTAACGGTTACGAATTTTACGGGCCATGTGCCAGGTCCACATAATGGTGAAGAGCAACAGGCCGACAGAGAGGGTGAACCAGCCGCCGTGTACAAATTTTACCAGGTTACCGGCCAGGAAGGTTCCTTCAATAAGTACATAAACAGCTAAGAATATGCCCACAAAATAGATAGGAAGCTTTTTGCGTCGCAAAAAGTTAGCCACCAGCAGGGTGGTCATCAGCATGGCTACCGTAATACTTAAACCGTAAGCGGCCTCCATATTTCCAGATTCCCTGGATAGTAATACCACGCCAACGCAGCCCGCGCACAAAAGCCAGTTTACACTTGGTACATATAATTGCCCCTTTTGCTCGGATGGATAATTGATGCGTACTTTCGGCCATAGATTCAATCTTACAGCTTCGGCTATCAACGTAAACGAACCTGAAATAAGCGCCTGGCTGGCAATAACAGCCGCAACTGTGGCTATACCTATACCATATATCAGGAACCATTGCGGCATAATTTCATAGAATGGGTTATGGATGTCCAGGTCCATCACCTTTCCGTTATTCTGTAAAAGCCAAACACCTTGTCCCAGGTAATTGAGGATTAAACAGGTTTTTACATAAACCCAGCTTATTTGTATGTTTTTACGTCCGCAGTGGCCTAAATCTGAATACAGCGCCTCGGCACCCGTGGTACACAGGAATACGGCGCCAATGATTATTAGGGGATGTACATGAGCCGGAGGGTGCATTAAAAGCTTTATACCATAATATGGGTTCAGCGCCTTAAATATCGCAGGGTCTTTCACTATAAAAGTTAGGCCGAGTACGCCCATCATAGTAAACCAGATAAACATTAAAGGTCCAAAGGCTTTACCTACAAGCGATGTTCCGAATTGCTGTATAATGAATAGCAAAATAATGATCGCTATTACGATAGGCACGGTTTCGATATGCGGAAATTTGCTTTGCAAACCTTCAATTGCCGAAGATATAGTGATGGGAGGGGTGATGATTCCATCTGCGAGCAATGCGCAGCCGCCTAATACTGCCGGTACAATCAGCCATTTTGCCCTGCGGCGTACTAACGAAAAAAGCGAGAATATGCCACCCTCACCCTTGTTATCCGCACGTAAAGTGATTACGACATATTTTAAGGTAGTTTGGAGTGTTAACGTCCAGACTATAAGCGAGATGCCGCCTAATATCAGCGTTTCGGAGATTGTTCTGTCGCCGACGATGGCTTTGAAAACATACAGGGGGGAAGTACCTATATCACCGTAAATTATTCCCAAACTAATCAGCAGGCCTGCCGCCGTTAGTTTTTGTAGATCTTTATGACTCGACACTTTATAGTTTCAAAGCCCCAAAAGTATTAAAAATTACAATTAACCGATTAAATAATAATTATTTGAAAAAGAAAAACTAAATTTATAGACACGTTAAACCAAGCAGTGTTAAAATTTGTTAAAATGTTAGGTAAAAGGCCCGGGTGTTGAAAATGATGGGCGGTTTATTTATACTTTTGCAATTAATAAGAAATATGAGGCAAAATTCTACCTTTAGAAAATCTGGGGTCATAATAATTGCGATAGCGATATTTATGAGTTTTGCCTTTTCGAATGCGATGAGTTATCAAAAAACAGATACAAGCATCCTCCGCCTTTTAAAGCCGCATCCTAATAAAACCGTTTTATTTAAGAATAATCTGCACCTGGTGCTGCCGCCGATTAAACCGGCTGTTATATCAACCACCAAAGTTTCTGTTGCACGATCAGACGATAAGTTATTGAGCAACGTGAGTGTATATCCTAACCCTGTTACTGACCAGATTAATTTAAAATACGATATCTCCCGCACGTCGAATGTTACCATTAAGGTGGTGGATGTTTTGGGTAACGAACTGGTAACCCTGTACAACCAACGTACAGAGCCGGGCGAGCGCACATTTACCTACGTGCTGAACAGCAAACTAAGCAAAGGCTTCTACTTTTTAAGAATCGTTGCCGGCACTGAGTCGGTGATAAAAAGGATATCTGTTCTATAGCTACCGCTCCTAAAGGGCAGTTAAGAAATAATTTGTCTCCCAAATCGGCCTTATGTTTAAGCTTCGCAATAAAAAAATCCTATAATCTTTTAATCCTACGAATCTTAGTTTAATTTCGGCGTTATGAAAATAATTGCCATAGGCCGCAACTATGCGGAGCACGCCAAAGAGCTGAATAACCCGGTTCCCGGCGTTCCGGTTATATTTATGAAGCCGGAAACCGCGTTGCTGAAAGAAAATAAGCCCTTTTATCACCCCGACTTCTCGGAAGATATTCATCATGAGATAGAGATTGTGATAAAAATAAGCAAGGAAGGCAAGCATATCAGCGAGCAATTCGCGCAAAACTATTTTGAAGAAATTGGTTTGGGTGTTGATTTTACGGCGCGCGATATACAATCAAAACACAAGGAAAAAGGATTGCCATGGGAATTGGCTAAAGCGTTTGATGGCTCAGCGCCAATAAGTACTTTCGTCCCCAAATCGCAGTTTGCCAATTTAAAGGATATTAACTTTAAGCTGGATGTTAATGGCGAGACCCGCCAGCAGGGCAATACATCATTTATGCTTTTCTCGTTCGAATATATTATTGCTTTCGTTTCAAAATATATCACCCTGAAAAAAGGTGATTTAATTTATACAGGCACACCTCAGGGCGTAGGTAAAGTAAATATCGGCGACAGGCTGGAGGGCTACCTCGAAAATCAAAAGATGCTTGACTTTGTTGTTAAATAGCCCGAAAGGATATTATAATTAAATATCAAATAATATAATAGGTGAAATCATTCTCGAATTGGTGAAATCACAAACAATAATATATGATAAAAAAAATTGTTGTTCTGCTTATAGCTTCCTGTTGTTGTTCTAATTTATTTGCACAAAGCCCAATCCAAAGCAGGCAATATCCTCAAAACTTTTTCAGATATCCGCTTGATTTGTCACCATCGACCGCCGGTTCATTCGGTGAGCTGCGTGGTGCACATTTCCATTCAGGGCTTGATTTTAAAACCAACCAGGTAACCGGTTACCCGGTGCATGCTGCTTACGACGGTTATGTTTCGCGCCTGCGGATACAGTTCGGTGGTTTTGGGCATGCCATCTACATAACACATCCTAATGGCTTTACTACCGTTTACGGACACGTTAAAACATTTAGCCCGGCAATGGAAAAGCTAATCAATGCGGAGCAATACAAACAGCAAAGCTTTGAGGTTGATTTTAAGCTGGACCCGTTGCAGTTGCTGGTTTGCCAGGGAGATGTTATTGCAATGTCGGGCAACGAAGGTGCATCCGCAGGCCCGCATTTGCATTTTGAAATACGTGATACACAGACTGAAGAAACGATAAACCCGCAGTTGTTCGGGCTTACCATCCCTGACCGGATACCGCCATCTATAACCGCTATTGCGATTTATCATTTAGATGGTAACCCTTTCAGCGAAAAAACACAGCGCCAATTTTTTGCGGTGAAGGGACAAGCCGGCGAGTACAAGCTAGCGACTCCACAGATAATAAATTTGACCGGGCAAATAGGGTTCGGACTGGCAGCAACGGACGTGACCAGCGCATCGCCCAATCATAACGGAATTTATTCCTGCGAATTGAAACTTGATGGCAAAATAGTTTACACTTTTGCGGTTGAGCGTTTTGCGTTCGACGAAACTCACGCCATCAATGCCTATATCGACTACCCGGAAATGATGAAAACGCGGCGTATGATACAGAAATGCTTTATTCTGCCTGGAAGCAAAATTTCGCTTTACCCGCAATCAGTAAATCGCGGATTGATGGAATTTAATGACGGCCAATTGCATGATGTTGAATATATTATAAAAGACGTTGCTGGAAATACATCAACCTTAAATCTTAAAGTAAAAGCGGGACTAGCTTCAAATAATTTGCCTGTCGTTAAGGCCGGCGGAGATTTATTTCACTACGACCAAAAAAACGAATTCGGCAATGACAAAGTAAAAGTGATTATCCAACCAGGGAATTTGTATGACGATGTGCTGTTTACCTATAAAATGCTTCCCAAACGGCCGGGCGCTTTTTCTGCTACGCACAGCATCCATAATAAATTTACCCCGATTCATGACAGCTATGAACTTTGGATAAAACCAGATACTGGTTTAGGTAAGTATGTCGATAAAGCGGTGATTGTAAGTACTGATGGTGCTGTGGCTGGCGGCACCTATCAGGATGGCTATATAAAAGGCAATCCACATACTTTTGGCGACTTTTTTATTAAGTTGGATACTGTTCCGCCGGTTATTGTTCCGGTTAATATTAAGCAGGACGCCAATATGAAAGCGGCGAAGGGCATATACTTCAGGATCGGGGATAACCTGTCGGGCATAAAATCATACACCGGTAAAATTGACGGCAAGTGGGTGTTGATGGAATGGGATTTTAAAAGTAAAGTTCTGGGTTTTAGGTTTAATGACGATATTGCACCCGGTAAACATATATTTGAGTTGACTGTTACCGACAATAAAAATAATAGTAAGCTGTTTACCGCATCATTTACCCGATAACATGGAAGCACTTAAAGAAGGCGACAAAGCCCCAGATTTTACCTCGAAAGACCAAAACGGCAAAACTGTTTCATTATCCGACTTTAAAGGAAAAAATGTAATCCTGTATTTTTATCCGAAAGACGATACCCCGGGTTGTACTGCTGAGGCCTGTAGTTTCAGGGATAATTATCAGTCGCTGGAAGGGAATGGGTTTGAAGTGATAGGTGTGAGCACCGACAGCGAAAAATCGCACAAAAAATTCGAGACCAAATACAGCCTGCCTTTTCCACTGATTGCCGACGAGGATAAAAACATTAACGAGGCTTATGGTGTCTGGGTTGAGAAAAATATGTATGGCAAAAAATACATGGGCACAGCGCGCAAAACATTTTTGATTGCACCGGATGGAGTTATCAAAAAGATAATTGATAAGGTTGATACCAAGAACGCATCGCAACAGGTGCTGGATTTGACGAAGTAACCGGCGTATATTTCGGAAAAGTGTTAATATTGTTTAAACAAACAACAAAGCAGCTAAAATTTTAATAATAGTTACATGCCAACAGAGGTAGACGACGCAGAGATTTTAAGCAAATTCCAGGATGAAAAAACCCGGAATGAGGCATTTAACATGCTGCTGAAAAAATATCAGCAAAAAATATACTGGCACGTGCGCCGCATGGTGATTGACCATGACGATGCCGATGACCTGGTGCAGGACGTATTTATAAAAATATGGAAAAACCTGGCCGGTTTCCGCAGCGATGCGCAGCTATACACCTGGATGTATCGCATTGCCACCAATGAGTGTATTACATTTTTAAACAAGAAAAAACAAAAAAATAATATATCGCTGGATGATGTGGATTACTCGCTGGCGGATACATTGGCGGATACATCCTATTTTAACGGCGATGCAGCACAGCGCAAACTGCAGGAAGCGCTGCTTACCCTGCCCGAAAAGCAAAAGCTCGTTTTCAATATGAAGTATTACGATGATATGAAGTACGAAGAAATTTCTCAGGTACTGGGTACAAGCGTTGGTGCTTTAAAGGCCTCTTTTCACCTGGCGGTGAAGAAAATTGAGGCACATTTACTTAGCAGAGATTAAATTGAAATTTAGATTAAACCTTTTAGCAAATGTTCTATCTATAGTGTTAAGATATGAAGAGTGAAATGGAAAATAAAGATTGGCTAAACGAATATATGTCACTCAAACAGATTAATCCTGCTAATCCGTTTGAAGTGCCGGCCGGTTATTTTGACAGCCTCGAAGATCGTATTGTAGCGTTAAAGAATTTAGATGAATTAAAGAGCAAGGGATTTTCTGAGGGTTTTGAAGTTCCGCAAAATTATTTTGAGGAGCTTACCGGTAATATACAAAGCAGGATAGCGATTGAAAGCGCCATGGCCGATGCGCCTGGATTTGCTGTGCCTGAAGGTTATTTTGATGACCTGCAGCAACAAATAGAGAGCAGGATTTTTATTGAAGAGGCTTTGAGTGAGTCTGTTGAACAATTTGCGGTTCCCGCAGGTTATTTTGATAAGCTTAACAAAAGTATTTTAGATAAAACGGTTAATCTTGAAACTGTTAGTCGCGAGAGTGTAAAGAGCGGCGGTATAGTAAGAAAGCTGTACGCTTCAAACTTTTTTAAATATGCTACTGCAGCCTGTGTTACACTTGCGCTTTGCGGTGGTATATTGCTGAGTGAGCTTACAGGTTCAGTTATTGAGCATAAAGGTACTTTTTTGCATAAAGAATTGTCGTCTGTGTCGGCTGATGATATCAGGAGCTATTTAGAATTAAACGGCGATATGACCGATGCGCAGCAGACTGATGCGATAGGTGATGACGCTATTGATGACCAGCAGTTAGAAAATGCCTTGCAAAAGGATGTAAATAACGGACAGTAAATATTTTAATGAGGAAGCTGATAAAGGTTATTTTAGGCATATTGATTATAACGGCGTTTAGCTATAACAGCTATGGGCAGCGCCGTGTAGTTGTGCCTGTACGGCCTTACACTACTCAGCCGCAATACCAACCCCAGAATAATTTGCGTCAGAGGAATACGGTGAAAGCGGGTACCGGTAAGAGAATACAAGTGGTAAAAGAGAATTTCCTTGCACAAAGATTAAACCTTACAAGCCCGGAATCGAAGGCGTTTTGGCCATTATACCGTAAATATAACCAGGAATTGACGGCCGTTAAGATATTAAAGCGGGAAAATAACTCGAACGCTACAGCCGATGGTGCTCAACAAGTGGATACGGATTTAAAACTGGAAACCCAGCTTGTTGACATAAAAAAGCGTTACAGGGATGAGTTTTATAAAATTCTTCCGCCCGAAAAGGTCAGCATTCTTTATAAGAGCGAGAAGGAATTTAATGATGAGGCATTCCGCATACTTACTGAGCGCAGCGTAAGAGCGGGAGATTAGTCCTTAGTCTGAAGTCGGTAGTCTTAAGTCTAGGATCGACAAATGCAAAAAAGTTATTTCCAAATTTAACAAGACTTAAGACTCAGAACTTGAGACTAAAGGCTTATTTTTGCCCCATGCCCACCCTTCGACAGCTTTTTCTCGCTAATAATGCTCAGACCACCAATTTCCCTTTATTATTGGAATTTGAGCGTGCTGAAGGTGTTTACATGTACAATAGCGAAGGAACAGCTTACCTGGATTTAATATCAGGCATTGGCGTTAGCAATCTTGGGCACAGCCATCCGTATGTAGTTAAGGCGATAAAAAATCAGGTAGATAAGTACATGCACCTGATGGTTTATGGCGAATATGTACAGACACCCCAGGTACGATTCGCAGAAAAGCTGGTTTCTATCTTGCCGGATAATTTACAATCTGTCTATTTTACTAACTCTGGGGCCGAAGCTGTTGAGGGTGCATTGAAGTTGGCAAAACGCTACACAGGCAGGCAGCAAATTATAGCCTGCAAAGATTCTTATCACGGCAGCACCCAGGGAGCGCTAAGCGTTATGGGTAATGAAGAGTTTAAGCAAGCCTATCGCCCTTTATTACCCGGTGTAAGTTTTATCCACTTTAATAACATTGATGACCTTGAGCTAATCACCAATCAAACAGCCTGCGTAATTATCGAAACCATACAGGGTGAGGCCGGCATTCGCGTACCCGATGTAAACTACATGCAGGCTTTGCGCGCTCGCTGCGATGAAACCGGCACCTTGCTGATATTGGATGAAATACAAGCCGCTTTCGGGCGTACAGGCAAGTTATTTGCATTTCAGCACTTTGCTATCGAGCCGGATATTTTGTTACTGGCTAAAGCGTTGGGTGGAGGTATGCCTGTCGGCGCATTTATTTCATCGAATGAAATAATGGGATCGCTTAAAGAGAATCCGATCCTCGGACATATCACAACATTTGGCGGTCATCCTGTTTGCTGCGCCGCAGGGCTTGCTGCGCTGGAAGTTTTGATTAATGAAAATTTAATAGCAGGCGTTGCCGAAAAAGAAGCGTTATTTAAAAAGCTGCTTGTACATCCTGCTATAAAAGAAGTTCGTGGCAAAGGCCTGATGCTTGCCGCCGAATTTGAAAGTTTTGATCTCAATAAAAAGATAATAGACCGCTGCATTGAAAACGGAGTAGTCACTGATTGGTTTCTGCATTGCAGCAATTCGATGCGTATAGCGCCGCCGTTGATAATAACTAATGAGGAAATTGAAAAGGCATGCATGGTTATAATTGAAGCGGTTGATTTTTACGTTTGATTCCTCCCAGGGAACCTTTCTTACCTGGTGCCTCGTTCACCATTTAATTAACGTATATTGCAGCACACCATAAATCCGCAGCCTTCATTGGCAGGATTTTCGTTTACTTCCATTCTCTGCAATAAATGTAATTCTGTCTCAACATTATTACTCCCTGAATTATAGTTTTAATTAAACTGGTACAATTTGTGCCTTGTACCTCTAAAGCGCCAAATACTGCTTCATGGCTTTATAAATGCTGATTTTTGCATCAATAGTGCACTTTTTTTACTTCAGCTTGATAAACAATCAATTAAATACAGGGTTAATAACAATACATCTCACGCGATAAATGAAAATAGCATACATCTCTACCTATCCACCCCGTGAATGCGGCATAGCCACATTTAATTGTAACCTTATGAGCGCTATCAATGCGAATTTTCCTGAACGAAGGTCGCCTCTTAACGGCGGTTTCGTAGTGGCGCTTAACGATTCCGAGGACATGCAGGAATATGAATACCCTGAAGAAGTGAAATATGTTATCAGGCAAAATCATCAAAAGGATTACATCCGGGCAGCAAATTATATAAACACCAGCAACGCAGATGTATGCATAATGGAACACGAGTTCGGTATATACGGAGGCGAAAGCGGCATTTATATTTTGCCGTTAATTAACAGGCTCGAAAAGCCGTTGATATCAATACTGCACACGATATTAAAGGACCCGACCTATGTACAGCGCATCATCATCAGGGAGATTGCCGAGCAGTCGTCGCAAATTGTTGTGATGAGCAAGAGGGCTGTTGAGTTTTTAACCACTATATATGATGTGTCGGAAGAGAAGATAACTATTATAGAGCACGGTGTGCCTGATGTCGAAGCATCTGAACCAAACCCGGTTAGAAATTTAAGCCAGTTTAAAAACCACAAGGTGATGCTGACCTTTGGCTTGATAAGCCGCGGAAAAGGCCTGGAAACAGTTGTACGGGCATTGCCTAAAATCGCTAAAATTCACCCGGAGATAATGTACGTTGTTTTGGGAAATACGCACCCGGGTGTTATTAAAAGTTCGGGCGAGGAATACCGCGATCACCTGAAAACGCTGGCCGCGCAGCTTAATGTATCAAACCACCTTAGTTTTATCAATAAGTTTGTAACCGAGGAAGAGCTGGTGGATTACCTGGCGGCGACCGATGTTTATGTTACCCCCTATTTAAACGAAGCACAGATAACCAGCGGAACTTTGTCGTACGCGGTAGGGGCAGGAGCTGCAGTAGTCTCAACTCCATACTGGCATGCTACGGAATTGTTGGCCGATAACCGGGGCCGTCTATTCGATTTTAAAAATGCCGATGCCCTGGCAGAAATTGTGATTGAGCTGCTAAACCAGGAAAGGGTATTAAATGAATTGAAAGAAAATGCCTATGATTACGGCCTCCATTTACGCTGGCCTGTTATTGGCTCCGAATATATAAGACTGGCCCGAGAATCATCTGCCATGCATGATTTTAGCGATAAAATACTGAAAAATAGTATTGTCGATCCCGAAATCATGCCGAAGTTTAGCCTAAGTCATGTGTTGCGGTTAACGGATGATACCGGTATTGTTCAGCATGCCAAGTATGGTATCCCTAATTTAAAAGAAGGATATTGTCTTGATGACAATGCGCGGGCACTAATAATGGCGCTGATGGCCCATCAACGCAGCAAAAGCAGGGAAGCCTTTGAGCTGTTACCGATTTACCTGAGCTATATTCACTACATGCAAACGGAAGACGGTAACTTCAGAAATTTTTTAAGCTTTGACAGGCGGTATTTGGATGAAGTTGGTTCAGAAGATTCATTCGGGCGTACCATTTGGTCGCTGGGGTATTTGATAGGCTACTCGTCAAGTAATTCTTATAAAGAGTTCGCTACAGAGTTGTTCCACAGGTCAGTTCGGCATTTTAAAGCGTTGACCCATTTGCGTGGCATGGCTAATACTATCATCGGCATAAGCCTTTATTTACAAGCTATGCCTGGTGACGAAGGGATGGTTAATGAGATGATAAATCTTACCCAACCGTTAATAGACGCTTACGAGAAACACCAAACAGACGATTGGCAGTGGTTTGAAGAAAAGATGACTTATGATAACGCCATATTGCCATTGGCGCTTTTACACTCCTGTCACATTACCGGGAATGAAAAAGTGCGGGAAATAGCGTTGAAAACCATGGGATTTTTAGATGAAGTAACGTTGGCCAAAGGGTATTTACGCCCTGTAGGCAACGACGGTTGGTATCATAAGGGGGGCGAGTTTCCGTTATATGACCAGCAAGCTATCGAAACGATGGCCATGGTGCTAATGCATTTTCAGGCATATACTAATTTCCGTAAGCCCCAATATATCGAAAAAATGTTTCTATGCTATAAATGGTTCCTGGGCGAAAATAGCTTGCGGGCACCGCTTTATGATCATGAGACCAAAGGCTGCTGTGACGGCCTGCTGCCAAACGGCATTAACCGTAACCAGGGCGCCGAAAGTACGCTTGCTTATTTAATATCACATTTAACAGTATTGAAGGCCTTTGAGCTTGAATACGAATATAACAAACCGGGTCAATCCGTTTCGATGTCGTTTTAAATGAAAGTAGCTGTATTATCGCCTGTTGCCTGGCGCACACCGCCCAGGCACTACGGACCCTGGGAGCAGGTTGCATCAAATATTGCTGAAGGACTGGTAAAGCTCGGAGTCGAAGTATCGTTATTTGCAACCGGGGACTCTGTTACTGCCGGCAAGCTGTATTCGGTTTGCGATTCTGGATATGAGGAAGACCGGACGCAGGATGCAAAGGTCTTGGAATGCCTGCACATCAGCAATTTGATGGAACGGGCAGGAGTGTTCGACATTATCCATAATAATTTCGATTTTTTACCGCTTACTTATTCCGGGCTGATAAAGACACCTGTGATTACCACCATACATGGTTTTTCGTCGCCAAAAATAATCCCGGTGTATAAAAAATATAATTCTGTGGGGCATTACGTCTCAATCAGTAATTCAGACCGCAGCCCTGAGCTGGAATATCTTGCAACGGTTTATAACGGCTTAAATACGACACAGTTTGAGTTTAACGACAAGCCGGAGGACTACTTATTATATTTTGGAAGGATACACCATGATAAAGGAACCGCTGAAGCTATTGAGATTGCTCAAAAATGCAAAAGGAGACTATTGATTGCCGGGCTGATACAGGATGAGAACTATTTTAGGGAAAAAGTGAAACCGTATTTAAATGATAATATTATTTATCTCGGCAATGCAGAACCTGAACATCGAAACCAGCTTTTGCAAAATGCCTATGCGCTGCTTCATCCTATTAACTTTAACGAACCATTTGGAATGAGCGTAGCCGAGGCAATGTTATGCGGCACACCGGTGATAGCTTTCAACAGAGGCTCGATGCCTGAACTGATAAAGGATGGAAAAACCGGTTTCCTGGTAAACAATGTAAACGATGCTGTGAATGCTGTTGATGGGATAAAAAATATCCAACGCCAGGATTGTGCTGAATGGTCAAAGTCTCAATTTTCGCGCGATAGGATGGTGAAGGACTACCTTGCATTATATAAACAAATACTAAACAAATAATTTCTACCCGATTGCGAACGCAACAACCGGATAGAAAATTTAAGGGCTGTCAGGCACTTTTTACGGTTGCATCGATTCCCTCTGAATGAGCAGGTTCAGTATGGTTTCCCGGTGTATCCGGCTGATGGTCATAATTTATTAACGGACGCAGAATTGTTTCCCCAGTTGGTTGGTAATCTTCTTCTTTGTCATCCCGGTGATAGGGTTGTATTTCTGTTTCGCGGGCGAATTTGTAACCCAGACGTTTGTTTTCTTCTTCTATAAAAGCAAATAGATCGCCAAGGCAGGAATGTACCGCCTGCAAAAATTTGTAGCTGGTTGAAGTAAGGCTTTTCCCCGTATCTTCCGGCCCTTTACCAGGCTCACAGAAATTAAGCCTGGTAATTACGCCGTTAATTAATTCCACTTCAAATTTTCCTTCGTTGTGCCAGTTTAAGGTGTTTTTTATCTCTCGGTAGTGATCCATGATTTGGTAGATTTTATTTTCATAAATGTCAGGTTACTAAGTAAATAAGTAACAACAAACATTAGCAAGCGCTATGCCAAACCAGTAATTTTTTATAAAAACGTGGAGGGAATTATTCTTTGAAGTTGTTGCTGTAAAACGAAGCAATAATACCCAAAAAAGTGTATACTAAACCGGACTTTTGTATCAAATTATGCTATTTTTTCTTTAGCTTTTTCTGCTTTATTAGTCTCCTTTTTATCGGCAATATCCTTGTTGTATAAAAGTAACTCTTTGCGAACTACCTCATAAGCTTTCAAGGGGTCAGCTTCATCTGCGGAGACGCAGTGTAATAGAGCCTTGGTACGTTTAACATGACGCAAGAACTTGTGCCCAAGGCCCTTGCCCTCTGCAGCGCCCTCTATAATACCCGGAAGGTCGGC
>JAZJZL010000200.1:36387-37377 GCA_040389845.1 Bacteroidota bacterium
GCTTGGTGACAAGTTCATTCAGGTCAACTTCTGCAAAAGCCGTAGACGAATCTGAAACGCCATAAGGGATAATCAGCTTGCCGTTATGCACCAGTGCGCCGCAGGAATATAATACATTCGGAACATAGCCTTCGCGTTCATCGCTGTTTGGGATTAAAAGCGGTTCCTTTAACCGGCCGATTTCAACCTCGGGGTCATCAAGCTTCAGCAAACTGGCACCAAGCACGTACCGTCGCATAGGGCCTACGCCGTGGGTAATTACAAGCCAGCCTTTGTCAGTTTCGATTGGCGAGCCGCAATTACCGATTTGTATCAGTTCCCAGCTAAATTTGGGGTGCTGCAGCTTTATCGGCTTTTCCCAGATATTTATCTTATCCGAATACATGATGTAGTTATTTATCCCATCAATCCTGGATATCATGGCATATTTGCCGTTAATTTTGCGGGGAAACAGCGCCAGGTTTTTGTTTTGCGCACCTGCACCGTACAAAGGCATTATCTTGAAATTATAGAAATCGGTAGTTTGCAACAGCTTCGGCATTATCAGCGAACCATCGTATGCGGTGTAGGTAGCATAATAAACAGTGCTGTCATCGTCGTTTTTAAAATGTACGAACCGGGCATCTTCAATACCCTTTCGCTCATATTCAGAAATGGGGAAAATAACCCGGTCGGATATGTCCGTATCGAGCGAAAAAACGATTTCGTAGTAGGAATCGGCCAGCCATAATATTTTATCATATTCCAGTTTGTTCATATCGCTTTCCTGCAGTTTTTGAGAGTCGATAATTATCCTGCGCAGGTTAGCATACTCGAAGTGATGGTCGAGCTTTGATTCCAGCTCATTCAATACATTGATATTGATTTGAGTTACAGCTGCTTTCTCAAAAAATAGCTTTTTGTTGTAAACCGCATTCCGCACTATTTCAGCTTCGTCAATATAGCTGCCGGCAGGCAATACGGTTATGTTATTTGCCTGGTCGATTAATG
>JAZJZL010000201.1:0-3867 GCA_040389845.1 Bacteroidota bacterium
TCGTAACCACCAGCAGTAAGCCAACCAGCATTCCCTGCGCGCCTAAGGCGATTTTATTGTTTGCAACCCATGCTGTAAACACGTAAATGAGCGGATAATGGGTGATATAAAGCGGGTAAGAAATATCACCTAAAAACTTGCAAATCCTCGTCGACCTTTGGCTGTGCAATTCACCGCCCGCGCCCATTGAAACGATGAGCGGGAACACAAAAATTACAACCGCAGCCTCGTATATACCATTCATCCATACATGCTTATCGTCGCCAATACGCGGGATGGCAAGTACGATTATAATAAGTAGGCTGCACCACCAGAACGCATTTTTAACACGAATAAGCTTACCTAAGCGACACAGCAGCACACCCGCAAAAAATGGATAAAGCACCCTGGTAAACCCGATAAACAGCTGTAGCTTATCAATAGACCATCCGCCGATAAGGTCGCCCTGCTGGCCGCAAACCAGGTAGCCGATTAGCATACAAGCTGCCAGCGATACAAAAATCGACAAGAGCAATTTTGAAAAACGGCGAACAACAACCGCATAAAGGATATTGGCGATATACTCAAAAAACAGCGACCATGCCGGACCATTTAACGGATGCATTTCCTGCCAGCCGCGTATGTCCATCGAGATAGGCACAGGTATCAGCGTGGCGCCAATCACCATTAAAAGCAGCATCTGCCACACCGGCGTACCGGCTATACCTGGAAACGCAGTTGGACTAACCTGGAAATAAAAAAGTGCAGCGCCTATAACAGAACCCAGTATTACCATCGGCTGCAGGCGTACTAACCGGCGCTTGTAAAAATCCCATGACGTCATTTTGCCCCAACGGTCATCATACGCATAAGCTACCACGAAACCCGAAAGCAAAAAGAAAAAGTCGACAGCCAGGTACCCGTGGTTAATTATTTGAATAAAACGGTTACCGCCGGTAAAGGTCTCGAATACGTGAAAAACGATAACCAGCACAGAGGCTACCCCGCGCAGGCCGTCTAATATGGAATAATGACTTTTTGATTCAAGGTAAGCGTGGCTTTTGGTCATAATAGTTTAAATGGTTAAAAAGAGGGGCTTAACATAGGGTGGTTAAGCTATTGCAAAATACAAAAAATTTGGAGATAGTATAGACCGCCATTATTTCACCATCAATGAGCACTACATTTCTAATCCAGCTCTTTTAACCCAACACACCTGGAACCGTAATATTTTTCTAATTTTATCGCGATGGAGGGTAAATAGCTTAAATGGAAAAGTGCGGCGTTGCTAACTCGAGATAAGGGTTCGAAGCCCTTTTTACCTTTCATCATTTTTAAAACAGCCTTTGTACCTGGCTAGCGATAGCTCCTCTCAATTTATTTTCTTTTATATGGTTTTACCGCAGTGAAGGGTAAATAGCTTAACTGGAAAAGCCGCTGCTAACCTTGCGGAGATAGGGGTTCGAATCCTTTTTTGCCCGCTTAAGAAAAAGTTGAATAGTACTTCAAACTACTCGACTTTTTTATTTAAAGTTCATTTATATCAAAACACTTTTATCCTGACGCCGCCATTGATCACTATCCCTTCTATTGGCGCATAAAGGTCCTTAAATATAGGATTGGTTACGGTTCCTGTGTATAACGCACCCCATTTACTTTGCCGCTGATCCGTCAGGTTTTCGGCATTGATAAATACGTCAATATGTTTCCACATCTTCTGCACCAATGCGCCAAATGTCCAGTAGGAACGCCCGGTCGTACCTCCACTCAATAGTTGTTCACTGGTATAAAATCCTTCTAAACCTGCGCGGAAACTATGCTCAACCTCATACGTAAGATCAGCGTTCAATTGATGTTTCGGTGTCAATATCTGCGCGCTGCTCAGTCCGTTAAAATTCCGCTGCGCATTGTTATAGGTGTAACCCAGGTATATGCCCAGTTCATCCATCAGCAATTTCACATTAGTTTCAGCGCCTTTGCTAATCAAATAACCAGGTGCGTTGGCAAATGCGTTATATTGTAAGATCAAAGGGTCATTTACCTTTGTCAGAAACAACAATTCATTAACCTGTAAGAACGCGTCACCTACAGCACCTTTATAAGTGAAGTCCCAGTTCACACCGGCTGAGCGTTCGGCTTTAGTTGCGGCAATATTTAATGGTTGCAAGTAGCGGTAGCCTTGCTCTTCGGCATCATCATTAAAAATGTCAGGCATTTTGTAGCCCAGCCCGCCGCCCAAACGACTGCTCCAATGTTCATTTACTTTAAATAAGGCATTTATACGCGGCAATAAAAACCAGCCATTTGCCGGCGAAGCTGGTGATGGCGAATTACCATCTAAGCGCAACCCACTTTCTACAGCGAACCATCGGGCCGGTTTCCAGGTATTCTGTACAAAAAATCCATACGTATTACGGGCATAGCCCAGGTCGGAACTGCCATTTTTTGGTGTAAGGTGATCCGTCCATACATCGGCACCAGCCACCCAACTGGTGGTTTTGCTATTACGCACATAATTCGCTTCAGCATAGGATGAAACCTGTATACCCTTGAATTCGAACTGTGGCTGGATTATCGTCCGGTTGAAATAGCCAATCGTGCCTTTGAGGTTCAATTGGCTGACGCTGTTGATCTTGCGCGTGTAGGAAACCTGCAAGGATAAACGGTCGCTGATATTGTGTTCAAAATACTGGTGCTGGCTGTTGGCGTTGCCGCTGATCACTTGCATGTCACCACCCAGGCGATCTTCGTGTAGGACATTAACTCCCAACCACAAAGAATCTTTGCGGTCAGGTTTCCAAAAAATCTTGGGATTGAGCAGAAAGCGGTTGGTTTTAGGAATGGCTGAAAAACCGGTATTGCCAGGATCGTAAACCCCGTTGTAATTATAAGCTGTAAAAATAGCAGTACCGATTTTGCCCCATAGCTGGCTGTAAAAACCGCTGGCATCGGTACCTTTTGCCGAGTTCTGATTTAGCAGAAAACTTAGTTCCGGCTGTTTACCGGGCGCCTTGCTGATTAAGTTTACCAAACCTGCAATAGCACCGCCGCCGTATAAAGTTGAGGCTGAACCTTTAATGATCTCCACCTGTTTCAAATTCAACGGTGAAACCTGTACTAAACCTAAACCGCCTGAAAAACCGCCATAAGTGGGCAAGCCATCCTGTAACAATTGGGTATAGCGGCTGTCAAGCCCTTCGATACGGAAACTGGCCAACCCACTAACAGCAGATGTCGCTTGAACATGAATCCCGGTGATCTCGCCCAGTAGCATTTTGATGTCGCCGGGACGCATTGTACTTTTCTCGTCTAGTTCTTCCTGCGGCAGCGCTTCGATTCTGGTCGGAATATCGCTCCGATTCTGTCCGGTGCGATTGGTCTGCACCACCACTTCGGCCAGTTCGCCTGACATCGGCTCGAGATATACTTCATTAAGCTGATCCGGGTTTTTTGAGGGTATTATAAATGTCTTATCCACTGCCAGGTAACCGATCATACTCAGTTTAACCTCGTATTTACCGGCCGGAATAGCGGTGATCGTGATATTACCACTGGTATCCGACGCATTTCCACGCTTTAGATCAATGATATAAGCCGTGGCTCCTGCCAAGGGCAATTTGCTCCCGTCGTCTTTCACGACAAGGCGTAGCGTATATTGTGCATGTGCTGAAAAAGAAAGCAACAGCACAACCCATAATAAAAGTTTGCGCATGAAAAATTAGCATTTAGCGTAAAAAGTTAAAAGAATAAAATTGGGGATACGTTTATGCTAATGGCGGACGGAACATTGAAGGATGGTAATCGCTTAGTGCGGCAGAAAAGTGGTGCCCGGATGGCGTTGTGCTGGACTTCAGCAACAGCGGCTGGGTCAAAGTAAGAGATGGCTGT
>JAZJZL010000202.1:0-6189 GCA_040389845.1 Bacteroidota bacterium
CTGTCCGACAAAGGCGCCACCAAATGCCATTCCGCAAAAGCCCCATATACAGCGACGCTACCACCGTCACTTTTCCCCTTACCAGTAAGGCAAAATAGCTGGTGAAGAAAAAAAACAAACCCGTCAGCAGGTATAAAACAGCCGTCTTAAAATTTTGCTTTTCATCCTTCTTTCCCTTCACCCCGATCAGCGCGATCACCAGGAAACCCAGCGCCATCAGCTTAGACTTATAAAAATTGCTGAACAAACCCGTCCGGTAAATATTCCCCAGCAACCTGTCCGACAAAGGCGCCACCAAATGCCATTCCGCAAAAGCCCCATAGCATGCCGCATAAAAATGTATCCCCAAAACCACCAAACTGATCAGCCTGGTCATATCCAGGATCTTGCGCATCGCCTGATCATTTTCCCCCGTCTGCATCTTTCCTCCTCAGCAATAATCCATTACCCATACATTCAATCCACCCGCAAACGCTGCCGCTTCTTTTTCTTCCTTTTCCGCTTCAGCTGCCAGTCCATCACCTCCGGCTGATAGCCCGGCTCCAGCAACGTTTCCAGTATCCCCGGACCCGCGTTATTTTTCCCCTCACCCGTAAAATTTTGACTGGAATTTAGGCTACGCCAACCATCCTCCGTCACTTTGCGCCGCCCAACCTTTTCCGCCTCGCCGATGTTGTTTTTTTCCTCGCTTGCCCCGCCTTGTGCGCAGCGTTCTAGGATCGCTTTGGCGCTGTACGCTTTGCCCAGGTCGCTGCCATTAAACACCGTCTTTTTCACATGGTCGACGTAGGTAATCCCATAAATGACACCCTCAGCATTCTGCCGCAGTACCACGTCGATCCCCTCTTTTTTCAGCGCATTTATAAAGGCCTTCATATCCAAACCCCCATGCAACAAAGCCAAATCAATCGCGTTCCGCAACCGCCTCTTATACGCTACCCGCGCCGCTTCATTCGGTCCGAACTTCTCCCGGATATTTTTCAAGGTCGGCTTAGCAAAAAAATCACTTGCTTTGATCGGCACACCCACTTTATTGCCGTGTTCATCCAACACACGGTAAACCAGCCCCCCATGCTCCCGGATTCGCGAACCTTCGCTACCCGCATCCGCAACAATATTATAAAGCTTCAGCACAGCGTTGAGCTCATACAAAGAAGTGAACTTATAATTTTTAAGCACCGAATTCAGCACCCCGCCAATCGCCCGTTTCGTCTCCACCCGTCCGTATAATGCCCGCTCCACGTTCACCGGTTTCAGGTGCTTTACCTCCCGTTCCTGCTGACGATCCGCCTGCACCAAACCATAGGCGATCTCGATCTCCTTTCGCGCTGCCTGGGCCTGGTTCTGCCCCATATAATTTAGGTTGATCGCCTTTCCGTCCGGCTTGATATTCGTCGTCACCAAATGGATATGCGGGTGCCCGGCATCAAAATGCTGGTATAATAAATAGGGCTGCTCCGCAAATCCTATCTTCTCTAAAAATACCTCCGCGATCTCCTTCAGTAATGCCTCTGTAAGCTTTTCCGAAGGATGAAAATTCAGCGAAAAATGCACGCTGTTTACCTTCGTACGCTGGTTCAAAGAAGTGAGTTTTTCCAGCCGGGCCAGCTTCTGGTAAAAGTTCATATCACCAGCATCCATCGGGTAGTAACCCGCGTCCAAACATTTCGCGTCACCCGTCTTGACCTTCTGCTCATTGTAGTTTAAACAGTTGCGTAAACTACCCGACGAATGCATCACTGCAACCATTGCTCACTGATCGAATCAACCTTCGCCTGGACCTCCGAAACCTTCGCAAAAAACACATCTTTGTCCCGCTCAAAAACCTGTAACCAGGACTGCATCTGCGGCAGATAATCCAGCGTGTGCAACCGATGCACCGCCTGGTTGAAATTCACGCCAATCGCATTCAACTCCCGCCGCAATAAAACCAATTCCGCCATCAACTCATCCAGCGACCGGTTACGCGTATAGACCGTTACCGCTTTACCAAACAGCACCCGCCGCACATATTCACTCAACTTACCTACCGTACTTTTCTTCCAGGCTTTTTCCAATACGCCGTACTCGTCCCCCGTTAGCCGCAGGCCGATGATCCGTATCCGCCCTGTTTTCTTTTCTTCCATCACACCTCCCAAACACACTCAAAAACATCAAAATCTTCCACAATCAATGTCCTCCCCATCCGCCCCCGACTTCGGAGGGGGCGGCCAGATTCCAGTTGTTGTTAAACAACTGTACATCTGGCCGATTGCCAAACAGGCAATCTAACCCCAGGCAGGTGAGGGGAAAAAAAACAACAACAAAGCCGTCGTCTTCAACCACCCACCGGCACCCGCAAATGCGGTTTCACCCTGATCTTCTGCACCTCGCCCTTCTGCGCCAGCCATTCATTCAGGTCCTTGTGCTTTTCATACCAGCCGCTTTCATCCCGGTAGTGCGGCCCCATCGACAACGCATATTGTGTATAAGCCTTACCCGTCACATCCCGGTCCAGCCAAAGCCGGACAACCTCGTGCTCCTCCAAAAATGGCAGCGCCCGGTCAAACATCCCCGCACCGTTCAGCACCACGAAATCAGCCGCCCCCCGTTCCGCATAAGGATGCAAAGTGTGCCAGGAAAGGAAGTCCATAAAACCCTCGAAAACATGCACCGAATCAGCCCCGAAAGAAAACGTCGTAATGTCTTTTGGCGAACTGCTTTGCTTGTAATTTTTGTTACGGATCTCGTAACCACCCGCATCGTTTTTAAAACCAATCCCGTAATAAGAATGACCGTTAATTTGATAGGTGACTTCCGAACAAAAATCATCCGCTACCGCCACCGGAATAGACCGCTCATGCAGGTAGTTTTTCAGGGGATAGGCATACAGCGGGCGGATATGCGTAATCATCAATTTGCTTTCCTTACCGGTACGGCCTTCATGTAAAGCAGCGTCGAAAACAGGTAACTTTTCAAGCGAAAAATCAGCATTGAATCTGGCCAGCAAGTCCGGGATCGAACAGCCATAAAAACGCAGGCAAAAGTCTACCATGTTTCCACCAACCATCAGGCCGAAATCATACCAGGAATTGGTAACCGCATGCACATGAAAACTTGCCCCGCTTTCATTCCGTAAGGGCGATAAATACCAGTAATCCGCCCCGTTCTTTTTGACAGTATCGGGTTCAAAACCCAGCCTTTCCAAATAGCCCACCATATCGGTTTCCCTGATTCTGGCCAGGGAAAACAAGCCGTTTCCAAATTTCTGCATCACACGTTCCATTCACTTTCAGAACCCGAAAGTAGAAAGGATAATCCATAGCCGACGATCCTCCCCATATTTTGATGAGGATCGTTTGCATGTAGCTAACTAATTTTGCCGCCATTATTAACCTTTAAATTTTGATTTATGGCAACGAATGTGTTGGGAAAGGTCTATGAGACTCTGTTATGCAGCCCCGGTATGAATGAAGCAGTGAAGATCGACGTCAAAGTTAGCCGTAAGGCCATTCTGCTTTTAAGCAGTGTAATCGAAAACGGCTTAAGTAAAGATAGCAGCTCCCCTTCAGAACTTTTAGAACTGGTACCGCAGGATGACATAGGAGAGTTGAAAGCCTTTGGTGAAGAATGTCTAAAAAAGGCAGGGCTAACGGAATTTAGTGAAAAAATGAAAAGCTTACATAGTAAGTAACAAGGAGTATTTAAACAATGGCCTGTGTTAAATTACAGGCCATTTACTGTTTGATAAATTTCCGGCTCGTTTTCTACAAACCAGCTGCCAAATTTACGCTTGAAAACAAAACTGCTTTCCTTTTTATTATTGGAAAATGCAATCAGATATTAATATCATCCGCGCCATAAACTTTGAACCAGGCTAATAGGACAGATCGGATATTGTCCGCGTTTTCCCTCAAATCCGAAATGTTGTTAAAATATGGAGATGTCCAGCTATTCTCAACTATCTGTGCTTCTGGAGAATAGGTGCCGATAACAATGTAATTATCGGGCCGACGCCCAAAATAACTTGCAAAGTCAATATTCTCTAAGATTTCATCCGAAGGTTCTAAATGGACCGGAGAGTTAAAGGCTTCTTTTTCCAACTTGAACAATGCAGATGAAATTATTTTAGGGATGAGAGGATTGTATCGGTATCTTAAAAAAGGCAAGATATCATCAATGCGTGATTCGAGGTAAGCAGATTCGATGATCCGGCTTTTAATGAAATCCCCCAACGAATAAAAAGTAATAGCATACCCTGTTTTATTATAGCCATAGTTGACGTTCGCCTCGCTCTTTTGATAGATAGCGACCTTAATTTTGGTGTCTAAGATTTCCTGCGCCAATCCGCAAACCTGTTCAAATTGTTTATTGTGAAACTGTTTCTTAACATCAAAGTTTTTAGCCGCCTTTATGGCGACATTTAATAATACAAAACCAATTAGTAAAGGGGAAAAAGACACTATCACGGACAAAGCTGAAAAGTAATTGTTTAGTACCGGCCCGTCAATTTTTGAGAAAACAGAAAAATGATAGTCTCGCATCCAAAGGAGCGTCGGGAGCAAAATCAGTAACGCAAATACGATAGTACTGATCCAGATTTGTTTAGTTTTCATTTTAATATGATTGTCCGCAGGACTTTAAAGATACTAAAACAAACACAATTGCACCCGTGTCACCTCAAGCCGACCAATCGCTTTCAATGTCTTTTGCAGTACCTCCTGTTTATAATTCGTAGTGTCTGAATTACCGACATACTCCGACATTTTTCTTTTCATCTCCCCCAAGGCAGCCGTTAAAGCCGCTTCCCGGTTAGGATATTTTTTACAGAAAACACACAACGGGCCGCTGCTTCCGGCAGTACCGTAATTACAGCTTAAAGCATAGGCCCAAATACCATTGGGCCCGCGCCCGATACGGATACTGCTTTGTTCCAATTTGATTTCTTCGAAGTCCAAAAACTTTGGAGCAGCAAACCAGCCGTACTGGTTAAAAGTAACTTCGGTAAACCCGAATTCCAGCGCCTTGCGGTGTTCACGGACATTCATCAAAATCTGCCGGAAACTATCCCCTAAACCAGCAAACCAGGCTAAAGCATCGGCATTGCCTTTTTCGATAACCTCCATAATTTCTAACAGGATTTTCCGCTCATCGTGCGTCAGGTGGTTGCCAGCCTGGTAAACGGTGATCTCGACTTTGGACTGAAGGGTTAATGCAAACTTTTCCATAAGCTAAAAATTAAGTTTTTATTACCCTCCAGCGCGCGGCAGGTGCCTGTCAAGGGCCCCGCAGCGCGGGGTTTATATACCCTTGACAGGCACCTGTATAGCACGCTACCTTTGTGGTAAAAACTTAATTTTGCTGGGAAAGGCCATAGATCCAAAGATGGGAAATACTAGAGCGCTGCTGCAAACGTGCGCCGCCCCAATTCCAAAGCTGCGAGCAAGGTAGCGGCCTTAGCTACACCAATCCCCGGAAATTTACAAAAGTCATCCGCAGTACGACTCAGCAGCCGCGCCGGCTCATTCTTTACAGACTTCATGACCCGCTGACAAAGATCAAGCACCGATAGCTCCGACGAACCCGTACACAACAGGATCGCCAGCAATTCCGCATTACTCAACGTACCGGCACCCAATGCGTGTAGCTTTTCCCTTGGCCGGTCATATTCCGCAATCGCCTTCATGCCTTTCAGGTCCTTCATCAGTTCCATTTTAACTTCCGGTGGCGACAATTCTCCATACGCCAGCTGTCCCAGGATCATCGATAGCGCTTCTACGAAAAACGCCAGGTCTTCTTCCCAGAGTTGCACCGTATTTCGTTGAAACTGGCCTTCAACATATTGTTCGCTCGAAGTGATCAGTAAGAAATGCGTATCGTTCTTCGCTTTTTTGACATCAATAAAATAATGCTTTTTCCCGTGCCCGAAACTTTCCGAAGCCAGGTTCGGGTAATTTGTCTTGACTGCTTCCATAATTTTTTAACATTAATTACTCAGCAAAGCTCCGCCTAACCGCAATCAATTTTAAATTTTTGCTGTTGTTTAAACGTTTATAATCGTTTCAGCCCATGGAAGAAACCCAATTGGATAAGCCCGTTAAATACTGCCTGGAATGCGGCAAGCCTATCGGCGCCAGCCGCGAGGATAAAAAATATTGCAGTAGTGAATGCCGAACTGCTTACAACAATGAACGCCGGAAACAAGTGCAG
>JAZJZL010000202.1:6199-15112 GCA_040389845.1 Bacteroidota bacterium
AGTCAGGAACTCCGACCAATCCTTTAGCAATTCTTGCGGAAAAGCCGCAATTCAAAAAGATCTACGATATTTTACTGAATAACCGTGAAATACTTTTCTGGCACAGCGAATATGCCGGTGATCAAATACCCCTTCGTGACCTCCTGGGCAAGGGTTTTAACCTGAAATATTTCACCTCGGTATTTACCGATAAAAACGGATTCGAGCACAGATGTTCCTTTGACTATGGTTACTATCTGGGTTCAGGTGACAAAGTCTACATTATCTACCGCCCGGAAGAAATTTGATTTGGGTAGCAGGCCGTTGTCAAATGCATAAGATATAGTATCTTAGTCATTCATACCTTATTTGTGGCCAGACGATACTTCAATTATGATGCCCAACAACTTGAAAAAGAGTTTGAAAAAAACACAGCAAACCTGGATGTTTTACAAGAACTTGCTGTAGAATTAGGTTTCAGGAATACGCAGCGCGCCAAAAACTTGCAGGCCAAAGTCAACCAGGTTATAGTGTCCAAAAAGAAAACGCCCCTGGTCTATACCAATGCCCGGCCGGCACACATCACACCTGCCAGCATCCCCGACATCCAGGTTAGTTACGTCGCGCCCAAACAGGACGATCCGGATAAACCCCATAACGTCCTGTCCGCCTGGTCCGCCCTGGAAGTGTTGTCGCCACAATCTTTTAAGAGACCACAGGACCTTGCTAATGGAGGCGATAGCCGGTTGGTGGCGTCGTTCAATAATCATCTGCCCTGGGAAAATGGTGGTGAAAACGCCAGGCCAAATACGCGGTTATACTATCAGGTCATCTTGGGTACCATCCCCATGGATAAAGCCATTTCAAAACTACTCGAAGTCTATAGTGATAGCCGGGATGAACGCCCCCCTGCAAAAGGGGAAGCTATCCTGGCTGTTATTGTCGTGGACCGCAATGGTAAACCGGTACAGGAGAAAGCCGTTGCTATTTCCAGTTTTGCCTGGGGGATACAGCATGCCTTACAAGGCGACCTGGGAAAGCTGTCACGATGGGTGAAAGCCGAACAGGAACTGGTCAAACAGCTGGATAAGCGCATCAGGATAAAAGACGAAGAAGACAACGACCTTCCGCTAAATGCCGGTACCCTGCGCTCGGCGTTCCAGTACCTGGCGGCAGAACTCCAATTGCCCGCCGGCTTAGTTAGCCCCAACCAGTTCGCCATCCGGGTTTATGAATGGTTTAAAAATCCTGAAGCACCGGAACCCTTATTATTGAACAGTTTTTTTTTAAATGATATTTCCACAGCCGCCGCATTGTTTACTAGCAAGCAAGCCACAGGCAACCTTAAAAAATACATCGGGGTAGAGGTGCCCAAGACGCGCAAAGACCTGTCCCGTGATTTCAAGGAGCTGGAAAGGATGGTTTCACCCGAACTTATTCCGGCAGCCCGATGGCCCTCGCCAGGCAATAGCGCCCTTGTCCTCTTGCAGCAAGCCGCGGTAAACACTGCATTGGCCGAATTAAAGCCGGGTGGTATTACCTCGGTGAACGGACCACCGGGCACGGGTAAGACCACTTTGTTACGTGACCTGGTGGCCGGCATCATTTGCGACCGGGCCGAAGCCCTTTGTGCTTTCGATGATCCTGAAAACGTCTTCAGCCATTCAGGACAAAAACTGGCTGCCGGTCAGGCCTGGTTGCACCTTTATCAGGTCAACCCTAAAATCAGGGGTTACGAGATCCTGATCGCCTCTTCGAATAATAAGGCAGTTGAAAATATCAGTGCCGAACTGCCAGGTATCAATGCTATCGGGAACCTGCCGGGACTGCGGTATTTTAACGCGCTTTCGGATATCTTATTGGAAAGAGAAACATGGGGGCTGGTCGCAGCTGTTCTGGGAAACGGTGCAAACCGGGCCAAATTCCGGAAGACATTCTGGTGGGATGAAGATTTCGGCATGAGCACTTACCTCGCTGAAGCAGCGGGAACACCGCAATTTATCAACATCGTTGATCCCCAAACGCAGCAAATTACCGGCACAAGAAAACCAAAAATTATCACACTGGAAAACCCGCCCGACAACCACGTTGCCGCCTTAGTGGCGTGGAACAAAGCCAGGCAGGAGTTTATTACCGTTCTAAACGCGTGTCGGGCAGAACTTAAAGTCCGGGCGGACTTACGGGCATTGGTCATACAACTTCCCGGGCTTTTAAATAAGGCCGGACAGGCGAGGCAGCAGCATGACCGGACAAAAGAAAACAGCCAGCTGATCAATTTGGAAATAAAAAAACTGCGGCAGTCGGCTACCCAATTGACTTCACTCGGCGATTCCTTGCGGCAGCAGCACCAGTCGCACCGGGCCGTCAGGCCCAACTGGCTCAAATTGCTTTTTAATACCGATCCCGCCAAAGCCTGGAGGGCCAGGGAAAAAACGATAAGAGATATCATCAATCAAAATACGCATGACCTCAGTCAGGAAAAAGCACGAATAACCCATCAAGAAGCCGAGCTGGTCAAAAATAATAGCTTGCTAAATGAGCAGGCACAGGCCTTAAAAAATGCGGAACAACAATATTCGGCTGCTGCCCAAAAAATCGCCGCTATGCGGGAAAAACTGGGCGATAACATCATCGACGAGGCCTTTTTTGCCGCCAGGCATGAGCACAGGCAGCAGTTATCCCCGTGGAATGATCCGGCACTCGCAGGCCATAGAGACCGCGTTTTCAGCGCCGCGATCCAATTGCAAAAGGCATTTATCACCGCTGCGGCCAAGCCCCTGAGACATAACCTAGGCGCGCTGATGATGCTTTTTAACGGTAAAGAGCTGTCTGACAAAGCTAAACAGGCTTTGGTGCCGGATCTGTGGTCCACCTTGTTTTTGGTGGTCCCTGCCATCTCGACCACCTTTGCCTCCGTCGAACGCATGATGGGTACATTACCGCCGGAAAGCCTTGGCTGGTTACTGGTAGATGAGGCAGGCCAGGCGCTGCCGCAGGCAGCTGTCGGCGCCTTAATGCGAACCAAACGGGCGGTGATCGTTGGCGACCCTATCCAGATCGAGCCCATTGTTACCTTGCCTGAAAGCCTTACCAAAGCAATCAACAAGCACTTTGCAATTGATCCGGATAAATTCAACGCCCCGGAAGCATCGGCACAAACACTCGCCGATGCCGCCAGCGCCTATTACGCCGATTTTGAAAGTAAAAACGGCAGCCGCTCGGTAGGTATTCCATTGCTGGTTCACCGCCGCTGTAGCAACCCAATGTTCCAGGTCGCCAACCAGGTTGCCTACAACAACCTGATGGTACAAGCTAAACCAGAGCGCCCTTCGTCCATCAGAAATGCGCTTGGGAATTCCGCCTGGATTCACGTGCAGGGTGCAGGAACGGATAAATGGTGTCCCGATGAAGGAGCCGCTGTCCTGACACTATTGCGAAAACTAAAAACAGCGAATGTGCCGCTTGACCTCTATATCATCAGCCCCTTTGTCATAGTAGCCGACAACTTGCGCCAGTTAATCACCCAATCCGGTATGTTACAAGGCATGGTAGCCGATCCTTATTTATGGGTCTACGAAAGAATCGGCACCGTACATATCGTCCAGGGCCGCGAAGCAGAAGCGGTAATTTTTGTACTTGGCGCTCCGCTGTCTTCACAGGCAGGTGCCAGAGGCTGGGCCGGCGGCAGGCCAAACTTACTCAATGTCGCCGTTACACGGGCAAAGGAAGCCTTATATGTTATAGGCAACAGGGATCTGTGGCAGAGTGCCGGCACGTTCAGCGTTTTAGCCCGTAGTTTACCCTTATGATGAATGTAAAAGTAATGGACCGGAAAAACCAGTTGCGCAACTGCCCGGGATTTGGCGGCGCTTCAGCCCGCCAGGTCCCGGTGCTGTTGCTGTCTGCCGGTAAAGCGGGTGAACCGCAGGGACGTGCGCGATAGCGCGTGGACTGGAGGTGAACCTGCTGGCCGGCATGTAAATCAATCAAAAAAGTCAAGTCCTCATATCGTTAGAGGTAGGCAAATGGCCGTTTATAGCGGAACAGCCTTTACGCTTATTATACAGGCCGCAATAATTTCATCCAGGGTGCTCGCATACTGACTATTATTCAGCAGCCAGTCCAGGTTTTCCTCCGACAGCTCCAGGTGGTTTTCATTCAGGTCGGTCAGCGTCAGGATTTTGGTTTTCTTTTTCTGGTTTTCCTTTAACAAGTCCAATGCCGGAACCAGCAACTGGATCCACAAATCTGCAAAATGATTATAGTCGATATAATCGTCATCACGGCTTTTGTTATCCGCGAAGAAGGTCAGCAACTTCTCCATTTTGCCTTTGCCGATCACATCTGTAGAAAACTCAAACTTCTTTTTCAATATCTTATGCCCGACCGTAAGCGCCCGTTGCTTTTTCGGTGGCAGCAACGCCAGCTCCTGGCTCCGCAGCTTATAGACGATCTTCCGGATCTCCTCCGGTGCATCCACTTCCGACCATTTGCGCTGGATCACCTCTTTTTTAGACAAGCGGTTTTTTAACAGGTGGGCGATCTCCGAAAAATCGGTATGGCCATGGTTTTTCTCATCAATAAAAAGCCATTTCGGGCTGCGCTTTGTATCGCCCCTGAAAGCAAAGAAACTCCAGTTGGAACCGGCTTCAACAAAGCTGATTGCCGTTTTAACCGTTGCGTCCACATCGCGGAACATTTCGTAGGTTTTAATATCGATCAAAGCGTCGTCGTCATCGATCAGCTGGTAAAGCGCCAGCGTACTATCCTTGACACCTGTCCATTCCTGTTCCTTATCCGCATATTCCTTGATTAGCTTCATGAAGTTCTGGGCGCTCGGATCGTCCTTCAGGTAACGGTCATACAAAACTTGCGGGATATCAACATTATTCCCGATCAGCTTATCCGTCACCACCAGGATATCCAACATCCGTTTATCTCCGCGCAGCGAAAATTCTTCCGAATCATCCGGCCAGTATACATGAACCTCTTCATGTTCACTATCCATCCGCTCGATCCGGCCGATGCGCTGTTCGATCACCCGCAATACACTTGGCATATCCAGCAGGAACAAAGCCTTCGCATCCGGCAAATTGATCCCTTCGGACATCGCATCGGAACACAGGGCGATCAGCGAGCGGTTCATACTGCTGCCCAGCGCAAAGTATTCTTTCACCAGCGCCCGGTTCTTTTCATTCTGTCCGCTGGCGATCAGTATCTCGGCCTTGCAATTTTGATCTTGTAATAATTTTTTCAGGTAATCCAGTGTAATGATCGTCGAATCAAAGGCGAGTATCTTATGGTACTGCCTGGCTTTGTCCATCAGTGTTTTTGCCTTTTGACGCTCACGTTCGCCGCTCAGTTTTAAAACCAGGCCGCTGATCTCTTTGTAAATAGCCACTTCCTCCTCACAAACCCGGTCATAGTCTTCCAATTCCAATATCCAGCGCTGCGTTTCTTCCAGCCAGGCCACCGGAAAATTAAGTTTTGGCAACTTGCCCTTGCATCCCAATACCGTACCGGCAATATTACCTGAGGGCTTGGACTTATCTGTCTCCACTTGGTAATGTTCCACCGCTACTGCTGTGCCGGACAGGTATTCCATTAAGGCACAGCAGGACGACCTTAGTGCCGAACGGACCATAAAAGACGCCAAAGCCGGTGCCGAAGTGAAACGCAATTGCACATAACGTTTACGCTCGTCCAGGTCCTTCATATGCGAAGGGATAATCAATTCGCGCAGATAATGCACACCCCGGAGTTTTACGCACAGCCCGGCAATCTGCAATGCGATCAGCCGGTCATTGGCGTTTTCCCCGGTGGCATAAGTGTCTGTTATCGTATGGGGGTATTTACAGATATTGCCAAAACGGTTCCGGTACTGCTCGGGCTCACGCTGGATCATCGTGTTTAGTTCGCGCTTGGTCCGGCGCACAATAAATTTATTGATATAGACCTTCAGCTTATCCAACTCTTCCGGCGTGAAGCCCTTACGCCGTTTGCGGCGGAAAGCTTTATAAGCGTTCAAATCTTCGTCATTAAGGTTATCGATATCCAGCAATTCGATCAGGCGCAGCAGGTCCTCCGCCTTTTTATTGATCGGCGTAGCTGTTGACAACAGTACATGCGTCGAGCCTTTGGGATTGATCGCTTTACTGCGCATCGTCCCCCGGTGCAGGAAATTATGCGCTTCATCCACCACTAAGATATCGACATTGGCGATCTCCTTATGTAGTTGCTTCTTGAGTTTTTCGTCCCCGTGGCTTAAACGCCCCATGGATTCGATCTTGTTAAAAAGCTTTTTGAAATTGTGTTGTTCGCGCTCCCAGTTATCCATCACCTGTTTGGGCGAAATGATCAGCGCATTCGTCCGGTCCCGTAGGCCATTTTCCCATAACCAGTGATAAACTGTATAAGCCAGCGCCGTCGCAAATTTGGTTTTCCCGCTCCCGGTAGGGTCAGCGATCAAGACCCGTCCCCGGTCCTGGATGATACGCATGGCCGAAGATATGCCGATGCGCTGCGAAGGCCATAACTGGCTGTTGATCAGCGCCTGGTATAAGGCCGGGTAATCCTTCATCCATTTGCTGTCGAGGATCTCCGAAACCGCCCGTGCAATCGCTTCCTGCCAGGTCGCATCTTTTAATAGCTTATTTAATAACTGGATCAGGCTCTCGTTATAATCCTCGGCGATGCTCAAAAAATATTCGGCGATCTGTTTGGTCGACCGGTACTGCCCGTCTTCGATAACTCCGCGCTGGCTTTCCATCCGGATGTTGGCTTCCGTCTGGATAAAGATGCCTGATTTACTAAAGTTGGAAGAACCCAGGACCGCGGCATCGTCTCCAATATAGATCTTCGCATGTAATTTATCCCTGACCTTAAAATCAAACCGCCCGCATTTGATTTGCTCGATCAGGTTAAGTATTGGCCCACAGAGCCGGATACTCACATTCTGTTTCAACCAATAGTTCTTGATCTCCGCAGAAAGCGCGTAATGCGGCAGTCGCTTGCTCACCCGCTCGTCCGGGTCGTAGCCGATAACCACCCTCAGCTTTTTAAGCTTCGGGTAGTCTTCCGAACCAAAGATCTCGATCAGGTTCGATAGCGAAGTAAAGCCCGTAATGATGATATAATCCTCCGACCGCCGGATATCTTTTAAAAGTATCTCCCGCACATTGCGACCCTGCTGGCTGATATTCAAAGGGAATTCATCCTGCCCCGGCAAAACAATCGTATAATCGTAAGAGAAAAGGTCCTTGGCCCGCATATTCGTAACAAACTAAGTTACGATTCTTTGGATTAATTGAAAATCAGTGATTTAACCCGTAAAGCGCCACTGACTTGACACTTCGACACCCGCGTGAGCTTAATTTTCCCCGGAGAACGGAAAATGCGCGCTAGCTTTCCCTGTTCGAGAAAGCTGAACGGATAACTGGCAAAAACGCCGGCGGAATACCACCAGCGTTTTAAACGACCCTTAGCTTAACAGGGGTCACTTCTCCAGTGAGCAGGATTTTTCCTGTCCTGTAGGTGGCGTTCCCTCGCAACGTGCACCGGGCGATAACCCTGATCGCACGCGTACTTCTTTGCGGCTGCCTGGGTGGTAAAATTACCCCCCACCGAAGATTCGTTAACAATAACCACATAATGGGAGGTCGCTACATGCTCGCTTGAAGCATGAGGTCTGTGTTCTACATAAGCTGCTGCCATGATAAAATATGATTTAAGAAATGAATAAATAAGAATTTAAGAGCTATAATGCCGTTTATTTCGCTTTATGGTCAGCATAAACAATCAGCCGCCACCGGATTTGCCCCTGTGCGCTGGTATGCTGGTGATGATTTTGCGGCGGAAACTGCTTGCTTTCTTCTGCCACGATTTCGCGCCCGCAGCCCATACAGCGATAGATACCTGAATGAGGTACGCTTTCACCGGGCTTGCGGTCAAGATTAAAGGCGTTGTCATTGCCCTGGGTTAAAAATTGAGCATTTTGATAAATAGCCATCTGTTTTAATTTTTTGGTTATTAACTTATTCGTTTAGAGGCACTGTTTAGCGCTTTTCACCCGGTTTGTGGATATGCGGTTTCAAACCGGGATGTTTCGGTGCAGTTGGCGGATCAACACGCCTTCTCTGGTCGTCTGAGCCGTCTTCTTTTTTGGGCTTTGGGCCGGGTTTAATCAATTCTATTTGTTCCATGATATTTAAATTTTATTTGGTATAAAAATAGGCACCCTTCCGCATCGTATTTTGCGGGTTCCCGCAGTTGCCCGTATCCGTTCACAGGCACGCCTGACTGCTGCCGCTTTTTGAAAAAATTAATCCGGAACGGCCTGGAGCCCGATGATTTAGGATAAGACCAGCCCCTGGTGAAACGAATAAATGATAAGGTTTAGGTAAAGAAATACATCCTGTTTCAGGGTCTTTTCCCCTGAATAAAATCTTTGATTTTCTGCCTGCTCAATTCAGTCGCGTCTAAACGTTCATTAAAAAAATCATCCCCGGCGTTTTTGATCTCCAGCTTTTTAAACCAGTCCGTCCAAAGCTTGCGCAGGATATCAAAATCCCGTGGCGTGCCCGGGTCCCTGGGCTCCTGGACACTGACGCTGTGCCGCGAATGGACTTCGAGCACCAATACCTCCAGGCCTTTGAAATGATCCGCACAGTCCATAATCGGGGTGATGTCAGCAACAGCGTCCGTGATGGAATAACCGGCCCGCAGCTTATTGAAAACGGTTAACCGCTGCCCGTAGGACCCGGTATACAGGGCCGTACCCGTTGCCTCCTTCGTTTGGGCTTCCAGATAGCCGTCCGTCAGAATGATCAGCAGGTTCCGGTAACTGGTAAACAGGGTGGAAGGCCTGATATTGCGCTTCAGGTCATGGTTAAAATAACTCCAGTAATCCGCACCCTGCGGGTCTTGCTGCGCCAG
>JAZJZL010000203.1:0-20158 GCA_040389845.1 Bacteroidota bacterium
AGCGCGAGCGAAAGATCTTAACCGGGCGACATTCACGCAGGACAGGTATGCGTGCGACTTGTCCACGGGCTACCTGTCGCTTTGTAAAGATCCTTCACTGTCGTTCAGGATGACAAAAGAAAGGATGATTAAATTTTTGTCATTTTGAGCGCGAGCGAAAGATCTTAACCGGGCGATATGCACGCAGAATAGGTATGCGGGCTACCTATCCACGGACTACCTGGCGCTTTGTAAAGATCCTTCACTACCGTTCAGGATGACAAAAAACAAGGAAGAACATGAGCGGTTAAAGCATAAAATAACTTTGTCATCTTGAGCGCGAGCGATAGATCTTAACCGGGCGACATTCACACAGGACAGGTATACGTGCAACCTATCCACGGGCTACCTGTCGTTTTGTAAAGATCCTTCACTATCGTTCAGGATGACAAAATATTAGATAAAAAGCCGAAGCGTCTTTCGGACTTCCGGACTTTCCCGACTTACTTCACCAGCGTACCAATATGCTCACCATTGGCAATTTTCATAAAATTACCCGGTTTATTCATGTCGAATACAATGATGGGGAGCTTGTTTTCCTGGCAAAGAGTAATGGCGGTCATGTCCATAACGTTCAGGCCTTTGTCGTAAACTTCCTGGAAGGTAATTTCGTCGTAGCGGGTTGCGGTGGGGTCTTTTTCCGGGTCGGCGGTGTAGATGCCGTCAACGCGGGTGCCTTTCAGCACTACGTCAGCTTTTATTTCGATGGCGCGCAGGGATGCGGCGGTGTCGGTAGTAAAGTATGGGTTACCGGTGCCGGCGCCGAATATAACGATGTGGCCGGTTTCCAAATGATGCATAGCGCGGCGGCGGATGTACGGCTCGCAGATTTGCTCCATTTTGATGGCGCTTTGCAGGCGGGTTTCCACCCCGATGGTTTCCAGCGCGTTTTGCAGTGCCATACAGTTGATAACAGTGGCCAGCATGCCCATGTAATCAGCCTGGGCGCGGTCCATGCCTGATTTTTCGGCGCTTAGTCCGCGGAAGATATTGCCGCCGCCTACAACAATGGCAATCTCCATACCGGTGTCTTTAACGGCCTTTATATCCTTTGCGTACTGTAAAACCTGGTTATTGTCGATGCCGTAAGATTTGTCGCCCATAAGCGACTCGCCGCTCAGCTTCAGAAGAACTCTTTTATATGCCATTCAGAGGTTGTTATAAATCGGACAAAAGTATGGAAAAAAAATATAGTGACACGAATTTATTCGAATTGCACAAATGTGAATAAAGATAGATTTATCATCTTGAGCGCGAGCGAAAGATCTTAACCAAGCGAAATTCCGACAGGACAAGTATGCGTGCGAAATGTCAATCGGCTACCCATCGCTTTTTGAAGATCCTTCACTATCGTTCAGGATGACAAAAATATCAATTCGTGTGAATTAGCGCTTTATAAATTCCCCTTTAAATACCGTTCCCTGCACTTCGTATTTATCATTAAACACTATCATATCCGCATCGCAGCCGGCAGCTATGCGACCCTTAGCGGGCATTTTGGCCAGTTGTGCCGGGTACAGCGAGGCCATGTTAATGGCTTCGGCTAAATCAATGCCCACCTGCTCCACGCAGTTTTTTACCGCCCAAAGCATCGTAAGGCATGAGCCTGACAAGGTGCCATCAGGCATAACATACCTGTCGCCGGTGAACTGGTGTTGATATACGCCTTCGCTCACGGCGGTAACGGCATCGGTAATTAAAAACAGCTTGTCGCCCAGTTCGCGCTTGGCCAGGCGCACCATGGCGAAATCCACGTGGATGCCATCTGCAACAATGCTGGTGTATGGCCGCTCTTCAAAAATGGCGGGAATGTAGCCCGGCTCGCGGTGGTGCATCTGCGGCATGGCGTTAAACAGGTGCGTTACCGCGGGTACGGGTTTATTCAGGAAAGCTTTGCCCTCGGTATAGCTTGCATTGCTATGGCCTGATGATATGATGAATCCGTTAGCATGCAGGTAATCAATTACTTCCTGGTCCTGCAGCTCGGGGGCAATGGTCATCATCCGGAGCTCGCCATCGGCGGTTTCAACCCAGCGTTTTACTTCATCCAGGGTGCCTTTTTTTATCAGGGCCGCTGGGTGTGCGCCGCGCTTGGCTGGGTTAAGGTAGGGGCCTTCAAAGTGCATACCCCAATAATTGCCTTTTGCATGCTTGCGGTATTCTTTTGCTGCCGCGATGCCCCGCTCAAATATAGCAGGCGTATTGGTGCCAATAGTGGCGAAGAACCCAGTAGTTCCCTGGGCCAGCAAATCATTCTCCATGCGCTCCAGCGCTTCCGGTTCGGGCGTTCCGGCAAATAGCTTGCCGCCGCTGCCATATATCTGTAAATCGATTAAACCGGGGGCAACGTACGCGCCCTTAAGGTCAATCTTTTTAACATCGTCGGGGATGGAGGTTTCGTCAGTTATGGCGGTGATTTTATCGCCATTAATCAGGATTACCTTTCCGGCAGATATTTTGCCGTCGGTGATGAGCTGGAGGTTGTGGAGGGCGGTTATCATAATGGCAATGGTGTTTTTTAGCCATCCCGTCATTGCGAGGAACGAAGCAATCCCTGCGCAGGACAGTTAACGAACCCGGATGGCTGCTTGAACCTTATAGCCAGCGGCCACTTGCGTCCCACAATCATTTCGTTCCTTGACTAGCGCGTGCAGAGGTTGCTTCGTTCCTCGCAATGACGGGCGTGTTTATTATTTATTTTTCACAAACATAGCGATGGGTTTGTAAACCCATCGCTATGTTTGAATACAAAAAAAAATCCCCCTCGAAAATCGAGGGGGATTAAATATTTAAGCTCCTAAAGCCACCCGCTTAAACGCGGTAACTGTTAGCCCTTTGTCGACGCTGCTCAGGAACTGGGCAACGTTTTTAGAAGAGTCCTTAACAAACTCCTGGTTTAACAGGGTGCTGTCTTTGTAGAATTTGTTCAGCTTGCCGGCAGCAATTTTCTCAACCATTTCTTCCGGTTTGCCTTCTGCGCGGATTTGATCCTTTGCAATTTCAAGCTCACGCTCGATAGTAGAGGCATCAACGCCATCTTTGTCGATAGCTACAGGGTTCATGGCAGCAATCTGCATAGCAACGTCTTTACCTGCTTCATCAGCACCGGCAACGTTTGCGCTCAAGCCAACCAATACACCTAAACGGAAATTACCGTGTATGTAAGCGATAACTTTCTCAGCTTCTGTAGTAGTATATTTAGATACACCAATTTTCTCGCCGATTTTACCTGTCTTTTCGATAATAAGGTCGCCGATTTTAGCTGTAGTGCTGTCGGAGTCAACGCTGATATCATAAAGCTCTTCGATAGAAGTCGGTTTATGCTCAACCGCAGCGTTAGCAATCTGGTTACCAAAGGCAACAAATTCAGCATTTTTAGCTACGAAGTCAGTTTCGCAGTTCAACTCGATAATAACACCGAATTTACCGTCAACCGATGAACGTGCTATAACAACACCTTCGTTGCTTTCGCGGTCCTGGCGGCTTGCAGCCACTTTAGCGCCTTTTTTCCTTAAAAAATCAATAGCAGCTTCAAAATCACCATTGGTTTCAGTTAAAGCTTTTTTACAATCCATCATACCGGCGCCGGTTTGCTGGCGCAGTTTGTTTACGTCTGATGCAGATATTTGTACTGTAGACATTGTTGGCCCCCTAACCCCCTAAAGGGGGAATTTTAAAGCACCCGGCCTTATAAGGAACGGGTGCATGTTTATTTTTTATTAATATAACCTTGTTCAATTGCCTCCTCACTCCCCCTTTAGGGGGCCGGGGGGCTACTCTTCTGTCGACTCAGCAGTCGGAGCGGCTTCTTCAACAGCAGCTTCTGCTTCTACCGGAGTTTTGCGTGCACGTTTGCCATCAGCAGATGGGGCGCGGTCGGCAACTTCAGGAGCATCAGCTTTTGCTTTTGCAGCAACAGCTTCTTTTTCAGCTTCGTCTTCTTTCTCGCGTTTGCGTTCGTCCAAACCTTCAACAATCGCCTGGATGATGATACCGGTAATCAACGAAATTGATTTGGTAGCGTCGTCGTTAGCAGGGATTGGGAAATCGATGTTCGACGGATCAGAGTTGGTATCAACCATTGCAAAGGTCGGGATATTCAACTTCAACGCTTCGCTAACAGCAATGTGCTCTTTTTTAACGTCAATAAGGAACAATGCAGCAGGTAAACGGTTTAAGTCCGCAATACCACCAAGCAAAGTTTCTAATTTGATACGCTCGCGCTGTATCATCAAACGCTCTTTCTTCGAAAGGATGCTGTAAGTACCGTCTTTAGTCAATTTATCGATGTTCGACATCTTTTTGATCGACTTACGTACGGTTGCAAAGTTGGTTAACATACCACCTAACCACCTTTCGGTGATGAACGGCATGTTCACTGTTTTTGCGTAATCGGCTACAATGTCTTTCGCTTGTTTCTTTGTAGCTACGAATAATACCTTGCGGCCCGATTTTACAATTTGTTTTATAGCTGCAGCAGCTTCTTCAACCTTGGTTAAGGTTTTATTTAAATCGATAATGTGGATACCGTTACGCTCCATGAAAATGTATTGCGACATTTTCGGATCCCATTTGCGGGTAAGGTGACCAAAGTGTACACCAGCGTCCAGTAAGTCCTGATAAGTTGTTCTTGCCATTTTGTTGTCCTCCTTTGATTAACGTTTGCTGAATTGGAATCTCTTGCGTGCTTTCTTGCGTCCTGGTTTCTTACGTTCAACCATACGGTCGTCACGTGTCATGATACCTTTAGCGCGCAGTGAAGGTTTCTTTTCAGGGTCGAGTTCAACAATTGCTTTCGCGATAGCTAAACGAACGGCCTCAGCCTGTCCTTTTACACCGCCACCTGCAACATTTACTTTTACATCAAATTTACCTGTCGAACCAGAAACTTCTGTCGATTGGGTAACGATGTATTGTAAAGGCAAGGTAGGGAAGTACTCTTTGTAATCTTTACCGTTAACGGTAATTGCGCCGCTGCCATCTGTTAAGTAGATGCGTGCAACAGCGGTTTTTCTTCTGCCCGAAGTGTTAGTTGTTGGCATTTCTTTTCTCTTTAATAGTTAAAAGTTAAATGGTTGTTGGGTTTTGTGCTGCATGAGGATGCTCGGCGCCTGCATATACATGCAAATTGCCAAACAATGCTTTGCCCAAACGATTTTTAGGTAACATACCACGCACCGCTTTTTCAATTACGCGTGTTGGATGCTTTGCCATTAACTCCTTAGGAGAAATGAAACGCTGACCACCTGGGTAACCAGTGTAAGAAACATAGCGTTTGTCGCTGAATTTGTTTCCGGTCAGTTTTACCTTGTCTGCATTAATAACGATGACGTTATCACCGCAGTCTACGTTCGGGGTGAAATCTGGCTTGGTTTTTCCACGGATGATCATGGCGATCTTCGTAGACAAGCGCCCCAAAATCTCGCCTTCTGCATCAACAACAACCCATTGTTTGTTGACGGTTTTTTTGTTGGCCGAGACAGTTTTGTAACTTAACGTATTCACTTGCTTTAAATTAAATTAATTAAACGTTTATTATACCCCGCATTTTCGGGACTGCAAAGATAGGCTTATTTGTTTAATTGTCAAATGGTTTTGTGCTTTTATGATTCCACCGATTGGTTTTTTGTGATTTCACAGATTGGGGGAGGGTTTCACCGATTGTTTTAGGCTTTTTTTGATTGATTTTGATGACTACAATGATGGCGATAAGAGGATAGTTGAAGGGATAATTTTAAGGATGTTTATAATTTACCGAAGAGAAATGTGGCATACGGAGGCGGGTTTGGTTGCTTGTGTGAACTAGGATTTGCAAGATTGAAGAATGCCTGTTAGTGGCTTATACAATGTAGCCATTAGCATCTTATTATCGTTTAATCCTACGCATCTTAGTTCAAACAACGGCTCACTACAACGCTAAACTGCCTGCTGGTCAAAGCGACCAGTATCCGTACTATAGCTAACGCAAGAAAAAACTATTCTCTGTTAGAATTTTTTCAAACTAGACTTTTATTTGATAATTTGAAAAAATCGTTTTACTTTCATCGCGTAATTATTGAGAGCCTGGCCTGTAGGTTCTGAACGTCCTGAATCTTACACTCGCGAAAATCGCCTCAGCTTTTTCCCTGTGTATTGTTAAACTGCCCGAAAGGCGGTAACGGGATTGGCTATGCCTCAATTTCTATCAACCTTATAAACAATACATAGATATGAAAACCTTATTTACAACCATTGTCTCAGTCGATCAATTTACTTTAATCTACGGCACACAATTGACCGCCGCCATTAGTAACATAAACCCGGCTAAACGCAATTACTAACCATGGGCTCATTATTAGATTCAATGATGGTAGAGGTCACCAATGCTCCGACAATCGTCAATTATGTATTTAATAGAGGCTATTAAAGGCTACATTAAACATAACAAATACAAGAATTAAAAATAGTTAAAAGTAAATCATATGAAACTTATTCAGAGACGATATAAGTACACCTCTTTCCTGCTACTGCTGGCGATAATTTTAGTAAGCAATAAATCTGCGGCTCAAACTAACTCGGCTGCAGAAAGCGTATACCCCCAGGTATTCACTCCGCAGGCTAAAACACTTGGCTCTGTAGCCTTAACCCCCGTAAATATGTACACCGGAAAGCCGTCAATAAATATTCCTGTTTATACGGTTGATCATTACGGGCTTAAAATCCCCATTTCTTTAACTTATGATGCAAGCCCGTTCATTCCTTCTAAAGTACCGGGCTTAGTTGGGTTAAATTGGTCGCTTGTTGCCGGAGGCGTAATAACCCGAAGCGTTAACACTATTCCTGATGACGAAACGGGAGACGGAACTAACCAAGCAACAATAACAGGGATAAAGGGATTCTTGGTCGCTCAACCTTATAACCTTTACTCGAATTCAACGGTAGAAACTGTAGGAGGCGGGATTGTCAATACAGATTCATATTATCAACCAACGTATGAATTATCGCCGGATCTCTTCATGTTCAATTTCGGTGGCCATTCAGGTAAATTCATGATGGGTCTGGACGGCCAGGTACATGTGCAAAGCGATGAGCATTTAAAGGTGGATATTCAATTGCCGGGTATATACAAAATAATACCATTAAATTATAGCGGAAAAATAACTATTACCACTGATGATGGATATAAATATGAATTTGGGGGAACTTACTCATCCATCGAATTTTCTTATCTGCACCACGACTCGGATTTCGGCACGCAGATTATTAACGCCTGGTATTTAACAAAGGTAACCTCGCCGGAAGGCAATACAACTAACTTTATTTATGCAAATAAAAAGGGCAGCGGCTCCCCGGAATTTTTAAATACGGATGCTGAATTTACTTCGGCACCGGCGCTGACAACGGACGCAGAAAGCATTACTAAAAGCATATGCCTTCGCTCAATAGAATGTCGTAACAACAGTAACACGCTAACACAAAAGGTGAATTTTGTTACAAGCGCGCAAACGTTACCCTTTTCTAACTATAAAAACGAACAACTAGATAACATACAGGTGTTTGACCAGGATAATGTATTAAAAACCTCATTTGATTTCGGCTACGCGCACATCGGTTTCCAATCTTTTTTCGGCAGAAATTTCCTTACTACATTTTGCGAACACGGCTTACCAAATTATGTGTTTAATTATGGAAGCATGTCCGGGGTCGCCGACCCGGGAAATATGTATGTTGATTATTGGGGATATTACAATGGCCGTACAACTAACCGTACCGCAACCACGCCTGCCAATACAACTTATGATGTAAATATGCAGATGACTGATCCCTTGCCTTCAGGATTGCAAACTGACCTGACCAATGCACAGGCCGGCATGTTAAAATCCATTACTTACCCAACCGGCGGGGTGGCAACGTACACGTACGAGGTACAGGATTATAAATACACTTATAATTTATATCCTATAGCAGCACCCGGTTTGATCCTTACCGCATCTGCTCCGGGAGTTGGGGGGGGATTGCGGGTAAGCCAGGTAACGCTTACGGATGGCAATGGCAACACCACAACAAAGCAGTACAAATATGTTGAAAACTATACGCCAACAGCCGGCTCTCTGCCAAGCTCGGGCATTATGGCTTTGCGTCCTAATTTTTTGATTCTATCGGGGCAAACCATCCAGGACCAGTATAAAGTTGAGTCGGAACCATTTGTTACCTACGACGAAGTTGCAGAAGTTACACCCGGAAATGGCTACACCATTTATAAATTTACCTCGAAAGATTATGTAGACGAAGGATACGAGCAAACAACACATCCGTACGCATTGTCATCAGCTCAAAGACCCAACGGAACCTATACATATCCGGTTAGAAGCGATTTCGTAATAGTCAACTTTTACCGAAAACGCTCAAGCCGGGGGCTTGAGCGGGGTAAGCCTAGCCTGGTTACAAACTATAACCAGTCAGGGGTACCGGTATCAAGTGTAACGTATACTTATAATCTTAATCCGGACAGGTATAATGACAGAGTGACCAGCATTTTCTTTCCTAATATTAGCTTGCAAACCAGCGACCTGGTGACCGGAAGAACAATATATAGCCTGATTACCAGCTTTAATACCTATTTTTTTTCGACGAAACTTAAAAGGGAAGACCACAGAAATTATAATGCAGCCGGGGTTGCAGAATTTACGTCTACTACCTGGTATAACTATAACGCAAGCAACCAGCTTTTTGAGAAAATTATTTTAGGCAGCGATCAAAGCCTGGTAGTTGAAAAATCTAACCATGTGAGCGATTATGTATTTTCCGGCGCGTCCACCAATGTTATAAAGCAAATGCAGGATAATAACATATTAGACCCCGTAATCGAAAAACAGGTATTAAAACGCACATCTACCAGTACCAGCCTGCTCAGCGGGTCGCTTACCAACTATCAAAAATGGGGTTCTGTCAATAATATTTTCAGGCCGTCAAATGTCGAGCGCATTGAAATTCCGGGCCCCATAGCTGATACTACATTTTCATCGATAAGTTCCGGCAGTTTGGTAATGCATCCGCGGTACAATGTTAGCAATCCCGCAATGTCTTTTTTAAATTATGATGGTCTTGGAAATTTGTTGAAGGCGAGCTCTCCTTCTACCGCTCCGCCAGCCAGCTATATATGGGGATATAATAACCAATATCCAACGGCTAAAGTAACAAATGCATCAGACAACGATATTTTGTACGAAAGCTTTGAAGAGGGAGCCGGCAATATTGCAGACCCTAAGACCGGGCATTACAGCAAAACCGGCGGTTATTCAAAAACGCTGTCTGGATTGGATAATGGCTCATATCTTTTATCCTATTGGCAAAAAACAGCCGGCGGGGCATGGAATCTGGTAAGTACGCCGGTTGCCGTAACCACCGGGAGTTATCCTATAGGGATATCCGGACAGGTTGATGACGTGCGCTTTTGTCCGGCAGGGGCCCAAATGACCACTTATACATACGACCCTTTAGCGGGTATGACCAGCAGCACAGACCCTAAAGGAGAGATAACTTATTATGAATATGATACGCAGCAGCGGCTTATGAATATAAAAGACAAAGATGGTAACATCGTTAAACACATGGATTACCATTATGCCCAATAAATATTAACCATCAACCTGCTAAAATCACAACCATGACCATCAATCATCAATATATAAAACAAAATATATTACCTGTTATACTCGCCGGGCTGTTATTGTTTTCTGCAAACTACACCTCGGCGCAGGATTCGCTGAAGAAAAAAAGTGGCTTTAGTCCCAACGTCGTTATCCCGCCAACAGGTCCGCCGGCAGTTGCAACGGTAAGCGGGCCTGATAACGTGGCCCAGGGAACTGCCAGCAGTAACTACAGCGAAACCGGGCTAGCCACCGGGTCGTTCGATTCATTTACCTGGTCGCTAAGCAACAGCTCGGCGGGCACTATCAGTAATGGCAGCTACAACTCGGCTACAGTAACCTGGAACCCCGCTTTCCACGGCAGTGTGAGCATTCAGTTCAGCGCCACCAACTCCTATGGTACTACAGCAGGCCATCCGGCGGCTGCCTATGTATATCCGCCACCGGTAATAAGCCCGGCGGCCATCAACATTAATTACAACACTGCGCCAGGCAACTTTACTATGACGAGTGTTGTAGACTCGCACGTGCGTTATCAATGGCAAAGCTCGCCCGATGGCAGCACATGGGCCGATATAAGCGGCGCGACAAGCACCACTTATGCGTCTTCGGCTAACCTTACAACGGGCCTTTATTATAGGCTGCTTGCGATAGCCGACGATTTCAGTCCTTTTTATACCGCAATAAGCAATACGTCTGCTGTGACGGTGTATCCGCAACTAATAGCCGGTACGATAACCCCGGCCACGCAAACCATCAACTATAACACCGCGCCGGCATTGCTTAACGGTACGGCCTCAACCGGAGGCAGCGGAACCTACACCTACCAATGGCAAAGCTCGCCCACCGGCTCAACATGGACCAATGTTGCCAGCGGCGGAACATCTGAAGATTATCAGCCCCCTGCCCTAACGGCAACTACGTATTATCACCGCATTACCACCAGCAATGGGGCTACTGCTACAACGGCTACGGTATCGGTAACGGTATATCCTCAATTAGTAGCCGGAACAGTTACACCCGCTACGCAAAACATTAATTACAATACTACGCCGGCACTGATTAATGGTGCAACATCAACAGGAGGTAACAGCACTTACACTTACCAGTGGCAAAGCTCGCCCAATGGCAGTACCTGGACGAATATAACTTCAGCTACGGCAGAAGATTATCAGCCGCTTGCACTAACGGCAACAACTTATTATCACCGCGTAACTACCAGCAATGGCGCAACTGCTACCACGGCAACCGCCACGGTAACAGTTTACCCGCAGCTGGTAGCCGGCACAATAACGCCTGCCACACAAACCATTAATTACAACACCACGCCGGCATTGCTGAATGGAGCAGCCTCAACAGGCGGAAACAGCACTTACACCTACCAGTGGCAGAATTCGACAAACGGCACAACATGGACAAACATTGCCTCGGCCACCGCAGAAGATTACCAGCCGCCTGCATTAACGGCCACTACCTATTATCACCGTATAACCACCAGCAACGGTGTTACAGCCACTACGGCCACAGCTACTGTAACCGTTTACCCGCAGCTGGTTGCAGGTACGGTTGCGCCTGCCACGCAAACCCTCAATTACAACACTGCGCCGGCGCTGCTTAATGGCGCAACATCAACAGGCGGCAGCGGTACCTATACTTACCAATGGCAAAGCTCGCCCACCGGCAGTAGCTGGACGAATATCGCTTCGGCTACAGCAGAAGACTACCAGCCGCCTGCTTTAACTGCCACAACTTATTATCATCGCATAACTACCAGCAATGGGGTAACCGCTACCACAGCAACCGCTACGGTAACGGTTTACCCGCAACTGGTTGCCGGAACAATTACACCTGCCACGCAAACCATTAATTACAATGCGTCCCCGGCATTGCTGAATGCAACAGCAGCCACGGGTGGTAGCGGTACCTACACCTACCAATGGCAAAGCTCGGCTGACGGCAGCACGTGGACAAATATCAGTACAGCTACTGCGGAGGATTACCAGCCACCTGTGCTTACAGCTACCACTTATTATCACAGGAACACAACCAGCAATGGTGTTACGCTCGCCACACCCACAGCCACCGTAACAGTGTACCCGCAACTGTTGGCGGGTGCCGTTACCCCAGCTACGCAAGCCATCGCGCCAAATAGCGTGCCCGCAGGTTTAACTTGTGTACCAACGGGCGGCAGCGGTACCTACACCTATCAATGGCAAAGTTCTACCGACAATCTAACCTTCACCAACATTCCGGGTGCGACGGCGGCAGGCTACACTCCCCCTGCTCTTGCTGTCACCACCTATTATAAGGCGGTGATAACCAGCAATGGTGTATCTGCCCCGGCTACTCCGGCGACTGTCAACGTAACAGACTGTTTAATACTTAATACGGCTGCAACAGCCAGTGTTAATTATATTGCAACAAGCACATTCCGAAACTCAGGCGTTACATCGATAACCGGACCGGCACAACTGGCGGCCATGAACACCTGTGATGTTATGCAGACTGTTGAGTACATGGATGGCCTGGGCCGCCCTATACAAACGGTACATGTAAAAGGCTCGCCATTAGACAAAGATGTGGTACAGCCTGTAGCCTACGACCAGTTTGGCCGTGAGGCAACAAAATATTTGCCTTATGCAGCAGCAAGCGCCGATGGCAGCTACAAGGCTACGGCACTCACAGACCAACTAAGCTTCTATAATCCGGCGGGTACCCCCGGCACACAAACGCAATTGCCGGGTGGGATACCCCATACCGCGACGCCTTATGGAGTGGTCAATTTTGAACCGTCACCGCTAAACCGTGTGCTTGAGCAGGGTGCGCCCGGTGATGCCTGGCAGCCAAACGCCACTAATCCGGATTTGAGTCACACCGCGCGCATTAGTTATACAGCTAACGACCTGACCGCAATCACTACTGTCGCCAGTACCCTACAAGCATTACAGTATACGGTAGCCGTCGCTGCAGATGGCACGCGAACCCTTACTAATGCAGGAACTACGGCCTATGATGCGGGGACATTGTATGTAACCATAACAAAAGATGAAAACTGGCAGGCTGCCGACGGAAGAGCGGGTACCACGCAGGAGTTTAAAGACAGGCTGGGCCGCGTAGTATTAAAAAGGGTTTTCAACAAAAAAACGGATGGCACCTTGCAAATGCTGTCCACCTATTATGTATACGATGACTTCGGCGAGCTGTGTTTTGTGCTGCCGCCGGGGGCATTGCCCGACAATGGTACCATAAGCCCGACCACGCTTGACTTTTTGTGCTACCAGTACCGCTATGACGAACGTAACCGAATGGTGGAGAAAAAGCTGCCCGGAAAAGGCAAGGAATTCATGGCATACAACAAGCTGGACCAACTGGTGATGATGCAGGATGCCAACCAACGCAGTACAGCCAACCAGCAATGGACGGTAACTAAATATGATGCGCTGGGAAGACCGGTGGTAACCGGGCTTTATACCCATAACGGAAGTGTAGCAAATACAGAGTACCGTACCACTATACAATCGGCGGTGACGGCTAATGCCAACCTCTGGGAAACCCGCATAACCGGCGGCAATGGTTATAATACATCAGCAGGTTTATACGTGGCATTCCCAACCGTATTAGCAACTACGCTTAGCGTGAATTACTACGATGACTATTCAATTCCTAACCTGCCTTCGGCTTATGACAAGCATACGGAAACCGGCATGAGCCAGATGACGCAAAGCCTGCCGACAGCCAGCCTGGTAAAAGTATTGGATGGTACAACCGGAAGTTCAAATATGCTCTGGACTGTAACCTACTATGATGACTTCGGGCGCAATATCCGCAGCTTCGGCCAGCACTTTAAGGGTGGTGTGGTAAGTCTGAATAACTACGACGAGGTTAATTATGTTTACAATTTTACCAACACGCTGGATAACAGTACCCGTACAAATTACATTAATAATGCCGGGGCCAAAGTATCATCGGTAACAGTGAGAACCGACTTTGACTATGACCACATGGACCGCAAAACCAATACGTGGGAAACCATCAACAGTAACAAGATACTGCTCAGTCGCGTAACCTATAATGAGGTGGGGCAGCTGATCGACAAGAAGCTGCATTCGGCAGATAACGGCAGCACCTTCCTGCAAAGTGTAGATTACCGGTACAACAGCCGCGGATGGCTGAAAAGCATTAACAATGCCACGCTGACCAGTGTACCATACATAAACGATGATACAAACGACGCCTATGGCGAAGAGTTGACCTATGATGATTATAGCGTAACCGGGTTGAAACAATATAATGGCAATATCAGCTCGGTAAGCTGGCAAAGCAAGGTTCCGGCAGGTTCGTCGGTAACCCAGATTAAACAAAGCTACGAGTATACGTATGACCGTACCAATCGCTTAACACTAGCCAACTATACCACTGCCGGACTAACCGGGCAATACAACGAAGCGCCGGCATATGATGTAATGGGGAATATCATATCCCTTAATCGCTTCCAGGGGAATGCAACAACAGCCATCGACCAATTGGTTTATACTTATGCTAATAGTGGTATGAGTAATCGGCTAGACACAGTTGCCGACAACAGCAGTAACGACCTGGGGCAGAAGGGCGGGACGACAACTTACAGCTATGACCCTAACGGTAACTTGCACACCGATGACAAAAAATTACTGACGTATAACTATAATTTCCTGAACCTGCCAAGCTCGGTTGTAAAAACCGGTGCAGGGGCCGGCACAATTGCTTATATTTACGACGCGGATGGCAGAAAATTGCGCAAGGCAATGACGGGGGCCAACCGCGATTATATAAACGGCATAGAATACAATGCTTCCGGAACAATAGATTTTATACAAACAGAAGAAGGGAGGGCAAGACCGAACGGCGGCAGCTATTTTTATGAATATGCCCTGAAAGACCATTTGGGAAACACCCGGGTGCTGATAGCTCAGGATGGCACAATAAGCCAGCAGGCCGACTATTATGCCTTTGGCATGGAGCTGAGCCGGGGAATGAATGTAGTATTCAGTCCGGATAATAAATACAAATATAACGGCAAAGAGCTGCAGGATGAGCTGGGGATGAATTTGTATGATTATGGCGCACGGTTTTATGACCCGGTGGTGGCGAGGTGGTTGGTGGTCGATCCATTGGCGGAGCAAGACAGGGGATGGTCTCCATACAATTACGTATTAAACAATCCTGTTCGCCTGATCGATCCTGATGGCATGGGGCATTTTGACAAACAAACAGGTAACTGGGTTGCAGATGCCACGGATGACGCAACTTATAAGTTTGATCAGAACGGAGGTTCTACAGTTACAAATAATGGTCGGACCTTTACCTGGATGGGAAAGGACGCCGGGTGGATTGCCGAAGATAAGCTTTCTAACGCGCAGTTAGAAGAAATGTACAATAAATCTGTTGCTGCAGGAGAAGAACCTTTTCAAGGAGCATATGGCAATCAATTACACGAATGGGCTGCTTCATCGGATGGACTGCGGGCTGGGATAAAAGCTAATTCCCGCCAGTTGGATATGGCTGCTGATGTTGCATTGAGTACGGCTTATATAATAGGGGGCGGTGTAGGAGCAGAAGGTTCGACGGGCGGAAATTTGGTGGCAAAGCTATTAAGAAAAGAAGTTGTAAGTCTTGACAACAACGCATTGGTAGCGGCAATAGAGGGCGGTGGAAAATCAGACGTCTTAGCCGCCATAGGAAAGGCGAATCCGATCATTTCCAGGACAGCAATTAAAGAGTTTTTAGTTAAAGGAGATGTTGAAGCATTACGGACTTTCATGAAGGAAATCGGTGCAAAAGTTGGCAGCAATGGGGCGTCAACATCTCAAATAACATATTTACAGAGAATAGCTAACGGGCTAGGACGCGCACTTCAACACAATGACGGGAGTATATTAGGCAGTGCCATAAATAATGGCGCTAAATTAATTACCCGCGATGCTAAACTAACAAATCTAATGAACGCAATGGGGTTACCAGTATCAGGATTTTAATATGGGAATGTATAATATTTTACAAGAAAAGATCGCATGCTCAAGTTGCCAAGAAAAAAATGTGGTAGATATACAATTCAGTTTCGGAGATACATGGCTTTTTAGGTATAAAATAGGAGATAAAATCCGATGGGGAGGAAATGATAAGGGTATTCCGAATCTGTCATTAGTCAAAGTTTATGGCATGGCAGAAAACGCGATCTGCTCGTTTTGTGGCTGGGAAAACACTAAAGAATACGACATCATAATACAAAAGGATATTATCCAAACAACTCAACCAATGGAGTCTTATGACAGCTATTTATCTTCAGATAATGGAGGTGATTATGTGATCCTTAAAAAATAAAAAATTAATTGAACCGATTCTACAGGAAATAAATTTGTCTGCCAACACCCTCACCTAAAATAAATATGTTGTTAGGATATGTGCTTGTTATCTACGATAACAAATGTAATATGTATAAAAACCTCAAATTGAATGAGTGCGATAAATATCGGAATACCTATGCAATTAATAAAATCGACCCCGCAATCAGAATAAAGACGAAGAAAGACTTTTCCAGTACGTATGATAATTTAACAATTGTTACCGAACAAGTCAAATCGTTTTGTGCAAATGAAGGGTATGAAGGACTTGAGTTTATGGAGTTACCAAATTCGCCCGGCTTTTATTGGTTTAAAATTCATAATATCATTGAGTTTGACGCAGAAGCATACGGAACAAGGTTTATTAATTATAGCAGACAGTGCGAAGGATATGAAGAAATAATAGGTGCGACTCCAGCATGCTTAAAGGTCAAAAAAGAAATTTGCGATGGCTTTTATCGTACGGATATTAGCTTTGGCAGTTTTGCAACGAAAGCACCTTTAGAGATTATCGGGACGAAGACAAAAGAAAAGTTAACAGCGGCAGGATTTAAAGGAATTGATTATATCGAAATATATGACAAATATGATTGGCAAAAGTAAATCCTAATGTGCGTAGTCTACTAGATGTCCGTAGACACAGTTCACGGGCAGTCCTGATGTACGTAGTTTAATTGATGTCTGTAGTTTTTCCACCCATTCAGGCGCGAGGTGTGCCGTGAATTACGAGCCTACGATATAAAGGTAAGTAAATGTTGTATAAAAGATGGTAGTAGGCCTGCCCCCCATTCAGGCGCGAGTATGACGGGTAAGGGCCAAAAGCGCAAAGGCTACTCGTGACACGCAGGACAGGTAAAGAACATGCATAACAACCAACAGCCCGCTTGCAAAACAGGCGGGCTGTTTTATTTTATTGAAAGCGGTTTGCCTGCATAACGCAAAACTTGTAGCTTTAAACTAAATGAAAAAGTTCAAATTGCTAAGCCGCAAGTAATGTAAACCAGAATGGCTTGGGCGTCACGAAAAGCCTTTGCGCGCAGGCCGGCCCGTCATTCTCGCGCCAGAGGGGGGGATCCATTAGCGGAGAAAGGGAGGAGGTGGTCGCCTTATGTTTACACGTTTGGTGATCCTATTAGATTTACTGATCCGGATGGGATGTGGCCTGATGGTCCTCCTGGATTGGGAGTATTTCAAGCTTTTAACGCAATTAAAAAATGGTGGAATTCGTCAAACGGTACGGCTGCATCTATAACATCAGGGTACCAAGGCGTAATGGGCCAGGGAGTTGCGTCTGGTAAGACCGAAACTAACGGGACGGCGGTGGCCTGGGCAATTGCAGCTGGTGCTCAAGGTTACAACATGGGCAACCAGATGAGTGGTGCTTTCTTTTCACAAGAAGCTCCGACTGAAAACGTTGCAATTCCCATTCAGGCGCGAGTATGACGGGCAGGGCAAAAGCGTAAATGCTTCTCGTGCCACGTAGGACAGGTAGAGAACATGCATAACAACCAAACCGGTAGCCCGCTTACAAAACAAGCGGGTTATTTTATTTTTGCTAAGCAGTTTACAATATATTAGCTCTAACCTAAATGGATGTAGAGTATGGTGGGTTAGCCGCAGGTGATGTAAACATATTGGCTTGGGCGTCACGAGAAGCCATTGCGCGCCGGTCGGCCCGTCATTCTCGCGCCAGACGGGTGTTTGATGTATTTGCCGAACGGTTGGATTATGATAAGAACAATAACGCCTATACAGGCATAAGCCAAACCTCGTTTAACGGCAATATTACCAGCGTGGCCTGGCAAACAAAAACGCCGGCAGGAATAACAGGATTTACACAGGAACGAAAGGGATATATATTTCAGTACGACCCTGTAAATCAAATGACAAATTCAACTTCGCGCGCAGACGTAACCAACCCATGGGTGTATAATGAAAATGCGACTTACGATAACCTGGGTAATATCCTGTCGTTAACGCGACAAAGCAACGGTTCACCTTTAAACAGCCTTACCTACAATTATACAGCAACAGGAAATATCCGCGGTAACAGGCTGCTTTCCGTTTCGGATGCCGGTACAGAAGGACAAAGCAGTATTTATACGTATGACACAAATGGGAGCGTAGTAACAGACAGCAAAAAATCAATTACTGCGGCTGCTCCCATCGTATATAACGAGCTAAGTCTGCCGTCGCTGGTAACGTTTACACCGTTTGGCAAAACCCTCGCTTATGCGTATGATGCAACCGGCAAAAAGCTGGCCAGAACGACGGCAACCGGAGGGGTGACGAGCGAAATACGGGTATATGATAACGGCATAGAATATAGCGGTTCTACCGGCACCACGCTGGAATTTGTACATACCTCCGAAGGCCGTGCCGTAAAAAACGGCAGCAATTACAATTACCAGTACCAGGTTACCGACCATTTGGGAAATGTGCGTGCCTTGTTTGCCGATAATCCTACTACTCCTGATGGAAAAATAACAGCGGATGAAATAATTCAATTTACAGATTATTATCCTTTTGGTAGGGAAATTAGTTATCCTTCCTTATATTTAACACCGGCAAATAATTATAAATATAACGGAAAGGAATTTCAGACTGATTTAAGTGAATATGACTACGGGGCCAGATTTTATGATCCGGTAATTGCCAGGTGGAATGTGGTGGACCCGATGGCAGAGGTTAATAGAAGGTTTTCGACGTATAATTACGTCGCGAACAACCCCATAACGAATATCGACCCGGATGGTATGGACTATTTTCCTGGAGGCGGGGTATTCGGGGGTGACTTATATACAGGTGAAAGTGCACGAGGATTTTTGGGTGGATATAGGGAAGCCGCAAAGAAAGATGGAACGGATAAGGACGGTGAGTCGCCGCCGGATTATGTGGAAGATAATAAAACACATAAGGTTTATTTTGACAAAGATGTTCATGGTCCATCCGACATCAAAGATGGACAAACATACGTCGGCAAAACTACAGTTGCTGTCAATCCTAATGGGGATACGATATATGGAGATGAAAATGGGCAATGGTGGTTCACGATAATGTTGAAAGATGCGGTAACAATAACCGAAAAAAAAGAAGGGGAAGATTCGGGAGCAGAGAAAGTTAAAGAAGGTGTTGAAACAGGTTCAAATGGCATCGAGAGTGTTAGTACTCGTTTGAAAGATGCTGGAAGATTAGCTGTTGACGATGCCGAGCTTCTTGAAAACGTAAAGTATCTTGGTCAGGGGTTGTCGGCAATGACTATCCTAAGCGATATAAACAAGTACCGAAAAAAAGATTCTAAGGGCAACGCACTAAGAGTCGTCTGGGACGGACTGATCATTATCTTAGGCCCTGAAGCAGGTTTAGTAGATGGAGCATTCGGCGCTAGTGGTTATAAAGATAAAATGTTTAAGGGGGTTGATAATTATTATGAAAAGAGAACTTCTAAAGCCGCTATAAATTCATTTAAACTAACATATCCATGAATATATTAGAAAAAATAACTTTTCCTTTGTATAATTGGGATCGAAATCGAGGCAATAGCCATAACTTGTCGGTATTCCACTGCAGGACAGTGATATCGACGATCTTTGTTATGCTAACCCTTGACATTTATGATTTGTGCTGTTTTTTTTCCAAAAGAGCGATATACCTGTTCGGCAAATTTTTATTTGATAGGCAAACCGACATCTATTTCCTTGGAATCTTTGCGTTTATATTGTCCGTACTCTTTACTTCGAATAAAAACTGGGCAAATGCACTGGATGATGAGGAGCAAGAGCGATTAAATATAGCCGTCCCATTTATCATAATGATTTCAGCGGTGATTTCGTATGTTTGGATATCTGGTATTGTAAAAGGGTAGCGTATCAAATTTGTTGATACTAATTTAACAAGCTGATTACCCAGTTGTCCGTAGTTTACTCATTCAGGCGCGAGTATGACGGGCAGGCCAAAAGCGTAAAGGCTACTCGTGCCACGCAGGACAGGTAGAGTACATGCATAACAAACCAACCCCAGATGTCCGTAGTTTGATTGCTGTCCGTAGACTGTGTCTACGGACGCTTATGCCTGTAGTTTGCAACTACAGGCATAATTATTTATGTTTAC
>JAZJZL010000204.1:0-2133 GCA_040389845.1 Bacteroidota bacterium
TTTATAGTTACCCCATCATTAATTTCGTGGCTAAAAAATTTTGTTCCGCTTAAAATGTCGGTAAATTCTGTGCCTGCGTTTAGCTTCAATTCATGAATTAAATCAGCAGGCAGCTTTACAACAATATCTTGTTCCGAACGGTTAAAATTGGTTATCACTAATATACGTTGTTTGTCCGTATAGCGAAGGAAAATATACAATCGCGTATTGAAGCCGGGCTGATGCTCGTTGGCTACCATCAGCTCGTAAAAACTGCCGGCGTTTAATGCTTCGTTGTTGCGCACTGCATTCAGCAGCTTGCCATAAAAGCTGCGCAGACTTTTTTGCTCTGCAGATAATTGCCCTCCGTCGAATTTGCCGTTATTGAGCCATTTTTGATGCTCGGGTACACCCCAGTAATCAAAAATACTGCTTCGTCCATCATCTCCGCCAAAGCCTTCGGCGCCTGCTCCCGACGCCCCTACTTCCTGTCCTGAATAAACCATCACCGGACCCGCTGATAAGGTAGCAGAAACTATCATCCCCGGTACCGCCAGCCATGGGTTGCCGGCAAAATCGCGCGAGGCGATGCGCTGTTCATCATGGTTTTCCATAAAGCGCAGCATGTGCTCATCAATACCATTGCTGTCGTTATGCCAAACATGATTAATGTCCCATGTGGTGGCGTTGTCCTCATTTCGGACTAAACGTTTGATAGCATCATATAGGCCTACCTTATCATACAGGTAGTCGAACTTACCCGTTTCGATATATTTTTTGTAGAGCGAGGCGTTATATGCTTCGCCGATAAATACCAGGTTAGGATAATCGATTTTCAGCTTTGGTATTACCCATCCCCAAAATTCAAAAGGCACCATTTCCACCATATCACAGCGGAAACCATCTACACCTTTCGCCGCCCAGAAATGCAGGATGTCGTACATCTTATTCCAAAGCGGCGGTATAGGGTCGAAATGGGGAGCGCGGTTATTTTGATAATCAACGCCATAATTCAGCTTCATTGTCTCGAACCAGTCGTTGATAGATGGCGACGCCGAGAATACATCATTGCCGGTTGCTTTGGCCGGGTATTCATCAAACTTGCCATCCTTTAGTAAGCTTTTCAACTCGTCCCCACCCGGATTATAGCCCCCCGGCACCACAAAATGCTGGCCCGGCATATAATAAAAATCGTTTTTAGCACTGAATGCTTTTGTGGTGTCGTCATCCTGGCCAAAATCCCTTACACCGGCCGGTTTAACGTCCGAGCCATAAGTACGTGCTACGTGATTGGGCACACAATCCATTATCACCTTCAGGCCATTCGAATGCGTGCGTTTTATGAGCGCCTCGTATTCCGCCATGCGGTTTTTTACGTCTACAGCCAGGTCGGGATCTACATCGTAATAGTCCTTTATCGCATAGGGCGAGCCTGCGCGGCCTTTTACGATATCCGGGTCATCGGCTTTTATACCGAATGCGGAATAATCCGTCATGGTGGCGTGTTCGATTACACCCGTATACCAAACGTGGGTAAAACCCATGGCCTTTATTTCATGCAGGGCTTTGTCACTGATGTCGTTGAATTTGCCAACGCCATTCTCTTCAATGGAGCCATTGAATTTGTTGGTGGTTTTGGCGTTACCGAACAAACGCGGCAGCAGTTGATAAATTATAAGCTTGTGATTAGTCGTGGATGACTCCATTTTTATCTTTTTAGTGCGATGCTGGGCAAAGCTAACATTTACGAAAAGCGTCAGCATCGTTATTATAAGGATGCATCTTTTCATATTACTGCGCCCATTGTCCATCATTATTAAGCAATTGGCGGCGGGGCTAATACTACTTTGGCGATTTTCACGCCACCATCAGGTTGTACATCAATTTCTTGTTCATCAACAACCACTTTCAATTCCGGACCTGACAAGTGTTTAATGTTTGTTTGATTTTTGGCGATGGTAACTTTTATCAAACTACCTCTAAAACCTACATTAAAAGAGAATGATGTCCATTTCTCTGGCAGGAATGGATTAAATGATAATTTGCCATCAACCACCCGCATACCTCCAAAACCTTCCACTACCGACATCCAGGTGCCGGCCATCGAAGTGGTATGGCAGCCATCTTCTGTATCATTATTGTAATCGTCCAAAT
>JAZJZL010000204.1:2143-12052 GCA_040389845.1 Bacteroidota bacterium
CGGGCAGTGCGCAGGTAAAACTCGTAAGCCCGCGCTTCATCGCCCAGCTTTGCCGCTAAAATAGCATGTACGCACGGCGATAGCGACGACTCATGCACCGTACGCGGCTCGTAAAAATCGAAGTTGCGGCGGATGGTATCGATATCGTACTGGTCTTCAAAAAAGTAAATGCCCTGCAATACGTCCGCCTGCTTAATGTAGCAGGAGCGCAATATCCTGTCCCAGCTCCATTTCTGATTGATGGGGCGCTCACTGGCAGGGAGGTCTTTAACTAATATCTGCTCTTTGTCAAGGTAGCCATCCTGCTGCAAAAACACCTGCCGCTTCTCATCATAAGGCAGGTACATTTTGGCTATAATGTCTTTAAAACGACCGGTTTCTTCCTGCTCGTTAAAGTTTATCCTGTTTACCAGCTCTGTATATTTCGCATGGTCGGCAGCCTTTACTTTTGCAGCTGCCTCAATGGTATATTTCATACACCAGCACGCCAGCATGCTGGTATACCAGTTGTTGTTTACGTTGTTCTCGTATTCGTTCGGACCCGTCACACCCAGCATCACATATTGCTGCTTGTCCTCGCTCCAGCTAACCCTTTGCGACCAAAAACGTGCTATAGCAATTAATACTTCCAAACCATAATCCGCCAGGTAAGCTTCATCCGCAGTATAGCGCACATAGTTGAATATAGCGTATGCGATAGCACCGTTTCGGTGTATCTCTTCGAATGTTATCTCCCACTCGTTGTGGCATTCGGTGCCATCCATGGTAACCATTGGGTACAGTGCAGCGCCGTTTGTAAAGCCCAGCAGCTTTGCATTATCTATAGCCTTGCCCAATTGTTTGTAACGGTACAGCAGCAGGTTGCGGGTAACTTTCTGGTCGGCGGTAGCGAGGTAGAAAGGCACGCAATAGGCTTCGGTATCCCAATAAGTTGAACCGCCATATTTCTCGCCGGTAAAGCCTTTGGGGCCGATATTCAGGCGGTCGTCCTCGCCGGTATAAGTTTGGTTGAGTTGGAATATATTAAAGCGGATGGCCTGTTGTGCAGAGGCATCGCCTTCGATTATAATATCGTTATGTTTCCATTTAGCAGCCCATGCATCGGCCTGCTCTTTTAACATGGTATCGAAGCCTTTGGCAGCTATGCGATGCAATGTCTCTTTAACTTGGACAGCAAGCTCGGCCGCCTGGTGATTTTGTGACGACAGGTTGGCCGCGTACTTTATAACGCTAACGCTTTGCCCCTGCGTTGCTTCCAACTTGAATTTGGCGCCTACATACTTTTCTTTACTGATAGCCTGGGTATGCAGCTTTACGGACTGTCCATTTTGCAAAGCGGCAAGCAACATACCGGTTGCCACTTCAAAGCCGGTCTTTTTGGTACGCATCTGTATAAAGCCACCGTCGTTCCAGCTTTCTTTTTTTATCTCGTCCCAGAATTTTTCGTCGTAATTCGAGTCTTTATTAACCACATCGCCGTCGATAAAAGGTGTAACGGTGATAGCCCCACTGAAGTTTACCGGAGTAATAGTGTATTTAATCGCGCCGGATTCATCATCAGCCATGCTGCAAAAACGAATTGCTTCCACTTCCACAATCTTACCGCCAGCGGTTTTGGCTGTGAAATTTCTTCTCAGGTAACCTTCCAGCATATTCAGCTCACGCCTAAACTGCTGCACCTCGCATTTAGCCAAATCAAGCTGCTCACCATCTATATTGATGTCGATGCCTATCCAGTTGGCGGCGTTAAGTACTTTGGCAAAATATTCGGGGTAACCGTTTTTCCACCAGCCCACACGCGTTTTATCGGGGTAATAAACGCCTGCAACATAATTTCCCTGCAAGGTTTCACCGCTGTAAGCTTCCTCAAAGTTTGCACGCTGCCCCATGCGGCCGTTGCCCAGGCTGAAAATACTTTCGGATATCTTGTTGTAATGCGGATTAAAGCCGTTTTCTATAATCTTCCACTCATCAACTTTAATGTAGTCCTTCATTCTTTATTGTAATATGTATTCAGTATCGTTATAATATCTTGTCATTCATTAAGCCTGTCCTGCGTTTACATCGCTCGCATAAGATTCTTCGCTCTCGCTCAGAATGACAAAAAAATCAAATTTTTATAAGTTGTTTAGCTTCTCCAAACTCATCTTATCCAACCCGCTCACCACTATGTTTGCTTTGCCGAGTACATCAGGTGAACCAATTCCAACTACTTTCATTCCACCATTAATGGCTGCCTCTACCCCTGCTATCGCATCCTCGAAAACCACACATTCCGATGGCTGAACGCCAACTGCTTTGGCCCCCTTTAAAAATACTTCCGGGTCGGGTTTGGCTTTGCTTACGTGGTTGCCGTCAACAATCGCATCAAATAAGCCTGCAAGGTTAATCTTGTTTAAAATCGTGCCTGAATTTTTACTTGCCGAGCCAAGGGCTGTTTTTATACCGGCTACCCTGCATGTTTCCAAAAACTCTTTGGCGCCAGGCAATATTTCAGCAGGAGTCATTTGATTAATCATCTCTACATACCAGTCGTTCTTTTGCGTGGCCAGTTCGGTTTGCTCTTCGACGGTTTTGGTGACGTGGTTCAATTCCAGTATAATTTCCAGCGAACGCACGCGGCTAACGCCTTTCAGCAGTTCATTATCGTGTTCGGTAAATTTCAGGCCAAGCTGGTCGGCAAGGCGCTTCCAGGCTTTATAATGATAGACAGCCGTATCCACTATCACACCATCCAAATCAAATAAACAGGCTTTAACAGTACTCATCTTCAATGCGCAAATTTAATTAATTAAGGTTTAGCGGGTTATGTATTGGGTTGTGATATTCACTTTTGCCAAATCCTTAATTAATCGTGTAAAAATCAATGTTCAATTATAAAATTCCTAATCACTTAGCTATATCTCCTCATCAGACTGCTCTCTTCAATCGCACATCCGTTAGCAGTATAAAATATCTCATGGCCCTTAGGGCCTACCGCTTTGTAACATCATAACACAAACGGCTTTTGCCCCGGAGGGGTTACCCTTTATAAACCTTCTTCCGCCAGTAAAGCAGTAATTCTCTTACCTGTCTGGCGGTTGGGTAACCGCTACGCGGCAAGTCAAACTCATTATTCTTTTCTACAAAGCGGTAGGCCCTACTGGCCATTGCGCTATCCTTAATTTCTAAACTTGTGCACACCTGTTAACCTTTTAGAAAATACCGCTAACAATTGGCACAATAATCTACCACTTAGCGCCCAACTCCAAAACCAACGTAGATTTCGCGCCAACAGTCAATTTCTCTAAATCAAGCGTTTCGCCGGTCATCACATTTTTGGCGGTCTTTACGCCCTTTATCCGTTCGTCATAACGGGCGGTTGGAGTGGTAACTTCTTTATCATTACTGTTGTAAACCACCATCACCGTATTTTTGGCATCGTACCTGAAATACACGTAAATGCCTTGCTCGGGCAGGTATTGCATCAGCTTGCCGTTATGTAAAACAGGCGTGTTTTTGCGATAGTTAGCCAGCTTGCGCACATAGTTAAATGCGTCATTTTCCTTATCGCTGCGGCCTTCGGCAGTAAATTTATCTTTCTTGTCGCCGTCCCAGCCGCCGGGGAAATCCTCGCGAACGAGTCCGTCCGGATTGCTGTAATTTTTCATCAGTATTTCGTCGCCGTAATACATTTGCGGCACACCACGCAGGGTCATCAGCATAGCCATAGCCGACTTATATTTATTGATATCTTCTTCCACCATCGACAGCACACGGCTCATATCGTGGTTATCCAGGAAAATGGTATTGCGCGATGCATCCTGGTACATAAAATCCTGCGCTATGATGGTGTACAGATGGGTAACACCGCTATCCCAGCCGTCCTTACCGTTCAGCGCTTCATAAATAGCATCCTTTACTGCTGCATCGGTTACTGCAGGCAGATGCGTATCGAAGCCGCGATTAATGGTATTTCCCTGGGTAAAATAAGCCTGGGTATACGGCAATGGTGTAAGCACTTCGCCAAATATGGTCAGGTGTGGAAATTCCGCTTTTATATCAACCGCCCATTTGGCCATATATTCAGGGTTGTTGTAGGGATAGGTATCCAGTCGTAAACCATCGATGCCGGAATATTCCGTCCACCAGATATGATTTTGAGTGAGGAAATTCTGAACATAAGGATTGTCCTGGTTCATATCAGCCATGCGATGGTCGAACCAGCCGTCGAGCATTAATTTGCGGTCCATGGCCGAGCCGTGCGGGTCCATCACCGCCTCATATTTAAAGTTCGATTTGGTGTATTTAGGCCACTGGTGTACCCAGCTTTTCATCGGCATATCCTGTATGGTATACCCCTCTGTGCCGGCGTGGTTATGCACTAAGTCCATCACCACTTTCATGCCCATGCTGTGGCATTTATCAACAAATTCTTTGTACAGCGCATTGGTGCCGTAGCGGGCATCTATTTTATAATGGTCGGTAACGGCGTAGCCGTGATAAGATGCGTGCGGCTCATCATTTTCAATGGCGGGTGTCAGCCATATCGAGGTAACGCCTAAATCCTTTAAATACCCCAGGTGATTGATGATACCCTGTAAGTCCCCCCCGTGGCGACTGAACATCGAATCGCGGCTGATGGTCTTCTCGCGCATGCTGCTTACAATGTCGTTTGATTTATCGCCGTTAGAGAAACGGTCGGGCATGATCAGGTAAATCAAATCCTTGCCGGTTACGCCTTGCGCGCGGTCCGTCGAATGGTTACGGGCCTTGAGCGCATAACTATAAATTAATGGCTTTTCACCGGCTTTAATAAATTTTATCGGGAACGTTCCCGGAGTAGTGCCTGAGGAAACGCGTAAATCCACAAAAAGATAATTAGGATTTTCAACTTTGTGCACCGCAACAACCGTTACACCGGGGTATTTCAGCTCCACTTTACGGGCCGAAATATTGTTGCCGTGAACCAGCAATTGCACGTTGGGATTATGCATACCAACCCACCAAAACATGGGTTCTACGCGCCCCAGGGCAGGAATCTGCGCAAAAGAGCCCAATGCCGTTAACAGGCAGCAAGCCGTAAAAAACAATCTTTTTTTCATATCAGGTTTAACCGGTATATAATTGGACGCGGTGGCGGCATTTCCGGCCATCAGCGTTTTCAAATTTATAATAAAAATGATTGGTTGTATGGAAAATTGAAATTTAGTTTAGGGAGAGGATTGGGATGCGGCTTGAGGGATTGATTTTACTATTAATTAAAAAGGGACTGAGCGAGGGGTTCCCCTCTTGAGAGGGGCAGGGGTGTGTTAGCCCGCATTCCTCGTGCGTATGTCGTTTGCATCGGGGTACCAGCAAGCATCCTTAAATCAAACGTCTCCGCAAACACACCCCTCCTCCCCTTCAAGAGGGAAATCGCACTGGCCCGTGTTTTTCTTTCGCTGCTGACAAAACCCTGTCACCATTTTAACCATCCGCATTTTGTAAATTTGAGCACCTATTCCTTCCTTTACAGAACAAGACCCTCTAACTAAACCCGGCTGAAGTGGAAACCTGCACTTCGAGAGCCTCAGTGCAGGCCGCGATTAAGGCCTCGTGCAGTATGAACGAAAGACGCGACCAGCCCACATAGAAAGCACTGTCTGAAGTTTTTCAAAAAGTTTGAGGCCGAAATCCGATAAAACGAGGCAAAATCCAGCGATTTTCTTTGAAAAAATGCTACAGACCGAGGTTTCAGACCGAATGGCCATAATGGTTCTGACCCGTTAAGGGTCTGTTTTTGTAGATGGGTAAAACGACTTTTGCCCGTTTTGACCCCCTTTTTTGTTACAGGCAAAACGCATTATGCCCGTTTTTGGGGTCGTTTTCGTTACGGGCTAAATTGGTTTTGCCAATCTACAAACAGACTACTGAAACAGCTTCAAATAATCCTTCAATGGCCCCAAACCCATTTTCTTTCGCAAAGCGTCAACCTGTTTAGGATATTTCAACGGGAATGGTTCAGCCTTATGGGTTTTAAGGTCGACGTGAATTTGCGTGCCGTAAATTTGCTTTTGCTTTTTGTTAACCAATACCCTGTCCGTAAGGTAGGCGTAATTGTTTTTATCGGCGTTATTTTTTGCGACTTCAATTTTCATTAATGCCAAAACCTGCTCCTGGAAAGATATGTCGTCATCACAGTGCTGCACTATCGCCCAAAAATCGTTCGACCACTCCCCTACCAGGTTAAAACCCGGGTAACCATATTTAGCAATTATGGCTTTCGCTTTTATTTCATTAATGCTATCGGCCACGGCCCAATTTCTGTTAATGGTTTCTTCGCTGTAAGTTGTCTGTTTTTTGACGATTTTATCGTACTCCTTGCGCCAAAACTGGTCGTCCTTAAACATGGAGTCTATCTTTTGAATGAGAACGGTATCGTGCTTTGCTGTTTGGGCTGATGATGTCAACCCGAATATGAGGCTACAGAATAAAACCAGGTATAGTGTTTTCATTGGGTTAGTTTAAAAACTAAAGGTATAGTTTTTAAACTAACTTTCAGAAAATTTTAAAAAGGTTATGAATTTATTGCACGAAGGCCTGTAGTTCAAAGCTATCCCGATAACTGGCTAACCTGCATATCGCATAGAAGACAGGTTTAGAAATATCTCCGCTATTTGTCTTGGTTCTTGAATCTTGGCTCTTGATTCTTTGTTCCTGGCTCTTTATTCTTGGCTCTTCTATGAACTATGAACCATGAACTATAACCCCTATCTTTAACGCCTGATTAAAATTATGGCGACAGAAGTGAAATGCCCCAGCTGCGGGGTGCCGTTCCCGATAGAAGAAGTGATGGCCGAGGAGTACAAAAAGGAACTCAGGGTTAAGATGGTGGAGTACACCCAGCAGAAAGAGGAGGAATACCGCAAAAAGGAAAATGATTTTACAACCCGGCAAAACCAACAGGCGCAGCAATTTGAGCAGCGCCTGGCCGAAGAGAAAAAGCAGTTGCAGCTTAGCGTTGAGCAAAATCTGCGCAAAACCATAGCTACCGATTTTGAAAATCAAATGCTGATGTTGCAAAACAGCGTTACTGAAAAAGACGAAAAGCTAAAGCTGTCCCGCCAGAAAGAACTGGAGTTCTTACAGAAGGAAAAAGCATTAGTAGATAAGGAACAGGAACTCGAGTTGGCCCTTCAACGTAAATTGCAGGAACAGCGTAACGAGCTTACCGACCAAATACGCAAGCAGGAGACCGAAAAATTCAGCCTTAAAGATACCGACTACCAGCTAAAAGTTAAAGAGCTTGAAAAACAGCTGGACGACCAGAAAAAGCTGGCCGAGGAAATGAAACGCAAAGCCGAACAAGGCTCTACGCAGCTGCAAGGCGAAGTGCAGGAACTTATACTTGAAGAATTGCTCCGCTCTAATTTCCCCTTTGACGTAATCGCCGAAGTTGGCAAAGGCGTGCGTGGCGCCGATTGTGTGCAGACCGTTCGCAACCAGTTTGGGCAGGAATGCGGGCGCATAATTTATGAAAGCAAACGCACCAAAGATTTCGGCGCCGACTGGATTGAAAAGCTCAAAAAAGACATGCGCAACATAGGTGTTGATGTAGCCGTAATTGTTAGCCAGTGCTACCCCAAAGGCATGGACTGCTTCGGCGAGCGGGATGGGGTTTGGATATGTTCGTTCGATGAGGTAAAGGCAGTCGCATATATTCTGCGCGATGGTATTATTAAACTGAATAATCTCTCCAAGTCGCAGGATAATAAGGGCGACAAAATGCACCTGCTGTATGATTACCTTACCAGCAGGGAGTTCAGCGAACAATGGAAAGCAATCCGCGAAGGTTTCATGCAAATGCGTGTAAGCATCCAACGTGAACGCGATGCCATGGAAAAACTATGGAAAGCGCGTGAAAAGCAACTGGAAAAGGTACTGCTGAATGCTGCACATATACAGGGTTCCGTAGAAGGCATTGCCGGCAGCGATGTAATACAGTTGAGCTTGACGGATGATGAGGATGCGCTGTTGTTGGAGTAAAACCGGAACCGGGATTAAAGGATTTTAGGGATTAGGACGGATGAATAAATTTAGATTTGTCAACTTTTAAAAAGTTGACAAATCTGTTCGCCGCCGATCATTTCTTTTCCTTACCGGTACTCACAACATCCTCCCCATCCAAACTTTGATGTATCTGCATGATATCCGCAGGCGGTTCATCTCTTCTGTCGGCAACACCATCTCATGCCAATACCAGTACGGTTTTATTATCACGGCTTCGCAGTTTACTATTCAAAAATTTATACCTTCGGGTATAGGTTTGTAACTAACCTATTACAAACCTTATCGTATAAGTAAACTTTTAACTATTAAGATGATAATACCCCCTGCCGACGGAACCGGTAAAAACAGTAATTATTACAAGGCTATCTTTGATAATTCGCTGAGCGCGATATTTTTCGCCATTCCGGACGGGACTATTTTGGACGCTAACCAGGCCGCATCTGATATTTTCGGGTATACTAAGGAAGAACTTAAAAAATTGGGCCGTGCCGGTATAATTGACCTGACGGACCCAAAAACGAAGACCTTTTTGGATACGAGGTCGATACATGGTACAGTTAAGGGCGAATTAACAGGTATCAGGAAAAATGGCGAGCGGTTTGCCTGCGAGGCTTCGTCAGTATTATTTACAGATGAAAACGGCGAGCTCCGTACAAGCATCAATCTTATCGATATATCCGAACAACGTGCCAGCGAGCGCCAGGCCTTTGTGCGCCAGCGGCTTTTAAATGCGGTTGTTGATAATACCAACGAGGGCGTGGCGGTTACCAATAAGCAGGGACAGTTTGTGATATTTAATAACGCGATGATTGAGATGCTGGGCGTCCAGCCGGTTGATTCAAAAACGTACGATTGGGCAAAGAGCTTTAATATATATGACAGGGAGGGCAGTTCATTAATTCCCACCGATAAATTGCCTATTGTGAGGGCATTGCATGGCGAAAAGATAAAAGATGAGATATATCTTATTAAAAACCCAAAAAAGGGCCGGGTTTATTTGTCCATTTCTGCCTCACCTATCAGGGATGAAGATGGCGGGATAATAGGTAGCCTTGTGGTGGACCGTGATATTACGACAGAGTTTTTATACCAGGAAAACTTAAAAAAAGCCAATGACGAGCTTACCCATGTAATGGCATCGCTACTTAGCAGCAATGAACGTTACCAGTATGTAGTAAAAGCGACAAACGATGCGATATGGGATATGGATCTTAAAACCTACAACATACAATGGGGAGAAGGCTACCAGAAAATATTTGGCTATAAGCTAGAAAAAAATACCGGGGATTTTAAGGGCTGGAAAAATAAGCTACACCCCGATGATGCTGAGCGGGTGATAAAAAGCATTGAAGAAGTTATAACAAAACGCGAAAGCGAGATTTGGGAAGAAGAATACCGCTACTTTAAAAGTGATGGCACAATCGCAAACGTTTACGACCGCGGGTACGCTATATATGATAAAGATAAAACACCGCTGCGGATAGTAGGTGCAATGCAGGATATAACCGAGCGCAAAAATAATGAGGCGGAGCGCAGTCGGCTGATTGATGACCTGGTTAAGCAAAATAAAAACCTGGAACAGTTTACCTACATTATATCGCATAACCTGCGCTCGCCGGTGGCGAATATTATGGGCTGTGCGCAGATGCTGAAAGACGAGGAGCTTACCCCGGCAGAACGAGAAAGCTTTGTTGATGGGCTGGCACAGTCTATAAATAAGCTTGATGATGTAATAACCGATTTACACACCATTTTGCAGTTAAAGAACGACATCAGCGAAAAAAAAGAAATAGTAGACTTAACAGAAATTTTTACCGATGTAAAAACCAGCTTGAGCAGCGTAATAGCACAATCCGGCGGCGAAATACGGGCGGAATT
>JAZJZL010000205.1:0-26529 GCA_040389845.1 Bacteroidota bacterium
TATCCTTCCTAACCTTAGTGTCAGCTTGTCTTACGCCTATTGCCGGGCCATTATCAGCAAAAGTACCGACCAATCGCTTATCGGCACCATTGCCGAAAATGCACCGAAAAATATCAGCGGCAGCTGGATAAAATACACCTTTGCCAAAGGCGCTTTAAAAGGCTTTGGCTTAATGGGCGGGCATTCGTCCCTTAGTTCGCGCAACACGCTTGACCCTGATGTTAAGTTGCCCGGCTATGTGATTTTTAATGGCGGTACGTTTTATAAGCACAACCATTTTAAGATCGCGGTCAACTTCAATAATATCACCAATAAAACGTATTGGACAAGCGCTTACAATAATGTAAGCAAATGGTCGGGGGCGCCGGCCAATGCTATGCTAAATATCGGGTACACGCTTTAAAGACGAGCGCTGTTTTTACCCATCAGGTAAGCCGCTGCAGCCTGCGCAGGTAATCCCCGCTTGTTTTGCCATCGCCGGGGTTACCCACATTTATAAAATTATGGCCGTCGAACGTGAAAGGGCGTGTTTGTACGGTGCCGGTGTAGCCACGCATAATATCGTTCGATACTGTTAGCAGCAAATTTCCTTTCAGCAGGCTCCCATGGTCCATTGCTACGGTGTAGGTGCCGAAATAGGCGTAAGGGCTTGCGGTAACAAAGGTTTCCAAAAACAATTGGTTGGGGACAGCCCACGGCGCGGTTGGATTGAGCCAGCCGGGCTGCGGCGCTCCTGAAAACGGATCTGCCGGTATAGGCAATGCCGGGTTTGGCGCTATCATAAGGCCAAAGTGCCCGCTGGTATCAAACACCCAATAGCCGGCCGAGGGGTTGCCCCATGGGTAGCTTTTGGTTGTAGGCTGCGCTGGGTTATCCCCAACATCCCAGGCCTCTACCATGGCCCAGGTACCGATAACTGAAAAATTTTCTGGTTTCATATCAATTAAGTTTAGGTAATACTATTGAGGGTATCCCTCATTCATCCATGTTTGAAATGTTGCACATTGTTCCGGGGTGAGCGGGTCATAAGGCGGCGGCGGCATTGCGTTAGCCTGTAGCTGAGCAAGTATAGCATCAGCGTTCATTTTCACATCCTCGTAGCTGGTCAGGTCCAGCCGCCAGATCATCCTCGATTGCCATTTTGCGAACATCGGCAAGATGTCATTGCCAAAAGTTACTGTCGTTTCTGCCATGATAGCTTATTTTAGGTTTTTGAGTTTAAATTCTATTTTAAAAAAGTTCCGAAGCTGCTATTTTCCAGATCTTTCCGCTTTCTTTTTTTGCTTCAACACCGGTTGCGCTCATTTCAAATTCACCGAAATCAACGATCCAGACCGAGTCGTCCAGCGAATTATACCGCACATCTATCGGGCGGTTCAGCTGCAGATCGGGCAGCGGGTGGTGCGACCAATCTGCCGGGTCGATCCTTGATATATTGCGGCCAACCTTAAATCCGGGTGGCGCGGTCATCGGCTTTTCATCACCAAACAGCGCCAATATAAGCTGCCCGGGATATTTGTTATGTGTTGGCGGCAGCGCATCGAACTTTGTTGCGGCACTGTTAGCGGGCAGTACCAGTACAGGTTTCTCGGGCGCCGGCAACTCATCATGGTTGCTTAGCACAAAATCAAGCGCGGGGCCGCGCGACGGTACAAACCGCTCGTCGGTTACCGGGATACCACCGATAAAATCAGGCCATCCGTACCAGGCATCTTTCTTCACTTCAAACAGCAGTTCGGGCACATGCCCTATCGGGCGGCTGCCGCGGTCGTCCGAGCCCTGGTCTGTGGCTATCAGGCGGCCATCGGGTAAAAACCCAAGGCCGTAAGCGTTACGGATGCCCCAGGCAAACAATTCCAGCTCGCTGCCGTCGGGGTTGCAGCGCATTACCGCCGCTGTGCAGGGCAATGCGGGTTCTATCCGGGTTCCGGGCGCATGTGCTTTGCCGAACTCGGAGAAAGCACCTGTATGAGCCTTCTGCCCTTTTTCAGCCGAAAGCGGATCCGGGGTTTCAAAAGTTTGCCCCACCAAAGTAACCGGGTAGCCCGGTGCATCGCAATTATGCGGCAGGTGCCCCAGCCATCCTAATTGGTAAGCATCAAGCCCGATGACGCCCAGGTTGGTAAGCGCCCCCTGGCTGAAGTAGAATTTTCCGTCGGGACCGGGAACCACCATATTGGTGTGGTAATTGCCCATGCCCGGCAGGTTGTCCAGTACGGTATGCCGTTCCCCTGTTTTATTATTTATTTTACTGATGCGGCCGGGGTAACCGCCTTCGGAAACTATCAAGCCTCCCTCATGCCAGCACAGACCGTTTACCGGGTGGCGCAACCCTTCTGCTAAAAGTTTTTTGCTGCCGTCCTGTTCTATTTGATAAACTTTCCCGCCCCTAGCGGCGCCGTCCCATGGTAATCCGGATTCGGCAACATAAGCATTACCCTCGGTGTCAAAACATAAACTTGTCGGAAAAGACAATCCTTCCGCGACCAATTCCTTCATATAGTTAGTTTTTAATTAGTAAAAATATAGCCAGGCCAACCAGGTACAAGCCGCCGACAATCCCCATTTTATTTGGCACCAGGTTACGGAGCTTATTGCCGATCAGATGACCGGCAAGGCACATCAGCCCGGAACAAAGCCCCAATATCAAGGCCGAGGAAACAACCGGGTATCCAGCTGTGCCAAGCCCTAAGCCTGCAAACAGGTTATCTATGCTCATTACCAGCGGCAGCACAATAAGCAGCCACTTTTTGTTAACCAGCTCAATGTTGTCAGTCTCGGTAAACTCGCGCACTACAATGTAAATTCCCAGGGCCAGGATGCAAACCGGGGCCAGCCAGTTGCTAAACCTTTCGAACAGGCTGCTTAAACCGTGGCCTATCTCCAGCCCCACCAGCGTCATTAACGTATCGAAAAATACCAATGATGCCGCAAGCAGCCACCTTCGCTTACGCTGCATCCCAGCCATTCCCATAGCCGATGCTACCTGCAGGCTGTCTGTGCCCCCGAAAATGCCCAGGATAAGAACAGTTATCATGACGTGGCTGGTTTTAGGCCATATATATTCAGCACTCCGCCATTTAACCCTTGTATCAATGCGCCCGCAACCACATAGCTTCCCCATATTGCAGGGCCGAGGCTGTAGCCGTAGCCGCCGTTAAAGCCCATGGTTTGGTTGCCTATATCGTTGCTCCAAAGCAAAGTGCCATCAGAAACTTTAAAAGCGTATATAGAAACTTTGGAGGTAGTTACAAACACCACATCGTTTACCACTGCGGGCGAGCTTAAGCCGCTTTCGCCGGCATTTGTGTACATTGATGCACCTACGTTGGCATATTTGGCAGGGTCTGAGCCATCCATAGGCCAGGCATCAGCCAGCGTATCCCACTTTATCGCTTTCATAAAAGGGGTGGAGTTAAAGTCGATCCCCGGCGATGCGTTGTGGTAATTCGGCCCGCCAATGCCAATAAACAGCGTTCCCGATATAGGATCGACCGCGGCTGTATTGAAAGGACCGGAAAAATTCTCGGCGAGGTTGGCATTCGAGACTTCATTAGTTACCGGCGGATTAAGGGAGTTCTGATCTGTTGGGTGAGGGTCAACTTCTGGTATCTGCGTGCCGTTATTAAATCGCGGAAGCAAGGAAATTGATCCGATAAGAGCCAGTTTTTCAGCATCGCATACCATAAAGCCTCCGTTTTTGCAGCCTACGCCGACTACCAGACCGTTGCCCGGCTGATTAAAGAGCGTTGGCGCGCTGCCGATATCTACGTCAAGGTCGCTAGGCCTGTAAGAGGTGGCATGTGGCATTTGTGTAAAGGCTACAAAGTCGCCACTGATGGCGTTTAGCGCAAGTATGCCAGACGACCACCCCACCGTTGGCAAGCCCTGGTCTATATTCGGGTTGGTTGGAGATGCAGGCTGCCCGGTTGAGGCGTAGATTAGCCCGGTATCAGCACTGTAAGCAATGGCGGCCCATACCGAGCATCCCCGGCAAACGGGTTCGCCTGCAACTGAGGTGTACATCGCGGGTACACTATCACCCAAAACTTCTGCGGGCAAATGGTTAACCAGGTTTGGCTGGCCTGCGACAAATTGATTGGTGCAATATATCCAGACAACATCACCGGTATTACCATCAAGACAAAAGATAAAGCTGAACAGGCTTGGGTTTTCGCCCTCGCCTATCCCCAGGAAAATTCGTGGTCCGGCAGGTAAACTTACTACCAAAGGGCTGGACCAGCCCGCGGCCGGAGGATTGCCCTGAGCCATGCCCAAGGTATTGGTGGTAGGCTGGTTATGAGCGGCATCGGCGTACCTGAGATCTGTTGACCATACCAGCGACAGGTCCGACTGGTTGAGGCAATACAGCGTTGCATTAAAGCCAACAAAGTAAACAAACCCGTTTATTACCGTGGGGGTGCAGCCCATGCCGGTAAACCCGTGCGAGTCCCTGTCGATAAGTGCGATGGGCCAGGTATATTCAGCCACTTTGTCGCCGGTTGTTATATCATACTTTTGAAGCGAGCCGCCAACAGATCCTGGGGCATCGTGGCTATTGCCTAATCCCACATAAATAAAACCGTCGACAATTGCCGGTACCGATAGTACACATCCGTTGGTTTGAATGTTGTTTAGCAATTGAAATTGTGACGAGCTGACGGTTTCGCTTGTTAGCGGGCTGCCGCTGCCCGCATTGCCCCCGTGGCCATAGCCGCCATGGTACATAAACCAATCCTGGGGTGTTTCCTGATTATCTGCCATTGTATTAGATAGCTTTAAGTAAGTGAATTAGATATTTTTGAAAGTTTTTATTAATGAGAGCGTAATTGAAGCGACCAGCTAAAGTCTGTGTTCGGCGCCTGGTAATGGCAGCTCATGCACGAGTTTCCACCCGCTCCGGCCGCATCGTTCATATTTTGAAAATAAGTTTCCATGGTAACGTTAACGCAATTGTTTACCGGGAAGGCTCCGCCGCAATCGGCCGGATAAATACCGTTTTGTGTAAACTGCTTAAACTGCCCCGCGTTTGACGGCCATTGTGTAATAACCAACTGGTAATATTTAAGCCATGTGCCCGATAAAGCCGCCTGGTATATTTTATTTATATCCACAGTATTATTAACTGACGGGGTGGTAGGGATCTCATTGAGCCTTACCACTTGCACAGGCACCCTTGAGGCGCTGTCGGGATTCAATACTTTGCTGGTTGGCTTATTGGCGAAACCGTGGTTGGTTGTTGAAGGTACGTTGGTTCCGTTATTAAAGGTATAAGGCGCCTTTGCATTAGCCGCACCGGGCACGTTATCTACCTGTTCAAATGACGACCATACCCACTCGCCAAATTGGTCGACCTTTTGAGCGATATGCAGCCCAACCAGCCCCATCATTTCTTTGGTGCATTTTTTGGTTACAGGGTCGTAAACTATTTCGTTTATTATGTAATACCTGCTTGGGTCATCCTGGGGGGTAATGTGTTTCCAGGCGGCCTTTATGAGTATTGAGCCTTGAGTAGTTTTATTGCTGATAGGCATGGTTACCGCCCCGCCATTGGCTTTTTGGTAGTTATACAGGTTTTTGCTGAAGTAAAGGCTGTTATTAACGATGAAATTATATTGAACCTCGTTATAACGGATCTCGTAAAGCGCATAATTTTTACGCTGGTCTATCAGTGGTACCGATAGCGATTCGTTGCCTTCGCCCGGCAGCATGTCACTTTTTGCTGACCCGAACACGTGCTTAACCGGCTGATTGGTGCACAGGTTAACAGGGTCGGCCCACGAGTTCCAGGCAGACGGCGTGTTGTTTCCCTGGCCAAAAAGGTCCCATTGGTTTTTGTAGCTTGTCCATACAACAGGCGTAGAGTTAGTCATCTTCAGCATCGTATTAGGATCATCAGGGGTTAGCGGCACTCCACGTTTGGCGGTATCTACAGGCCAGCAAAGCGCTATAAAGGTTTGCCAGCTGAACACGTCAAACGCAGGGCGGTTATTTACCGCATTTGAGTCGGGATTGGGGATGTTGACTTCTGTTGGCACATTACCGCTGATAGCCGGTGTTATACCGGATCCCGATCCGGCGGTTGGCGGTTTTGAAGCGCTGTCGCTGCCGTTATTGCCTTTTCCGGAGCCGCTGCAGCTCCATTGCGCGATGATCAATCCTGAAAATAACAGCACCAATACAAGCGTAACGATACTCAACTTAGACAGGCGGGGTTTTACTTTTTTAGGTATCATGTGATTGAGGTTTAATTATGGGGTAATAAGGTTATTATTGGATTTGCGGGGATTACATGCTGCATTGTTTTAAGTAAACGCAGGCAATCGCCTTAGATTTTTAGCCGGTTACGCCAATTAACACCATCGAAATTAACGGCGCGGGCTAACGTTCTTTCGGTTTGCAATATTGATTGCACCGGGACGGCTACAGAAGGAAAATTATGCTGAATATATAAATGGCGTGACATAGTTTAAGGTTTGAACGAATGTAGGCAATAATTTTATAATTAAAAGGGATTTTTTTTAAATATATATAGCTATCGCACGGGTTAAAAGGACGAGGGTGTTTGAGGCGCTTGTGCATTTGAGGGCTGTGATGATGATGGGTAAAACCCATCGCGAAAAAGGCAGGTGTCAAAAGGTTTCGAACACCCAAGGGTTAAAACCGGCGGCAATCATATATGAGCAGCCCAGAATTATTGCAGTAGGGTTTTAACCGATGTGATATAAGGATCAGACAAGTGCTTCGGCCAAAAATTGTAAACTACAATTTGACCGGTACGATGATGATTTAAATACGGAATAAATTCACTATCAATAACTTACAAACAATAAAAAATAAAAACATCTGATAATCAATGCTTTGTGTAGCGTTCCAGGTGTTCCGCGCGGGAAAATGGAACACCGGGGCGGTTGGTTTTGCAAGCGGTGCCTTTGCCCGGCAGTGCGCCCAATACACTAACATCCCCCTTAAAGGGTGATTTTTTTAGTAGATTGTAACATAAATGTTGCTATTGCCAAATGCTTTGTATTTTGCATAAGTTTACACTTTACGTTAAACTTAATTAACTGACCAAATTGATATGATTAAACATTTACGTACAAACGGTTATTTGTACCTCACAGCAATTGCGGTTGCCGTATCTGCAGGCTCCTGCCGTACTAAAAAGGAGACCGCGCAAACGGTAACGCTAAAAACCACTACCACCCCGGGTGGTTCCACGGCTACGGCTACCGTTGGCCCGGCTAAAAAAGAAGGGATAAAGAAATTCAGCGACGTTATCCCGGCCAAAACCAAAGTGGACAGCGGCCTCTTCAAAACCTACAAGGTTGAAGGCAAGTATTATTACGAAATCCCCGACTCGATGCTGAACCGCGAAATGCTGGTGGTTACCCGCCTGGCAAAAACACCGGCCAACATCAAGGTACCGTTCCAGCAATATGGCGGCGAGTCGCAGAACTCGCAGGTATGGAAATGGCAGCGTCATGATAAGCAGGTGTTTATCCGCGTGCCCAGCTATTCCATCCGCGCCGACAGTACCAGCGACATGTACAAATCGGTTAAAAACTCTAACCTCGACGTGGTGCTGGCATCATTCGACATAAAAGCGTACAACAAAGACACTACGGGCGTGGTGGTTGATGTTACCGATTTTTATAATGGCGATATAGCTGCAATAGGTATTTCTGATGACCTGAAAAAAGCATACAAGATTTCGGCAATAGATAACGCACGTTCCTACATCGACACCATTAAAAGCTTCCCGATCAATATCGAGACACATGTATTAAAAACCTACCGCGCGGGTGAGTCGCCAACCGATAACAGCAATGCTGCTATTACCTTCGAGCTGAACACCTCGATGCTGCTGTTGCCGAAAACACCAACCAAGCCGCGCCTGAGCGATAACAGGGTTGGGTTTTTCGGCCAAAGCCAGACAGACTATGGCAGCGACGCGCAAAAGGCCGATTTAACCTCATACATCCACCGCTGGAAACTGGAGCCTAAAGATGAGGCTGCTTACGGTCGTGGTGAGTTGGTAGAACCTAAAAAACAGATTGTATTTTATATAGACCCGGCTACCCCTAAAAAATGGGTACCCTACCTGATACAGGGCATCAACGACTGGAACGTAGCTTTCGAAGCCGCCGGTTTCAAAAATGCAATTGCGGGAAAACCCGCCCCTACTGCCAAAGAGGACCCTGAGTTCAGCACCGAGGATGCACGTTACAGTGTGGTTCGTTATTTTGCATCAAATGTTTTAAATGCTTACGGTCCGCATGAGGCCGACCCGCGCTCGGGTGAAATCCTGGAAAGCCATGTAGGCTGGTACCACAATGTTATGCTATTGCTGCGCGATTGGTACTTTGTACAAACCGCTGCCGTAAATCCGGAAGCACGCAAAGCCAAATTTACCGATGAGCAAATGGGCGAGCTGATCCGGTTTGTGTCATCGCACGAGATCGGTCACACGCTTGGCCTGCCGCACAACTTTGGTTCAAGCTACGCTTACCCGGTTGATTCGCTGCGTTCAAAATCATTTACCGACAAACATGGCACAGCGCCATCAATTATGGATTATGCCCGCTTTAACTATATCGCGCAGCCGGGCGATGGTGTAACCCACCTGTACCCGCAAATTGGCGAGTACGATAAATGGGCTATTAAATGGGGCTATACCTGGTTTCCGGGCAAAAAGTCTGTTAAACAGGAAAAAGAAACTTTAGACGCCTGGACAAAGGAAAGAGCCGGTAACCCGCTATACTATTATGGCCGCCAGGGCACCAGCATTGACCCACGCTTGCAAAACGAAGACCTGGGCGATAATGCCATGAAGGCAAGTACCTACGGCATCGCTAACCTGAAACGTATTTTACCAAACGTTGAGCAGTGGACCTACCAGCAAGGTGAGGACTATGATGATTTGCAGGAAATTTATAACGAGGTATTAAACCAGTTTAGCCGTTATATGGGCCACGTTGCTACCAACATCGGCGGTATGAACGAGAACTTTAAAACCTACGACCAGAAAGGCCCTGTTTATGATTTCGTTCCGAAGAACCTTCAGCATGATGCGGTTGCATTCTTTAACAAAGAAGCATTCACTACTCCAATGTGGATGATCAATAGCGAGGAACTTGCCAAATTTGATAACGGTGTAACCATTAATCGTATAAAAGGTATCCAAACAGGTACGCTGGCAAACGTGCTTTCACAATCACGCCTGTCGCGTATGTACGATAATGAGACACGCAATGGCGCAAAAGCGTACACCGTAGCCGATTTATTTAACGACCTGCGCGACGGCATATTCACTGCCGGTCGCCCGGATGCGTTTAAACGCAACCTGCAAAGGGCGTATATTGAGGACCTGAAAGGCCTGCTGAATGACGACTTCCGCGGTATACCTGGCTTCCCGGCGTCGGTTCTGGCTAATTTCGGTCTTACACCAATCAATATGACGCTTTCTGACATCAGGCCGATGGTACGCGCCGAATTAAAGGTAATTGATGCCAAGCTTCCAAAAGGAGGCGATGCCATTACCACCGCGCATTACATCGACTTACATGCAAGAATAAAGGAAACCCTTAATCCAACCCGGCCGATTGTCAATATCCCGGCTGCCGGTCGTGGTATAACGGAAGCCGTTCCGGTTAACGAATTGGAGCAATATTAAGAAGAGGAAACCAAGAGTCAAGATGAAAAATGATTGACTTTTGGAACGATAGGTTATAAAATAAAACGTCCCGTCCGGTAAAACAGACGGGACGTTTTTATATCGTCCTTAATAAAATACGTATGTTAAATTAACCTAACCTTTTGACAATAACCGGTAACCTAAATAGTTGGCTAACTATTTACCAGTATATTTTATCAATTGCACATCTAATCTCCATCCCCAACTAATCTCTAATCTTCGGCCCTTAATCACTATAACTGACTTATGTTCTCAAAGAAGGCAGTCTGCAAATCAAGTAGCGACTTTACATGGATGGATTGTCCGTAAGCATCAAAGCAAAGGAACTTGGAATTTTTTAAGTCATTATTTTTCGCTCTTTCAAAAAAATTGAAGGTTTCAAAAAAATAATGGTTGGTAGTAACGTTGTCGCTGGTTTGCGAACCGTTGAACCGGAAACCGATCGCGTCGATCCAGTTATGCACTTTGGCGTGCAGGTTTTTATTAATGTTAGCCATAGGTTAATGTTTTGCCCAATGCTTAACGAAAATCATGCCATATTGTTACCAAAATGCTAAGCGAGTTTTAAACAATTGTTGGATAAAGCACTGCTTGTTAGCTATGATTTATATATAAATTGTGGAAAACTTATGTTGAAAAAGCAAAAATTGTAACCTATTAGAAAACCTAGCCGTAGAAAGCTGTGATAAACAATAAATATAATTACTTTAAGTATGAAACCAATTAGACTTTTACTACCAATTTTATTCTTCTGCCTCTTCAGCATAACTGCTTGCAAAAAGGACAAAACAGCCGGCCCACAAGGCGAAACGGGCGCAACCGGCTCGCAAGGAGCAACGGGCGCAACCGGTGCTGCAGGCCCACAAGGTCCTGCCGGGCCTGCAGGAGGCCCGGTGGGCCCTCAGGGTGATAAAGGCGACAAAGGCGATAAAGGTGATACCGGCGCAGCAGGTGCTCAGGGAGCCCAGGGCGCAACAGGTGCAACCGGAGCACAAGGCGCTACAGGGGCAACTGGTGCAACCGGAGCGGCCGGGCCACAAGGCCCAATAGGCGCACAAGGTCCGATAGGTGCTACAGGGGCTACCGGAGCCACAGGCGCAACAGGTGCACAAGGTCCTAAAGGTGACAAGGGCGATACAGGTGCTGCCGGCGCTACCGGAGCAACAGGCGCTACCGGCGCTAAAGGAGCAACAGGCGCAACAGGTGCAACCGGAGCAACAGGTGCTCAAGGTCCTAAAGGTGACAAAGGCGACCCGGGAAATGCCGACGTTCAAAACTTTTTACTGATAAACAAAGGAGTTGTTGTTGCGGGCTTAACCAAATTCAGCATACCTGCAATAACACAGGCTATTGTTGACGAAGGTACCGTGCTGGTTTACCTGCGCAACACGGGCTCGAACACTGGCTGGTATGCATTGCCATATTCAGAAGCAGGCCACAGCATTACCTTTAACGACTATGGCGTTGGATACATCGACCTGAAAGCAAACTTTACCCAGGCAAACGGTATCGACTTTAGGGTAGTAGTTATCCCGGGTACTGCCATAACAACCTTAAACGCTGCCAACCCGCATTTAAATGTTAAGAATTTCAATGAAGTTGCCGCCGCGTTGCATTTGTCAAACTAAGCAGCAGCCGATTTAAATATTATTTAAGTACTTCATACTCTTTTATATATATAATAAGCTCTCCGGAAGGTATCCGGGGAGCTTTTTTTATTGCTGTGTAACTTTTTTACAGGTATGTAACAATGCTATGATTATTAATCTTTTAGCAAAATTTAGTTGAACATTTGCATCCTGTTTGTGTCTTAAGGATATTATAATAACTGTCAACCCCCTATAGTCCATAAAAAATAAAATGAAGTCTCTACTACTTGCAATAGCATCTATACTTTTAACAATTACGTTTTCCTACGCGCAAACGGGTCGCGAAATACACGGAACCGTTATTGACTCAACCAAGCTTTCAGTACCCTCGGCCAGCGTTAAGCTCGTGTCAGACAAAGGCGACAGCACCATATCTGTTGCCGATATCAATGGAAAGTTCGTTTTTCAGAATATTAAAGGAAGCAAGATTACTATTACGGTTACCTACATTGGTTATCAGCGTTTCAGAAGGCGCTATACTTTGGATAATTTAACCGGCCCTGCAGATTTGGGTACCATCGTTTTGAAAGCAGAGGCTAAAATGCTCAATGAAGTGACTATAGTTGGCGTAATACCGGTAACGCTTAAAGAAGACACTGTACAGTACCAGGCCAGCGCATATAAAGTTCGCGAAAATGCACCGGTTGAAGACCTGGTAAAAAAGCTGCCCGGTGTTGATGTAGACATTAACGGCAATGTAAGTACACAGGGTAAACAGGTTACCAAAGTACGTATCAACGGAAAGGATTTTATGGGTGGCGATGTGCAAAGCGCGCTTAAAAACCTGCCGGCTGACGTGGTTGATAATATCCAGATGATTGATGACTACGGCGACCAGGCAAATTTAACCGGCGTTAAAACCGGCGACCCGGATAAGATAATGAACATTACCGTCCGCAAGGATAAAAACTACGGCTACTTTGGCCAGGCGACAGTTGGCGATGGCCGCGACATGCTCCCATCTGATCAGGGTGCTGATAAAAACAGGTATATAGCTTCAGTAAATGCTTTCAATTTTAAAGGCGACCAGCAAATTGCCATATTGGGAAGCGTCAACAACACCAATGTAAATACATTTTCATTCGGCACAGCCGGTGGTGGCGGTGGTGGTGGAAATGGCGGTGGCGGCGGCGGTTTCGGTGGTGGCGGCGGTCGTGGCAATGCAGGCCGTGGCGGCGGCGGGGCAACGCAGGGAAGCCTTACAACAACAGCCAATGGCGAAACCCAGGCGCACTCTATCGGTGCAAACTTCCGCGACCAATGGGGTAAAACGCTGTCGGTTTATGGCAGCTACAGCTTTGCCGACAATACCACCAACACCCTCAATAACGTGTTGCAGCAAAATACATCGCCAACTAATCCGTCAACGCAAAATCAAAACAGTAACGAAACTGACCAGAAGATAAACCACCGTTTTAACTGGAATATGGAGTGGAAGCCTGACACGGTTAACTATTTAAAGGTGACACCTAACTTCAGCTACTCAGGAACCAATAGCAGTTCGTTTGAAAATGTCAACTTCGTGCGTAATGGAGCGGTAAGTTCGGCCTACACATCAAATACCACCGGCGATTCACAGTCTCCTAATTATGGTTTTAATGCCTTGTACAACCGCCGCTTCAAAGGGCGCCGTAATTTGAGCATTAACGCCAATATCAGCAGCGGTAAAAGCGATTCATATCAAAACCCGCTATATAACTTTACTTCCGGCTTGCCAACCGCACCGGCCAACCAGGTAATATTTACAAACAGCCGTACAACAACGTATGGTATTAATTTTTCATACCTCGAGCCGATCGGCAAACGCACATACCTCGAGTTAAATTACGCGTTTAACCGCTCGAATACCAATAATAATAAAGAGACCGATACATTATACGACCCAACCGCGGCTAGTTTCAGAAGCGACAGTGCGCTGAGCAATCGCTACAACTATAGCTTTACCACAAACAAGGTTGGTTTAAATTTCCGGTTTAGCGACAAAAAATATAACTGGGTTGTGGGCGTAGGCGTGCAGCCTGCAGTACTTGACGGCTACTCTCCGCAAACAGGTGTTAGCACGCACGTGTCTACCTTTAATGTAGTACCTGCCGCCAGGTTCGTGTATAACTTCTCGCGCAGCAAATCATTTACCATTCTTTATAATGGTTCCAGCAGTCAACCCAGCTTTAGCCAGCTGCAACCGGTTACCGACTTTTCCAATGCCTCGTACCCGGTGCAGGGTAACCCGGATCTGAAGCCGCAGTTTACCAATAACTTCCAGATAAGGTATAACAACTTCAGCTTCACCACCGGCGATGTATTCTTTATTTCGGCAAACCTGCAGACTGTACAAAACTCGATAGTGACCAATAGCATCACCTTCCCGACAGTTTATAAACCCGACCCAAGGTTTCAGAATACCATCTTAACCACTTATGCCAATGCAGATGGCTACTATACGATAAATGGCCGCGCCACTTATTCGAAGCCCTGGGATAATCGTAAATTTTCTTTAAACCTTAGCGGGCAGCTTACCTATACCAACAATATCGGCTTATTAACAGATGCAGACAGTCTCGGCAATTTCCATACGCAAAAGAACATCGCCAAAAACCTGCAGTTTACACCTGGTTTATCATTCAGGGTTGATATTACAGACCATATCGATGCGCAGGCGTTTACCAATTATAGCATAAACCGCACGCAAAACTCTGTAGTAAATCCGCTTACTGAAGCGGTATCGAACATCAGGGCATGGTCATCAGGTATCGTGGGCAAAAATTATTTTGGCGACTGGACATTCAGCTATGATTACTCACATGTATCTAACTACGGGTATACATCAAACGTAAAAATTGCCAACCCTAACGTAATTAACGTTTACCTGGAGCGCAGGTTCCTGAAAGATCACAGGGGCACATTCCGCGTTTCGGCGTTCGACTTGCTGAACCAGAACACCGGTTTTTCATCGTCAACCTCAGCCAGCGCTATCACCCAAACACAGGTTAACAGGCTGTCGAGATACTTCCTGGCAACCTTTACGCTGAGGCTTCAAAAATTTGCCGGCAAAGCACCGGTAGGAGATCCGTCTCAACGCGGATTTAGAAATGGCGGCGGTGGTGGCCGTCGCGGTGGAGACGGCGGCGGTGGCGGTTTCCCGGGTGGCGGTGGTCCTGAATAATATTAAAAAAGCTTCCTGGCACCGGGAAGCTTTTTTAGTATTTACTACTTATGTCGTAACCATTCCTGGTGTGGTTCCCTGTTTTCGTTTCAATATTAGCGCTGCTATAAGGGCGATAACCAGGCCTACTGGTAATATTTCCATGTAAGTAAGAACAATTACCATTAATGGATTTTTGTACATTTCCGTATATGTTGCCATTTTGGCTTGTTGCGCTGCAATTTGAGCCGGGCTATCACCGGCGGCCTTTGCATGGGCGATCACATTAGCGGCATACTGCTTCATAAAGTCCGGATGAAAATTGTAAAAATCAACCAGCCACGCCGCTACATATACACTTGAGCCGATTAACGCAATTATTGCCCCTGTTTTAAAAGCCTGGCCGAAGCTGATGAATCCATTGCTAAATTTATCCCTCAAATTTTTTATCCCTACAAATATCAGCGAAAAGGCCACTATCATTGAGGTGTAACCCACCCACATGCCGCCACTGTAATTAGCGCTGGCTGATTCCATCCCAATGGAAATTAATATAGGTACCACTGCGATAATACCGCTTATAATACCAAATACAAGTACATTTTTTTTCATAACGTTAAAGTTTTAATGGTTTTTGATAGCGCAAAGTTGAGGTGTTGGTTCATCTTTACGGTCATACTTTTGAGTGATTTTGGTATTTGAGGTCAATTTAACACCAAAGTATGATTTTTGGAGCGCAATATTTATGTTAAGCCGGCACTACATAATCAAATATCAAAGCGTTCCACTTTTCCGGATGGAACACCCGGAACACTGAAGGGTTTACACAATTAGACTTTAATACAGGTTTAGGTTGACGTTTTGCTGTACTGTTCCGCGGAACGCTTGTGTACAGGTGGAACACTTGGAACAGTCTTAATTATGTATCGTCCTGAAAAAAGTTTACACATCTGAGGCTTAACCCTGGTTTCAGTCCCCCGGGTTAAAGCAATTTAAAAACATTACAAAAATCCGTTCTCGCTCAGCCAGTTTTTGGCCCAGTCTATCCAGCGGTTTTTGCTTTTCGGATCCACGAGCCCAAAGCCGTGGCCTCCTTCTTCAAACAGGTGCATTTCGGCTTTTACTTTTGCTTTAAGGCATGCTTCGTAAAATAGCAGGCTGTTTTCAACAGGAACAACATCATCATCCTGTGCGTGAATTAAAAAGGTAGGCGGTGTGTTAGCCGTTACCTGCTTCTCGTTGCTGTAAAGATTTATAATATCGTCTGATGGTGTTTTGCCGGCAAGGTTTTCGCGTGAGCCAACGTGAGCCATCGGACCAAACGAAATAACAGGATAGATCAACATCATGAAATCGGGCCGGGCACTCACATTATCTTTATCGTCAACCAATACTTTATCAAAATGTGTGCCCTCGGTTGAGGCCAGGTGTCCGCCGGCCGAGAAGCCGATGATACCTATTTTATTTGGATTAATCCCCCATTTAGCCGCGTTACGCCTAACGGTTATAACGGCCTGCTGCGCATCCTGCAGCGGACCGATAGTTTTATTAACCATTATGCTATCGCTTGGCAGGCGGTATTTAACCACAAACGCCGTTACGCCAAAGCTGGCAAACGCCTCGCCTATCGCCCGGCCTTCATGGGCGCTGGCTAACCCGGCATAAGAGCCGCCGGGAAATATCACGATAGCAGCGCCATTCGCAGTGCCATTCGTCGGAAAGTATGGTGTAATTGTCGGGATGCTTACTTTGGTAATCCAATCCTTGTCGTTTTTTTCGACATAGGTTTTGGGTGTCGGTTTGGAATTAGGAACACCATCGGGATACAAAGGCATCGGTTTTTCCTGCGCGCGCACACCGGCCGCAGCAGAAAAAAGCATTAGGGCACATAACGCTGTTTTCATAGTTGGTTTATTTAGGAGAACCAGGAGTCAGGAATCAAGACAAAACAGCAAACGTCAGCAGTTATGGTTCTATCTTAATTCTTTATATATTATTATAATTCTTTCTTTCTTGACTCTTGGTTCTATTTATTTATCCCCTCCAAACTCCATCAAATATGCTTTCAGGAATTCGTTCAATTCGCCGTCAAGCACGGCCGACGCATTTGACGTTTCATGGTCGGTGCGTAAATCCTTCACCAGCTTGTACGGGTGCAGCACATAATTGCGTATCTGCGAGCCCCATTCAATTTTCTTTTTATTACCTTCTACGGCATTGCTGGTTTCCTGGCGTTTGCGCATCTCTATCTCATACAGCTGCGATTTAAGTAGCCGGATAGCATTTTCCTTATTCTGCAATTGCGAGCGCGATTCCTGGTTTTTAATGATAATACCAGATGGCTTGTGATATAAACGTACCGCGGTTTCCACCTTGTTCACGTTCTGTCCGCCTGCACCGCCTGAGCGGAAGGTTTCAAACTCTATTTCAGCCGGGTTAATCTCTATCTCTATGGTATCATCAACAAGCGGATACACGTAAACCGACGCAAATGAGGTATGTCGCTTCGCATTGGAGTCGAACGGCGAAATACGCACCAGGCGGTGCACGCCATTTTCGCCTTTCAGGTAGCCATATGCAAAATCACCTTCAAGCTGAAGCGTTACAGTTTTTACACCGGCTACATCACCTTCCTGGAAGTCTTGTTCAGTTACTTTGTATCCGTTCTTTTCGCCCCACATAATGTACATGCGCATCAGCATGCCCGCCCAGTCGCAGCTTTCGGTACCACCTGCGCCCGCAGTTATCTGCAATACGGCATTCAACTGGTCTTCCTCGGCCGAGAGCATGTTTTTAAATTCAAGCTCCTCAACTCCCTTTATCGCGGCATTGTATTGCTCCTGCATTTCGGCTTCGGTAGCATCGCCGCCCTGGAAAAATTCAAGAAGCACGCCGGTATCCTCAACTGTCGAGGCTACTTTTTGAAAGGCATCAGTCCAAACTTTTTTTACTTTGATAGAAGCCAGCACCTTTTCGGCTTCCTTCGGATGGTCCCAAAAATGAGGGCCTACGGTTATTTCCTGTTCCTGTTGTAAGGCATCGAGTTTCTTATCGATGTCAAAGATGCCTCCTCAGGGAAGTTATTCTATCCCTTAAATCCTGGATTTGTTCTTTAGTCATAAAGGCAAATATACTTTGTTTTGTTGTATTGTTGGAAGGTTGAAATGTTGTAAAGTTGGAATGTTTTAGTAACCATGCCGTCATTGCAATGACGGTATGACGGATAGAGATTGTCAACTTTTTAAAAGCCGACAAACCTGGTGTTCCATAAACAGTTATTAATCCCAATTAAAGTCAACTACCCTGCCATTCAATTTCCACTTGGCAGGGAACGGATTTGTCATCCAATCCAACGGCTCGCCGGTTGGCTGAACTTTTGCCGCACGTGCAAAGCATTCTTTGATATACTTTTTCTGTTCCGCGCCGGTAGCATCGGGTTGTGGCGATATGAACAATGGCGCACCGCTTTCGGCCAATAGTTGCATCCATTGTTTGTTGCGCTCCCAGCTAATGTCTTTGGTAACACCTACGCAATCGCCATCGGCTGCATAAAATGCGTTATGTTGCGGCAGGCGGAAAGCCATGGTATTTACCCCATACTTTTTAACACGCGGCCATTCGCGACCGCTGGTATCATCGCCTATACGGTTTAACTCAAACTGGCCAGCCGAAAGATGGCTTACCGTATTACAACCGATAATGTAAATGCCATCGCCTGCTGCAGAACGTATCGAGCCATAAAGGTGGTTGATTATCTCTGCATTGGTTTTGGTATTATCGTGAAACGACCAGTTTGGCGCGGTAATGGTGTCCAGCATTTTAGAGCCCCAGCGGCCAAAGATATCATAGGTGCTGTAATCATGTTTTATCATCTCGATGCCCCATTGCCTGTAAACGTCGAAATACTTTTTAATGCGCTCGATATTTTCAGGAATAGTCGGATCGAGTATCGGCGCCTTAAGGTCATCGCGACCGGGAATGGACGGAGCGAGCAAGTTCTTATTTTCGTCGTGATGGGCGCATAACGGGCGTATCCAAACTCCCGGGCGCATGCCAAGCTTTTTTATCTCGTCTGCCATCAGGTGCATATCTTTAAACTTATCATTCGGCCTGTCGTAACGCTCATTCCAGCCCCCATCGCCGGGAAGCAGCGGAGAATATTCAGCCCAGCCGGCATCGATAACCGAAAACGGCTTGTTATTGGTATCTGTTACCAGATCAGACATCATGCCGGTGATTTTCTTTATCAGGTCGAAGGAGTTTTCGCCATAGGCAAAGTACCAGTCGTTAATACCATAAACCGGTTGTTTGGGCAATCGGGGCTTATCGCACATCAGCTTGCAAAAACGATGGTCGGCAGCATAAGCATTTTCGCCTACTACGCTTTGCATCGTTACAATGTCTGCGACATGCAGCTTACGGTCACCCAAATGGACAGGGGACCCGCCTGAATGTGTGTCGAGCGTTAGTTCGATATTATCAGCGCCTGCCGTCCACCAGCAAATGGTATTGGTCCCGGTTTTTACACCGAAGCAGGCAGTGTGTTGCCCATCGTTAATCAGCATATACCAGGGGCATTTCGCGCCACTTTCAAGACCGCGCCAGGCAAGGTCGCCGTAGCTTCGCTCAAAATGGTCGCCGGCTATTTTTGCAGCTGTTGCCGTTTTGTGGCTCCATTTCAACCTTACGCCGGCTAACGGGTTCTGCGATTGGATATAAACACCACTCGAATTTCCGCTGGTTTTAATACCAGCTTCAACGCCGTTAGCACCATAGCCGCCTTTCCCATCTGCCTTCAGGCGAAACCAATCGCCATCGGTTTTGGCCCAGGCCTCATCCGGGTGGTTTATTATTGCAGCATTGCCGCTGGCATAAGTTATACGGCTGAATAAAAGCGACGCAGTGGCCGTTGCGGATAGTTTTACAAAATGACGTCGTTGCATATAATTGGGAATAAATTGAGGGCCGGGATTTAATTGTAAACCAGCCAGGTACGGAAATAAACATTTCCTACGGTAAAAATAGGTTTTTACCGTTTATATGCAATTAAATAATGTATTAGTGACAGTAGCTAATAGACTTAGCTTCCATAGTTATCTCAATACCCACTTATTGCGCAAACATTTAAAGCATTTATATTTTTTTACCGGAAGCCAAAAAAATAACGTTTTCATGATACTGCTCCTGTGAACTCTTTGTAATTCGACCCACCCGGCCTTTTTGCACGGGCATAATCGGTCATTGTTAGTAATTTCCATAGAAGATTTTGCATGTATTGTGGTAACGATTTAATATAAAGCAAATGCAATTGCTTTTTAGGCAATTATTTGCCCTTTGTTTAAACATGTAAAATGAGTGTTTATTGCTCCTTTTGTTTGCGTTGATCTTAAGGGACTGAAACACGGGGGATTAAAATGAAATATATTATTTGTCCATCGGTAATGATCAAAGAGCTTACCAGGTTTATCAGGAACATTGGGATTTAAAATATGCTTTTTGCAATTCTGTACCGGGACTTTTCAAATTATTAAATTAGGCGAACGGCAAAAGGAATAGATTTTATGATATTACTAAAAATTATATAAAATATAAAGTATTATAGTTTATGTCTATAATATATAAAAATTACCTATAAAACTGGCGATCAAAAAGCGGTATATTTGCATTGTAATTTAACAAACAATATAAATATGCTAACTATAGGTCAAAAATTCCCTCAATTCTCTAAAACTGCTGTTGTAAGCATCGAAAAAGGAAAAGAGTTTGAAACTATTACTTCTGATTACCTGGTAAACGACGATAACGTTTGGACCGTAATGTTCTGGTGGCCAAAAGACTTTACTTTTGTGTGCCCTACCGAAATTGCTGAATTCAACAAAAGCTACGGTGAGTTCCGCGACCGCGATACCCGGCTGATTGGTGCATCAACCGATACTGAATTTGTTCACGCTGCATGGAGAAGAGATCACGCCGATTTGCGCGACCTTAAATTCCCAATGCTTGCCGATACTTCAAAATCGTTAGCTGAAGAGCTGGGCATATTAGAACCGAACGAAAAAATCGCATACCGTGCTACTTTCATTATCGACCCTACCGGCATTATCCGTTGGGTATCGGTAAATGATTTAAGCGTAGGCCGTAACGTAAAAGAAGTATTGCGCGTACTTGACGGCTTACAAACCGACGAGCTTTGCCCTTGCAACTGGGTTAAAGGCGAAGAAACTTTAACTGTATAAGTATACCTGTGATAACGTCCCTGCATTTACGGATGCAGGGATTTTTTATTCCACAAATATTTAAAGAAATGAACGAATCTACCGAAATAATAAACGAATTACTACAGGGTCTTGGCCTTGATACCGCTTTCCGCACCGACAGTCTTAGCCTGCTTGAGAAAGGTGAATCACGCTACCTGCGCGATCTTAAGCTGAATTTTACCAGCACGCTTACATCCGAACATTTAAGCACCAAAGAGTGTGCGCTGCTTGGCCTGGCAACAGCCGTAAATAATAACAATGGCCCGCTTACTGCTTACTTTACCAGATATGCTGAAGAACAGGAAGCAACTGCCGCCGAAATCGGTGAAGCTGTAGGTTGTGCCTCATTGCTGGCATCGAACAATGTATTTTACCGTTTCCGTCACTTCACCGGAAAGGAAAAATATACGCAAATACCGGCCCGCATCCGCATGCAGCTGATGATGAAACCCGTTACCGGCAAAGAGTTTTTTGAATTAATGAGCTTGGCGGTATCCGCAGTAAACGGCTGCGAAATGTGCGTGAACGCACATGAAGACTCCCTGATAAAACTTGGCACTACCGAAGAACGTATTTTTGATGCGGTAAGGATTGCCTCATTGGTGACTGCTACGGGGAAGGTGGTGTATTAAACCAAGTTTCAAATTACACGCCGTACATAACGGAATTGCCAAAATAGCGATGGGTTTTAAAGCCATCGCTATTTTGGCTTAGGACATTTTACATAAACGACAACGAATTCCCCGGTTTAACCCGCGTTACCTTAACGCCCGGCACATTCTTAGCCAGCCAGTTTTTCATAAATTCCGAACCAGCATCTTCACTGGCGATGTGTCCAAGCACTACCAGCGCTATCTTTTTGCCTTCGGCAACCGCATCCCGCACGTACTCGGCTGTTTCCCATTCCTGAATTTCGCCGCAGATGAGCACATCAGGCTTTACCTTCGCTATACCCTGTATTTGCCGCTGACCGCCCGCCGCGCCCGGCATAAACAATACGCGACTGCACGACAGGTTTGGGTCGCCGATGTAGCGCACCTTGTCAATATCTAATTTCCCTTTAACATAACCAATCAAATCCTTCAGCGAAGTTGCCGGTATGGTGAGGATATTCGGAATTTTTGCATCTGCATATTTTTTCCATTGGAGTTGGTCGAGCACGCCATCGGTAACGCCATCTGGTACAAAACGATGGATATAATCGTGGTTACGCCATACGGCGATATTATGCTCCCTTAAAAGTTTTGCTTTATATTGATATACTTCGTCATTTTCCAGCCACTTGGTATCGTCGGCATGGTTATAAAAGGTAGGTTCATGTGCGATGATGAAATTTGCACCCAGCTCAATGGCTTTCCTAATGACCTCAACCGTTGCGAACATGGCGGTTACAATTCCTGTAACCTTAATATCCCGATAGCCTGATTTGAGGGTATCCACAGTTTCATTTAAAGCTCCGCCCGGAACCTGTTTGATAAACATATCCATGATTTGGCCCACAGTGTAGGTTCCATCTTTAATTAAAATAGCCGATGCCTTATTAATTAGTGGCGCAAGGACTAACGCGCTGGTGGCGCCGGCAGCAGCTGTTAAAAATTTCCGGCGGTTAAGGGCGATATCAGAGGCAGGATTAGGGTTATTGCTCATAGATTGTTTTTTATTTAAATGTAGAATATTATTCAATAATTATTTAGGGTGATTTTTTTGTAGAGACGCAACATTTTGCGTCTCTGAATGATAAGCCGATGTATGGTAGTAGTAATGTAGGGCGTAATTAATAGCGCTGATAGAAATGGAAATTTAGATTTGCAGAAGACACGACCAGAAAATCGTAGAGACGCGATGCTTCGCGTCTCCGGATTGCAAGGTAGTAGATTACATTCGTCAACCTGTCCTGTGGGAGATGCAAAACATTGCGTCTCTACGGGGTAATTTTAAGTCGAACGAACACTTTGTAACAATTACTATAAACAACACAATGATACCTGCTTAGGTGGTACATTTAACCAATAAAACCTACATCTAACCGATAAAATGAGGAAGAATATTTTAATAGCAGCCCTTATCCTGCTAACGCAAAGCATTTGTTTTGGGCAACCTGCTACTGATGCCGGAAAATCCATCTACCAGGCCCGCCTGGATGACCCGGACGCTGTGTATTTCACCCCTGAAAACTTCAGCATAAAAGCTGATGGCAAAACAGATGTATCTGACGCATTGCAACAAGCTATTACCGATGTAAAAACCAAATACAACTTTGGCATAGTGTTCATCCCCGAAGGAAAATACCTGGTTTCAAAAACGATTTATATTCCTACCGCAGTCCGCCTTATTGGTTATGGCAAGAACCGCCCGCAGATTATCCTGGCTAAAAACTCCCCAGGCTTCCAGACCGCCGACTCAACCGATAAAGGCAAAGCCAAATATATGTTCTGGTTTGTAAGCAATCTTTCCAAACCCGGCGAGGGTGTGCACGACGCCGGGGCATCTACCTTTTATAGCTCGATAAATAATATCAACCTAAAAATAGAAGATGGCAACCCGGTTGCGGTGGCCATGCGTGCACATTTTGCGCAGCACAGCTTTGTGGGTAATGTTGACGTAAACATAGGCAATGGCAAAGCCGGGATGTTTGATGTGGGTAATGCCATGAACAACGTTCGCTTTTTTGGGGGACAGTATGGTATATACACTACCAAGCCTTCGCCCGGCTGGCAGTTTATGATGGTGGATACTTATTTTGAAGGTCAGCGCGAGGCGGCTATCCGCACGCAGGAAGGCGGTCTGACCATCGTAAGATTACAGGCTAAAAATGTGCCGACGGTTATCAGCATTAATCCCAATTACCACGAAAAGCTGTTTATGGAGAATTGCCGGTTCGATAAGGTGAGCGGTCCGGCAATTATCATCAGCAACGAAGATAATGCCTTTAATCAAATCAGCCTGAAAAATATCGACTGCCGCAATGTGCCCGTATTTGCCAGCTATCGCCGCAGCGGGAAGCAAACACCGGGCAGCGGAACAATGTATAAGGTTAAGCGCTTTATCGACGGCCTGCAAATGGACAGCCTGACCGCAGACCCTGTTTATAAAACTATCAACGATGTTGAACCGCTAAGCGTTTTCCCGGAGCCTGCAAAAAAAGATATTCCAGAGCTGCCGGCAATTAATACGTGGGCAAACCTGCGCACACTTGGCGCAAAAGGCGACGGAAGTACTGATGACACCAAAATTATCCAGGACGCTATCGACAAATATGCAACTATATACGTGCCGCAGGGCTGGTACCGCGTTAGCGAAACCGTAAAATTAAAGCCTAACACAGCACTCATCGGCCTTAACCCGATTGCTACACAGTTTATCATTGCCGATAACACGCCGGCATTCGGTGGCTTTGGCGGACCAAAGGCATTACTAGAAAGCGCCAAAGGTGGTGCCAATATTCTTACAGGCATCGGCCTTTCAACCAGCGGCGATAACCCGCGTGCAGTGGCTTGCAAATGGATGTCGGGCGCAGACTCTTATTTGAACGATGTGAAATTTATCGGCGGGCATGGCGGGTTGGAGCGTCCGGCTAAACCAACTGAACCAAAAAAAGAAAAGCCGGGGATTTATCAGCGCGGGTACAACGGCGCCGACCCGGCATGGGATACGCAATATTGGAGCCTGTGGGTTACCGATGGCGGCGGCGGTACGTTTATGAATATCTGGTCGGCTAACACCTACGCCATCAACGGCGCATATTTTTCCAATACGTCCACCCCAAGCCATGTTTATGCATTATCGGTAGAGCACCATGTACGTAACGAGGTGCGTTTTAACAATGTATCCAACTTTAATGTGTATGCTTTGCAATTGGAAGAGGAAAGCCGCGAAAGCACCGAATGCCAGCCGCTGGAAGTGGAGAACTGCAGTAATATGGTTTTCGCCAACCTTTACACTTTCCGGGTTATCCGTGTAAATAAGCCCGGCGCTTACGCTATCCGCGAATGGGGCGGCAAAAATGTGGAGTTTTTAAACGTGCATAATTACAGCCAGATAAAATACACAACCACCAACCCGATTTACGATATCAACAACGATTACGAGGTGCGGCCATGGGAGTTTGCGCGACTGCTTATTAACGACGACAACCCCAGGCCATCGGCAGAAAAAACAGCACGTCTGGCCACTGGCTTTGAATTTACCGAAGGCATTTGCAGCGATAGTAAAGGCAATATTTACTTCTGCGAGCAGCGCATGAAACGCATTTATAAATGGTCGGCTGATACGCGGACGATTAGCTTGCTGGCTGACTATCCATGGGAGCCGTTGTCGCTCGCATGTGACAAAAACGACAACCTGCTGGTGGTATTTAAATATGTGCCAAAGCCGGGTTACCTGGTTAAAGGTAAACCCGAGGAATTTAAAAACCCGCCTGATGCCTCCGGTACATCGTTTAGTGGCTGGGGTAACTCAGGGTTTGGCACGCTGGTTTATTCTGTGGACCCGAACAATCCTGATGAAACCATACAAATGCTAAAAAAAGCGCCGATGGGCAGCGTTAACCCGGTTTACAAAGCGCTTTACCCGGCCCATCGCTGGCGCGATTACCACGATTTTAACACCATTTCGATAGCACGTCCGCAGGAATGCTTTATTGCACCGGATGGCGTGACTGTTGTTCCTGTGATTTATGATTTGGCACGCTCAACGTCACTGGCGGCAGCTTACCCAGGCAAAACACTTTATACGACTGATGAGTACGATAAACGCACCATCGCCCTGAATGTCGATCCCGCTGGCTACGTGAGCGACCTGAAATATTTTGTTGAACGAGGTGAATTCGATACAGCTACCGATGCGCAAGGCAATGTTTATATTGCCGATGGGCAGATTTATGTTTATAATAGTGCAGGCAAACAGGTGAATGTTATTAAAGTACCCGAGCGGCCAACGGCGCTGGTATTCGGCAAGGATGGTAAATCCCTATTCGTTACCAGCAGGAATTCGTTATTTGAAGTAAAAGTGAATTAATTAAACAAAACAAATTTGTCATTCTGAACGCAGTGAAGAATCTTAAGCGTTTGATAGGTAGACGTTCGACAGGTATGAGTGCGACCTATCAATTGCCTACCTGCTGCTTTGTAAAGATTCTTCGCTCGCGCTCAGAATGACAAAGTTTTTATAAAAGAGAAACAAAACATGAAACTATCTAAACACTTAAAACCAATCGCCGGTCTGCTCTTATTGCTAAGCGCGACTTTTTCATCCATCGCCCAACCCACCAAACACGTTGTCATCGGCTACGTTGGCGGCTACCGTGGATTGATTGACACCAATATGGTGCATGCGAAAAAGCTTACGCATATCAATTACGCATTTGTAAACGTGAAAGATAACCGTGCGTTTTTGACCAACATCAAAACAGACACTACGAATTTTAAAAACCTGCTAAAACTGAAGAAGGACAATCCACAGCTAAAAATTCTGATTTCTATCGGCGGATGGGCATGGAGCAAAAATTTTTCGGATGCGGTATTAACAGACACCTCGCGCGCTGCCTTTGCCGTCAGTTCGGTTGATATCGTTAGAAAGTATCATTTGGACGGCGTGGATATAGATTGGGAATATCCGAATGACATTGGCGATGGTAATGTGTTCCGCCCGGCAGACAAGCAGGATTTTACCCTGATGTTTAAAGCCCTGCGCGGCGAGCTCAATAAATTGGCAAAAGAAACCGGCAAACAAATGTTTTTAACGGCAGCAGTGGGCGGTTTTAAACGTTTTACGCTGAATACCGAA
>JAZJZL010000206.1:0-3674 GCA_040389845.1 Bacteroidota bacterium
CCTGCCCAATTGGGGCTTTTTTTTGTAATAACGTTATTTTTGAGCGGCAATGTAAAACTAAAGACAGAACCTCGTCCTTCGATCGAATCAAACCATATCTTTCCATTATGTTGTTTAATAATTTCAGAGGCAATGAATAATCCCAAACCAAGGCCGGGGGTGGTTTTATTTTCCGGAACTTGATAAAACTTTTTAAATACTTTCTGATGTTCACTCTTTGGCAATCCAATGCCGTGATCTTTAACCAATACTTTCACTGCATTATCATGCGTTTCGATAGATATTTCCACATCCTTGCGCTCTGGTGAATATTTAACAGCATTGTTTACCAGGTTAGTTAAAACCTGCCCAATCCGGTAGCGGTCAGCAAATACCAGGCTGTCGATATTGGTAGTAGATACTTTTATTTTATAATCCGGGTTAATCAGCATTGCATTTCCGGCAATTTCTTCACTTAGCGCGTTCAGGTCAAAGTAGTCTTTTGCCAGCCTGATTTGGTTAGAATACAGATTAGCCGGGTCGGCCATTTCATTCAATAATCGCGTAATTCTTTCAACAGAGCCGAGCGCCCTTTTTGCTACCTGGGTTATTTTCTCGTTCCCGGTTGTCGCAATAAACCTGTCTAACAATTGTAAATAACCTTTAACTGCCGAAAGTGGTGTTTTCAGTTCATGGGTAGTCACATTAAATAGTTCGTCCCTTAACAGTTCAAGGTCTTTTTTTTCCGTAATGTCCACCATCGTTCCGATAATACGGACAGGTGCAGCCCCTTCAAATAATACAGTGCCTTTTGCATCTACCCAATGAATACTTTGATCTGCATGCCTTACCCTGTACTGTAAACTATAAATACCATCTGGTGACTGGATAGCCTTAATTACAGCTTCAGGCATTAAGGCCCTGTCATCGGGCAATACGCATTCCAATAGTCTATCGTAATCCAATAAATCATTTTTTGAGATACCAATATTGGTTTTACACATGGAAGTGCAATTCAATTGGTAACTATTCAAATCCAGTTCCCAAAATCCCAACTGCACCTGGTCAAGCGCAATATTAAAATGATCCTCGGTTACTTCAAAGGCTTGTTCTCTGTAAGGTAAGGCTGACGGCATATCATAATTAATTAAGTTGTATCGGATTTAATGGTAACAAGAACGAAAAGCTGCTGCCTTTGCCCGGTTCACTTTTGACAGTAAACCTGCCGTTGTGTTTTTTAATAATTTCTGATGCGATAAACAAGCCTAAGCCCACGCCCTGGTAAAGCATAGCGGTTTTGCTAACCCGGTAAAAGCGGTCAAATAACTGATCCATATCTGCTTTTTCTATACCTATACCAAAATCTTCTACATTAACAATGATGTAACCTGATTCTACCCTGGCGTTCACCAGTACCTTATTCGCATTAGGAGAGTATTTAATTGCATTATTCAGTAAATTGATCAAAACTTGTTCTATCCGGAATTGGTCACCTGCATAGGTAGTATTGATCGTGTTTTCCAGTATGATCGCGTGTTTGGCAGAACCCAACTGAACATTAGAAATGCTGTTGGTTAGCGCTGCTGAAAAATCGAACCCGGCTATATTGAGGTCTATTTGCCCGGAATGAATCCGGGTAACGTCCAAAAGATCTTCTATCAGCCTTTCCAACCGTTTGATACTATGTTTTGCGTTTAAAATAAGCGCATAAGTTTTGCCGGTCTTATCTGCTGTTTTTTCTAATAGCTGGTTTATGGCCTTAATATTGGTTAAGGGTGTCTTAAATTCATGACTAACCATATTAAAAAACTCATCTTTTTTTGCTTCGGCCGCCGCCCGCCTTTCCTTTTCTTGCTTTTGTACCAATAACTCCTGGTTGGCAATAATCAGTTCGGCAGCGCGCTTTCCCTTTTCTTCATCCTGAAACCCAAGTTCCTTAAGCGCGATGATCAGTTCAGCGGCACGCTTTCCCTTTTCTCCATCCTGGAAGTTAAGCTCTATATTGGCAATAATCAACTCTGCGGCACGTTTTCCTTTTTCCAGGTTTTGAAACACCAATTCCTTGTTGGCTATCACTAATTCTGTCGCCCGTTTTTCTTTCTCTGAATTTTGAAATATAAGTTCGTTGTTAGCAATAATGAGTTCGGCGGCGCGCTTTTCTTTTTCCTTGTTTTGAAATATAAGCTCGGTGTTAGCCAGTAGCAATTCTGCCGCCCGTTTTTCCCTTTCTTCGCTTTGAAAAGCAAGCTCAATGTTCGCAATGATCAATTCGGCGGCGCGCTTTTCTCTTTCCCTGTTTTGAAAATCCAGTTCTTTATTTGCCACGATAAGCTCCCTGGCACGTTTTAATTTTTCTTTATTCTGAAAGTCCAGTTCGGTGTTGGCAATGATGAGTTCCGCGGCGCGTTTTTCCTTTTCTTCCTTTTGCAGATCAAGCGCTATGTTAGCGACAATCAATTCCGCAACAAGCTTTGCTTTCTCCTGGTTTTGGATAAGCAGTTCATTATTGGCAATAATCAATTGGTCTGATAATTTTTTGGTATCCATAACCTGTTTAACTGAAGTGTCCTGTTTTAAAATGAGGATATCATAGCCGTCCGAACAGATCGATATTCACAAAAATGGTTAAAGCTGATTTTGAGTTGCTAAGCTTAAAAAAACCGGATATATACAATAGTACACAATAAACGAACCACATTAGTATTAGTTGAAATATATAAATGCGCCCGGTTTAAGGTTTGTTATTTAATCCCAATCCCGAGCTTCCTTTTTTAATAGCACTTAATAAAAATACTCCATAAAAAGCAGTCAATTTATTGACTACTTCTTATCTCAGGATGACCTCTGTAAGGCCCCTGCGCTATGTGTATAAAACAATAAAACCCGATATTTTCATACCAGGCTTCTTGTCGATTCTAAGTACCCGCCGGTTAAAGCGTCCCGCTTGAACCCAAACACATGTTAGCGTCCCGCTAACGTTACCGAGTCGCCATTCAACGGACTTTATCGGTTGTTGTTACCTTGGGGTGGCAACGTGCAACTATTGTTCATCGTTGCAAATAGCTACCGTAAGCGGGACGCTTACATTTACGCCGGTTTAAACGGGAGTCGCTTGAACTGGCGGAAGGGATTTTTCAACACCCTTTATTCGGCATAATATAAATCACGTTGCCTGAAACAGTTAAACTGAAGCCCTTATTTTCTACAGCAGGAAGTGATAGTTTCGTCCATGTTTTGCCCATGTCGGCTGAGCGGAATATACCCTCTGAGCTACCACATATTAAATATTTGCCCATTTGTTTGATTGACGAAATATATAATGAAGATTTAGGTCCGAATATGTTTTTGACTAATGCACTACCCCAGGAAGGCTGAAGCCCTTCTCCTATGTCTTTCCAGGTTTTTCCACCATCCAATGAAATGTGTAAGTTGTTGGTTTTGGTTATGGTGTTGTAGCCTATAGCGGCAAATCCTCCGTCAATACGTTCCACAGCTACACCATCCCCGCCTTCACTAATCACACGGTCCCAGTTTTCACCATCATCGGTCGATCTTAATATCCCCTTCGAGCCGGCAGCAAGGAGTACGCCGTTGGACTCTACCATTTTCAATACCCAGCCTCCAACAGGCACATATTTCCAGGTCTTTCCACCGTTAGCGGATTTATAAAGGGCGTTGTTGGAGCCTATGAAAAC
>JAZJZL010000207.1:0-5795 GCA_040389845.1 Bacteroidota bacterium
CTTAGCGGATCGGGCTCAAAAGCTATGATGATTAATGTAATGACCACCTACGGTCCCGACAGCTTTGCAGGTCGTTTAGGTAGTGTTTTTAACGCCTCAGCCGACACAACTTTTTACATCGTAGCTTTGTATTTCGGTTCAGTTGGCATCAAAAAATCACGCTATGCCATACCCGCCGGTTTATTCGCTGATCTTGCCGGTATCATCGCCGCCATATTCGTTTCCTATTTATTTTTTGGTTAAGCCTTTTTAAACCAATAATTTATTATCGGCATTTTTTGCCGATTGTTTTGCACATTATTTGACTTTGCTTTGGCCATATATTAGATTTACCCCTCTGAATTTTATTTAACGCATAATGGCTAAAGATTACGTAGAAGAAAAAGAAGCGAAGACTAAAACGACCAGTAAGGGGATTGTGATATTGTGGGTTTTTATAATACTATTTATATCAATAATCGTCAGGTGCGCCAGGTATTAAAATAATTGAGTTTGCGAAAGTATATTTCTAGCCTTTCCCTAATGAGGCATAAGTAAACTCAAAAAAACAGACCGTTAAGATTAACTTTATTTTTTAATAGCCGCCGGCTAAGGCGTTTTGTATTGACTTAACTTAATACAAACGATGGTTATGGCCCTTAGGGCCTACCGCTTTGTAGTATAAAATAGCGACGTGATTTGTGCCGCGTAGCGGCTACCCATCTATCAGACAGGCTAAGTGTATTGTGTCGTTCTGCGCAGCCAGTCCACCAAAGGGTAACCCCTAACGGGGCAAAAAACACTTTTTCATCATCTGACTACAAAGCGGTAGGCCCCACGGGCCATAGAAGCCCAGTCCTATAAATCCTATAAAGATAAAATGATGTGGTTTTGCTGAATGTAACTGAACGCTATTCTCGTAGAAATTCATATCGAATTCAAAGTGGTAGCGCTGTACGCTTCGAAAAGTATAGGCATAAAAAATGGGTAAGCTACTTTTATCGCGCCGCTCAACTCTCTACCCTTGCTGCGTTCCCACCCTGGGGGAGTTCAAGAGGAGCTGGCCGTAAAAGACTTACCCGCCGCAAAGATATAAAAACCTTCTATTCTGGTTAATAAATTGTTAAAAAAGCGGTTTTATTGTGATAAGGTCCAGGTATTTTAGCATTTTATTTATTGTGTAACAACCAGTTACACGCTTAAAATATTTTATTAAAACAGGCTGAATTGCAAAGAATTTGCAGGCTTTTCCACCACTTCCGGTACTTTCAGCTTCGATTCTGTGAATTTATTGAAGTCCAGCCGGCGGTTAAACGGCAATTCTTTGTAAACTCGATAGGTTTTATCATGCCCTATCATCTCACGGCGCAGTATAGTCAGCTTATCAACTTTAAACTCTTCCTGCCAATCCTGCTTGCTGATGTATGGCCACAATCTTTTAAAAGCCGGCGCCGGCAAACTCCGCGCAACAGTAATATGCGGCACAAACACCCCACCGCTGAAAAAACGTTTCAAATGCCTAAACCAAATGTCGGTTGCAGGGGTTTTGTCCAACCGGGCATAGATGGTCGGGTTTTCTTCGTGATGGAAAAAATCAAAGCCCTTAACCGATGTTACCAGCGGCGGCAATGTTAACAGCTCGCGCTCCAATTTTGGCATCAGTGTCTCAATCCACACCGGTTTTTTACGCGGCCATTGCTGTATGCTGATGTGCGCTTTTGAATGCCGCCCGTCATAATTTCCCACCATCGCAGCGCTGTCTTCCTTAATCCGTTTAATGCGCCTGCAAACACTTTCAGATGGCGTAAGCACTATTAAGTAATCCTGGTAACCTGTCATAACCTTATCGTTTTGATAAAACAAATATTACTAATATTTTTAGCATTTACAAATAAAACTAAGATTTTTTTGATTAAAAGATTTTAGGATTGTTGTCTGTTAGAATCCTGCCATCCGCAAATCCTATAAATCTTAGTTCAAAAGGCTAACATCTTATTTCCGAAATGCAACTCTCTGTAAACCCTCCATTCGGGGTGCTCGGCAAAGGTATCGCGATGAAGTACGGTAAGATTACTGATGGTGAAGGCCCGCTTAAATTCCCTGCTTTCAAAATTGGGCCACAATTTATTAAAAGCCGTTAAGGGTATATTGCGGGCGATAGGAATATGCGGTACAAAATCCTTAACCTTTATGCCCATTTGCATAAAAAGCAATTTAAACCAGTTTTGGCAGCGCTGGCTGGCTGCAAAAGCCGCGTAAATGGTTTTGGTTGTACCATTATCAAAATTGCCGAAACCGTCTATATATAGCTCTAACGGCGGCATGGTGCTTAACCTTTCGCCCATACGGATAATGGCGGGTTGTGCCAGGAATGGTTTGCAGCGCACCTGGTGGGTAATGGTAATATATGCCCGGCTGTGCATCCCTTCAAAATGCCCGATTACATTTACAGACGCCCGCTTATACTTGCTAATTTCCTTCGCCAAATCCGGAGGCAATGAAAATATCATCAGGTAATCAGCGTAAGCATTCATTAAAGCATCCTCATTTAACAAGACGCTAAATTGCTAATTATTTTAGTATTTTTATAATGTGTTTAGAAATATTTTTCTAAAAAACAGGCCGGACTTTGCTGCCCAGCCTGTGTAATAATCTTTATTATAAGCTAATTTTACTTCACCCAACTGTTAGCCAATACTTTCATAAAGTATCCGCCTACCACACTCCTGGCCTGGAAGCCAACCATTTTTCCATTGGTGGTTTCATGCCAGTCGCTAAGCGGTACGCGGCTTGGTGTTTCGGTAGCGAATTTGTAGACCGGGTCAGTTAGGGCTTTAAAATCCTTCTGATTATCGGCCAGTGAAGCAGTCCAAACAATCCAGTCGGACTTTGTATACGTTTTGCGGCTATCCAACGGTAAGCCATAGGTGTTTTGCTTAGTGAGGTAATAGTTTATCTCCTTTTTATAGACATCAGGAGGGAATAGCTTCAGGCCTAAAACCTTATCCCAAATCAAATTATATTTCTGGCTCCAGGTATCTCTCTTTTCAAATACCAGTGAGTAGTGGTCGCCTGCATCTGCCAGCTTTTGCCAGCGGTTAGCCATATCCATAGCAATGGCCCTATATTTTTGTGCTATGGCTTTCTGACCCAGCTTATCAGCCATCTCAGCATAAGCGCCTAAGGCAACAATAGCTTTTACCGATAAATTGGCATTGCGTGCCAGGTGACCGGCAAAGTCGTCGGTACATAGCTGGTTACCGGGGTCAAACCCGTTTTCACTCAGGTAGTTTGCCCAAACGCTTAACGTCTTCCAATGTTTTTTGGCAAAATTGGCATTACCCTCAGCTTTTACTATTGCGGCAGTAAGGATAATCATATTACCAGATTCCTCAACAGGCATATTTTCGCCATAAGTCTGCCCATTTGCCAGCGGGTAAGTACCTAAATCGTGTGCGGCAAAATCATGCCCCCATTCCTTGCTGTCGCAGTAATAAAATATACCATTCAACATGCCTTCCAGCAGACTTGGGTTGTAGTATAAATACATAGGTGCAGACGGATAGGTCACATCTACCGTATTGATAGAACCGTTGCTAAAGTTCTCCTTCGACAGGAACAGAATGGTTCCCTGCGGGCTTTTCAGCAATTGGTGTGCGGCAATACTTTGGCGATAACCCATCACACATAAATCGGCATAGTTTTTACCACCTGCCTTAAGCGCGGTGGCATACATCGCTTTATTAAAGGCATTGCATTTCTGCATCACCAGGCCGTATTCTGTATTGGCGGTTGCCAGTTCTTTTTCGATGGTATTGCCGGCCGTCTTCCACCATGGTTTCAGGTTTTGCTTAAAGTATTGAACTGAGTATAAATCGTCGTATCCTACTTCTACAAATTTATCTTTTGCCGCTGCGCCGATGTTACCAAAATCAAGCACTGTGTTCAATGAAAGCTGCCTGCCTTTGCTTGCCGTGCTGGCTGTGCTATTGCTCACGAATGAGTTAACCGCATCACCCTGGGTTGTTATATATTGTAAACCGGATCCGGCGGGCACAGCTACATACATATAGCCCCAGTCGATGCGTAAATCATCGCCTTTTTTCTTTAGAATGGGTTGTGCAACAGTTCCGGCTTTCAAAATAGACAAGCCCTGGGCAGCATACTTTTGCGAAGTTACTTCCTGCGCCGGCGTATTAACCGCCACCGATGTGGAAGCTCCGAAAAATACTTTCACACTATGGTCTCTCCCATCGTTCGATTTTACCTGGTAAGTGATGTATGATACGGGTCTCGAGAATAAATTAAGATCATTCATCAACAATGGCGAGGTAAATGTAACTTTCAGGCTCACACCTACGCAGTCAAAATCATAAATGGTTTGCGTTGCGTTCATCACCACGCTTTTCTGTTTGGCGAGCAGCACGCCCGTAGGTTTGGCTTTTACTTCGTTTAACAAACCGGCATCAAGATAAGCGCCGCCAGCAGTATTTTTTACGTGCATAGCCAATACGTTCTGGCCTTTTACCAGTTTATCTTTAAACTTCTCTTTTAACGGGATAAGCTTAAAGTCGCTGGTCCAGCCGGTTACGTTATAAACCTTTTCGCCGTTCAGGTAAACTTCAACATTGTCGTCGTGATACAGTTTCAATACCAGCCTGTCTATATTGATATCGTTCAGTGTAAATGCCCGGCGCATCCATAAATCTTTGCTTGTCCAAACGGTTTTAGCTACGGTTTTATCGTCGCTGAAAGGTGCAGCGCCGGTTTTCCACTGGCTGTCATTGAATTTGGTTTCATACCAGTCAGCCGCGGGCTCCGATTCGGTATACTGGCATTTGTAAGCCAGTTCATCCGCAGCAGGTAATATGGTAGTATAAGCAGGCACATCTTTGCCTAAAAAACGATAGATGCTATTGTCCACCTTTATCATGCCTATCAGCGACTGGTCTTTACCTGTCCAATGCCGTGTGGGGTGGGCATTTAAACTGTCCGTCATCGACCAGATACTGAAATAGGTATTGTGGGTAATTAAAGGGTAAGCGGGGGCCTTGGTAGCCTGCCCATTAACCAAATCACAGGCAAACGCCAGCAATAATAATGCTATCGAGTTTTTTTTTGTCATAGTTTGAAGATAAAAGATTCAAGGATCAAAGGCAATGAATCAAATCGCAAGAATAATACGAATATAGCAACTTCCAAATTAAGAATAAAAGCCAGAACTCAAGATAGAACAGGTTTATAACCCGCCACCGTCTTGCTTCCTGGCTCTTGACTCTGAATCTTTAAAAATTACAGCTCTCGTACCCAAATGTTACGGAAGCTTAGCGGCTCACTCTTATCGCCATGTGCCTGTAACTTTATCGGCGATGGGCCATGCTGTTTGTATTCCGGTTTCCCAATGTATAATGTTGGACCCCAAAGCTCAAAATTATTTTCAACCAGCACACCGTTATAAATCACAGTAACACGTGCCTTGGTTTTTACACTGCCGTCTTCATTAAAGGTTGGCGCTGTCCAAATTATATCGTAAGTCTGCCATTCGTTGTTTTTACGGGCCGGGTTTGCCAGCGGGATGGCCTGCTTGTAAATACTGCCGGCCATGCCGTTTACGTAAGTTTTGTTATTGTAAGAGTCTAAAACCTGCAGCTCATAACCTGCATCACCATCCCCTATCGAAGCCAGGAACACACCGCTGTTACCACGACCTTGTCCACTACCTTCCAGTTTGCTCGGCTCTTTCCACTCAATATGCAGTTGGTAATTGGTAAAGCTTTTTTTAGTTTCTATATTGCCATAGTTTTTATTAACGGTCA
>JAZJZL010000207.1:5874-11376 GCA_040389845.1 Bacteroidota bacterium
CCCATTGATCCAGGTTTTTACCATCAAATAAAATAATAGCGTCAGACGGAGCATCGCCTAACATTTTACCTGGGGTAACTACATGGGGTTCAGGGGTCCAAACTTCAGTATCTTCTGGCTTTGCCTGGGCATTTGCCATAAAAAAGCTGCCGGTTAATGCAGCGGTAAGTATGAGGGAGTATTTCATTTTTATTGTTTTTTTGATTTCACAGATTTGAGAATAATTTCACCGATTTAGAGTCGAATTATTTGGATTTAGTTGTATTAAATTGACGTATAAAACCCAATCAACTTAATCCAACTTATTCAATTTAATCAACTTAAACGTGTAAAACGTTTTTAACATAAGCGGCGCTTTCGGCTATGCTTACGTAAGGGTCGATATTTATAAAGTTTTCCTGCTCAACAATAAAGTGCTGTAAGCCGGCCTCTTTAGCATGACTTAATATTGTCTTGAAGTCGATGCTGCCTTTGCCGATTTCGGTATTCAAATCGGTTTGCTTTTTATCCCTGTCCTTAATATGGCAAAGGGCAAACCTGCCGGGATGCTGGCTAAACAGTTTTACCGGGTCTTGTCCTGCGCGTACCACCCAGAAAATATCCATTTCCATGTGCACCAGCTTAGGGTCGGTATTTTTCAGGATAGTATCATAAAAAGTTGTTCCCTCAACAGGCTTCCACTCAAAGTTGTGGTTATGATAGCCCAGCTTTAAGCCTGCTTTGCCGCAAATTTCGGCGGCCTTGTTCATCTTCTCGGCTATCTTTTTAAACGAATCAGCGCTTTTCAGAGCCTCGCCATTTACCGAAGGGATAACGATGTAAGTCATGCCGGTTGCGTTAGCTGCGGCGATGTTATTTTCCAACTCGGTAGTTTTACCTTGTAATAAAAACTCATCCATACCGAAGTGGCCACTTGGCGTTTTCAAACCGTTTGTCTTTAACACGCCACTGAAAGTTTTCGCATCAAGTCCCCAAAAGCCGCCCTGCTTAGAGTAGCCGAAGGTTTCTACCTCTTCATATCCTGCAGCAGCAATTTTTGCTATCACGCCTTTAGGGTCTTTGGGCAGCTGGTCGCGCAGGGTGTACATCTGTAAGCCGGCAACCTTGCTTCCGGCCATCGCCGATAATAGACGCGGCGCTACCATCGCTCCTGCCGTAAGCATCCCCGCCTGCGCTAAAAATTTTCTTCTTGTAGTCATATGTTTGTTAGTTCATAGTTAATGTTTAGTTCATAGTTGATAGTTCATAGTTAATAGCCGCTGCAATCTCTATGCTCCCATCTTTTTCTGTCTTGATTCTTGACTCTTCTTCAACTATACGTCGCAAATCTGGATGGCCTTTCTTAACGAGGCTATCTTATCCGGATTTTTCGGAACAAACTCCTGCCCTACATAGCCTTTAAAGCCGGTAGCGACAATGGCGCGCATTACAGCCGGGTAGTATAACTCCTGGGTATCGTCGATCTCGTGTCTGCCGGGGATACCGCCGGTATGGAAATGGGCGATGTATTTGTGATGGTCGGTGATGTTGCGGATGATATCGCCTTCGTCAATCTGCATGTGATAGATATCATACAATAGTTTGAAGTTGTCAGAACTTAGCCTTTTTGCCAGTTCAGCGCCCCACGAGGATTTGTTACATTGATAGTCTTTGTGGTCAATCTTGCCATTCAACAGCTCCATGCACAATACTACCTTATGTTGCTCAGCTAAGGCCAGTATTTTTTTCAAACCTGCCTCGCAGTTTTTCCAGCCTGTTTCGTCGTCTTTACCTCTGCGGCTACCACTAAAGCATATCAGGTTGGTGTAACCGTTTTTAGCCACCAGTGGAATCATTTCTGTATATTGCTTTACCAGCCTGTCGTGAAATTCGGTATCGCCGAAGCCATCGGTCAGGTTTATCTCAGCACCATTACACATTGGCGAATACATACCATGTTTTTGCAATGTAGGCCAGTCTTTAGGGCCGCAAAGATCTACGCCGGTAATGCCAATTTCCTTTGATGTAACGCAAAGCTGGTCGAGCGTCAATTCGCTGTAGCACCATGGCGAAACCGAGTGGTTGATATTGCCCTTCAGCTTAAACTTTAATTCTTCTTTTTCTTCTTTGGTAAATGATGATAGCATACCTGTTGCGGTGATAGCTGCGGTTCCGGCAACTATATTTTTAATTGCAGACCTTCTGTTTTGTGTATTTGACATAGAGTTGTTAGGTTTAAATTTGTACTTCGGGCGATGGTTCTTCAATATCGAGGCCCGGCTTGGTTGGTAATTGGTTCGAATCCCTGAAAAATAACAAGAACAATACTAATACAGCGACAGCGATACAACCAGGCACCAGCCAGATAGCGTGCCAATCATGTGTTGCCCCGGTTTTATGACTATCAACAATTGGGCCTGAAAGGTAAAAACCAATCAGCATACCCACGCCGTAAGTTGCTAAGGTAATAAATCCCTGTGCAGCACTTTTAAAGCGTTCGCCGGCGAGGTTATCGGTATAAATCTGGCCTGTCACAAAGAAGAAATCGTAACAAACGCCGTGGATAACAATACCTGCAATCAGCATCCAGTAATTGGCACCGGCATCTCCGTAGGCAAAACATACATAACGTAATGCCCAGGCTATCATACCCATGGCCAGCATTTTCTTTACGCCTAAACGTACAAAAAACAAAGGCATTAGAATCATAAACGCTAACTCAGACACTTGCCCAAAAGCTTGTATGCCTGCCGCACCCTTTACTCCCACCTCATTCAAAAACGGGTTGGTGAAATTGTAATAGAATGCCAGGGGGATACAAATGGCAACTGAAGCCAGGAAAAATACCAGGTACGACTTATTCTTCAACAAACCGATTGAATCCAATCCGATAATATCACCAAATGACGTTTTCTGACCTTTTTTAGCGGGAGGGGTATCAGGCAAAGTAAAGCTTAACAAACCTAAAATGCCCGACGCTATGGCCGCCATCTTAAACGTTAATGCAAGCGAGCCTTTCTGCTCCCATTCCAGCCAGCCAATAATAAAGCCTGCCACTATCCAGCCGATAGTTCCCCATACGCGTATCAATGGAAATTCCTTGCTGGGGTTCAGCATCTGTTTAAACGATACTGAGTTCACCAATGCCAGCGTAGGCATGTAGATTATCATGTAGGCTAAAATACCAGGATAAAACCCATCGAATGTTGGTGCTGTGGTTACGTAATACAATAAAGCAGCACCTGCCAAATGCAAAACACCCAGTATCTTCTGTGCCGAAAAATACCTGTCGGCTATAAGACCAATGATAAACGGTGCTATGATTGCGCCGAATGCCTGCGTTGCATAAGCGGCTGCATTTTGTGTGCCGCTGGCATTTAAATTCTTTATTAAATACGTTCCCATCGTTACAAACCATGCTCCCCAAATAAAAAATTCGAGGAACATCATTAACGACAGTTTTATCCTGATACCTGCAGTCATGCGGTGTAATTTATTTCTTTAATGAAAGAACGTATTTAACTATTGTTGTTATATCTTCTTTCTTAAGCTGCGGATGTGCTGCCATAGGGATATCACCCCAGTGACCGCTTCCCCCTTTAGAAACTTTTTCAGTCAGCATAGCGATGTTGGCATCGGTTGGGGGATATTTGGCTGCAATATCTTTCAGCGCCGGGCCAACTACCTTTACGTCTTCTTTATGGCAGGTATTACAATCGCTTGCGGCCATTAGTTTAGCACCGGGAGCTAATTCTGCTGTAGTAGTGCTTGAGCCGGTTTTGTTGGCGCTGGTATCTGCGTTTGGTTGCTGTGCTTTAGCAGTTTGGTCGGCAGCTTTGCTGCTGTCGGCACTTCCGCCTGATTTTGAACCACTGCCACCGCACGAGCTTATTACTGCGCTTATTAATAAAATTGCAAAAACTTTTTTCATTTGTGTTGATCTGTGTTAATTGATTATCCGGGGTTTATTTATTTACAATTGTAATGTTTTATTGTTCTAAACTGCTGCCGTTTTCAGGGGGGCTGTTTTACCTTTCGAGCGCATGTATAATACCAATCCGCCAAATGCTACTATCAGTACGAGCGGAATAATAAGGGTAGTGTGCAATATTTGCTGACCAGCAGTTGCATTGCTGCCACCAGCCTGTTTTACTATCTCGTCGTAATGCCTGCCCATAAATATAGTGTACACCGATACTGCGAACATACCTGCACCGCCCATTAGGTTAAGCCCAACCGCGCCGGTATTTGGAAGATTGGTATTTACAAAACCAAGCATAGTAGGCCAGAAGAAACATACACCCATACCGAACACTATGGCAGCGACAAACAGCATATCACCGCTTACAGTACCTAACATGTATATACCGGTTGCAGCAAGTATTGTAGAAATAAGCAGTAACACCTGTGGTGAAACCATTTTTAAAACGGGCTTTGCAAAGCCACGACCAAGCACCATCACGCCGGTTTCAAGTGTTAACAGCAGTATGCCATTGTCCGTTACGTTTTTGAGTAGTACATCAATCCATTGGCCGGTAAACAATTCAGTAATTGCTGTGCCGAACATACAGATGAACATAAACAAGAACAGCGGATTTAAAAGAGCTTTGTACATTCCACCGGTACTAACGCCTGATGAAACGCGCTCGGTAACGGGGAAGTCGAGTTTAGAAAACAGGAAACCGTAGATTAGCGTCGGTATCAGCATCACGCCAACTTCTATCTGCCATATCATCTTCGAAGCCAAATGGCCGGCCAGCATTTTATCGAATAGCGACACAATCAATGTACCTATTACGATGCCGCCGGGAAACCACAAGTGAAAATGGTTAAGCTTGGTAGTTTTATTATCTGTATACAATGATGTTACTAACGGGTTGCATGCCGCTTCGACCGTACCGTTAGCTAAGCCGATGAGGAAAGTAGAGATATACAGCGTCCAATAACCTGTCGCAAAAATTGTAAGCAGAATGCCCACCAGGTGAAACAGGAATGCAATCACAAGGAGCCGTTTCATGCCGATGATATCGACAATTATACCGCCGATAACCACCGCAATAGGAAAGCCATAAAAAGCCGTAGCTGTAATTGATGCCAAAGCGCCTTTATCAAGGCTAAATTCTGTGCCGAACTTGTCTAACAGGCCTGCCCTGATACCAAACGAAAGCGATGTAACTAACAGCGACAAGCAGCTTGCCCTGAACAGTTGAGTACGGTTAATGGATTGCATTTTAGTAATTTTAGGTTTTATAGTTTAAATTAATTGGTTCAAATTAAATGCCCAGCGTTTTGCGGTTAAATGCCTCGTCTCCTCCCGAAGCAGCAAAATCGTCAAAGGCCTTTTCTGTTACGCGTATTATATGGTTTTTAATAAATTCAGCACCTTCACGTGCACCGTCTTCCGGGTGCTTCAGGGCGCATTCCCATTCCAATACTGCCCAGCCTGTGTAATTATATTGTGTAAGTTTACTAAAAATCCCTTTAAAATCATATTCTACGTTCGTCTGGCGCACTTCGGGTGGC
>JAZJZL010000208.1:0-23104 GCA_040389845.1 Bacteroidota bacterium
ATGCATGTTCCTGGCTTTTATCGGCACTTCGTGTAAAAAAAGCAGCACGAATCCGACAAGTGCTGTAAGCATGTCTTTAAAATTCAATGGCACGGCCAAAACATCAAACACAGTTGCAGCGGACTATATTAAAAGTACAGGAACGTTGCAGGTAATAGGCAAATTCGGAAACGAGGGACTTTCGTTAATGATCACTGATATAAAAGTTGGAACTTTTGCTGTCGGCGATATTGTGATAGCAACATATTCAACAACGGCCGACTTTCAAAATACCTACCTTGGGAGCACAGGAACGGTGGTTATTTCTTCATTTAATTCGAGTACCGTAACAGGCACATTCAGCTTTGCAGGCACTACCGTTGATGGTAGAAATGGAACTGTAACCGAAGGGAAATTTTCGGCTAAGGTTATTACTCAATAAAGTATATCAGGGGCTTGGGTAAAACTTACGAAGTTTCCGAAACTTCGTAAGTTTAAAAGTCGCTTCATTTCAACTTCGCCTCAAACTGGTCAAGTACCAATGTTGCTGTATCCCCCGGATTGTCAAGCAGCACAAATTTAGCCGTTACTTTTCCGTCTTTACCTTCGATAGTTAATGTAGACTTTTTACCGCCATCCTTTGCTATCAAAGCGTTTATTACAGTTTTGCCTGTTTTAAAAGGCACCTTCCAGTTACAGGTGTTGGATGTTACCGTCCCTTTCATCCTGGATGTACCATCTACTGCAATGTCAATAGTCGTTTTTGTAATTTCGATTTCTACTTTCTCCTTATCAGAATTGATGAGTTTGCCGGCAGCATCAACGTGATCGGTTTTCGACGAGGAGAGTATCAAGGTTTTGCCGCATTGGCCGAAAACTGCTGTCACAAGCGTAAGCAGTACCGCCAGGCCGATAATTATCGTTTTCATGGATTTATTGCTTAGGCTTTTTCAACAAATTTGTCTGCTGTTACTTTTATTTTGTCGCCGGGTTGTTCCTCCATTTCAAACAAAAGCGTCACCTTTCCGTCTTTGCCTTCAATGGTAATGGTTAAGTTGCGGTCTTCGCCGTTCATGTCGGCTACTGCTTTAATAACCGATTTGCCGTCTTTAAAAGGTACAGTCCAATTGCAGGTATTTGATTTAATGTTGGCTGTTATTTTGTGCTCGCCGTTTACAGCAATGTTTACCGCTGATTTGTCGATAACAACCTCTGCTGTTTCGTCTTCAGTCCGGGTTATAGCACCCGTCTCGTCCATGTGATTTGTTTTAGAAGAATTAAAAACGACTGTTTTGTCGCACTGTGCTAATGTTACCGCGCTTATTCCTATCAGCAGCGATAATGTCAGGATGATTTTTTTCATGTGAATTATTGTTTTATGGATTTGTTGTTAATTGTCGTACTGCATTTTTTTCTTAATCTCTGATCTCTAACAGCTATTTTCCCTTCAGCACATTTGATACACCTTCGCACATTTTCCGGATACGCTGATAGGAGGCATAAGAATTCTTCTTTTTATCGAATTCCACTTCCAGTTCGCCGGGCGATTCCTTGATGTGGAATTCCGTATTGTCTTTCAGCCTCGTAGTTACGTTAAAGTAATCATGGGTAGACCGGAACAAATTGTTAGGCCTGATGCTGTGGTTGATATAATCTTGCACTTTGCCGGTATAGTCTTCATTAAACCTGGCTGTGAGGGCGTAGGTGTCGTCCGTATCGGTTACCGAAATGGAAAGATTATCGTTATTGTGCTGAAATTTCATCCAGCCTACGAAAATGCTTAGCGATGCGAGGCAGAGTAAGGCTAAAAAGAAGCTTGCTTTCATTTGTGTAATATTTTGATGTGATCGATGGTCCCTAAATTTGTTATTCCTTTTGAGAATGCTTTTTATTGTAATATGTTACAAAGATATATGCTTAATACAGTAATATGCAATACATAGTTCTGTAAATAATTAAATATTTATATAAATGGTTGATAATGAATTAAATAATTTTAATCCCATTTTTTTTTGATCCGATTTTTGAGGAAAAATTGCGGATAGATGCCGTTGAATGCCGGTTTTAAGAGCTTGTAAAGATGGTTTAGGCGGCGATTTACAATTAAACCGGCGCGCTAAAATCAAACTAAACTCAGAAGCATCGCGTACAAGATTGATAATTGCCAACCTGACAGTTTTTCTCCAGGCTGCGCTTACACCTCAACCATAACTTATTTAATGATTATTGAAGAAAAGCATTTTGCTGATGCCGCCCTCTTTATTGGTTTTGACCTGGAAAATGACCATGAATTGCTTGAAATTGTCGGGCTTGCTTCGGCAATAACTAACTCTCCCTTTGCTACTATAGCGCTTCAGCACAATGGCATATTATATTTGAAGGTGAGGAAAGGTGTTGATGTTGAGCAAGTAGAAGCTGATTCAAACTTATGTGTTTATGCGCTTAATCAGCCCGAGCTGATGATGATAACTGATACGTTTAAGGATAAGCGGTATGTTAGCAATCCGAACGTTTGCAGCGGGCCAGGCGTTCGTTTTTTTGCCGGTATGCCGCTAATATCCGCTGCCGGTGTGCCGGTTGGGGTTTTAAGCGTTTATGACGTAATTCCGAAAATTCTTGATGAGCACCAGGCGCTTGTGCTTAAAATTCTGGCCGGACAGGCAATGAAAATAATAGAGTTAAAAGCTGGGGCGGAGATTTTGCGGAGGAAGCAAAATGAATTAGAAGAGCAAAGGCAATTTAATACCGATGCTTCTATAAGACTGCGCTCTTTTTTCGAGAGCTCAACAAATTTTCACGTCCTGCTGGGTAAAAGCGGCGAAGTTATCGACTTTAATAAAACAGCAGTCGCCTTTATCCAGGCGGTGCACAAAGCATGCTTACAGCGAGACGACCAGTTTATAAAATACCTGCATCCGGCTTTTGTAAGTACTTTTTTAAAGTGCTACAACGAGGCGCTTGAAGGAAAAAAGTCATTCGAGGAAGGCTCGACCCATTATGAAGATATGGGCACCATCTGGTGGGAGGCGGCCTTTGAGGCTGCCCGGAATAACGATGACGAGATTATCGGCGTGTCGTACCTTATCCGTAATGTAACCGAGCGGAAACTAAAAGAGCAAAAAATAATCGAGCAAAATAAATCATTGTTAAAGATAGCCCATATCCAGGCGCATGAATTTCGTGCGCCGTTAACTTCAATTATGGGTTTGATGGGCCTGATAAAAGATGCAGATTATAATGCCCCGCGCGAATACCTGGAAATGCTGGGCGATGCTGTTTATGCGCTGGATAATAAAATAAAATCGATAGTGGCCGATATTGATAACACAATTATAAGTCCGCTTGTACCACATTACGACTAAAGCTGACAGATAGATCAGGCTTTGAATTAAATAACAAAGGCGACCTTTACAGATCGCCTTTGGCATTATCAACTATTTGTGAGCCAGGCTTAGACAGTTGACGGGTTCCTGATAATTCCTATCAGGAATGCAATGATTGCTATAACTAACAAAGCGTGAATTAAACCTCCGGCAGAGTAAGCAAATACTCCTATCGCCCATCCTATAATCAGGATAACTGCGATAATGTACAATAGTGATCTCATAGTTTTATGTTTTATAAGTAAAATGTATTAATCTATAAGATAAAATCGTGCCAAAAATTTATTCTGCGGGAGTCTTGTTAAAATGGGGTGTTTGACGGTAGTTTTGTTTAGAATACCTTACACTAAACAAGCTTTGAATGTCCTTCTTCGCTTAGTGAAGAATTGAACAAATTTATAACAATTCAATATTTTTTTCACGTCGGGAGGTTTTTGTCTTCGTCAATCCGCCGTTTCATAAACTTTTACCGGCCCGAGTAAGCCGGACTCCAGCAATGGTGTGTTGCCCCTTAGCATATCAAAGCGAAAGGCGTCATGTGTTTTGGTAAATCTTTTTTCTTTTGGCTGATTTAGGTCGCCGATAACGCGATTAGCCCATAGGTTTATAACATCCACTTCCAGTTTATTGCCGGAGGGTCTTACAGCGCCGGTAATTTCAACGCGCCATGGCGCACACCATAGAATGCCTAATTTCTTCCCGTTCAGGCGTACTTCTGCCACGTTTCTGACACTGCCGAGGTCAAGAAATAATCTTTCTGCTTTTTTACCATGCCGCTTAGCCAAATCAAAAGTTTTGGTATAGGTGGCCGTGCCAGAATAATATTTTATTCCCTCTTCGGGGCGGTTGGTCCAGCTTGTCAATTCAGAAAACGTAGTTTTTACCGGACCGCCCCATGTAGGGTCGAACCGTGTATTCCACGGGCCGTTCAATGCCTGTACCTCGGTAAGCCTTGGGAAATTGCCTTTAGCAGTTATTTTGGCATTTTGCGCCCCTGGCTTACGGAATACAATAAAGTACGAGCCAAATGCGTCCAATTCGATAGGTAAAACCGTACTGTTGCCGGTACTATGAAAGTCCTGTGCCTTTATTGTTTTACCGCTTACAGCATCCCATATTTCCGGCTGCTTGCCTGAAACCCGGAAGGTAAAGTCGCGCGCCTGGTGCTTATTGGTGCGGTTTATTACGAAATAAATTTCAGCATCGCCGCTGGTGCGGTGGATGTAATCAAACGGGCCGGGGTCATCGGCTTGTCCAGGGAAACTAAAGTCAGGTATAATACCATCGGCGGCCAGGATTTCCGCCGGCGTTTTTCCCCAGATAATACGCCCTTTACCAAGCCGCCGTTCTGTCCGGGTTTTGCCATCAAGATCGCCCCATATTTCTTTTGCTACCAGGCGCGCCTGTTCATCGCACTCCGGGTAGTTTTTCAACTCTGCCGAAACATCCGGTGGTGAACCGACCACCGTGGCCCCCATGGTAATCATTTCCCTGAGCTTCTTAATTACCGCTACCGACATTGCGTTAGACGGGATAGGGGATATTTGCAGGCTTTGATAATTCCCAACCTGCTTCGCAACCTCCGGCAGTGGCGAAACGCAGTTCTGCAGCACCAGCAAGCGGTAGCTCATCCCATCAGGTAAAATAATGCGACCGTTTTTAACCGACATCCGGTTTAGCAGTACATCGGGATTACTATAGTCGCAATCGTAACCCGGGCCGAGCGATGGAATATTGTATTTCGGTGGCGCCAACAGCGGAGGCCGTTCGCCAAGGTAAAAGCAAACATCAGCTACAAATTTCCCTTGCTGCAGCATGTACTGGCAGCGGGACAAGTAGGTGAAAAATGCTGTCGACTGCTCCCACCAGGTTATGTTAGGCGTAAAATGCTGTCCTGCACAAAACTCGTAGCCCGGTTTGCCGTCTGATGGTGGCTGACAGGTGGCCTGGTGAAGCATCAGGCGGTTTATTCCTTCGCAAAACGCCTGGTTGGCATAGGGCTTTAAATCTGATGGGCCAAGCGACCAATGCGTGCGGTCCTGCTCCTGTTGCGTAAAAGATTCTGCTTCTGCCTGTTGCTTGCCATACACGTGTGCCGCAGATGCTGTCTGTTTCAGGTTGAGCCGTTGCATCGGGTCTTTATTATAACCATCCGGCGATTTATAGTGCCCGTTTACCCAAAACTCACCTGCAAGTATATCGCTATGGCTAAAGTTCTTCAATACATCCTGCGGGGGAATATCGTTAGGGCCGCCGGCCTCGTTACCAACTTTCATGCCATGCTGGTGGCACAGATCTTCAAAATGCCCATAAAAATTTTCAGCGATACAATCCTGTATGGTCCGGTCAAAATCATTCCTGAAACGTTCCGATACATCTGCATTGATTACGTTATATCCCGCTAAAACAGGCATATAGTTTCTCAGGTCATATCCCCGGAACCGGGTAAACTGGTTGGCAAAATCCTGGGTCCAGGTAAGCTTGCCCGCCTCCCAGCTATCCGACCATAAATAATCCAGGCGACCGCCAGCTTTTTCGGCTTCGTCTATTACCAATTTCCCCAGGTGTGCAAAGTAATTATCCAATGCACTCCTGCTCAAATAATCTATCTCATAACCCTCTCCGCCTTCAAACGTATCTCCTTCCGGATATGCATGCCATTTACTCCAGGTAGCACCGGTTAATGTATAGCCGCTGCGCAGGATTACCCATTTTCCGCTGGGTACATCCCAATCCAAATGGCCTTTGGCATCCAGTTTAGCTGTTAAGTCGATTATATCATTCGGGTTTATTTGTTTGATGCTGCTATCAGGCGCCGGAAATGCCTGTACCATGATATCGTGGTAATAACCCTCCACTTTTTCGGCTTGCGGAAGCGTTCCGGAAAACTTAACGGGGCCGGTAACTTTTAATTCTGCCGACACCACTTTTTTCATTGCATCGTCCTGTGTTACTGACGGCCCCATCATCGTCCAACCACCGGCAAGATTAAAGCCAATCTCCATGTGCAGTCTTTTTGCCTCCTTTATTGCATAACGAAAAAGCTCGCGCCATTCATCCCCAAGAAATTTTACGCCAGGCAACGGTGCTTTGCCGGCATATCCCCCGGTGCAGATAAGGTTAACGCCGCTAATGCCTTTTGCCTTAAACTGCTCCAGGTCACGTTTAATGCCTTCTTTTGTTACCCGGTTAAAAAGCCACCACCAATAAACCCGCGGTTTTGCAGTTGCAGGCGGGAAGCGAAATAAGTTCAATAAGGTATCAGTGCTGGCCGCAGGTTTTGGCGTGTTCATTTTTCTTCGCTGAGCCTGGCCTGTAGCGGCAAAAATCAAAATAAGTGCGGCTGATAAACTCAGGCGAAAGCAGGATTTGCGAAAATATTTTTCGGTCATAAATAGTGGTGGGCGATTTCAGAACTGCGTAGCCAAATTTAGCTGAACGGGAAATGTAACCGTCATGCACTGTCTTATAAACGTCGGCGCGCCAGGCAATATATAAGGTTTGATGGGGATTTTAAGCCCAAAAAAGCCCCAAATCTTCCGATTTGAGGCTTAACACTGATCTATTATTGATATAAAACGAACTTTAATGCTGGTCGCTTTTTGGAGCTGGTGCGGGCGGAATATAAATGCTGCCATCTTTAAATGGCGATTTCAGGTCGCACACGGCCAACTCGCCCACGTAGCCTTCCTTTTTTACATCATCGCTTACGGCCGGGCGATATTCGTTTTCGCCAACGCAAAACAGCAGCGCTATGCTATGCTCGCCTGGAATATCTTTTATAGCGAATTTATATGACCGCAAAGCGCTTACCGCCGCCTCATCAAAACCTTTGCCGGCGCTTTTTGCCACGCTGATATTGTTCATCATGCCATTATTATCCAGGTTGAAGTTTAAAACTACAACGCCGCCCTCAAGCGCTTTCTGCGCTTCCTTAGGATATTCGGTATTTTCAAGTATATAGTTGTAAAATTGGGTGGTGTAGGGAGCGTCAAGGTACGATGCGACGTTAAAAATGTATCCTAAACGCGTGCGAAGCTTGTTAATTTGTATAATCATGGTTTCCGCCGAAGGGAAAGTATAACCGTATTTATCTTTCAGCATGGCTAAATCGGCAGGGGTACATTTATCTGAATAATACCAGGTGCCTTCGCCGTTTTGGTCGTAAATTATTGCCTTTGCACCAGTAGCGCTGAAGCCCGGACCATTTTCGTCATATTCGTACCCTTTATTCGTAACTTTTATTGGGTATTTATAGTTGGTTATAATCAATTCGCCGGCAAATTCGGGGTCGTTGCTTAGTGAATCCGTCTCAAATATCGAATAATCATTAGTAAAAAAATAAACCCCGATTTTTAAACTTTTACCAGGGTCGTCGTTAACTATCCCCCGGTAAGCACTAAATCCATTCAATGCGAGGGCATCCAGCTTAGCGCCGCCGCTTTTTACTATCCTGGGGTTATATAAATGGCGGTTGGCATCGAGCGTGAACCGCACTACCACTAATCCGCCTTTTTCGCCTTTGGTCGCGTCGTATTTTATATTGTGATGCAAAAAATGGTCCATTAGGTAATAGCCGTCGACACCTATCACCGGTAGTATCGGTCGGCCATCCCTCGTTTTATAGGGTATGCTGTCCTCAACCACCTCGACTTTAATATTATTGTTTTTAAGCAATGCCAAACTATCCGCCTTTGTGATGGTAGCAGGCGTATAGGTTATTTTTTCGTTTTGCTGGTTGAGTGCAAGCTTGTCGGTTACTGTGGTTACACCATTTTGAGTGACCTTCAGGCGTTTTATCTTCGATGTATGATTGCCCGCCAATTTCCCATTGGCAGCACCGATATTTAACCAGCCATAGCTTTTGCTGAATACCAATGTGGAAGTACATAACAAAGCCCCGCAGATTGGAATAATTACCAGGTATTTCAGCCTTGCTAACTTACCCGAACGTTGTTGATTGAGCATCATGATTCTCTTTTTTAACAGGTTGTAATTGAAAAATGAGTGAGTTATTGACGAGCCGCCCGCGCCATACGCGTTGGTTACCAAAAACGAGGCGTAGGTTAGGGCATCGGTTTCATACGCTGCAGTTTGCTCGTCGGCGATGTACTCGTGCACTGTTTTCAGGCTGTTTTGCACCATGTATAAAAAAGGATTAAACCAGTTGATGATTTTCAACAGTTCCAACAAGATGATATCGGCCGAGTGCCGTTGCTGTATGTGTACCAGCTCGTGCCTGATAATGGTTTTTGCCCCGTGTGCGTCGGCACCGATAAAGAGGTAGTTAAAAAACGAAAAAGCCACATCTGAACCATCCAGGTAAATTACACGGTATTTATCTTCATTAACTACCGGTTCTCTGCGCATCAGCCTGAACAGCGTATAAAGCTTTATCAGCAACACAAAAAGTAACGCGCCCGCACCAATAAGATAGCCATACAGTAAGCCGTCCTGCCAGGTAAAAGGGCGTTTAGTTGCTTTATGAGCTGATTGTAAAACCGGGGCAGGCGACGGTGCGATAGCTTTCGCCGCAGCGAGCGCAGCAATTAAGTTAAGCCTGGCTGTACCTGCGTGCTTTAACGGGGTAACCGGCGCGAAGCTTGTTATTTGCAAGGGCTGTGCCGCCGGGCTTGCGGGCTTTAAAATGTTTAGCTGTACCAGCGGCAATATAAAAGCTATTATACAGCTAAAGAGCAAATAGGCCCGGCTTAACTGGTAATAGGTATTGCGGTTTAAGAATAAGCAGTACACCAGGTAAAATATACCCAGGTACAAATTTGCTTCTGCAAGGTAATACAGTCCGTTCATTTCTTTTTGCGCTTAAGGTCTTCAATCAGTTGGGTTAATTCATCAAGCTGGCGAATATCCAGCTTCTTCTCATTAGCTATAAAGGATACAAGGCTTTGGTACGAATTGCTGAAATAGTTGCTCATCATCTTATCGAAGGTGAACTTTTTGTATTGCGATTCGCTGATCAACGGGAAATAAACGTGCGAATTGCCATAAGCTTTATGGTCGATAAAGCCTTTGCCCTCCAAAACACGCACCACGGTCGAAACCGTGTTATAGGCAGGTTTGGGTTCGGGCATCAGCTCGATAATGTCTTTTACTACGGCTTCTTTTAATTGCCATAATAACTGCATTACGGTTTCTTCGGCTTTGGTAAGTTCTTTAAGTGACATGGTCAACTAGTTATGTAGTTAACAAATTTATAACTATTCAGATAGTTTGCAAACTATTTCTGTAGTTTTTTTTAGGGTAATTTTCCGGAATAAGGTATTGCCCGGCCTGCAGGCTACAATACAATCGAAACAGAGTTGATAAACCTTTACATTTACGCCCGCTGCTTTAGTTCGATTGAGTTAGCAACAGCGAACGGATAAACTTATTATGCAAATAACCACTCACACCATACGAAACACCCAGGTAGCCGAATTATCTTCAGAAGATGTTCTCATCAAGACTGCTGAAGACGGCGCGCAACTACTGGCAGATTTATACTACCAGGGTTTTGACCTTATCATTATGCAGGCAAAACAATTAACAGAATCCTTTTTTGATTTAAAGAGCGGCCTCGCCGGCGAGGTGCTTCAAAAATGCTCAAACTTTCGTATCCGCTTAACCATCATCGGCGACTTTAATAATATCACAAGCAAAAGCCTGCGGGATTTTACCTTTGAAAGCAATAAAGGAAAATCGGTGAATTTTGTTGGTTCGATAGGAGAGGCAATGGAGCGGGTATAGCCCCTAAATTAGAGACCAATAGATTTTCGGCAGTTCTCACACAAAAATACCTGCTCTTCGTCCACCACTTTAATAGTTCCCTTAGCATCATTCATAAAGCACCTCTTGTCGCCGCTGGCGCAATGATTTAAACCGAGATTATGGCCAATTTCGTGCAGGCAGACTTTGGTGAGCCGGGCGTGAAACAGTTCAGCAGATGCATTTCGTTTTAACCTGAATGTAGATACCACACATGTAGTGCCAGGCCTATACCCCAGTCCGAATACGCCCCATTCGCCTAAGTGGCGCTCTACATTGGCGCCGGCGATGTCTTTTTCTGTTAAGATAAGCAGGTTATCGGCGCAGTTGTATTTTGATAATATCCGGTTGGCTTCGTAGCGGGTTTTGCTGTTAGCTAAGATATCTTTTGTTAGATTTACTTTAGGTTTAACGATGCATTTGTAATGATAGAAATGTTCGACGGAGGACTTAACAAGATTAAGTTCTGATTTTTCGACACTTCCGAGGGGTTGGATATAGACTGTTTTGGATTCGTTGTGGGATGTTGCTTTTATATCCGTTTTGAATACTGAGGTTACCAGGCAAAGGCATAATATGGCGTATTTTAATTCAAGGATATTCATTGTACTAACCTATTCGATGCCTGTTTTTTAATCAGTATTTGTTTCTAAATCTAACTGTAAATGATGATAATCATCTCCCATAAATATCCTGTCGTCCACAACTTTAAAATTGAGACTGATATATAGTCTTAATGCTGCAGCGTTATCTTTTTTCACCAATAGCCCAAGCTTATTATAGTCTTTTGCCCTTGCACAATTTGCCAATCCGGTTATCAGCTTTTTGCCGATGCCTCTGCCCTGGTGTTCCGGGTATACGGCCAGGCAATCAATGTAATATTCACCTGTCTGCGTCTCGTCTTCCGGTTGTACAAATACATTATAAGAGGAGTTAATGTATTCAAGGAAAGGCGCCCTTAACGCTTGCAAATCTGCGCCGTTGTAACAATTAATCATGCCCATTATGCCACCTTCATCCCAAATCAGCATATTTTCATAGCTGTATTGGTTGTTTTTCAAACGTGCGAAATGCTCAAATAAGGAGACCTTATCGGAAGGATTATTTACAAATTTATCGGCAAGGTTGCCCATAGCTAAAATGGTAAGCCGGGCGAGGTGAGGAGCATCGGATGGGAGGGCGGGTCGGAGCATTTTTGGATTAACAGGAATTAATGAAATTTTTTAGGATTTCGTTTTGTATGAAATACTGAGTTAATCACAACAAAATGCATACTTATTTTAAAAACGACAACGAACGGAAAATCATCTACAATAACAAACCGGAACTTTTTTTGAAATCTTTCCTGATAATGTAAAGGGTTAGCCTCTGCTCTTTTGACTGCCCTAATAATCTGGAACAAAAACCTGCTGCCGAGTCCTTCCTTTTGTTCATTATACCAGTCGACAGATTTTTCAATATCTTTAACTGCCTGTCGAAGAATCCGTAATTCGTAAATCACTTCTCTTTTGTACCGAAATATGCAATAAATTCATTGAACGTATAAGCTTCTGTCTCACCCGCTTCGTATTGTCTGTCCCGTTCTAAAATCTCTTTTTGCTGAGCGTCAGACAGGATAGTAGTTTCTTCCTGTGTATAGTTATAATTCAAACGGTCAAGGAAATCCAGCAATTCTTGCTCTTCCTGTTGATTGTGTGGATTAACGATGATGCTCATAATTACAAATTTAAAGCTTTTTAAACACTTATTCAACAGGACAACAAAGCCCAAGGAATGTGTGTTCCCACAAAGTGTTGGCTGGATATAAACCGCGCCCCTACATCCCCACTCATTCCCAACACCCTCTTCCCATTTTGCCCAATTTCATTACATTTGAAAAAACGTTTATACAATGAACTATTGGCTCGTAAAATCGGAACCGCATAAATACAGTTGGGAAAAATTTAACCAGGATGGCCGCACCTTTTGGGATGGCGTACGCAACTACCAGGCGCGCAATAACCTGCGCGAAATGAAGGAGGGCGACCTGGTGCTGTTTTACCACAGTAACGAAGGTAAAGAGGTTGTCGGCATTGCCAAAGTAGCCAAAAGCGCTTACCAGGACCCCACCACTACAGACCCGAACTGGCTGGTTGTAGACCTGGTGCCACACGAAAGCCTGAGAACGCCGGTAACACTGGAAACCATAAAAGCTGATGAACAGCTGAAGGATGTAGGACTGGTACGCCAGGGCAGGCTATCCGTTATGGGCCTTAAGCGTGAAGAGTTCGACCGCATTATTGAATTAGGTAGCAAATAAACAAATGTCAGAAAGGTTACTAAAGGCCGCTATTGCTGCCGCTTTTTTATTTTATGCAGCGGGTGCAACCGCACAAACCGAATTTAAAGGCCTAGAAAACCTGCTGACGACGCCAAAATCGTATGTTGTTAGTCATACAAATACAGCCCCGGTTATTGACGGTGACATCAGCGATGCGGCCTGGCAGCAAGCACCCTGGACGGATGACTTTATAGATATTGAAGGCGCTGACAAACCAGCCCCGCCGCTGCGTACTAACTTCAAAATGCTTTGGGACGATACCTGCCTCTACGTTGCTGCCAGGGTAATGGACCCCCAGGTTTGGGCGGCACTGAAGCGGCATGACGCTGTTGTTTTTATGGATAATGACGTGGAGCTGTTTATTGACCCTGCGGGCACTACGCACCAGTATTTCGAGATAGAATGTAACGCCATCAATACCATCTTCGATCTTTATTTGCCGAAGCCCTACCGCAACCTGGGCAACCCGCTAAGCACCTGGGATACCAAGGGTATGCGTACGGCTGTTAAAATACAAGGCACTGTGAATAATCCATCGGATACTGACCAGGGCTGGACGATGGAAATGGCTATCCCTTTCAGCGCTTTTGGCGGCGGCTCACGTGCACGGCTGCCGAAAGCAGGCACCGTGTGGCGCATGAACTTTTCGCGCGTGGAATGGGACACTAAGGTGGTGGATGGCAAATACGAAAAATTAAAAGATGGCAACGGTCGCAACCTGCCTGAGCATAATTGGGTCTGGACGGCACAGGGCCTAATAAACATGCACTACCCGGAGCGCTGGGGATATGTGCAGTTTGCAAAAGGCAGCGCCGCAGATGAAAAGTTTGTAATGTCTTACGCCGAACAGCAAAAGAAATACCTGTGGGCGCTGTACTACCGCCAAAAGGAATGGTTTAAAGACCACGAACTGTATAAAACCGACCTTAAAGACCTCGACATGACCAGCGAAGTTACCATCGATGGCAAGCCAAACGAATTGAAAATGGAAGCCACGCCCCACCAGTTTATGGGTTTTATAACCGATAAAAAAGACAATATCACCTACACCATTAATGACGAAGGACTTGTTAGCATTTTAGGAGAACGGGGGCGCCGGTAAAACGATGCGCCTTATGCGTTAGCCTCTCCAAAAAACAATGCTTTCAACTCCGTTGCATCATCGGGTTTCATTTTACCGCCAAGTATCAAACGCAGCTGGCGGCGACGTAGCGCACCATCATACAGTACTATGTCTTCAGGAGTTTCAGGAATCAATTCAGGAACGGGAATGGTACGGTTATTTTGGTCGAGGGCGACGAAGGTGTAGTAGGCCTCGTTGCTTTTGATGCGGCTACCGGTCGGGATGTTCTCGGCCCATACGTCAAGCCTAACCTCAACCGAGGTATTAAAAGAGCGGGACACCTTGGCTTCTATGGTAACTACATCGCCCAACTTGATGGAATGTTTAAAAGAAACGTTATCAACCGAAGCGGTCACTACAATGCGGTTACAATGCTTTTGAGCGGCAATAGCAGCAGCAATATCCATCCAGTGCAGCAGGCGGCCACCCATCAGGTTGTTCAGCGTGTTGGTATCGTTGGGCAATACCAATTCGTTCATTATAGTATGCGATTCTTTGGGCGATTTTCCATTCATGCGGCAAAGATACGTTTTGAGGTGAAAGGTTAAAGGCGAAAGGTAAAAGGTTTTTGAATGAGGGCTTTACAAGCGCTAGCTGTTATCCCAATCAAAATTCTTAATAAGTCCCGAATCCGGGCTGGCTATATTTTGACGGCCATAATCCATGTACGAGCGCCGGATATATTTTATCATGTCGTAGTAGTTCCATATTCTTACCTGTTTAATGGTAGGCCAATAATCCACCAGGAAACTGTCTATTTGTTCGTCGGGTATATCGGGCACCGCTCTTTTAACTACGTCGCGATTAAAGTGAAGCCTTATCTCCTGGCCTTCTAAATCGTTAGCAGCTATTTTTTTAAATTTCCTTGCCGCAATTACTTCGCCTTTAAAGTTTTCATAGATGAAGGTCATAGGCTTTAAAAACAGGTAGTAATAATGCGGCGTTCCTGTGTAAAACACGCCTTTGCTTCGGTATATCCTTTTCGTTTGCAGGATGTCCTGTTTAAGTGAGGTTGAATTTATGGTAACTTCGTCAAGCACTGTAGGCGCTTTTATTTTGATAAGATATATCATCAAAACCCCTGCTTTGGATATTACGGTATCCTTAACCTCAAATCCCTCGCCTTTAAATTCAATAGTGTCCATTTTACTTCCGGATATCCTGAAAATTCCGACATCGTTAGTTACAGACCGGGCCTTGTTAGCTTTGTTAAAAACACTAAAGCCGCTTAAACGCTGGCCGGAACCTTTTATACAAACGAGGCCCTCGATTGCGTAATCGTTTTGCGCAAACGCATATTGAGTGCATAACGTAATGAGGAAAATCGGTAATAATAAACTCTTCATGAATAGCTTAAACTAAAACGGCAATCATTATACGACATTCTGATATAAGTTTAACAATATCTGCAATGGGAGAAAGGCATCCAAAACATTTAACATTTTTAACACTGTTTTAAGTTCTTAAACATGTCAGGGCGATTTTCATGTTGTTTCATAAAGCTTGTTTACTTACTCAATTCCGCTTAGCTTTAGCCCATCAATACGTTAATTCCCCTTTTATGAAACTTAATCTTTTGCGCGGAAGCTTATTAACCTTGCTTGCCCTTTGTCTTACTTTACCTTTTGTCACCATCGCCCAAACCAAAACAGAATACAGCAGCCTGGAAGATGCGCTGCAATCTGCCGGAAAATTGTACGGCAATCCTGGTCCGCAAAGTGTTAACTGGACGGATGGCGGGAATAAATACTCCTACACTGCCAATGACGAAATCCGCTCGATGGACCCTAAGACCTTAAAGGATGAATTAGTTTTTGCTAATAAAGGCTTGAAGTTTCCGGGTTCGGATAGCGCGTTTACCTATGAATCATTCCAATGGTCGCACGACTCGAAGCACCTGGTTTTTAAATCGAATTTCAGGCCGATATACCGCCGCTCGGGTGTTTCGGACTATTATATTTACGACCTTGCGGGTAAGCAACTGAAGCAGGCCGCCAAGAATGCGCGCTCGGCAGAGTTATCGCCCGATGGCTCGAAAGTAGGTATCGAACGTAATGGTAACATGTACGTTTACAACTTCGCGACAGCAAGAGAAACACAGCTCACCAACGACCAAACCGACGAGCACGGCACTTTTAACGGCCATTATGATTGGGTGTATGAAGAGGAATTTGGACAGGCACAGGCATGGAACTGGTCGCCGGATAGCAAATACATGGCCTTTTGGCAGTTTGACGAGCGCAAGGTGCCGGATTTCCAGATGACGAATTACGAGGGTATGCATCCTGATAATATCCATATCTCCATCCCGCAGGTTGGCGACGCAAATCCGGCTGTTAAGATTGGCGTGCTTGACGTAACATCGGGCAATAAGGTGTGGTTAACGCCTGATGAGACCGGTGACTTTTATATCCCACGTATTTATTGGACAAGTATGCCCGATGTAATTGCCCTGATGACACTTAACCGCGCTCAAAACCACATGAAGCTATATTTCTTTAATGTGAAAACCGGAGAGCATCATGTGGTAATGGAAGAGCAAAATCAAACCTGGGTAGCGATATTTAATTTTTACACCAATGTGAACGATATGATTTATTTCCCGGAGAAATCGAAAGAATTCTTTTGGGTGTCTGACCGTTCCGGCTATTATCATATCTATCGCTATGGTTACGATGGCAAAGTGATAAACCAGGTAACCAACGGTAATTGGGACATGATAAAAGTTACAGGTATTGATGCAGAGGCAAAGAAGATATACTACTTATCAGCCGAAACAGGCGGCCTTAACCAGGAACTATGGGCGATAAATTTTAATGGCAGCGGCAAGGTTAAATTATCGGCGGTGAGCGGCTACCATGATGTTAATATGTCGCCCAATACAAAGTATTTCCTGGATAGCTACAGCAATGTGAGCACGCCATTGCACGTGGCTTTGAGCGATGATAAAGCAAAAGTGATAAAAATGCTGGAGGAAAATAATGTGGTGACTGAATACACCAAGACGCATGTTTATTTCCCGCAGAAACATTTCACATTCACAGATAGCGATGGTGTGGGGCTTGACGCCTACGTTATCATGCCGTATAACTATGACCCAAAGAAGAAATATCCACTGGTACTGACAGTATATGGCGGACCGGAGTCGCACGATATATTTGACAACTTTGGCGCGGATTCCTGGCAGCAATGGCTGGCACAGAATGGCTATGTGGTAGCCAACGTAAATAACAGGGGAATAGCCAACTATGGCAGTGCTTTTATGAAAGGTGTTTACAAGCAACTGGGCAAGCAGGAAAGCCAGGACTTTGTCGATTTGGCGAATTACCTGGTTAAAAAAGGCGTTGCCGACCCTGAGAATATGGCCATTATGGGCACCAGCTATGGCGGTTTCAGCACAACCTATACCATGACCACCCATCCCGGTGTGTTTAAAGTAGGTATAGCCAACTCGCCGGTTACCGACTGGAGGCTTTATGACGATGTATACACCGAGCGTTATATGGCGCCCTTGGATGAAAATAAAGATGGTTACGAAAAAAGTTCAGTGATAGCTCATGCGAAGGATTTAAACGGGCATTTATTGCTGATACACTCCATGAGCGATGATAACGTGCACCCTGCCAATACCATGCAGCTGCTGACGGCTTTAACCAATGCAGGTAAGGATGCAGAGCTACGCATCTATCCACCAGGAGCACATGGCGCGGCTTACAATTGGGAAAGCTACCGGCTGATACAAAGTGTAACCTTCCAATACCTGGAGAAGTATTTGAAAGGCAGGAGCGAATTGACGAATTTGAATGGTGCGAGGTGATTTCGGAAGTCGGATTTTCGAATTCGGAATTGGGTTGTGTAAATAAGCTTGTCCGTCCGTCCGGGAGATGCCGTGGCTGGGGAACAAGTGCGGACAGCCCTGTTATATTTTAATCAGCATGAAAAGCAACGATATACTCTGGAAAGCTATACTGGAAGACTTTTTTGACGATTTCCTTAGGTTCTTTGTGCCCAATGCCGATGAGCTGTTTGATTTTAGCAAAGGCTTTGAATTTTTAGATAAGGAACTGGAACAGCTTTTTCCACCTGACGATGACAATTTTTCACCTCAGTTTGTAGATAAGCTGGTTAAGGTGACCACTTTTGAAGGAAACGAGGAGTGCGTTTTTGTGCATGTGGAAGTACAGGGTTATCCCGACAAGGATTTTGCTCTAAGGATGTTTCAATATTATACAAGGATATGGGATAAGCACAGCAGGCCTATAACGGCCTTTGCGATATTTGTCGACAATAGCAAAGGTTTTCATCCCACAGAATACAGAACTGCGTACCTGGGCACGGAAGTGTATTATAAATTCAACACCTTTAAGGTTATTGAACAGGATGATGTAGTATTGGAAGCCAGCAACAATCCCTTTGCAGCGGTAGTACAAACGGCTAAATTTTCCATATTGAATAACAAAAAGGGCGACCAGCAATTATTCGATAACGGCATCGATTTGGCAAAACGTTTGCTGCGGAAGAAAATGCCGAAACAGAAAATTCGCAACCTAATGCGTTTTTTGGTTCACTATGTGCATTTTGAAAAACACGAAATGTTTAATAAATTTGTTAACGAGATTGATAGCTTAACCGAAAGGAGGACAACTATGGGCATTCAGGAATTTTTATTGGATAGAGCGGAGAAGAAAGGCCGCAATGAGGGTATTGAGATTGGCGTTGAAAAAGGCATGACCGAAAAGGATTTGGAAAAAAATCAGGAGTTTACCAAAAGCCTTTTAAAGTCAACAGATTTTAGCCCTTTAAGAATTGCTGAACTTGTTGGTGTTAGCGAAGTTTTCGTACTAAAAATAAAAAAGGAATTAGGCCTTTAGAAAAATATAGCAACCGTTTCTTCCCGTTACGTCAGTTAAATCATTGAGCAACAATTCTTCTCAAAAAAATAGTTGCCAACCCCTCACCATTTTCTCCACAAAATCTAAAATCGACATTTCAAAATCCGAAATTCACCTATTTTTGCTATCTTCATTTAGGAAAAGAATAGACGATGCCTGATTTCTCTCACTTACACGTTCATACTCAATTTTCACTGCTCGACGGTGCTGCCGATATCAGCAAACTCTACAAAAAAGCAGCAGCCGATGGCATGAAAGCCCTCGCCATTACCGACCACGGCAATATGTTCGGTGTGTTTAAGTTTGTAGCCGAGGCTGGTAAGCATAACGTGAAACCCATAGTAGGCTGTGAGTTTTATGTGGTTGATGACAGGCACAAAAAGCAGTTTACGAAAGAGAAAAAGGATAAGCGCTACCACCAGCTGATGCTGGCTAAAAACCCGCAGGGATATAAAAACCTGGTGAAGCTGTGCTCGCTGGGCTATATGGAAGGCCTTTACAGCAAATGGCCCCGTATAGATAAGGAGCTTATTTTAAAATATCACGAAGGCCTGATTGCCACTACCTGTTGCCTGGGTGCATCGGTGCCACAGGCTATTTTACGCGGGACTGAGGAAGAAGCAGAAACTGAATTTAAATGGTGGCTCGACCTGTTTGGCGAGGACTACTACATTGAAATGCAGCGTCATGACATTCCGGAACAAAATACGGTGAATGCCGTGCTGATGAAGTTTGCAAAGAAGTATAATGTGAAGATGATTTGCAGCAACGATTCACATTATGTAGACCAGCAGGACTCGAACGCGCATGATATTTTGCTTTGTGTAAACACAGGCGACATGCAAAGCACCCCCATCGCTACCGACGAGGAAGGCGGCAAGGGCTATCGCTTCGGCTTCCCTAACGACCAGTTTTATTTTAAAACCCAGGCCGAAATGGGCAAGCTGTTTCATGATGTGCCCGAATCGCTCGATAATACCAACGAGATTGTTGACAAGGTAGAGGTGCTGAAGCTTAAACGCGACATCCTGTTACCCAACTACGTTATCCCCCCCGAATTTAAAATTCACGGCGACAGCGTTGCTGATGCAGATACCCTTAACCAGTGGGAATACCTTAAAGACTTAACTTTTAAAGGCGCTAAAGAGCGCTATATAGATATTAGCCCCGAGGCAGAAGAACGCATCAACTTCGAGTTGTTCACTATCCGCACCATGGGCTTTGCGGGTTACTTCCTGATTGTTGCCGATTTTATTAAAGCCGGGCGCGATATGGGCGTATTCATCGGTCCTGGTCGTGGGTCGGCGGCAGGTTCGGTGGTGGCGTATTGTACGGGTATTACCAATATCGACCCGATGAAGTATAACCTGCTGTTCGAGAGGTTTTTGAACCCCGACCGTAAGTCGATGCCCGATATTGATACGGATTTTGACGATGCCGGCCGGCAGAAAGTTATCGACTACGTGGTTGACAAGTACGGCAAAAACCAGGTAGCGCAGATTATTACTTATGGCTCGATGGCCGCCCGTACCAGTATACAGGATGTGGGGCGTGTGCTGGACATGCCATTGTCGGAAATGAACGCCATTAAGAAGCTGGTGCCCGATACTTTAGGCATCACCCTGAAAGAGGCCATTGAGCAGGTACCTGAGCTTAAGGAAATATTAAACGGAAATGACCTGCGTGCCCAGGTGTTAAAGGAAGCTGAAAAGCTGGAAGGCTCGGTACGTAACACGGGTGTGCATGCAGCGGGAATCATTATTGCTCCTTACGATTTGACCGACATTGTCCCCGTGGCCGTAGCAAAAGACTCCGACCTGCTGGTAACACAATATGATGGCCGTGTGATTGAGGATGCCGGCGTTATTAAGATGGACTTTTTGGGCCTTAAAACCCTTACCATTTTAAAGGATGCCCTGCGGATGATTAAGCAAAATCACGGTGTAGAGATAGATATCGACTACATACCGCTTGATGACCTGAAGACTTTTGAACTATACCAGCGCGGCGATACTAACGGCACTTTCCAGTTTGAAAGTGACGGCATGCAAATGTACCTGCGCGAGTTGAAGCCGGATAAGTTTGAGGACTTGATAGCCATGAACGCGCTTTACCGTCCGGGCCCGATAGAGTATATCCCTAACTTCATTAGCCGTAAGCATGGGCGCGAACCTATTACGTTCGACTTGCCGGATATGGAGGAATACCTGGGCGAAACCTACGGTATTACCGTGTACCAGGAGCAGGTGATGCTTTTATCGCAGAAACTGGCCGGCTTTAGTAAAGGCGATGCCGACGTGTTGCGTAAGGCGATGGGTAAAAAGCAGATAGAGGTACTGAACAAGATGGAGGCGCAGTTTATGAACGGTGCGGCCGAAAAAGGTCATCCTAAAGATAAGCTGACCAAGATATGGACCGACTGGAAGGCATTTGCGCAGTATGCGTTCAATAAATCACACTCCACTTGTTACGCTTTCGTGGCCTATCAAACGGCCTACTTAAAGGCCCACTATCCATCCGAATACATGGCGGCGGTTTTGAATAACCAGAACAACATGGAGAAGATTACCTTCTTTATGGAGGAATGCCGCCGTATGGGTGTGCAGGTTTTAGGCCCGGATATTAACGAAAGCGATATGGCCTTCGCTGTAAACAATAAAGGGCAGGTGCGTTTTGGGCTTACCGGGGTTAAGGGTGTTGGCGATAAGGCGGTTGAAAGTATTATTGAGGAACGTGTTGAACGCGGCCCTTACAAATCGGTTTATGATTTTGCACAGCGCAGCAACACCCGCAGCGTAAACCGTAAATCGTACGAAAACCTGGTTTACGGCGGCGCTTTTGATGGGTTTGGGTTAAGCCGGTCGCAGTTTTTTGCGAAGGTTGAAAACGGAACTTTAACAGGTGTTGAACGCCTGATAAAATATGCTAACGATTATCAGAATACACAAAATAGCTCGCAGTCCTCGCTCTTTGGAGGCGCTGTTGCATCATACATTCCCGAACCATCCATGCCGGAAGCGGAGGAGTGGCCGTTGATAGAACGCTTAAAGTATGAAAAAGATGTTATCGGTATATACTTGACCGGTCACCCGCTTGATAATTACAAGGTTGAGCTGGAACGCTTTTGCAACAGCACTTTGAGCGATTTAAAGATGATGCAGAAGGCCCGTTCGGGTGAGGGTGGCGAGGAAATAATGGCCGCATTTGCCAACCTGCGCCGTAAAGGCGAGATATGCATTGGAGGCCTGGTAGCCAACGTTCAGCATAAAATGACCAAGACGGGTAAGCCATTTGGAACATTTGTGTTGGAGGATTACAACGAATCGTACGAGTTTGCTTTGTTTGGCGATGACTATGTAAAATTCCGAAACATGATAGTGGAAGGCTATTTCCTGCATTTACGTGGTATCATCGAAGAGAAATTTCGCCAGAAGGACAACTGGGACATGAAAATAACAGTAATGAGCCTATTATCCGAGATGCGCGATAAGCTCACCAAATCCATCACCGTGGTGCTTGATTTGCATACCTTAAGCTCGAAGCTGCTGGATAATTTGGATACTATGCTAAAGCTGCACGGCGAAAAATATCAAAGTAAAAATTGCTCCTTACGTTTCCAGGTGCGCGACAGGGAAGAAGCCATGCTGGTTGACCTGCCCTCGAAATCATTCAAAGTAAACCCAAGTGACGATTTAATGGCGGAGATATTTAATATTACGAATGTGCAGCCGGTGCTGGCGTAGGAGATTTGAAGATTTCTTGTAATCACTATATTTTGTTAAATTAGTACTGTGTTAAAACAAAAAAGCCAGGGACTCGATTTTGTAATTGACAAGCTAACTAATTCGATAGAAAACGTTTTAAGCAAGGAGGTTTTTGATACTGAGATAGTTAAACTTGAGTTGACCGATATAAGGCAAATTAAAAAGACCAATTGGAATTTTGACTGGCACAAGGAAATAAAAGATATAACAAAGGGAGTATACAAACTGACTACGGTAAGTAATCCAACTATAATTCAAGGTCTGATAAGTATTGAAGATAAACAAGACCATATTTTTATGCACTTAATTGAAAGCGCAAAATTCAATAAAGGTAAAGCTAAAGTTTATTTAGGCGTTCTTGGAAATCTGGTTGCTTTCGCCTGTAAGGTGTCTATGGACAAGGGGTATAATGGATTTGTTGCATTTGACGCGAAGTCGGCCCTAATAAAACATTATAAACAAACGCTTTACGCAACGCATTTCCGTGGCTTAAGAATGTTTATTGAAACACGCGCTGCGTCGAGGCTAATTTTTCAGTACTTTAAACGTTAGAATTAATATGGGACTCATTAAAGAACCGGTAAACGTTGATTTTTCGACTAAATCTGAGCCGTGGACAGATGAAGAGCTATCAGACTTTAGAAAGATTATGTCTGAACTGAAAGCGAAGAATCTTAAAGGAAAAAAATCAAGACTACCAATCAATATAAAAATTTCGGATATTAAGTAGTTGCCCCACCGTTGGCGCACGCGTGCCGCGTGTGTTAAATCAAGTTAATCCGCCTTCCTAAACACCTCATCCCCCTTAAACCCATCCTTCGCAAACTTTTTGTAGCACTCCTTTATATACACCTCCACATCGTAGTCTGTGGCTTTTT
>JAZJZL010000209.1:0-1716 GCA_040389845.1 Bacteroidota bacterium
GATCGGCTCAACCGATTTAATTCTAAATGGTTCTATTATAGTTTTCACTGAAAAAATTAATTAAATGTTCTAAAAAAGCTAAGTGCATGGCCTCTTAAGCCAGGTAACCGCTTCAGGAAGGTCTTCTAATTATATTTTTCCAGATGTTCAGCATATGGGGTTTATTTATGGATAGTAAAAATTATAATCCCTCCGAGGTTTGCTGCGCCAGTTTGACAGCTTCATAAGCGTTTACAATGCCGCCGCTAATACAAAGAGAAGAGAACTCGACCAGTTGATTCCCAATCGTTACTTTACGATCAACCCTGGTAACCGACCTCATAATAATGTCCTTTACCTGGATAGCGGTTAATTTCGGATAATATTCGCGGATCAAAGCAGCAAGCCCTGCAACTACCGGCGCTGCCATACTGGTCCCGTCAAGGTAGTCATATTTTGACCCCGGCATGGTAGAATAGATCTTAACGCCCGGGGCGAAAACATCCACTGTTGTTTTTCCATAATTTGAAAAACCTGCCTTCAGGCTTAAATTATCCTTTGGTCCGGAGGCCCCTACCTCTATCCAGGCGGCTGCCGAACCGCTCCTGTCGGCATATCTCCTGTTCGGAAAATTATCGTCGACATCAAGGTTTAAGTGATCGTTACCTGCCGCATGTATCAGCAATACATCTTTGCTCATTGCGTATCTTACCGCTTCATCAACAGCAGGCTTGTACGGCGAAAGCGGTTTACCAAAGCTCATATTAATCACCTTTGCTCCATTATCAACAGCATAACGAATAGCGTTGGCAATATCCTTATCCCTTTCATCTCCGTCAGGAACAGCCCTTACCACCATCAGCCTTACGTTATCCGCTACACCGTCAATGCCAATCCCATTGCCTCTCACAGCACCGATAATGCCGGCTACATGTGTCCCGTGCATGGCATCAGGGCCGGTAACGTCCGGGGTGCCATATTCTCTTTCATTCACATTGGCATAATCATCCCCGACTAATTCACGCGGGTCAAATGAGAGGTTAAGTGCATATTTTACCTGATTCGCTATATGACTGTATTGGTCATCTATCAGATCTTTCTTGAACTCTTCAAAATTCTTTGCAGTTTTTAAAAGATCTATCATGACCCCTTTGACCTGTGTCTGAGCTAAAGTTTGAGGGTCATAAGCGGTTATATCTGCCAGTGTCGGCTCCTTTTTTCCAACATTCGTCAAAATGGTATCAACAATAGATCTAAATTTACTAATACTTGCGAGCATGCGCTGGGCATTCTTTAGCTTAAAGTTGTATTTTCCCAATAAGCTTTGATATTGTGCCAGGCCATTGGTATCCGCAGGAAGACTGGTCAAATCTCCAAAGCGTTTCTTTCCAAGCCTTACCTGTCTTGTCAGCTCCATATTATCGTATCGTACATTGCCCCTTGCGGAACCTAAAAAGCTCCAGCCATTGATGTCATCCGTGTAATGATTATGATCATCATCCTTTTTATTTCCTCTCCGCTCTTTGGTATTGATCCACAGTACGGATTTCAGGTCTTCATGGGCAGTGTCCATACCGCAATCGATGATGGCAACAACAACCCGGGTACTCTTTTTACCTTTTAGAAATTCGTAGGCTTTAGCCGTGCTGATCCCAAATACCGAGTCCTGCTTCAGGTCCTTATGCAGCCATCCGGGTTGCTGAGCAAACAGTACCGTACAGCAGAGGTTGAACAGTA
>JAZJZL010000210.1:0-17998 GCA_040389845.1 Bacteroidota bacterium
AATCCACTTAGTGTTTTCAACCGCCCATCAATCCAATTGATTAATAAGACAGCATTTATCATCAACTATTGTTTAGCGAAAACGATATCGTAAATAAATATGCCCTAAAACTGCAAAACCAGAGTCAATCAAGATACTTTTGATTCGTGTAGTTGCAGAAATACCAATTATAAACCCCTGCACGCTATTTAACCTTTATTAAAATAATGAAACGCAAGCTGTTCATCATTGTGTTCTTCGTGTATCCATTTGTCATTTTTAACGCCAACGCTCAAACCGTTGCGCTCGATTATTATTTTAATCACGAAACGCACACCGGCAAAAATGGCGAGGCTCAGCGTTACCATTATATGTGGGAAGACACTGCAAATTCAGGCTTTTCGATATGGGGCAATATCTTCAAATCGCAGGGTGCCACACTTACTAATATTCCGATTGCTCCTACCTCCGAAAGCCTGAAAGGGGCAGCAATTTATATCATTGTCGACCCCGATACGAAGAAAGAAAACCCAAACCCCAATTACATACTACCAACCGATGCGGACAACATTGCAAAATGGGTTAAGTCCGGCGGTGTGCTGGTAATGATGGCAAATGACAGCGCCAACGTTGAGCTGGAACATTTTAACACGCTGGCCGGCAAGTTCGGGCTGCATTTTAACAACGACATGCAAAATCATGTTATTGACGATGCTCATTTCGAGGACGGTGCTGTGGTTATCGCCAATAATCCAATCTTTAAGACCGCCCAGCATGCCTTCATGAAAGATGTCTGTAGCATCTCTATTTCCGGAAAAGGAAAATCTGTGCTGCAATCTAAAAGCGGCGCTGCTATAGCCGCGGTTGTAAAATATGGCAAGGGAACCGTATTCGCCGTTTCGGACCCCTGGTTTTATAATGAATACGTAAACGGACGACTGCCTGCCGTATTCGATAATGACAAAGCGGCTGCCGATCTCGCCCGGTATCTTATTTCAAAATCGCAATCAACTAATTAAATATCCATAATCAACCAAACTGGACCGACATGAAAAATAAAAACCACCTGTAGCGATGTAAATCCCGCTAATGCCGACTCCCGGCAGTATTAAAAATCTCACTCTTTTATTAAAAACCCAAAAAAGACGGAAAAAGGCCGTCAGGGAATTCTATTGTCAAAAAAATGAAAAAAATAATTCTTAAAGCAAGAATATGAAGAATAGACCTTTACAAAAATCAATTAAAACGTATGCTATTTTATCTGCCGCATCGCTTTTTGCAGCAATGGGTAACACTTATGCGCATACGATTGGTGCGCATCACTCGTGGCTTGCGCATTCCAACAAAATTGTTCTCAGCAGCACGACTGTAAATTTCACCAGGATTACCGGTTTGGTTACTGATGAAACAGACCTGCCTTTGCCCGGTGCAACTGTAACGATAAAAGGTACAACTACCAGCGCCATAACAGACGTTAACGGTCGCTACAATATCGAGGCGGACGCTAATGCCACGCTGGTATTCTCGTTTATCGGCCGCGAGTCGCAGGAAGTTGCGTTAAACGGCCGCACCGCGTTAAACATCAAACTTTTACCATCAGCCAAAGACCTTAACGAGGTGGTGGTTATTGGTTACGGTACCCGCCAGGTGAAAGATGTTACAGGCGCTATCACCAGCGTTAAAGCAGATAAATTTCAGAACGACCACCCACAAAGCGTTACCGACGTGTTAAGAGGTGCTGTACCGGGTATTTCGGTGGCGTTAAACACTTCGCCAAAAGGTGGCGGTGTAGGCGATTTACAGATAAGGGGACGTAACTCGCTGTCGGCAAGTACAAATCCGCTCCTGGTTTTAGACGGCGTAATTTATCCGGGTGACTTGGCTGACATCAACCCGGATGATATCGACCGTGTCGACGTTCTTCGCGACCCAAGTGCATTGGCGGTTTATGGTGCGCAGTCTGCCGGCGGTGTGGTTGCCATCACCACCAAAAAAGGGAAGAAAGGCGGAACGGTAGTTACATTGAACGCCAACACAGGTGTAGCTCAATTACTGGAAAACCAGCAATATTATCAGGGACAAGCTTTTTTGAACTGGCGTAGCGATGTTCAGCGCAGCGCTAATACATCCAATCCCTACTACTACTACAGCGACCCGCGGGCTTTGCCAAGCGGCGTAACTATCGACCAGTTTATGAACGGCGCTACCGGCGACCCGGTTACAGTTTACCTGCAGCGTTTAGGACTGTTCCAGAATGAAATTGATAATTATAAAAAGGGAAAAGTTACTGACTGGTCGAAATTAGTTTTCAGAAATGGTGTTCGCCAGGATTATACGGCGAGCTTATCAGGCCGGGGCGATAATGTAAGCTATTATCTTTCGGGTAACTTTACCAAGAATCAAAACTTGATACAGGGCGGTCAGTACAACGATAATCGTTTCCGTGTAAACCTGGAGGGCAAAGCTGCCAAATTTTTAACCCTTGGAGTTAACGCACAATTCTCTAACCGGAACGAAGGTGCGTCTGCAGGCTCATTGAGCGGCCAAAGCATCGACCGCACCGAAGCTGACTGGACGCAGATTATCAACTCATCGCCTTACGGTGATATGTATAATGCGGATGGCTCACTACGCCGTATCGATACGGACGACAGCGGTTTGAACCAGCGAAATCCGTTTTTGGGTAACAAATACAATTCAAACGTTGCCGTACAGAATGTTTTATTCTCGACCTTATTTGCAAAAGTCGACCTGCCATTCGGGATTAAATACACGCTGAACTTTTCGCCGCAAATAGAATCTTACCGCAACTTCTTTTTCCGTCCCGTAGCTAACCCTAACGAGCTTTCCGGCGGTACCGGTATCCGTACCATGGAAGACAGGTATCGTTATAACCTGGACAATATCCTGAGCTGGAATAAAACTATCGGCATCCATAGCTTTGATGCGACGTTCCTTTTAAACAAGGAAAAATATCAGACATGGTACACTTACGCATCAAACACACAATTTAGCCCGAGCGATGTATTAGGTTATCACAGCATAGGTTCTGGTACTTTGCCTGTAGAAAGCAGTGATGACAGGGTTTATAATGCAGATGCTTTGATGGGGCGTATCAACTATGCGCTGATGGGCAGATATAACTTCACCTTTACCGCACGCCGCGACGGTTTCTCTCCTTTCGGTTTAAAACAGCCTAGGCAAAGCTATGCCAACGGCGCTATTGCATGGACATTCAGCGACGAGAAATTCTTCAAAACAAACTTCTTCAAATGGCTCGACTATGGTAAGCTTCGCGCAGGTTACGGCTCGAACGGTAACCGCCTGGCAAGCGGCACTGCCGACCCAAGTCTTGCGCTGGCTGTTATAGCTACGGGCAAATATCCTACGGTCAGTCCGTCGGGAGTGGTAACTAATAACAATACAATTTTTGTTAATACATTACAGAATGACGCATTAACCTGGGAACGCACAACCGGTCCTAACCTTGGTTTGGATTTCGCTATCCTGAATAACCGCATCAGTGGTTCAATCGATGTTTATAACCGCAAAACCACTAACCTGATTGTTAACCGCTCCCTGTTAATGGTTGAAGGATTGGGCAACCCGAACGTGCTTACCAATATAGGCGAGGTTAATAACAAGGGCATAGAAATTCTATTACAGGGTAAAGTGATCAGCGGAAAAGATTTTAGCTGGAACGCTACAGGAACTTTTTATCTGAACCGCAATAAGATAGTGCACCTTTATGGTTCATACCAGACAAAAGACGCAAACGGCAACACCATCACCAAAGAGAATGATGACATAGGCAACGGCTGGTTTATAGGCCATGATGTAAATGCTGTTTGGGACTATAATATCCAGGGCGTATGGCAGACTTCTGAAGCTGCTGAAGCAAAAAAATATGGCGCTTTGCCTGGTGATTTCAAGCTTCAGGATATGAACGGTGACTTCAAATTCACGAATGCCGACAAGGTTTTCCTTGGGTCAACCAATCCAAGTTTCACATGGTCGCTACGTAATGATTTCAATTTCCTGAAGCATTTCGATTTCTCTTTTATGGTGGTTTCGAATATCGGTCAGTTGAGGCAATTTAACGATGCCATCAATAATCCCGGCAGCGTCGGTTTGGGTCGTACAAACTCCTATGTATTGCCTTACTGGACACCTAATAACGCGATTAATGATTATGCCCGCCTCAATTCAGGATCATCGGGTACAACCATAAACGTATGGCGTAAGTCTTCATTCCTGCGGTTCCAGACTGTATCGCTGGGTTACACCTTCGCTCCTACCCTTATCAAACGGTTAGGCATGTCGAGCGCTAAAGTGTTCATCAATGCTACAGATGCAGCTGTTGTTACAAACTGGGCTTTATGGGATCCGCAAAACAACGGACCTACGCCAAGGTATCTGTCAGCGGGCTTCAATGTTACTTTTTAAAGGATAAATCGATTAAGACATGAAAAATTTTAAAATAACTATAATAGCCGGATTTGCAGCTGCAGCTGTATTGTCTACCGGCGGATGTACCAAACGAAGTGACCTGTACCCCCAGGCGCCATCGAAATTTACACCGGGTAATACGCTTAATACCCCTGCGGCCTTCAGAAACGCATTACTTAACCTGAACCTGGGCATACGCGCCGAGTATTTTGGAGACTCGGCGCCTTTGCTGACCGAATCTATTTTTACAGATGCAGCGGTTGAGGGTACAACGGATAAAACTACACCGGCCCAGGACCTGAATGTAAGGATAACGCCAACAGCCAACCTGAACAGTAACGACTATAACAAAATTGGCTGGTATTGGCAAAACTGGTACCAGGGCATACATGATGCAAACGTAATTATCAGCAGGATCGATAATGTTAAATGGGGTGCCCAGGCTGACAGGGACGCCGCTTTGGCAACGGCTTATTTCCACAGGGCGTATCGCTACTACCGTTTGGTGCACGAGTTCGGCGATGTTCCATTAGTATTGAAGGAAGAAACTGCGGTAAATACCGGGTATTTTACCACCCAGCGCGTTGTAATATTAAAGCAAATGAAAACCGACCTTGAATTTGCAATTGCCAAACTGGTTGATAATGGCAACAAAGGTGAGGCCTCAAAGGGCGCGGCTGCACATTTATTAACAAAAATAAACCTGGCCCTGGGTTTGTTTGACGATGCGATTGCCTCTGCCAATATTGCTATTAATGGTCCTTACGGATTAATGACCGGCCGTTTCGGGGTTGTTGCCAGCGATGCGACTAAAAACATTATATGGGATTTACATCGCCCGGAGAATAAATCTATCTCTTCAAATACTGAAGCTTTGTATGTAGTTATCGACAGGGAAACCCTGGACGGAGCTACACAATTCGGGTCGCAGGTAATGCGTAACTGTGTGCCGATGTGGCACAACGGAACCATTTTAACACCTGGCGCTTTAAAGCCGGGTATTTCTGATAAGGTAACAGAAGAAATCCCGCTTACCTTATTATACGGCCGTGGTATCGGCAGGCTACGTGGCACGCCCTACGCAACAAAATATATTTGGACAGACAACACCGATTTGCGGCACGCAAAGGGTAACTGGGTAGATATGACCGACCTGGTGTATAACAACCCCGCCATTAAGTCGACCGACCCAACCTGGTATGGTAAGCACCTGGAACAATACACAGCAGCCAACGTAAATCAACGTTTTTTAAACGGTGGTAAAGATACCATACGTGCCTGGTTTGGCTGGCCACATTATAAAGTGTTTATTGGTTCGGCGCTATATGCTACTGATAAATGGTGGAGCCCGCCGCGTGGCACCAATACCGACTGGTACGTATTCCGTTTGGCAGAAACTTATTTGTTACGTGCTGAAGCTTATTATTGGAAGGGCCAGACAGACCTGGCCATGGCCGATATTAACCGTGTACGGGCCCGAGCACAAGCCCAACTGTTAACCGACCCGAGCGCCGTGAACATAGGCACCATACTTGACGAACGGCAGAGAGAGTTGTACTGGGAAGAGCCCCGTAAAACAGAGTTAGCAAGGATAGCCTATATTTTTGCACAAACAGGCAAAGCGGCTTATAATGGCAAAACCTACAGTGTGGCAAACTTTTCCACTAATAACTTCTTCTATGACAGGGTAATGGAGAAAAATGATTTTTATAAAAACCCGGCAGTTGTAACCAATTCGGGTAATCATTTCACCATATCTCCTTATCACGTGCTATGGCCGATACCGCAAAGCGAGATAGACTTGAATATCGGCGGACACATCAATCAAAACAAAGGTTATTCAGGTTCTGAAACCAACATACCGCCGTTGGATAAGGTTCAATAAATCATTTACCTGTGATAAACATGCGCCTAAATTAAATTTGAGAGTAGTTGATTTAATTTAAGAAGACCAGGCCTATAATTGGGCCTGGTTTGTTATTTATAGCTCACTGGTCAACCTAAACTAAAGAGTAATTTTAATTTCTCATTATTTAAACAATCTACACTACAGCGAAAACGATTTCGTAGATATAATAGCCTAGACATTAGGAGATTACGCATAACATACTGTATATTAGTATATAACCAATTATACCTGTATCAGTATTGCAGGTTGCAAAAAGTTTGTCAGCGGCCGTAGACAATAATTTTGCGCGTAACTAAATTTCAATCAATTAATCTTTAACGCTATGAAAATTAAAAATCATACCGGGCTGCCTATTGCCCTTATTTTTATGCTCGCTTTATTCTGCTACCGCTGCAAAAAAACAGACGCACATGTTCAAAACAATCCTAATCTGCCCAAAACATTTGCAAGCGACCCGGCCTCAGGTTTCGTACATCCGGGTATCGTGAATACCAAAGAAACCCTGGATTATATCGCTCAGCAAGCTAACTCCGGTGACGCAAACCGCCTGGCAGCCTACCAGTATGTACTTAATTACTGCAACAACCACAGCCCGAGCGGGCAATACAAAGCTACGGTAAATGTGGCAGGGGGTGTTACCACTCCCGACGAAATCGCCTTTAAGGGAGATGCATTATTAAGCTATGCACTTGCGTTGCGCTGGGCTAAAACCGGAACTGCTTCCTACGCCACTACGGTAAAACAAATATTAGATGGCTGGGCCAGTCATTTCCAGATTTTCAGCGTAACCGGAAGCAATCCGAACCAGGCATACCTTGAGGCATCATGGGCTGCGCCAACTTTCACAGCCGCTGCCGAAATTATTAAGTATTATGTACCTGCCACCGGCGCAGCTGCAGGTTGGACAACCGCTGAAAACACCCAATTCACCAATTTTTTGAATAACATGAAAGATAATTACATCAATCATGCTACCGACCCGGGATACAACAACAACTGGAATGTATCGGAAGGCTGGGCTAAAATCGCCATTGGTATTTTTGAAGATAACCAGACTGTATACCAAAATGGCATTACTGTTATTAAAAATGTGCTGCCGATTGTAATTGCGTCTGATGGGTCGATGAACGGCGAAGTTTGCGGCTCGCATAACGATTATGTACATTTTCAGTACACACTTACCGGCTTAAGCTATGCCGCAAATACATGCGGCATACAGGGCGATTTATCCATTTATTCAGCTAACAGTAATCGGTTGCTCACAGGTTACAATTACCATTATGGCCTGATGCACGGCACGGTACATCCCCCCTGCTCACCGGGTGGAAATCCTTCAAACCCTATCTGGCCCGGTATTAACGTAGCCGACCGACACTATAACACTGTCGAAACCAACTACATAGCCAACCAATACGTACCGGACACCAACGGATTGCCTGGCGGAGATATCGGCTTTTTATGCTGGACTAATTATACCCATCATAATGTTCCGACGAGTTTTTAGTGTAGAAATTCTTTTTTAAAAAGTAAAGCCCGATAAGTCGTATACCTTATCGGGCTTTACTTTATTAAGAAGCTATTCTTTATCAATAGAAAATAGCCGCAATAAATAAAATGCTTAACTCCAGGAATCGGGATCTAGTTTGGCGCAAAACCCCCTTTAGAATGGCGCACAAGCCACCGATAAGTTATGCTAAGCCAAAGTACATTTGCCTATATCATTTATTAATCCTGAACAAAAATGACAACAAAAGCTATAACAAACAAAATCCTGGAGAACGCAAAAACTTATACAAAGAACTATCTTGACGCAATGCCGGCAAACGGTTTTGACTTTAAGCCGACTGCCGAAGTTCGTTCATTTGCTCAACAGATGCTTCACCTGGTTGATGCTACTTATTATTTTATTTGCATTGCAAGCGGTAAACCGAGCCCCATAGGCCAGGTTTCAGCCGAACAAACAATTGCACCGACAAAGGAAGCCACCACAAAGGCCGTTCTGGACAGTTACGATTTTTTCGCCGGGGCGGTAAATGAAATGACAGATGAGGAACTACAGGAAACTGTGAACTTCGGCGAGCTGGAAGTTCCAAAAGCGGCGGTAATTGTTAAGGCTTACGAACACCAGGCACACCATCGCGGCCAGGCTGCTATTTACTTGCGACTTCAGGGAATTGTTCCGTCAGACGGGATAATATTTTAAGGGTAACCTTTTTTTAGCATTAGCCAGCTTTCCTGTTGCCTGAATGCCACAAAATATTACTGCCTCCATTTTTCTAAGTGTTCAACTTTATCTATACAAAAGAGGAAGAACTATTGCTAATTCTTCCTCTTTTATTAGTGCGGAGAGAGAGGGATTCAAACCCCCGGTACCTTGCGGTATTGTTTCGTCGAGCAGGAACTCAAAATAACCACCAACAAGCAAAACCACCAACCATACCTAATCTTATGTAAATCTATATTGGTAGTCATTCCGTGCTTTTTAAGTAATAGTTCAAATTTACACAAATGATTAAAGATCTTTCCTAATAATCTATCTTGCTAAACAATTGCGGAATATTTACACTTTGCGTGTAAAGTATTTTAATATGGTGTCGAATATAGGCGAAATCGTCCGCGTACACCTGACAAAAGTTTCAACATCCCTTTATTTATGAACATCGTCGATTGATCAATATCAACTATTGCAATTAAAGTTACTCAGAGCGTTCGTTAATACTTGCAGATTTCCATATTTTTACGCCAACCAACCGTTTATTTTTTTACGTGCAGGATTTAAAAATTTCGCTAATAACTGTTTGCTATAATGCTGAAAGCACCATCCTCGATTGCATAAAATCAGTATTTGAGCAGGATTACAAAAACATTGAATACATTATCATCGATGGTGGTTCAACAGATAGAACTGTAGAGTGTATACTTGGATACAGCGGGCAACTCACGCACTTCGTGTCCGAACCCGATAATGGCATTTACGACGCAATCAATAAAGGCATCAAGATGGCGAGTGGCGATATCGTTGGTATACTGAATGCTGATGATTACTTCCCGGAGCCTCACGTTTTAAATACAATTGCCAAAGCTTTTACGGAAACAGATGCAGATGTAATATACGGGAATCTCGACTATGTTAATGCCCATGGCCGGATTATCCGGAAATGGCGGTCGGGCAACTTTAAGCAGAAAAAATTTCAACTGGGCTGGATGCCGCCACACCCAACGTTTTATTGTAAACGTAATTTATTTAAACAATACGGATTTTACAGTCTTGATTTTGGCACGGCAGGCGATTACGAATTGATGCTCCGTTTCCTATATGTAAACAAACCGAAAGTGAGTTATATAAATCAGGTACTGGTTAAGATGAGAGTCGGCGGGCAAAGCAACCAAAATTTTGAAAATCGAAAAAAAGCCATGGCAAATGACCTAAAAGCCATGCGGGTACATGGCATCTCCGTACCTCTTCTTACGGCATTTTTAAAGCCGGCCCGCAAGCTAACCCAATTTATCTAACACATTGTAAGTTTCGCTTAGATGGTTATTAAAAACAGGAGCATGTTCAGGATAACCCGCTTGATACTATTGCGGCTGCCTGCATTGTTCCGCTTTTTTGCAAAGTTTCGCAGAAATGAAAAACGTTTGCTGGTGATAAAAACCGATGCAATTGGTGATTATATCCTTTTCCGGAACTTTTTAGGAGTTTTAAAAACATCCAAAACCTATAAAGGCTATCGGATCGACCTGTTGGGAAACGTACTTTGGCGGGATGTTTCCTTAAAGTATGATAGCCCGTACGTTGGCCAATTTATGTTTATAAAGGCTGAAGCGTTATACGAATCGCCGTTGCAAACATTGAAAACCGGCTGGAAGCTTTTTAAGAATAATTATGAGGTAGTGCTGCAACCTACTTTTTCGCGCACGTTCATAACCGACGGACTTGCAGCGCTCACGGCTGCAAAATGTATCATCGGTTTTGAAAGTGATACCGAACGCATGCCAATAAAATATAAGCGGAAGACGGATAACTTTTATACACGATTACTGCCATTGCCGGCCGGCGTTTATTTTGAATTTGACCGTTCAAAGTGTTTTATAGAAAGCGTAACCGGCGAACCAATTGCATTAAATTCCACCTCAATCGGGCCTGATGTTACCTATAAAAATGGTGTCATTATATTTCCGGGCGCAGGCGTGGTAAAACGGGAATGGAAAAAAGAGAACCTTCTGGCACTTATCAAATTATTAAAGCAACATAGCAGTCAGCCAATTTACCTGGCAGGTAGCAACGCCGAAATTCCGGCAGGCGAATACCTTGAAGCGAACTTGCCGCCACAATCGATAATCAATCAAATCGGAAAATCGAGCTTGCCGGAGTTAATTGAAATGATAGCTAACAGCTCCCTGGTAATTGCCAATGATACCAGCGCTATTCATATGGCTGTTGCTACAAAAACCAATTCGGTATGTATAGTTGGCGGTGGGCATTTCGAACGCTTTGTGCCCTACCCGGAATATTTCGAAAACCGGCCAGTGAGCGCTTATTATAAAATGGATTGCTATTACTGTAATTGGAATTGCATATTTAAAACAGCTGATACAGAGCCTTACCCCTGTATCGCCAATGTTGACGTAAATACCGTTTGGGACTCTGTTCGTCCATTGCTTATTACGGCAGGCTGAAGTTTATAAGAATATTAAAAAAAACCAGGCCCGAATAATTCCGGGCCTGGTTCAATCACTCTAAAACAATCACCTCTAATTAGAAGTATTTTTAATATTTTAATAAGTCGTATTGACTAATTCAAATATTTAGTCAAATGTATAATTAATCTTTAGTTATTACCAGCATCGTAGCGTCTTTTGACCTATTGGTGACAGAGTAATCTTATTGTGCTTTAGGTAATTAGGGCCGACACAATCATCACCTACAGTCTTTCGCTTATAAGCCAAATCAATACATTAATCCTTTAATAAAGATATCTGCTAATAGCAAGCGTTTTGCCCTAATTTCGGACAGGTGCTCCTTATTGGGAAACATTGTTTTTTTGTGAGATACCGATTTAGCCCTCACACCGTGAAGCGCATCTAATAGTAGGGCAACTATTTCTTCCGGGTTAGCTACCGGCTTAATGCCGCCTCTTTCGACCTCTGTCTTTATTGCGCTAACCAGCAACTGCATTTCCGACTCATGCACCTGGTCTACTATCTCCCATATTACATCCGGCAGGTTTTGCTCATTAAGTCTGAAGAAATCAAAAAAATTATAGTTGGTTACAATGAAGTCGTGCTGGGTATCAATCTGGAAAATGAAAGCTTCCTTTAAATCGGCAAAGGTGTTTATCTTATCACTTAACGATTTCAGGTAGTCACCGGCGACTTTTTTCATCACTGCAACATACAATTGGCTTTTATCCGGAAAATAATAATACAACAATGCCTTCGACATGGAAAGGTCGCCGGCAATCTCGTTCATCGTAGTTTTTGAATAACCGTAGTGTAAAAACCTGTGGTGAGCAGCCTCTAAAATCTTTTCCTTTTTTACGTCCTGCTGGTCTATCGCTGAAATCATTATCAATCCTTAGTAATAAAAATATCTGTGTAAGGTTTAAATCGACGAGTTATATCCTGACTTTTTTAACAAAATTATCAATTTTTCTAAACATACATACGCATCGAGCCACCAGGGCGCTACAATAGCCAACAAAATTACGCTGTCATGATTAACGCGGCTCCTGTAGCCGTCACAATTACGTCCTCTATCCCACCTATTATCGGGTCTGCAATATTGGTTTTAGTGGCTACAAATTTGCGCAAATAAAAGCACCCGAAGGATGAGGCCAGTGCCGCGGCCGAACCAATTACGGCCCCCGTAAATCCATTATTACCCGAAGCTTTATAAATACCCGCACCCGCCAAAGCGCCTGACAGGCAGCGCCCGATTAAACCAGGCGCAGCTGTCCGGTTAGGAGTGTTAGGTAGTTTATCTCCAACCAATTCGCCTGCAGCCAGGAACCGGATACCATAACCCACTTTATCGGATTGCAAAAACCTAAGCGGCGACTTAGCCAAATGTTTTGACGGATGCTTTTGTAAAATTGCATTTACAACAACCGGCGCTGAGAACGTACGCATGCCTGCCAGAGCTCCCAAACCCAGCACCTGCCAAAAAGGTGACTGCATAGTAATGTTATATTTTTTCCTGTTGAATGTTTTCATGGTGCCTTTGTTAAACAACAATCGTTCCTAAATCAAATACCTGCCTCTGAAAAGCGTTCCATTTTTCAGCGTGAACACCCCGAACACTATGAAATATGTTGATTATCAGTGTTTTGAATTTTAACGCACTTGTAAATATCTGACAATCAGGCAATTAATAAAATTCTTTTTTTCAGAAGCGTTCCGGGTGTACCACTTTTCTCAGCGGGGGTACCCGTCAACAAAAAAAGCTGCCGGGTTTATGCTCCGGCAGCTTCTTAGTTTATATGATGTTATTACTTAGTTCGATGCAACCGGCTCTGCATAATCTTCTTCTGTTATCGCTTTCTTCTCTTTATTGCCGAAGAAGTAATTTTTGATATTCACCCTGATGATATACATACATGGCACCAATATCAATGTGATAATAGTTGCAAATCCAAGACCGAATATCATCGTCCACGCCAAGGGACCCCAAAAGGCTACGTTGTCGCCGCCGAAATAGATATGCGGTTTAAAATGTGTAAACAAGCCGGCAAAGTCAATGTTGAAACCAACCGCCAGCGGTATCAAACCTAATATGGCAGCAGTTGCAGTCAATAGTACCGGCGTCATACGGGTGTGGCCTGCTTCAACTACGGCATCATGCAGATTGGCGCCCTGTGCTATCAGCATATCGGTAAACTCAACCAGCAATATACCGTTTCGCACTACCACACCGGCAAGCGCGATAATACCCACACCAGTCATTACTATGGACATGGTCATACCGGTAAGGGTAACACCCAGTAAAACACCTATTATGCTCAGGAATATCTCGCTGATAATGATAAACGTTTTACCAACCGAGTTGAATTGCAGGGTAAGAATGATAAATATCAAGCCGAAAGAGGTCGCCAATGCGCCCAATAAGAAGGTCATCGCTTCCATTTGGTCTTCTTGTCCGCCACCCATGCGGATGGTAACATTGTCGGGCGCCTTGAAGTTATTGATAACCTGTTTAATGTTATTGTTAACATCGTTAGGGTTATTAGGTTTAATAACATTCGAGCCTAAAGTAATTACCCTGCGTTGCTGTTTGCGCTTAATGTTGCTGTAAGTATTAGTATAACGCACATCGGTAAAAGCCGAAATAGGCACCTGTCGTATTGCGCCGCCTGTAGCAAGGTCGCGGTAAGTAATCTTCAAGTTTTTCAACTCGTCCAGGTTACTGCGCTGGCTTTCCAGGGCACGTACCTGTATTTTGTAATCGTCCTCTTTGGTATTCCTGAAGTTAGCAGCTGGTATACCGAAGATAGCCGCCTGCAGGTTATCGTTTATCGTTTTGGTAGAGATACCCTCGCGGTTAGCACGCTCCCTGTCAATATCGAAAACAATTTCAGGTTTGTCAGCCTGAACGTCAGGAATAAGGTTTTCTATACCAGCTATATTCTGCTTATTGATATAGTTTTTCAGCCTGTCGGCAGTTTTTACCAAAGTATCCAGGTTATCACCAACAATTTCGATAGCAATATCCTTTTGAACCGGGGGGCCGCTGTTTTCCTGTGCCACTGCTATTTTAGCACCCGGTACACCCTGCACTGCTTTACGGATATTTGCTAATACCTTTTTGGTGTCCTTACCGTTTCGTTTACCAAATTCAGCAAACGCCACAGTAACTTTACCCTTGTTTTCGTAGTCGCCCTGGTCCTCGTCAGTCGGGTCGGTTACGCCTTTGGTTACGTTTGATATAATAGAGGTCACGATATCTTTATCAGGCTCTACAACTTCCGCAACGCGTTTCTCTATCTGGCGGGTAACATCGTTAGTGTAGGCCTGGTCAGTTCCGATAGGCATAGTTATGTACACATAAGCAAAGTTAGGGTCGCCTGATGGAAAAAATTCCGGGGTCTTCCCGATAGTGGCCATCAACACAAAGGATAAAATAAACAAACCGAATGTACTGGTCAGCATCAATACTGGCCTTCTCACAGCCTTCTCAAGCACGCGTGCATACCAATTCTGGAAACGAGGCCATGCTTTTTTCTGGAATCTGTCTATAATCCTCAACAATACAAAATGGTTAAGCAGGTACAGTGCCATAATAAGCACAACAAGGTTACCCAGACCAACATTTATAAGGTAGCCTATAACGGCCGCTCCTGCTAAATACAACATCGCACGAACAACTTTGCGGTCAAATTTTGGATTATCGTGCTCACCATCATGATGCGGTTTCATAAAATCAACCGCAAACACCGGGTTCATTATATAAGCAACCACCAGCGATGCCAACAAGGTAATAATAAGCGTAATCGGCAGGAAGAACATAAAGTGGCCTATCAAGCTGTTCCAGAATGCCAGCGGGATAAACGGCGCAAGCGTGGTCATAGTTCCCGAAAACACAGGTAAAAACACCTCACCCGCGGCCATTTTAGCGGCATCTTTAATCGGCACTTTGCCGTTTGCAAAAATACGGTGCGTATTCTCTATTACCACAATGGCGTCATCCACCACTATACCCAATGCCAGGAGGAACGAGAACAGCACAATCATATTCAGCGTAAAGCCAATTACCGGCATAAAAAGGAACGCAATAAAACACGACAGCGGAACCGAGAGCGCCACGAATATCGCATTGGTAGTTCCCATGAAAAACATCAGGATAATTGTTACCAGTAAAAACCCAATTACGATAGTATTTATCAGGTCGTTTAGTGTCGACCGGGTTTTATCAGATTGATCGCCGGTAACCGTAATGTTTAATCCTTTGGGGAAAATCGTTTTTTGTTTTGACTTTATGAGGTCGTTAATCTTGTCCGAAGCCTCTATCAGGTTTTCGCCTGCCCTTTTACTAACGTTTAGCGTAATTACATTCTTGAACTTTGCATTATCGTTGGTTTTTAAACGCGCATAGCTTTCCTGCAGCAGGAATGAATCTTGCACGTCAGCAATATCCCGAAGATAAACTGCCTGACCTTTAGGATTCCTGATGGCCATTGCTTTTATTTCGTCAGCGTTTTTAAAATCTTCTTTTACGTCGATACTGCGACGCACACCGTCAGATTTAATGCTACCCACAGATGAGAGTATATTCTCATTGCTCATCGCCTGGATAATATCGCTAAAACTAATCTGAGCGGCTGCCATTTTATTCATATCAACGTTGATTTGAATTTCCGGCGTTAGTGCACCCACTTCGTCAACTTTCGATATTTCCTTATAGCTTTCTATATCGTCCTTCAGGTTGTCGGCATATTCCTTTAACTTTTTGAGGTCGTAATCGCCCGAAAGGTTGATATAAAGTATCGGGAGATCGGCAACGTTAATATCAGAAATAATTGATTCTTTAAGGTTCTGATCGTTTTGAGGTAAATCCTGCTTCGCTTTATCTACCGCATCCTTTACGTCGATTTTAGCGTCCTTGATTTTAATATCCGCCTGGAATTCAGCCGTGATGATAGACACGTTCTGAACTGAGTTAGAAGTTACTTTCTTCAGCCCTTTTAGCGATTTAAGCTGCTTCTCAATTTGCCTGGTAACCAGGTTCTCCACGTTCTGGGGCGACTGACCCAGGAACGTTGTGGTTATAAACACCTTTGATTGTGCAATATCCGGAAAGTTCTCTTTCGGGAGATTGTTATAGCTTATTAACCCGAGCACGGTTATCAGGAAGATAAGCACGTAAACGGCATTCTTATTTTCAATGGCCCAGGTGGAGGGCCCAAATCCTTTGTTATTATCTTTCATAATAAACAGATCAAGAGTTAAATAATTAGTTGCCCGAAGAAGCTAAAACCTTTATCTTATCACCATTCTCAATTTCAGTAGCCCCTTCGGTAACTACCTGGTCGCCTGCTTTCAGGCCTGATAATATCTCGGTTTGTCCGGCATAAGTTGCGCCCGATTTCACACCGGCCTTTTTGGCAATACCATTTTCGTTCAGGAATACATAATCGCCGTCCTCAGATTTCTGAATAGCTTTTACAGGCACCACCAACGAATTTGCTTTCGAATAATTTGCTATCTGCAAAATGGCAGTCATATTAGGGCGTAAAGTTTTGCGTACCGGCAACTTAATTTCCACGCCAAAGCTGCGTGAAGTTGGGTCGATAACCTTTGCAGCGAAAGTTACTTTAGTAACCAGCGAATCATTTGCGTCAGGCACTAATATTTTCACAGTATTGCCGGTATTAACGCTGCCTGAGTATGATTCCGGAACATCGGCCTTAACTTTCAAATTATCGGCATTCACTATACGAATACCTGACTGACCCGGCTGAGCAACCTGCCCCAGTTTAAGGTCCATCTGGTCTACAGTGCCGCTAATTGGTGAGGTAATACGGTACATATCGGCTTGCTGGCGTAATGACGCCACTTGTTTCTGCGAGCTTTCTAATGCGGTTTTCGCCTGCAGGAATTGTACTTCAGTACCTATTTTCTGATCCCAGAGGTTTTTTTGCCTGTCAAACAGTGTTTTGTTAAGTTCAACTTGTGTTTGAGCCTGGGCTATGTTCTGGTTCAGTACGCTGGCATCCAACTGCGCTAAAATCTGTCCCTTGCCTACATGCTGGCCTACTTTTACGTAGATATTGGTAATTGTACCCGGCGACTGCGGATAAGCCGTAACATTATCCTGGGCATCAATCTTACCTTGTATTTGTACATAATTGGTAAAGTCACTGGTTTTTAAAGTAACAGTACTTACGTCGGCAGCTTTCGTCGAATCTGTGGTACCAACCTGTGCTTGTAACTTGGCAATTTTTGCATTTAATTCAGCTTGCTGTTTTTTTAGATCGGCAAGCTCTGCTTTTGGGTCTTTCGGCTTATTTGAGCAAGCCGCAAGGAGTATTAAAGCTGGTATGTATATTAATTTTTTCATCGTGCTATTGTGTATTGTGATTGATTATTGAATTCTTCCGTATGCTTTGTCAAGGTCTACTTTGCTTACCAGGGCATCGTAAAGGCCTTGTATGTATGAGTTATCGGCATCCTGTACGGCAGTTTGCGCTTGTGTTACCTCGATGCTCGAACCGACCCCCTGTTGATATTTGATCTTCGATACGCGAAGTACCTCGTCAGCCAGCGCCATATTACGTTTTTGGTCGTTGAGCGTTTGTAAGCCGTTTACATAAGATATGCGAGCTTGATTTACCTGGAGATTTACAGTGTTCTTCATATTTGCAAGGTCATTTTGCGACTTAAGGTAAGTTATTTCAGACTGTCGCAGCTGATTTCTGTGTTGGAAACCTGTAAAAATGGGCACGCTAAGATTTAACCCGATGTAGGCCGTTGGAAAATTAGTCTTATATAAATCGCCGAACGAATTACTTTGAAATGCTGCGGAATAGCTCGCGTTTGCAGTCAGTTTTGGCAAAAACTGTCCTTTTTTACTTTTCACATCGTAGCTATATAATTTTGACTGTGTTTCCAATAAGGCATACTCAATGCGGTTATGATAAACCGTCGTATCTTTCACAGCTTCGG
>JAZJZL010000211.1:0-11558 GCA_040389845.1 Bacteroidota bacterium
CGTAATATCTGGCGCACATCATACGCTCCTTTTGGCGTGCCCATCATTAAATGGGCGCCGGTAGCCTGTGAGGCCGGTATTTTAGCTGCCTCCGAAAATGTCAGGTTGGCGGCACCTGAAGCTGAAGGGTCGGCCTGCACAAAAAAGCCCTGCCCGCTGGCTATAACGTTTGTCGCCCCGTTTAACCCTATTCGCAGCAATGGATCGCTATTGGTCATGTACGCGCCGTATTGCTTATTCGATGGGTTAAATACGTATATCGTTGGAAAAATGTTGGTGCCTGTAATACCGGTAGTTCCGTTAGCGCCATTAAAGGTATCCCAGTCTATCGAGCTGGCATACGGGTTACCGGTTAATGTATATCCCGTAATCGCCGACCGTAAATCGGTAGCGCCATACCAGTTTTTTACATCCACATTGCCTTGATTTAGTGAGCCTGAAGTAGTAAATGTTGCAACGGTTGGTGTAAAGGTCGCGGTTGTTTCGTTGGTTAACGTGCCCGAAGCCCTGTCGCCCCTGAAAAAGAACAGGTAACCGGTACCGGTCGGAATATTAAATGGCCCGCCATCTACATCCATCGTATAAGACGGCGCCGATGTCAGCGAATTTATACCCCTGAAATTGCCGCTCGTAAACGATGCATTTGACACAGGTACATCCTGGCGATATAGGTAAATAGTAGGGTTCCCGGTTTTATCAAACCCGCCGCCGGTACCGGTAGTTCCGGTAATGTACGCCGTGTTTGATAAATAATTTAAACTATATACTTTGTTTGAACCGACTGTGGAGTTATAAACCGGCGACGTTAACAGGCGATAGCCGCGGTTTGCCGTAACGTAGCGTTGTACACTAAAAGTACCTGTGCAGGAAGCGCCCGAAGCAAGTGTTCCTATTGCCGCTGAGCCGCTTGCGTCTGATTGCAAAGTGAAAATACCAGGTCCATTGTTTTTAACTGCAGAAGACATGCCGGTAGGATAAATAACCGAGGCCGGCCCTAAATTAAAACTCCCTGTATTTATGATAGCCGAATTTGCACCGCTTAAATTTACAGCACACACCGAACCGGATATACCTGCGTTAATAGTACTACTATTGTTAAGCGAACTGTTGTCATTTAAATTAATGGCACCTATAGACGTTATCGAACCAGATCCGCTGAAAGATGCTGTAAAGCCATTGTTTAGCGTGAGTGAGCTGGTTACCCTTAAAGATGACAATAACGTTATGGTAGTGTTCCCGCTCACGGTAATTGAGCTGCATACCGAAGGCGCATTTAAAATCGGCATGTTGGCGGTTGCCGGTATAATAACATCCGTATTTGATGCTGGTATCCCCGAGCTCCAGTTGCCGGCAACTTCCCATGTGTTGTTAATTGTACCTAACCATGTTGTAGACGATGCTCCCCCTTTGCTGATAATGATCTGGTAGGTTTTTGTGTCTCCGTTTTCAGCAGTTACTATTGTATTAATAGTGGTAGTGCCGGTCGCATTAAGGGCAATGCTGCCGGACGAAGCCCCCGAAGCTACGCTTACGCCATTCACTGTCATGGTCGCTGTCGGGTCCTGAGCTACGGCCTTTTGAGTTACGCTGGTAACAGAAGTACCAACCGATGTTGTATAGGTAACTAAGGTTGCCGAATTACTTGCGATGGTTAATGTTGATACAGGGGTTAGACTAATAGATTGAAGATTGGCATTGTTCGATCCGTTTTTACTAATAATGATCTGGTATGTTTTGGTGGTTCCGTTTTCGGCAGTTACAACAGTATTGATGGTGGTTGTGCCGGTTGCGTTCAGGGCAATATTGCCGGATGAAACCCCTGAGGCTACGCTTATGCCGTTCACTGTTACCGTTGCTCCCGGATCCTGAACTATGGCCTTTTGCGTTACGCTGGTAACCGAAGTACTAACCGATGTCGTATAAGTTACTAATGAAGCTGAACTGGCTGAAACCACTAATATTGACGCAGGAGTTAGGCTGATAGACTTAAGATTGGCATTATTAGATCCGTTTTTACTGATAATTATCCGGTATGTTTTGATAGTTCCGTCTTCGGCAGTTACAACCGTATTGACTGTGGTAGTACCGGTGGCATTCAGCGGGATGCTTCCCGACGAAACACCTGATCCCACGCTTACGCCGTTTACCGTAATAGTTGCTCCGGCATCCTGTGCTACCGCCTTTTGTGTTATGCTGGCAATAGTAGGACCCACCGATGTTACATATGTTATTAATGAAGCTGTGTTACTCGAAATAATTAACGTGGAAGCGGGAACAATACTGAGAGACTGAAGATTGGTATTATTGGAGCCGTTTTTACTGACAATAATCCGGTATGTTTTTGTATTCCCGTTTTCGGCAGTTACTACAGTATTGATAGTGGTTGTGCCCGTACTATTCAGTGGAATACTTCCCGAGGAAGTTCCTGATACTACGGTTATTCCATTCACTTTCAGAGTTGCTGTCGGGTCTTGAGCCGTTACCTTTTCGGTTATACTGGTAACGCCTGCATTAACTGATGTTGTATAGGTTATCAAAGAGGATGAGCTACTGGAAACGACTAATGTGGAAGCTGGTACAATGCTGATAGACTGTAAATTGGCATTAGAAGAGCCATTTTTGCTAATGATTATCTGGTAGGTTTTGCTGCCGCCGCCCTGGCTTACAACCGTAGTAATTATGGTAGTGCCGCTGGCGTTGAGCGGAATACTGCCCGAAGCTGTTCCGGAGATTACCGGCGCACCATTTACAGTTATAGTGGCTGTCGGGTCTGCGGCAGTAATAGTTTGCGTTACGCTGGTAAGTGTTGTGCTTACTGACGTTGTATAGGTTGACAACGTAGCCGAATTGCCGGTAAGTGTTAACGGCGATGAAGGGCTAAGAGTAATTGACTGAATACCTGTGTTGCCGGCGGCTTTAACAGATAGTGCAGCAAATAACAATACGATAAAAAGTAATCGTGTTTTCAAATTGTTTCAATAAGGTATCAAATCACCCCGATAGCGACAGCGTCTCAGCGGGGGCATGAAGTTATTAATTAATGTTGATAAAAATCAATTGGTTGTCAATAATCATTCTCTTTTTTCAAAATATAGCGTAATATTTAAATATTAGTTATTAAAATATTGTGCTGATAATGATCTTTTCCGGAAGTTATTAACATTTTAATATATAATTTCGGTTTCCTGTCCGCCGTTAGTCACATAGTACGTGCCTCCGAACAGCTAACCGGGTATAAACCAATTCCCGGTTGTTAAACAAAAAATCAATAATTTATCAAATCGCAGTAAATGATGCAATAACAATGCTATTAATAATCCTTAGCGGAGATAAATTGTGGAAAAGGGGAAAAATGTTGCTAAATAATGTCGGTCTTTCCTGAAAGGATAAGTTATTTAAACATTAGTTACGAAATTGCCGGTAAATGATGTGCTAAGCCGGCGCCCACCGGAAAATAACAAGAAAAATATTCCACAATGAGGTCATTGCAGGTTCCCGGGTTGGGGAGAGGAGTCGGGAAAGTCAGTAAAGTCCGAAAGAAACTGCGGTTTTGCTGCTTTCTTTCGGACTTTACTGACTTTCCGTCTTTCTGACTAGATTACATCTTCACAAAAGTGGTTTTACCTACAACACTTTTGTCGGTATTGTTTACCACCTGTATTATATAGGTGCCGGGCGTAAGGGTTCCAACATCGTCCTGCCAGGTGGGCTGGGATGAAGTAGCCGATTTTACAACGCTGCCGTTTATACTTACTATTTTAATAGCGTATGACTGATTGGATGTTTGTTGCTGTAGTCCCTGCGTTTTGTTAATACTTTGTACACCCGAAAGCAGGTTCGCCCTGGTATCCGGCTTAATAGCCAGGTTGATGGTGCCTACCGCCGGGTTAGGGTAAACACTAATATTGCTTGATGCTGCTACAGGATCGCCATAGGTTAATGGTATAGCCTTAGAATAACTGATAGTTCCGTTCAGGTCTTCTATTTTTAAACGGTACAAATCCACAACCTTTGCCGGGTTTTTATCTGTGAAGTTGTAGGCACCTTGTCCGTTAGACGCAAAACCACCCATGACATCGTACGTTATGCCGTTATCGGTACTGCGCTGTACGGTAAAGTTGGTATAGTTTTCTTCATTTTCTGTTTTCCAGGCAACAAGCGCGCCGCTGGTTGCTTTAGTGGCGGTAAAATTAAGCATATGTACGTCTAAAGCTTTGTTTTGCCTTATGATGATAGAGAAGCGGTTATTACCATAGCTTGCGGTATCAGACAGATTGACATTAAAAATATAGGAGTTATTCGCACGCAAATCGAGCGAATCCTTCGAGTACCTATCCATCAGCCAAACCTCGTATATTTTAGGAAGCGCATCTAAGGCAACGCGCTGCAGCGTGAACTGGCGCGATACAGTAGCAGTCACGCCAAGGCGAATAACGGTTTGGGTTTGCTTTGGCAACGGTAAAAAGTTTATAGCCAGGGCCACGGGAATACTGTCGGTCGAGAAGCTTGTAATACCTTCTATAGCGCCCATTCCGCCCAAATCTTTGGCATCTTCATAGCCATTAAATTTGGCAGTTGCCGATGATTTAAAACCGATAACGATCTCATCATAGTTTAACGAATCGGCAGCCATTTTCAGGCGCAAAAGTTTTGAAACCTCCTGCTGAACAGGCGCCCCCATAAGCAGGTTGCCGCCGGTTAGCTGGGTAGTAGCCGCTTTGCACGATTCGTTGAAAGTAAATGTCGCAGGTCCTGGAGATGCAGGGGTTGAGGGCAGCGCCTTTACAAAAAAGCCCTGACCGCTGGCAATCTTCCCATTAAATGTACCGGTGTGGGTACTCGTTGAAAATGTTAGATATTGATTTGTTACGGGGTCTAGCACATATATAGTAGGATCAACGTTAGTTGCGGTAATGCCGCCCGTGCTTACCTTATCCACATCTATCGTGCTGGCATACGGATTGCCAATCATATTAAAACCGGTTACAGTTGAACCTGCGGTTGAGGTGTAGCCAAGGCTTGATGACGATGGCGTGTACCAGTCTTTTACGGCTATCGACCCCTGGTTTAAATTTCCGGTAGCTGTTAATGTTACATTTTCAGGTGCAACAAATGGCGAAGCAGTTCTGTGTACCCAATCGGTAGCGTTTCCTCTGAAGAAGAACAGTACACCGTTACCTACCGGAAGAGTACTAATAGAAGTGTAAACCGGGTCGGTTGTTCCTATTGTGGAAGTGCCGATATTATTTATACCTATAAAATTACCCCCTGTGAATGATGCATTGGTGGTTGCCCTGTTTTCGCGATATAAATATAAAGTAGGGTTACCGGCGGATGTGTTACCGCCTGTGGCCCCGGTTACAAATGCATTGGTAGTGCTGCTGGCGCTGGCTGTAAGACCGGCTGTGGGCCCCGCTATATAGCTTAAGCTGTAAACGCTATTACCGCCAACTAATGTGCCGGTATTTACTGCCGACGAAATGATGCGGTAGCCGCGCTCTTTAAACCTGTTTTTTACAGCATCAAAAGTGGTGCCTCCCTGGTAAAAGCGTTGCACGTTAAGGTTGCCGGTAATTTTTGGTCCCGTTGGTATGGTGGCAACAGCAGCCGAGCCATTCGCGTCCGATTTTAAAGTTAATATACCGTTAGCGTTTAAAATTGTACTGGTGCTGCTGCCGCTCATGGTTAACACGCCTGTGCTGGCAACATTAAAACCACCTGTCGACATTGTTTTAGTGCTTGCTCCACTAATGGTTACATTGTAAAATGTAGTGCCATTACCTGAACCACCTTTTAAGGTTTGTGCAATGGTGCCGTTAAAATTTACCGTAGGTGCAGAAAGATCAGGGTAATTTGAGGCGTCGTTGGAAAGTGTATTGGTGAAATCGCCGGAGACGTTTAAATTCCCGCTCATCGCCGTTTTTATGCCGCTGCCCGAAAACGACAGGTTTTGATAGCTTACGCCTCCGCTTAAGCCGGTAATGCTTGCGTCAGTATATATGGTTTGAGCAGTGCCGCTATATTCAACAGTAGCGCCGGTGTTATTAAACGAAACAACGTTAGTACCTGTTGCCGATAAGCTTGACAGGGCGGTAGGGTCCTGTAGCTTCAATGTTGCAGTTGCAGTTGGCGTTACGTTGAAAGAAGAAACGCTGTTGGCCGAAGCATTGGTGCTTTTTAAATCGCCCGCAACGGTAACGGTACCACCTGTAACATTAAATGTAGAATTGTATGCGATGGAGCTTGAGGTTGCGTCTGTGGTGAGCACAACGTTGCCCGAAAGTGTAAGTGTGGTAACGGATGAATTCACCACCTGCGAAATAGCGTGCGTAGCTGCAGTATTCGATGTAAAGACGTTGAGATTTACAGCGTAAATAGTACCTGCGCCCGCAAGGTTTGCCGGGTGGTTACGATATGACTGCGCATCGCTTTGTAAAGTGATATCGCCGTTAACGTTCAAAATATAACCTGAATTTACGGTAACGCCAACTGTAGTAAAAAGCCCTGCGTAAGTATCGCCGAAAATAATTGAGCCTACGTTAACGGTAGTCGGGCTTGTATGAACTACCGGAAGAAATAGAAATGGGTAAGTTACGCCTATTCTTGCCACATCATGCGCACCCGGTACTGCTGCCGGGCTCCAGTTATTGGCGTTATTCCAATCATCGCTGGAAGTACCGATCCAGTCGGCAAGCTGAGCGCCATAAAAAGTTGAGCCGCATATCGATGTGTAAGAGCTAATTGTACAGTTGGAAGCGTTTTGGCAAACGTTGCTGGCAGCATTGGTGGACGTAGCACTGTTGATGCACATGCCGAATGCTGTAGGATGATGTGCTGTAAATGAACTAACGAAAGTTACTCTTACCAGGTAATTTGTGGTGGTGCTCATAGCAGAGCCATCGAATTGTATATTGATAGCGCCGCCATTGTTTTGTACTCCGCTGATATGCGCGGCAGTTGTGCCTGTTGAGGCATCGATTAAAGATACGCTGCTCACATAGCCGGCAGTAAAATTTTCGCCTCCGGAAGGGTAGCTGATGTCTATCTGCAAAGCGTGCATGTTGGTTGGCGCCGAATAGCTTAAGGTAAAGCCGAATAAATCGTAAGTATTTCCGGCCAAAACTGATGAACCGGTATAAACTCCGGTTGTATAGCTGCTGATGGTAACCACAGGTGGCGATAAGGTGAAATTATTGCCGGTAGTAGTGCTGGTGCTAACTGTTGGGTTATTTGTTGCCGTGAAGGTGTTATAAGCAAATTGAATTGTGCCCGGCGTGGCACCCTGAACGGTGTAATCGCCTACTAAAAAATAATATTTCGTGCTGGCGGAACCAGTAGTAGTAAAAGCCTGGTTCATGCTGGTAATATCAACCTGCCCGTTGCTGGCCGCTGCCGAACCGACTAAGGTGAGCGTGCCGGTAGTATAATTATTAGTTGTGCTCGAATATAATTTCAAACCGGTAAAATAATTGGCAACAGTTGTTCCGCTGGTCAGCCTGATTGCGCTAACCGTGCTTGATGCTGTTGTGCAGGTTATCGAAAAGCCGTAAAGTACTACCCCGGTTTGACCGTAGGTTAAAGCTCCTGACGTTATGCCGTTTCCGGAAGAGCCGGTTGCGTTAATACCCGTAATTGTTAACGCGGGAGCTGCAAATGCCTTACTTTGAAGGATCAGGGCAGCGGCAATTGTGAGTAGAAATTTAAATACGCTAGGTTTCAACACGTTATAAACAATTAAGGACTACAAAATTAACATTTAGATAATCGTTATAATAATCAGATTAACAGCTAATTATCAACATATCAACATTTATCAATCAAGGTTATTAACAACCCGATAGCTTAGCAGACATGCGATGATTCAGGGTTTTGTTAATAACTATTAACAGCGAATGGCTCTTATACGTAATGTAAATCAGTTAGTTACGGCATATTCCTGTTTTGTGTAAGATATTTTTTGAAATGGCCGTTCAGGCCCTGAAAAGGGCTTTTTTAATTGTAAAAACCGCACTTAAAAAAAGGCGAGACGAGCCCCTATATTTGGACAAGCAGATGATTTTTTTAATAGGTGAAGCCTTTGCCTGGGTTTATAAGATTAACAGGCAAACGGGAATGTTTAAGGCCGGTAATTTCAGCGAAACAATCTTTATTTTGCGGCCTGCAAATGCAATAATTTTTTTGCGGTATATTTAGGGTTTAAAACAGGTACGCTTAATAATATATGAATAAAATATACGCGGCAATATGCACGCTCTTGCTCCTGGCGTGCCTTGCCGGCGAAGGATATAGTCAACAGGTTTTGGTTGGTACTAACGGCAGAAAGGAACTTGGTAAGCTTACCGGCCAATCGCGCCAAAAATTTGATGCTTCCCGCAAAAAAGCACTCGCGCTTGCAAAAAAACATGGCTGGCCTGTTAAAACCTTTACGAAAGATGGGGGGGTTATCAGCCTGCAGGGGGTAAATAGTCTTGGCTTTCCCATCTACCTAAAAACAGATAATAACACTACTGCCGCTGCAACCACCCAAACCAATACGGTAAATCCAGGTGGTGCGGCAGGTTTAAACCTTTCAGGCTCAAGCACGGCTATAAACAATAAGCTCGCGATTTGGGACGGCGGCTCAGTTTTTCGTGCACACCAGGAGTTTGCCGGAAAGATCATCACCCTTCACGATTCAACGTCCGGGGTAATTGACCATGCCACGCACGTATCCGGAACTATGATAGCAAAGGGAGTATACGCTCCGGCAAAAGGCATGGCCTACAACGCCAATACCCTGCAATCATACGATTTCGATAACGACGTAGCCGAAATGAGCGCCGCTGCTACGGGCGGACTTCTGCTTTCCAATCACTCCTATGGCGATGCTGCCGGCTGGTATTATAACGATCTCCAGAGTCACTGGGAGTGGTACGGCCTTCCGGGGGATACTGTGGACTATAACTTTGGCTTTTATGGCAGCCGTACGCAGGATTGGGATAAAATAGCCTTTAATGCGCCTTATTATCTGATTGTGGAATCGGCCGGTAACAGCAGATCTGAAAATGGCCCGGCAGTAGGCGAGCATTACTACGGTTACGCAAGCAAAACTAACCAAACCTTTGTTGACAAAGGAGCGCGTCCGGCAACCATCAGCAGTAATAATGGTTATGATATCATAGCCACGACAGCCAATGCCAAAAATATCCTGACGGTTGGCGCGGTAAATCCGCTGCCCTATGGGCCATCCTCCGCAAGCGATATCAGCATAGCCTATTTCAGCGGCTTCGGGCCTACGGATGATGGCCGTATCAAGCCTGATATCGTAGGGGATGGCGTCGATTTATTATCGACGGGGAGCAGTAGTACAACCTCGTATATCTCCCTGTCAGGCACCTCTATGTCTGCCCCCAATATTACAGGCTCGCTCTATCTTTTGCAGGAATATTATGCGCAAAAGAACAGTGGTAAATTTATGAAGGCGGCTACGCTGAAAGGGCTGGCCTGCCATACCGCGTTCGATGCCGGAAACATTGGTCCCGATTACATCTATGGTTGGGGGCTGCTGAATATGCGCAAAGCCGCACAAGCCATTACCGATAACGAAAACAAAAGCCTTTTACAGGAAAATACATTGCAGCAAGGCCAGAAACAAACGATTAACGTCGTCGCCTCGGGGCAGGGACCACTTGCTGTAACTATATCCTGGACTGACCCTGCCGGAGCAGCGACACCGGAAGGCACAGTTAACAGCCGCACGCCGAAACTGGTGAACGACCTCGACATTGTGGTAAGCGATGGTACTACCACATTCAGGCCCTGGGTGCTAGACCCGCTGCACCCTGCCCTGGCTGCAAAAACCGGAGATAATATATTGGACAATATCGAACAGGTTTATATCCCGAACGCAGTTCCCGGAAGAGCTTACACAATAACCGTATCGCACAAAGGTACACTGACAGCCGGTTCGCAGGATTATTCGCTTATAGCAACAGGCGTGGGCGGCACCACCTATTGCACATCGATGCCGCTATCAAACGCCGATTCGCGCGTAAATAATGTAACACTGGGTAATCTTAACTATACCCCACCTGCTGGCTGTACGAGCTACTCCGACCATACCGACAAAATTATACAATTGGAACTGGCTAAAACCTACCCGCTTAACCTAACCCTCGGTACCTGCGGGGCCGATTTTAACAAAGCCGCAAAGGTTTATATAGATTGGAATGGTAACGGTGTATTTGATGATAACGAGCTGGTGGCAACATCAGGCATCATAAATACTACCGGAACCTATATTGCTAATATTACCGTGCCTGCCACTGTAGCGCCCGGCAATTTTACAATTATGCGGGTTGTACTTGTTGAAACTAATGATGCATCTGTAATAAAACCTTGCGGAACTTATGCAAAGGGCGAAACCCAGGATTACACCGTCCAGTTCTTGCAGACCGGGACGGACGCGGGCATCGCAAGTATTCTAAGCCCGGCTACGACAGGTGCTTGCGCATCATCAACAACCGTCACGGTCGCTATACAAAACTTCGGGCGACTGGCTATTGGCAATATCCCGGTTACCGTAACGGTTACCGCTCCGGATAACTCTGTAACTACACTCTCGCAAACTTATACCGGCACATTGCAGCCTAACGCGCAGGATAATTTCACACTCGACGCGCCATTTAACGCTGTAGCAGGCGCCACTTATACTATCAAAGCCACTGCAAACGTGGTTGGCGACCCCGTAGTTTCTAATAATTCGGCTTCGGCGACTGTTGTTATCAGTCAACCGCCTGTTGCCGATAACCTGGCTGCTTTTTACTGTGGCGACAGCAAACAATATCTTCTCAACGGTAACGGCGACGGTGAATTGCTATGGTACAAAAATGAAGGTGATGCTATACCTATTGCTTATGGCGCAGCCGGACTTACAGATCAAGCGCCGGTAAATAATACCTTTTACGCAGGCCTTAATGATTTTTCGGGAACCATTGGCCCCGCAGCAAAAAATGTGTTCACGGGCGGCGGGTACGACCAGTTTACGCCGGGTATAAAGGTAAATACACGCATTCCAATGGTTATTGAGAGTGCAAAACTGTACATCGGCAACGCAGGTAAAATAACCTTCAATGTGAGCGATGGGAGCGGACGTGTGGTGTCAACCACCACCATTAATGCTGCTGCCACCCGCGCTACACCAGCCGCCGGTACACAACCCGATGATCCTAATGATCAAGGCAAGGTGTATAACCTGAATTTACTGTTACCGGCCGCCGGCAATTACACTATAGGAATTAGTTACGATGCCACGGCGGCGACCATATACCGCAACAATGTCGGCGTAACCGGGTATCCATTCAAAATAGGAGATGTTTTCAGTATTTACAGCAACGAAGCCACAGATGCCAGTGACACGGCTATTTATAAAAAATATTATTATTACCTGTATGATATTAAAGTTAAAAGTGCAGGTTGTCCGTCCGCTTCAAGGCAGGCGGTAGCGGTTACCAAGCCTGTTATAACCCAAAATGGTACTGCTCTGAATTCAAGCTTGCCGGCAAACAACCAGTGGTATT
>JAZJZL010000211.1:11568-32299 GCA_040389845.1 Bacteroidota bacterium
CCAGCTGATACCCGGCGCTACAGGCACAAGTTACACGCCCAAACAAAGCGGCAACTACCAGGTTGCGCTGGTGGCTGCGACGGGCTGTACGGTACTATCAGACAATTATGTATACGTGATGGCTGGCGGCGCGGCAGCCGGCAAAGGAGACATCGAACTGGTTGTATATCCTATACCGGCCGGTACACAGCTGCATATATTTTTCTCAGCCAAAACCAGTAATAATTTAACGCTGTCGCTAATAAACCCGGCAGGTCAAACGGTATATTCCAGCAAGCAAACTATAGCGGCCGGCAATTTCAGCACGGTGGCCGATGTTAGCTACATGCCGCCCGGCACCTATGTGCTAAAAGTTCAGCTTGGGCAAAAAGTTTATGCGGTGAAGGTGATAGTAGTGAGGTAGCGGGAGTCAGTAAAGTCGGAAAGTCTGGAAGTCAGAAAGACGCTGCTAAAGCGGGGTAGTTTATCCAGCTACTTACTTCTTTTATCTTTCGGACTTCACTGACTTCCCGACTTTCGGACTAAAATGTGTACTTCAATCCCAATCCCGGCGCTATGTCAAAGAAAGGGCCGGTAGCCAGTTCGGCACGCGGGTTGAGGTCGAGGCTTACAGCTATAGGGGATTGCGGAATCAGGTATTCCAGCCCTAAAACACCGTCGATGCCCAATAAAATGTGGCTATCGGCGTATAATTGATCGTCTCCATTAAAACGGCGGTAGATGCCTTTGCCTTCAGCTCCGATATGAACGCCCGCGCCATAGTAAAATTTCAATTCCTTTACGCCGAAAGCCACCTGGTGAAACTCATACAAGCCGGTAATTACCACGCCATGTGCACGGAAGCCCAAAAGGCCTTCGATGGCGACATCGGGCGTAGTGAAGTATTTGCCGGAAAAGCCATTTTCGTAACCGCCGAATTTAAGACCGACGGCAGCTTTGTAGTCCTGGGCCTGTGAGCGTGTGCTGAACAACAAAAATGCAGCAAAGATGAGGGAGCAGCTAAGTAATTTCTTCATTCGATAAATTGTTTTTTCAAAGGGTGATGAAATAAATAATGGCTTTAATACCGTATAATATTTCATAATATGTAAAGCAAAATAACGGCAGAATTGATAAATTATTGGAATTTGGGTAAGTAAATATGCCTGGCGGCTTAACAATAGATTGATTTACAGGGTTAAATATTTATGATAGATTTAATATAAAGGTGAGTTTAAGCAAGGAGTTAGGGATGACGCACAGAGGACGCAGAAAAAAGAAATAAGCATTAACGATTTGCGTGGGTTCCCTTACAGCTTGAATTTATCCATAAGACTTTTAAAGGGCCATCGGCCCGATTCATATTGTAGCCACGGGTTTCAACCCGTGGTAGATTGATAACGAAAAGAAAGAGTGCCATCGGTACGATCCATGGTTACCGGTAAAAATTCAAAATGCAGTTTCCCATCCCATCTTCCATTTTTAATTCTAAATATGATAAATTAGCCGGATTAATTATAAACCGGATGAACCGCCATTTAATGTCGCCTAGGTTGTTGCTGTTGTTGCTTTGCTGTGCCTCGTTGCATTTGTTTGCCCAAAGTCCCGCAGCCAAATCTGCTAACGGCCCTTATCGCAATGGGATGGTAGTATGCGCTACGCCCGATGCATCGAAAGTTGGTGCTGATATATTAAAAAAAGGCGGCAATGCGGTGGATGCGGCAGTTGCCGTGCAATTCGCACTGGCGGTAACGCATCCGGAAGCGGGCAACATCGGTGGTGGTGGCTTTATGGTTTATCGCTCTGGCAAAGGTAAAACCAACACCCTTGATTTTAGGGAAAAAGCCCCGGCAGCTGCAAGGGTTAACATGTACCTGGATAGCGCCGGCAATGTGATCCCCAATATGAGTTTAGCTACACACCAGGCATCTGGTGTGCCGGGTTCTGTAGACGGTATGGTTGAGGCGCATAAAAAGTATGGTAAGCTGAAGTGGGCAGACCTGGTTCAGCCCGCTATTGACCTTGCCCGCAAAGGTTTTACTATTACCAAAAAGCTGGCCGGCTCACTTAACTGGGGCGGTCCGCAGTTTAAGAAACTGAATCCGGGCAAAACCTACTTTTTAAAAGATACGCCCTGGAAAGAAGGCGATCTGCTGGTACAGGAAGACCTCGCCAAAACGCTAGAGCTCATTCGTGATACTGGTCGTGATGGCTTTTATGCCGGCAAAGTTGCCGACGAGATTGTGGCCGAAATGCAAACCGGCAAAGGCATTATCAGCAAAGAAGACCTTAAAAATTACCACTCCGTTTGGCGCGATGCCATAACCGGGAAATATAAGAGCTACAAGATTATCACCATGCCGCCGCCGTCAAGCGGAGGAATTGCCCTTTTGCAATTGCTGCATTCGGTGGAGAAATATCCTTTACACCGATGGGGTCATAACCAGGACTCCACCGTGCAATTGATTGTGGAAGCAGAACGCCGCGTTTATGCTGACCGTTCCAAATACCTGGGCGATCCGGATTTTTATAAAGTGCCTGTGGATAGCCTGCTAAACCCGGCCTACATAGATGCCCGTATGAAAACGTTTAACTGGGACGCCGCCACACCAAGCAGCAGCATACAGCCAGGCTCGTTTGTTGGTTACGAAAGCGACCAGACCACTCATTATTCTATTGTGGACAAGGACGGAAACTCTGTATCGATTACAACCACGCTTAACGGCTCATTCGGCTCAAAGATTTTGGTTGGTGGCGCAGGTTTTTTGCTGAATAACGAAATGGACGACTTTAGCGCCAAACCGGGCGTTCCGAATATGTTCGGCTTAATTGGCGGCAAAGCCAACAGCATACAGCCGGGCAAACGTATGCTCTCATCCATGACGCCTACCATTATCGAAAAAGACGGCAAGCTGTTTATGGTAGTAGGTACGCCGGGCGGCTCAACAATTATAACTTCGGTATTTCAAACTATTTTAAATGTTATTGAGTTTGATGAAGATATGCAACAGGCGGTTAGCGATAAACGTTTTCACCACCAATGGCTGCCGGATAATGTGAACGTGGAAAAGGATGGCTTTAGCCAAACCACTATAGACAACTTAATTAAAAAAGACTATAAGATAATCCCCGGCGGCCCAAGCGGCAGGGTAGATGCCATTTTGATAACCAAAGACGGCTACTACGGCGGCGCAGACCCGAGAGGGGACGATACAGCGACGGGGTGGTGAAAAAGAGTTCATGGTTGATGGTTCATAGTTCATAGAAAAAAGAGTCAAGAGCCAGGAATCAAGAGCCAAGGAAAGAATTGCAGTGCCTGTTAACTATCAACCGTTTCGCAGCTATCCAGAACCATGAACTATCAACTATGAACATTTTCTATCAACCATGAACTACAAAATATGAGCCAGACCAAACAGCAGGAAACAATCGATTACTTTTTAAAAGTGGTGTGGCAAACCGTGGCTAACCGTTACAACCAGCTGGTGGCCGAGCATGGTATTACACAGTCGATTGGGTATTTGCTGATTAATATCGAAGAAAAAGAGGGGACCACCGTTTCGCAGGTGGCGGCCCTGCTTGGCTTAAAATCTACGAGCCTGTCAAGGATGCTGGCCCAGTTGGAAAAGTCAGGCCTTATCTATCGTGAATCCAACGAGGGCGACAAGCGCTCCGTGAAAATATACCTCACCGAGCTCGGCAAAGAAAAGCGCCACCAGGCCCGTGTAATCGGCAAGCTCTTTAACAATTACCTCAACGAACACATCAGCGATGCAGATCGGGAGTATCTCATCAAAATGCTAAAAAAAGTAAACCAGCTAACTTTAAACTTCAAGCCTGAGGAGGGGAAGTAGCAATTTGTAGTGGCAGTGGCACTCTTATAATTCTGAAAAGCGACATCCTTTCATCCTTTATCGTACGAATCTTAGTTCAGACAATTTGCGTTAGCGATAGGAGCGGATACCGGCCCTGCGGCTAAGGCCTGCAGGCGTATGAGCGGATAGCGCGGCCCGCTTCTATCAGCGGGAACGCTATTATTTGGTTGATTATGTTGATTGAGTTGTATTGTTGATTCAGTTCGCCTTCTGCGCGAAAAACCCTAGCTTCTGCAACCACTACAACATTTACAACTACTACAACCATCCCCCGCACTATTCCCCTAAAATCCCCGTTATAACTCCCGAAACACGGCCCCGGCACTATTTTTTGTTAAAAAATGTTAAGCTGCTGTTTTTGAAATATAAAAGAATAAATTTGCCGATTGAAATACAGGGCGGGCATTTTGCAGCTGCAGCCTGTTTAAAGGCAAACAAAATGAATGTACGATGAACAGGATACTGTTGTTTTTATTGCTTTTAAGCGCTTGTTTTGCCGGTTGTAAAAAGGATAACAATGTTAAGACCCAGATTAAGGTGCAGCTTGCAGTTGATAGTAAAATTATAAGCGACTATTTAACCGCGCATAGCATAACCGCAAAACAGGTCGACTCGGCAGGGGTGCCGCTTGGTATTTACTACGTGGTAGACACACTGGGCAGCGAGGACGTGGTGATTACCAGCTCGACCAAAATTACAGTTGGCTACACTGGTACGCTGTTAACTACCGGAACCCGGTTTACATCGACGGATAATTTTCATCCTTCGCTGATACTCGGGCAAACCATAAAGGGATGGCAGTATGGCATATCGGCTTCCAAAGTGAAGCTGGGCGGGGTAATAAGGTTATTTATACCTTCGCATTATGCATATGGGCCTTTTCCGCAGCCTGTGCTGGGATTACCGGCCAATGCGGTGCTTATTTTTAATATTAAGTTTTATAATATAACCAACTAAAATACGCACCATAAAATTGGTGATGAAGGGCGGACGGACCGTCGAAACAGTAAATAACAAATGAGACAAAGAATTTTTACCCTTTTTTTAATTGCCGCTGTAGCTTTGGTATCATCGTGCCGTAAAGACCATGTTGATATTGATATCAAAACATACGACCAGCAACAGATAGAAAACTACATTAACGCCCATGGCCTTACCGGCATGAAAAGAGATATGACCGATGGCGATACAACCGGCATATACTACCAGCTGTTGCTGCCCCCTGCCGCTGCAGAAACGGCGCCGATTGATTATGCAGACCAGGTATCGTTTGTATTTACCGTACAATCGGTGGATGGGAAGTTTATATCAGCAGATACTATTCAAAATCATTCGGAGGAGTACTTAGGTCATTTAAATCAAACAAGCCCATTAGCTATGCCAAAGGGCGTACAACTTGCGATTCATAACTTATTGAAGTACAAAGGCGCAAGCGCGCGCTTTTTAATACCATCGCACCTGGGTTATGGCGCAAGCGGTCTTAAAACAGCGGGCAGCTCAACAGTGGCCAATACCAGTATTGCGGGTAATCAATGTTTGGATTTTTATGTGCATGTAATTGATAGTTATAAAACGTATGATCAACAAGTGATTACCAACAGGGTAAGCGATCTGTCAACTTATACGAAACAGGAAAGTACAACAAAGCCGGGCTATTTTTATTATTACAAAATATTAGAGCCGGGAACCGGCGCTGATCCGATAACTGCAACAAGTTCATACACATCTACCTATACCGGGCAATTATTGAATGGAAGTATTTTTGATGGCAGCTACAACGGTACCAATATTTCACCTTCAACGCCGGTTGCAAATTTAACTCCCGGTGTTCACGATGCTTTTGTACAAAATCGTGTTGTGGTAGGAACTAAGATTGCCATAATAGTTCCGTCCGATTTGGGTTACGCTGACGTCACCGCCGGCACTATACCAACTAACAGTTGTTTACGGTTTACATTTATAATTGTATCGGTAACGCAATAATTACCGGCTCAACGCTTCCTTAAAAGCTTTTAAACACCGCTCACGTGCAAAGGCGTGATCAATAATGGGTTTTGGATACTTGCTGAAATCAGCATATTCCGGAACCCATTTTTTTATGTATTCCATTTTCGGGTCGAAGCGCTTGGTTTGCGAATCCGGACTAAAGATGCGGAAATATGGCGCGGCATCTGTGCCGGAGCCGGCGGCCCATTGCCAGTTGCCCACGTTGGCGGCCATTTCGTAATCCAGCAGCTTGCGGGCAAAATAGCGCTCGCCCCAGCGCCAGTCGATCAATAAATCTTTGGCAAGGAAGCTGGCCACCAACATGCGCACCCGGTTATGCATAAAACCGGTGGCGTTTAGCTCCCGCATACCGGCATCCACCAGCGGGTAGCCGGTTTTGCCTTTGCACCAGGCTTCGAATTGTTCTTCGTTATTTACCCATTTAATACGGTCGTAATCCGGGCGAAAGGCATGGTCGCAGGTCTGTGGGAAATGATACAATATCATCATAAAAAACTCGCGCCAAATCAGTTCGTTCAACCATGTTTTGTTAGGATGTGTATTGGCTTCCCGCGCCAGCTCGCGTATGCTTACCGTACCGAAACGCAGATGCAGGCCGATATGCGTAGTGCCTTTTACTGCCGGGATATCGCGTCTGTCGGCATAGTCGGGTATATATTCCTTGTAATGTATTTTCGGGAGTTCCAGTTCACTTTTCTCAAAACCGATTTCTTTTAACGATGGGATGGAGAATGCTTTGATTTGATAAAAATTCTTAAAATACTTTTTATTAGGATAGGCTTCCAGGTAAAACGGCTTCAGCTTTTGATGCCATTTGCGCATGTAGGGCGTATAAACCGTATAGGGTTTGCCGTCATCCTTGGTCACCTCATCACGGTCGAAGATAACCTGGTCCTTATAGGTATTAAAACTGATATCGTGCTTCTTTAACAGTTTGGCTATGGCATCGTCGCGCTCTTTGGCGTAAGGCTCGTAATCGTGGTTGGTGTAAACCGCTGCCACCTCATAATCCCTTATCAGTGCTGTCCAGGCATGCTCCGGCTTGTCATACAACACCAGCAAGCTGCTGCCATGCTTGTGCAATTCCTTATCAAGGGCGGCGATGGTTTCATAAATAAAGGTCACCCGTGCATCGTCTTTATCTTCCAGTTGCTTTAATATTTCCTTGTCAAAAATAAAGATGGGTAATACCGGCTTGCCGCTTTTAAGGGCGTGGTAAAGGCCAGCATTGTCATCAAGCCTCAAATCGCGCCTGAACCAGAATATTGAAACCGGTTGCCTATCCATAAATCTGCTTTAATGCCGAAGCTACCTCAGGGTATTTGAATTTATAACCCGCATCTTCAATTTTTTGTGCCGATACTTTTGTGCTGCCTAAAACGATGGTGCTCATTTCGCCCATCAGCAGCTTTAATAAAAAGGCTGGTACCTTAGGTGCCCATAAAGGTTTATGCAACTGTTTGGCTATGGCTTTTGTGAGTTGGGCGTTTGTGACCGGGTTGGGGGCAACCATATTATAAACTCCTGAAAAAGTTCCATCTTCAATCCCCAGCATGTACATATCCACTACATCTTGCCAATGTATCCACGGTATCCATTGCCGGCCATTGCCCAGCGGGGAGCCTACATACAGCCTAACGGGTTGTGCCATCAGTTTTAATGCACCCTCTTCATTCAAAACTACACCAGTACGGAATTTTAGTATGCGCAAGCCGAGCTTTTCACCCTCATCAACAGCCTGTTCCCACTCCAGGCAGCACTTGCCCATAAAATCGGTATTTGGTGGACTATCTTCTGTTTGCAGTTCATCCCCGCGGTCGCTGTAATAGCCGATAGCAGAAGCAGAAACAATTGATTTTACCTGGTGATTCTGCGCTCCCAGCAAACCATAGATCAATTCAATGGATTTAACCCGGCTATCGATGATTTCCTTTTTGCGCTTCTCAGTCCAGCGACTGTCGGCAATACCCGCGCCGGCCAGGTGCACTACCGTATCAACCCCATCAATGCAGCTTGCATCAATCTCGCCCTTATTCACATCCCACAAAAAGGTCTTCACCCGCGGGTCATTACCCGGCTTGCGGCTTAGCATACTAACCGTAAAGCCCTGCGCAAGCAAGCGCTCAGCCAGCTTTTTGCCGATAACGCCCGTACCGCCGGTAAGGAGAATGGTCTTCGAGTTCATAGTTAATGGGTCATAGTTCATAGCCGGAGCGCGTGTAGTTGATAGCTCATAATGAATTCAATTTCCGGTCTTGATTCTTGACTCTTGGTTCTTGGCTCTTGGCTCTTTTTTCAGCCATGAACCATTAACTATGAACCATGAACTACACGTTCACGCTATCAGCAACAACAACTTTACTGCAAAGCGGTTTGGCATAGTTTTCAGCAAATATTACGTGGGTGGGGTCAACCTGGTAGGCTTCCTGCTCGGCGGGGCCGTCAAAAAGCAGCAGCAGGGATACATCATACGAGCGATCAACCACATCGCGGAAGGTTTCGGCAGGCACGCCGATGTGTATCTGGCGGATATGTCCGATAGGCTTCAACAGGTTGAGGCCTTCAATCAATTTTGCTTTGTCGGCTTTATCTTTCAGCCAGAAATGTACGTGGTGAACAAAGGTGTTTTCGAGTAGCATAGTAATGATAAATGTGTTTTACAATCATACAAAATAATGTTGTGAAATGATGAATTTTGGTGACTCGTAGAGACACAATACTTGTGTCTTTTGCAGGATGACCGGCCCGAACCCCAAATGTAGATGCCCAAAACTCGTTTAACCCGTAACAAAAAATGCCCCAAAAACGGGCATAATGCGTTTTGCCCGTAACAAAAAAGAGGGTAAAAACGGGCAAAATCCGTTTTGCCCATCTACAAAAACACCCCGAAAACGGGCTAGAACCATTATGGTCGTTCGGTATAGAAATGACGATTTTGTAAGCCAAACGGCTAAAATTCTAATTTTTGATACTTTTTGTGTTGATTTTATCCTTGAAAAATCAGCATAAAATAATTTAACAAAGATTTGAAGGATGCCTTTTTAGCGTAGAAATTTCAAAGAATAAGACGGGTTTAACACAAAGATACCGAATTAAAGTGGGCGAAGTGCTGACAGTGTTTTGCTTATTAGGATTTCACCGATTTGTCAAAGGCGATTTCACCGATTTTAAAAGTGAAACTCCTCTTTGCCAATTATTGGAGCAATTTGTAATCTGTCAAATCCTCCAGACTAATCTGTGAAATCATCTTTCTCTAATCGGTGTAATCACGCAATAAGCTCTACCACATGCGGCTTAAACGTATCCGTCTTTACCTCCGCCTTCAACTCATGCAGTATATTATACAACCCGAAATTGGTGCGGTTTACATAAATAAAATGCTTTACGCCGCGGGCCTGTTTAAACTCCGGCATTTTAGAAACCTTTTCGCCGAAACCGTATAATTCCTCAAAAAACGCCGACTGCCCAAAATCGAAATGGTCGGTGATATAAGGCTTGGCAAACAGACCGATCATCTGGCGGTACATGCCATAGTAAAACTCAATTTGTGCCGGCGTATCGTTGGGATGTACCATTTCCAGCTGACGGAAGGCTTTAATGGTTTCTTCTTTGTTATCCATCAAATTAGTGGCAGTGAGTGAAAAGAAGGGGTAATAAAAATCTTCAGGCATTTCTTTAATGCAGCCGAAATCTATAACGCCCAGCTTTTCATCGGCAGTTATCATAAAGTTGCCGGGATGAGGGTCGGCGTGTACGGCGCGAAGCTCGTGCTGTTGAAAATTGTAAAAATCCCACAAAGCCTGGCCTATTTTATTTCGCAGTTCCTGCGATGGATTGGTTTGCAAAAACTCGCGCAGGTGCTTGCCCTCCAGCCAGTCCATGGTGATAATTCGCTTGCTGGATAATTCCGGGTAATATTTTGGGAAAACCACATTATCTAATCCGGCGCAGGCGTTTGAAAACTCTATCGAACGGCGCACTTCCAATTCATAATCCGTTTCTTCCAGCAGGCGTTCTTCTACTTCTTTCATATAAACATCCAGCTCCCGTTCGCTCATGCCCAGCATACGGAAGGCGAAGGGTTTCACCAGTTTTAAGTCTGATGAAATAGAGTCGCCCACGCCAGGGTACTGGATTTTTACCGCCAGCTTTTTGCCATCCAACTCTGCCTGGTGTACCTGGCCTATGGAGGCGGCGTTTGACGAGCGGATATTAAATTTATCGTAAATCTTATCCGGCGTTTTGCCAAAATATTTTTTGAACGTCTGTACAATCAGCGGTCCGGAAAGGGGAGGGGCGTTATACTGCGATTGCGAAAATTTATCGGTATAAGCCTGCGGCAGCAGGTTTTTATCCATGCTCAGCATCTGGGCTACCTTTAGTGCGCTGCCCTTTAATTCGCTTAACGATTCGTAGATATCGCTTGCATTATCCTCGTTCAATTCGCTTTTATCCAAATCAGGGTTGAAAAGCTTTTTTGAATAATGCTTGATATAGTTACCGCCGATTTTGAAGCCGGTTTTTACAAACTTGGCCGAGCGTTCAACTTTGCCGGTGGGTATGCTGTTCTGTTCTTTTGGTGTTTTATCACTCATTTTAGTGTTCCTTAAATAGGGCGGCGAGCTTTTGCACCGTCAAGTCGGTATAGTCGGTTATTACCAAATCAACCGGGTGTAAGTCGGCAGCTGGATGCCCTGTAGTAATGCCGACAACTTTCATGCCTGCATCGTTAGCGGCCTTTATACCTGCCAGCGAGTCTTCAAAAACAACGCAATCGGCAGGTTTGCGACCTAATTGTTCTGCAGCCTTTAAAAATATCTGCGGGTTAGGCTTCGGCTTGCTCACCATGGTTGAGTTAACAATCGAATCAAAATCATCGCGGATAGGGATACGGTCGAGAATGAAATCAATATCCTTCACGGTTGCAGAGGTAGCCATAGCCATTTTTACCCCCGCACTTTTTAATCCGGTCAAGAAGTTTTCCAGGCCGTTTATAGGCGCTACAAATGGCGAATATGCCTGCCGGTAAAACTCTTCTTTTTCTTCAAGCAGTGCTTTTAAACCAGCCTCGTTGTGGTCATTACCAAAAATCTTTCGAATGGTTTCCATGACCGGTACCCCGCTGAACTCTGTATAATACCTTTCTTTCGAAAGGTCGCCTTTGTCGTATTTTTTAAACAGCGCCTGCCACGATTTAAAATGGTAGGGCGTGTTATCTATTAGCGTGCCGTCCATATCAAATATGGCAGCGAAAGAAGCCCCCTCTAAATCTCCCCCGGTTGGGGAGACTTGAAAATCTGGCTTTTTTAAGCCCTCCCTACCGGGGAGGGTTTGGGTGGGGCTAGTTGCTTCCAAATCCCATGCTTTCTTTAACGCGCCCGTGCTTAGCTAAAAACTTGCCATATTCAAACAGGTTATCAATCGGCGAACGCTGGAATAAATCGAACGTTACATTGATGCCTTTTTCAATGGCTTCATCAGTTTTCTCGAAGCCCGCTGAGCTATCGTTTATCCAGAAATTCAGGACAAATACCAGTTGCACCCAAAGTGCATCTTTATACCGGTTGCTGAAAAACTTACGTTCCGACAGTTCGTTCGACTCCAGTCCCTCGGTAATCAGGTCATTACAAAATGATTCGAACACGTCTTTGATGCCGGTAAAGGTCAATGGCGTGGCAAAGCTTTTTGGCTGCTTGCGCACGCTGTAGACCACGAAGCTGCGGCTGCTTTTCAGCAACTCGAAAAAGCTGTAGAAAAACGATAATGCCTTTTCGCGTGCGGAATACTGCCCCCAAACTTCCTGGGTTTTTATTTCGGTGATGGTGCGTACTGCAAAGTTGGTCCACAAATGTTGTTCAATTGCGTCGAACGAGCTGAAGAAGTGGTAAAACTCCTCTTCGGTCATTTTATTTTTCTTGGCAAAAATGTAAACCGATTTTGGCTGATGTCCTTCGGTCAGTACATAATCAATATACGCTTTCTGGATGCTTTCGATAGTAGCCATAAGGTGTGTGTTAAATTGATGGATAAAATTATAACATAGTTTACTAACAAATGTCATACCTGTATTATAATTAACGATGGGATTAGGGGGATAGTACAAATGAGGGGGTGAAAGGGTATTCCTGGGTGGGGTTATTTTCTCATTGTCTTAAAGAACCATCGGTGGTTGTGTCTCCACAACCACTTTGCAGGAATATTGTGGGTGCGCGAAAGCATATTGCATAGCAGCTGTGGAGACACAGCCGCTGGTGTGAAAAATATTATTCACTATTAAAAGGGCCATCGGCCCGGCACATTTTGTAGCCACGGGTTTCAATCCGTGGCTGGTTGACCAATAACACCCCACCCAATGTATCCCCCATGTCAAATATTAATTACAACTATTGTTAACAACCAAATAAATTGCAAATTTGTACACTGCAATTAAGTTAACCCCCTGTTTAACTATGAGTGAAAGAACGATACTGGTATGGTTTAGGAACGACTTACGCATTCACGATAATGAAATATTGTTGGAAGCTGTGCGTAAGGCGGACAAAATACTGCCGGTATACTGTTTCGATCCTTTTTATTTCAAACAAAATTCTTCAGGCAACCCAAAAACTGGCAACATCCGGGCCCGTTTTCTTATTGAATCTGTTGCCAACCTGCGTAAAAACCTGCAAACAATTGGCGGCGAGCTGATAGTACGAATCGGCAACCCGGCAGAAATATTACCTCAACTGGCTGAAGAATATCATGTTAACGAGGTTTACCATCACCGCGAGGTAGCCAGCGAAGAAACAGAAATTTCTGAGCAGGTTGAAACTGCGTTATGGAAAATGCGGCTGAACCTGAAGCATTTTATTGGTCACACCTTATATCATAAAGAAGACTTACCCTTCCCGATAAAAGATATTCCCGACAGCTTTGCCGTTTTTAAAAAGAAAGCGGAGCGTGACAGTAACGTTCGCCCATGCCTGGATACACCTGGACATATAACCACCCCGGGAATTAGCGATGCAGGTGAAATTCCAACATTGCAAATGCTGGGTCTGAATGAACCTATTGACGACCCGCGCTCTTTAAACCGCTTTGTTGGCGGAGAAGATGAGGCTTTGACACAGCTCGCCAACTTTTTTGATAATAACAGCCATCTGCTTATCGGCAAAAAAGGGGCGCAGGTTAATTTGTCGAAATTATCGCCATGGGTTGCCCTGGGCTGTATATCGCTTCGGAGGGTATACTGGGAAGTGGTTAAGCATCAGCAATTAAACAATACGCAGTACGGCAACATTTTGCTCGACCTGCTTTGGCGCGATTATTTCCGATTTATGTTTAAAAAGCACGGGCAGAAGTTCATCGCGACAAAAGATAATACTGAGGATACCGCCATCGGCACCGATGCTCTTTTTGAGATATGGAAAAATGGTGAAACAGGTGTGCCGATTATAGATGCCATTATGCATGAGCTGAATGCAACCGGCTATATCAGCAACCAAAGCCGTCAAATCACCGCCGGCTTCCTTGTAAATGAACTAAAGGTTCACTGGAAAAAAGGCGCCGCTTATTTCGAGGAAAAGCTAATAGACTATTCCCCTGCCAGTAATTGGGGCAACTGGGCGTTTATAGCAGGTGTTAATGATGCCCGCGAAAGCCGGTATAACGTAGCTGTTTTGCCCGAGAGCGCTTCACGTAGCGAATATATCGATACCTGGCTGCCGGTGTTGATATAGTCTAAACTTGACATTTTGCCGTAAGTGCGGCCCAAGTCCTTTCCATTAAACAATTTGTACACACCTTACCCGCTACTTTTCGTGGCCCATAGGGCCTACCGCTTTGTAGCGACAAAGGCTTTTTTTTGCCTCGTAGAGGTTACCCTGCGTCAACATCCGGCGTATCAAGATATAAAATTCATTACCAATTTGACGGTGGGTAGCCTCTACGAGGCAATAACCTTGCTCAATACGTTTTTCTACAAATAGGTAGGCCCTATGGGCCATGGATTTCACTTTAATTTTAAAACTTGTGTACACGGATTGGTGCTTTAGCGAGGATTATTTCACGGGAGAGTCGCCGTTTGGGTGGGACAAATGGAAAGCTCATGGCTACATTTAGCCATTGTTGATATAATAATTCTTACCCTGCCTGTAATAATCAGCCCCTTCCTGCGTCATATTAGTGATTATGAACGCTTTCGAACAATTTACGGTTATTATCGGCTTGCTTGCCATCCTGTTTGAAGGGGTTGATTACCTGCGCAATTTCTTTCGCCGCATCTTTCATTAACAACTACTGATATTTTCATTATAATTTATTTTGAAAAGTTAATCAATCAGCCTAATTTGAGCTATCCAATTATAACATTTAATGAAAAAAATATGCTGGTATACTTTTGTAACCAATATTTGCGGAAATTACCTATAAACAGGCAATCATTAACTTAAATTAAGCCGCGTTTTGAAAAATTACTGCACACTTTTATAAATAAATTACAAAGTTTCCGGGTACATATGTTTACTTTTGTACCGTTTTAAAGATTGGTTTTCCATGGATCGTCTCAATTATATCAACAGCGGCAACGCTGCATACATCAACTCCCTATACGAAGCTTACAAGCAAGACTCTGAATCAGTTGACTTTGGCTGGCAGAAATTTTTTGAAGGTTTTGATTTTGGAAGGGAAACACCGGCGGCGGCGGCACCTGCCGCAGGCGGCGAAACTCACGAACATTTTCTGAAAGAAATTAACGTGCTGAACATGATAGATGGCTACCGTACACGCGGCCATTTGTTTACCAAAACCAACCCGGTAAGGGAGCGCCGCAAATATTTCCCCGGCAAAGAGCTGGAGACATTCGGCTTAAGCGATGCTGATTTGGATACCGTTTTTAACTCGGGCGTTGAGGTTGGCCTGGGTGCTGCCACACTGCGCGATATCCGCCAGTTATTGGAAGAAACTTATTGCCAGTCGATAGGCGCCGAGTACAGGTATATCCGCAACCCAATCAAGCTGAAGTGGTTTGAAGACAGGATGGAAAGCAAGCGCAATACGCCGTCTTTCTCTGTCGACGAAAAGAAGCTGATGCTCGATAAGCTGAATGAGGCCGTAGTTTTTGAAAGCTTTTTGGGAACCAAGTTCCTTGGTCAGAAACGTTTCTCGCTCGAAGGCGCTGAGGCATTGATACCTGCGCTTGATTCGGTTATTCAGAAAGGTTCCGAATTCGGTATACAGGAGTTTATTATCGGCATGGCCCACCGCGGCAGGCTGAACGTGCTCACCAACATTATGGAGAAACCTTATAAAGAGGTATTCTCGGAATTTGAAGGTAAAAACTACGACGAAGAAGCGGGCATTGGCGGCGACGTTAAATATCACTTAGGCTATTCGACCGATGTGGTTACCAAGGGCGGCAAAAAAGTGCATTTGAGCCTTTGCCCTAACCCGTCGCACCTGGAAGCAGTCGACCCGGTTGTAGAAGGCCTTACCCGCTCAAAAATCGATTTTAAATACGCAGGCGACGAAAGTAAAATCGCGCCTATATTGATACACGGCGACGCTTCTGTAGCAGGCCAGGGCATTGTTTACGAAGTACTGCAGATGGAAAAGCTGGACGGCTACCGCACAGGCGGAACCATCCACATCGTAATCAATAACCAGATTGGCTTTACCACCAACTTTAAGGATGCCCGTTCCAGTACCTATTGTACCGATGTGGCCAAAACGGTATTATCGCCGGTGTTCCACGTTAACGGTGATGATGTTGAGGCATTGGCTTACGTGGTAAACCTGGCTATGGAATACCGCCAGGTATTTAAAGAGGACGTATTTATCGACATACTTTGCTACCGCCGCTATGGCCATAACGAGGCGGATGAACCTAAGTTCACCCAGCCTTTGTTATACAAAGCCATCGAGGCGCACCCCAACCCGCTTGAAATATACAAGCAAAAATTGCAGGCCGAAGGCAGCATAGATGCCAACCTGGCAACCGAAATGGAAAAGAAATTCCGTGCCGAGCTGCAAATCAGGCTGGATGAATCAAAAGCCGAAGAAAAGTTTACCGAAACGGTGCACATGTTTGAAGGCGCATGGCAAGGTATGCACCTGGCTACCACCAAAGAGTTTTTTGCACCTATCGAGACCGCCGTTCCTGAGAAGGAATTATTGGAGATAGGCAAAAAATTAACAGAGCTTCCAAAAGGAAAAGAGTTCTTCAAGAAGATTGAAAAGCTTTTTGAAGAGCGTAATAAAATGGTGACCACAACCCATGTGTTCGATTGGGCGATGGGCGAGCTGATGGCTTATGGTACAATATTAAAAGACGGCCACCCTGTAAGGCTGAGCGGAGAGGACGTTAAACGCGGGACATTCTCACACCGTCATGCAGTACTAACGCTTGCGGATTCGGAAGACGAATACATACCGCTGGATACCATCGAAACAGACGCCAAATTCAGCATATTTAACTCCCTGCTTTCTGAGTATGGCGTTTTAGGTTTCGAATATGGCTATGCTTTAGCTAACCCGAATGCATTAACCATTTGGGAAGCACAATTCGGCGACTTTTTTAACGGTGCGCAAATCATCGTCGACCAATATATCGCCAGTGCTGAAACAAAATGGCAGCGTGGTAACGGTTTAGTAATGCTGCTGCCGCATGGCTACGAAGGCCAGGGTCCTGAGCACTCATCGGCGCGCGTGGAGCGTTTTATGGAGCTTTGCGCCGAAAGTAATATACAGGTAGCCAATTGCACAACGCCTGCAAACTTCTTCCATTTGTTAAGGAGACAGATACTGCGCGACTTCCGCAAGCCGCTGATTATATTTACGCCGAAGAGTTTATTGCGCAGCCCTAAATGCGTATCGAAGCTGGAAGAATTTACCAAAGGCAAGTTCCAGGAAATGATTGACGATTCGTTCGTCGACCCAAAAAAGGTAAAACGCGTGCTTTTGTGCACCGGTAAAATCTATTATGATTTACTGGAAAAACAACAGGTTGATAAACGCAAGGACGTGGCAATTGTGCGCATTGAGCAACTATACCCAACGCCTACAACGCAGATAAAGAAGATGATGCTTAATTATCCGAAGGCTGAAGAGTTTTTCTGGGTTCAGGAAGAACCCGAAAACATGGGCGCCTGGCCATATATCTGCCGTAAATTCTATAGCAATATTGACGTTAACCTGAAAGTAATATCAAGGCCTGAAGGCAGTAGTACAGCTACCGGCTTCTCTAAACAGCATGCGGCGCAACAGCTGCATATTGTAGCCAAAGCGTTTGAAGCACCTGCCGGTAAAGCTGTAAAAGCAGCTGTTAAGGAAACGACTGAAAAAATGGCCAACGTTGGCGCGGATTAATAAACCGTAGAGACGCAATGTTTTGCATCTCTGAACCGAATGACCTAAGAATAAAATACAAAGAGACACAAAGTATTGTGTCTCTACATACAAAAATTCTACTATGAGTTTAACTATCAAAGTTCCGCCGGTTGGCGAATCGATTACCGAAGTAACACTGTCGAGCTGGAAGAAGAAAGATGGCGACACCGTGCAAATGGATGAGGTAATTGCTGAATTAGAATCAGATAAGGCGACTTTTGAGCTTACTGCCGAAAAAGCCGGTGTTTTAAAAATATCGGCTAATGAGGGCGATGTATTGCCCATTGGCGCCGTGGTTGCTACTATTGAAGATGGTGGTGCAGCCGCGCCTGCCAAAGAAGCCGCACCTGCCGCACAACCGCAGCCCGAAGTTGTCGCCAATGCGCCGGCTCCTGCTCCTGTAGCCTCGGAACCTATTGCTGCTGTACCTGCCGCCGAAGGGGGCTCATTGCAAGTTAAAGTGCCACCCGTAGGTGAATCTATAACCGAGGTAACACTTTCCCGTTGGATTAAGAAGGACGGCGATGCCATTGCGATGGACGAAGCGATTGCCGAGCTGGAATCAGACAAAGCTACCTTTGAGCTTACCGCTGAAAAGGCCGGAACATTGAAGACCATAGCTAAAGAAGGCGATGTGTTGCCGATTGGCGCCGTGGTTTGTACCATTGAAGGCGCAAGTGCTGCTACTCCTGCCGAAACTTCTCCTGCCGCCGCAACCGCACCGGCAGATAACGGAAAAGCAACAACTTATGCATCAGGTACACCATCGCCTGCTGCTGCAAAAATATTAGCCGAAAAAGGCGTTGAAACCGGCTCGGTAACAGGTACCGGTGTTGCCGGACGGATCACTAAGGAAGATGCCCTGCTGGCTCAGAAAGTTTCTGAAAATCCACAGGCACCGAAAGATATGCAGGTTGCACCTGCGGCCCCGGCCAAACCAGCCGCTGCGCCTAAAGCCGATGCCGTTGCATCAGGCCCACGGTCAGACCGCCGAGAAAAAATGTCATCACTGCGCAAAACCGTGGCTAAACGTTTGGTAGCTGTTAAAAATGAAACTGCGATGCTGACCACCTTTAACGAGGTGGATATGTCGCCCATTATGGAGCTGCGCGCTAAATACAAAGACAAATTCAAAGAAAAACATAATGTTGGCTTAGGCTTCATGTCATTCTTCACCAAGGCCGTTTGTGAGGCCCTGAAAGACTGGCCGGCCGTTGGCGCACGCATTGAGGGCGAAGAAGTTGTGTATAGCAACTTTGCCGATATATCTATCGCAGTATCAGCTCCTAAAGGCCTGGTAGTTCCTGTTATTCGCAATGCCGAAAGCATGAGCCTGGCTGAAATTGAAAAAGCTGTAGCCGCGCTGGCTGTAAAAGCACGCGAAAATAAGCTCACCCTGGAAGAAATGACTGGCGGTACATTTACCATCACCAATGGTGGTGTATTCGGCTCCATGATGTCGACACCGATATTGAATTCGCCGCAATCGGCCATTTTGGGTATGCACAACATTATCGAGCGCCCGGTTGCTGTAAACGGACAAGTGGTTATCCGCCCGATGATGTACCTGGCGCTTTCCTACGACCACCGCATTATCGATGGCCGCGAATCGGTAAGCTTCCTGGTACGCGTTAAGCAACTACTGGAAGACCCTGCACGGTTGTTGCTTGGGGTGTAGCTCCTATAAATCTCCCCTAAAGGGGAGACTTAAAATATTTAAACCCGGTTTAGGCCGGGTTTTTGCTTCATTTTAATTTAATAAGTATATTTGTTTATGGCGAAAATAATTGAAGTTAATAAGTCGACCGGACGACGTAAGCTTGATGAAGAATTGACAAAACTTCAAGGGAAAAAACAGCCCATGGATTTATCTAAATACTTTGGTAAGATAAATTTTGGGGAGGACGGTCTAACCTATCAATTAAAGATTCGCGATGAATGGCGATAGAATAGTTGCTGATACTTCTCTTATTATTAATCTATTCAATGGCGTTGAAGAAGTTCGTGAATTAATAACTGGTCGCAATTTATTTGTATCGATAATTTCTGAAATCGAAGTTTTAAGCTACCCCAACCTTACTTCTGAAGATAGCCAGCTTCTGAAAGATTTTCTATTCAATTGTTATATCGTTGATATAGAGCCCACTATAAAAGACATAACAATAGAACTACGGGCTAAGTATAAGACTAAGCTACCGGATGCCGTAATTGCTGCAACAGCTATATATTTCGATTTACCCTTGTTTACAATGGATAAGGGATTTAAGAAGATTACTGACTTACAAGCTGTGGTTTTGTCGGTCTAATCCTTTATACTTAATCTATAGACATATCAGATTTTGTTAGAAAAGGACAGACAGAAAATACCTTTGGAAAAGGTGACAGACAGTTATTAGAGCGATTTCTATTACCTTTACGGCCTGAAACTATTCGGTAAATATGCCCGCATCCACCTTAAGCAAACCCATTCAACCCAATAAACTCATTTGGTATTTCCTGTTGGGCTGGACGGTGCTAAACCTGGTACAGGCCTGCACGTTGGAACTCCAGGGCGATGAGGCCTATTATTGGATGTATTCGCGCTACCTCGACTGGGGCTATTTCGACCACCCACCCATGGTAGCCCTGCTTATCCGCATCGGCGATAGCATCATGCACAACGAGCTTGGGTTGCGCCTGTTTACCGTAATAACCAGTTCGGCATCTATATGGCTGCTATGGCTTACGCTGAAGCAATACGCAGTAGATGCGCTGGCTTTTGTACTAGTCGTCTCGGGCGTATTTATCTTTCATATTTATGGCTTCACTACTACGCCTGATGGTCCGCTGTTTTTCTTCACAACCCTGTTTTATTTCCTTTATCAAAAATACCTTAAATCTGACACATGGGGATTGGCAGCACTTTTAGGGCTAACTATAGCCTTACTTTTATACAGCAAGTACAATGGCATCCTTGTGGTTGGCTTTACTTTACTGGCTAACCTAAAACTTGTAAAACGTTTTTCTTTTTGGGGGATAGTGGTAATCGCGGTGGTGTTGTTTATCCCGCACATTATCTGGCAGGCCAATCATAATTATCCGTCTATCAATTATCACCTGTTCGAGCGTTCATCGGACAAATACGACTTTCTGAACACTTTTTCTTACATCCCCGGTCAGCTATTGATGGCTGGTCCGCTGATAGGGTGGTTTTTGTTTTACAAGGCTTATACCGTTAAAATTACCGACGACTTTATCCGTTGTTTGATAGTTAATTGTCTTTGCACGTTCTTGTTTTTTCTCATCAGCAGCGCCAAAGGCGAGGTACAGCCACAATGGGCGTTTATCCTGTTTGCACCGTTGGTGATGCTGGCGCTTATACACTTTAAGCAGCAAAACGGCTGGCCAAAATGGCTGCTGCCGCTGGCAATAATAAATGTAAGCATCATCATTATTGTGAGAATTATAGTGATTGCTGGTTTTGGTTTTTCACGCACTTACGGTCACCTTAAAAGCTACTACGGCTT
>JAZJZL010000212.1:0-29247 GCA_040389845.1 Bacteroidota bacterium
GGCACGAGTAGCCTTTGCGCTTTTGGCCCGCCCGTCATACTCGCGCTGGAAGGGGGCAAACTATCTAATACCATTCATAAGCCGAATGAGATAAAGGTTTGTCACCACGGTTCCAATCGATTATTAAGTCTTTAATGTCTTTATCATGATGGTGCTGCCACCAATTATTGTAAAATGCTTTTACCGTAATCATGTCGTTGTATTCCAATGCATCACGGTTTGCTCTTTTAAGGATTATGTTCCTGTAAAATAGTGCGATAGTTTTCCTGCCTATAACCTGTTGCCCATTGTAATTGGCACCACTTAATATAAGTTCTACAGCATAAGCAGCTTGCATACCATCATAGTTATAAAGTGACATTACATTTGAATTCAGAGGATCAAGTTTGCCAACATAGCCATATTCCCTTGCATCTATTTTTTCTATAAGATAAGGTATGCTCTGCTTTTTACATTTGATAAGTTCTTTATAAAGCTCTCTCGCATCTTTATCGGTTTGTTTGTAAAGTAAATCGTTCGCTATTGTTCGTATTCTGTCAGTGCCTTTTTGTGTGCAAAAAGTGACCGTTCCAGTTATATACAACAATAAAATCATGGCTATTGCCTTATTCTTTCTTTCCATCTTCAGTCTTCTTTTTAGGAGGGTCTATTCTAAAGTATGCTCTTGATGTTTGTTGCCCCTTGATGTCTTCATTATAATAACCCGGAGCGTCTGGGTGATTATCAGCAATCCCTTCTTGTCCTAATTTTGCAGCAACTTCGATAGTATTCCCACTTTTGTCCACTTTAGTTACGATTGCTGAATGTATAATTTCTTCTCCATTTTCATATTTTCCATCCTTATTACTATCGACATAATATATCACTCGATCTCCCGCTTTATTGTTTTCTTTTGAACCAAGTTGGTGAACACCTTTTTTGTTTACATCTTTTTCCGGGTGATCGTCCCATTTAGGTTGTCCGTCCTTCACCGCCTTTGGGTTGTTAGCGGGATCTCCTTGGGAATTATGGAAAGCAAACGAATGACAGTTGTAGCAATTTTTATTATTATCAGGATTGAGCCAATGGTCGAAAACACCTATGTTAACGGGTGTTGCAGTACCTTTCCTGTAGGTTATAGGTTTATCATGGTCTTTATTAAACGGTTGATCTTTATTGCCGTCAGGATCAAGACGACTTATAGGGTCGCAACTTGCATAGTTATAGGGAGTCCACCTTCTGTCAGTTTCAGCATGTGCATCCACCGTCGTCCACCTGGCGATGACCGGGTCATAGAACCTTGCGCCGTAATCGTATTGCCCCAGCTCCTCCTGCAGCTCTTTTTTGTTGTAAAGGTACTCATTTTTAGGGCTGCTAACAAAGGTATTTATTTCCAAACCAAACGGGTAATAATCATCTGTTTGCAAAAGCACTGCTGAGCCTGTCTTAGTTGCAAATGTCCTGCGGGTATTGCCCAGGTTATCAGCAAGGTAATACTGGTAATCGTAGCTGGTTCCGTTTACATCGGCCCTGCCTTCTTCGGTGGCAATAAAGTCAATGGCCGTGGTACTGTTTAGATATTGAATACCATCGATGTATTCCGTAGTTCCGGCGCCAGTGCCGGTAACCACTTTCCTGAGTTTCCTGCCCGTTGCATCATAAGTATAAGTTACAGTGCCGGTGGGAATAGTAATTACCTGCGGCAGGTTCAACAGGTTGTAGGTATAGCTTTTGTTTAACCGGGTATTGGTAGCGTTTGTATTACTGCTTACATTTCCGTTACCGTCGTGCACGTAGGTTGTAGTAAGCGCCACCATGCCGTTTGTACTGGCATCGGTACTCCTGTCCGCAATAGTCCCTGGCTGGTTGCCTGTATAAGTATACAGCAAGCTGTCAATTATAGTCCCCGCCTGGTAACGGTTAAGCGTTTTGATGTTGCCCATCGGGTCGTAGGTAATACCTCGCTCCTTGTAGTTACCGCTGGATGCACCGCTTATCAGCCTGTTCAGCTTATCGTAGCTATATGCAAAATTGTTGGTACCCGGCGCTACGCGCGTTCCCCACAACTGGTACGCTATGTTACCGTTGTATTCCTTATGGCTGCCGGTATTGTATTGCAGCTCCATCTGGAACAGGTCGGCATTGCTGGTTCTCAGCCAGCCCCGCTCGTTATAAGTATAGGCAACCGGCTGCAAAAACGTAGTACTGTCCGTAGTTGCATGCAGGTTCTTTGTCATTACCTGGCCTATCTCGTTGTAATCTATTTTTGAGAGCAGCGTTTTGGTAGTAGGCGTGCTGACGCCGTTCTGTATCTGCTCCCAGGTTTTCAGCTTTCTGCCGGCATGGTCGTACAGGTAGGTGTTGGTAACGGTTACCAGCGGGTTGGCAGTACTGGCGCTTGTCCAGTGTTTCCTCGTGGTGGTAGTAGGCGCATTAGTGAAATCGTAAGTTGCGCTTACCGCATCGTAGTTGTTGGCGTTCAGCGTGCCGCCCAAATAATGCTGCGAGTAGGCGGTTAAGCTCCTGCCTAAGTAGTCATAATAATGCGCGGCCCACAACATATTGGCCGGGGTATTCAGCACTGCCGTTTTAGTAGCAACCAGCTGGCCCCTTGTCCCAAGGTCGGCACCGGTTGGCGCGGTAAAACCGGGGGGCATGGAGGGGGCATTGTTGTAATTGTCGTAATAATTATACGTCAAGGCAGTGGTGTTGCCGGTTGGCCACGCTGCATTGGTATAACCGGTGCCGGTGGTCAGCTGGCTTTCATACAGGTTGGTACTGATGCCGTTCAGCGTGGTTTGCAGCGAGGCCCTGGTAATGGCCGTTCCGCCGTTGGTCCAGATGCCGGTGCTGGCTACCCGGCCCTGTGCATCGTACTTGGTAAAAATCCACTGGTTGGCATTTTTCTGCAAGCTGTCCTGCGTGGCCACGGGCTGGTCCATGTTATTGTACACCGTGTACTCCCATCCTTTGCCGGGCAGCCGCTTCTGCATCATCCTGCCTAAGCCGTCGTAGGCATACTGGTAACAAAAGTTATTGAGCGTTGTGCCGCTGATAGCCGATGTGGCATCCGGGTTAGCCCCCGGCGGCAGTACGAAGGCCAGTCTGCCGAAATCATCGTACACATAATAGGTGCTCAGCTGCTGCAAACCCGTACTGTCGTAATTATAAGTTCGTTTCAGTATCACCTTGCCGTCAATGTCTTTATATTCCTCAACTGTTCCGGCCCTGCCACCTGCCCAGTTCTCATCCTTGCTGATGGTGATGGTTAGCTGACCGGCGCCGTAGGTAGCCGTATTGCCCGTGCGGGCCAGCGTTTGGCTTCCGCCTGTGCTGATGGTGGTGGTGTACAGCGCTACCTGCCTGCTGTTTGCGGAGTCGGTACCCCATGCTGTGTTGTTATTGCTGGCATAATCTATTTTTACGGTATGCTGGCCCACCTGCCAGTCGGTGCCGGGGGCGCCCTGTTCCACCGGCCTGCTTAGCGGCGAGTTGTCGAACACTGTTTGTGCATTGGCGGGCCATATCGGGCTCACCCCACCAGGCGGGGCGTTGTAAAACGTTTGCTGCGCCGTGGTGGCGCTTGTTCTAAAGCTGCCGACAGTTCCCGTTGTTGACACATATGGCAGGTATTTATAAATCTCCCTCCCATAAATGTCATAAGCCTGCGGCTGTACCAGATCGTTACCGAAGGGGCTGCCCATCACCTGTATGGTTTGTATAGGCCGACCCAATCCGTCAACATATTGTATCCCCTGCATCAGCTGGCAGGTGCTAAGGCCGTTTAGCTGATTTTCATCGGTAAGTCCGGCTATCCGCGGACTATTGGAGATAATGTAATTAGCGTTCAGCGTGGGACTGGTCGTCAGCGCCAGGCAGTCGTAAGCTTGTATGGTGGCCGTAAAAGGTACGGTTTGGCATTAGTTGCGCACTTGGGTTAACCCAAGTGTGCTCGAACCAAAATGTGCCTTTATTTGCTTTAAACGTAGGTTCCAAAATTATCAAAAAAAAACGCCATCTAAGTTAATAAAGGCCGTTTTGTTCGCCCTGTTGAGCTCGAACCAGGGACCAAAAGATTATGAGTGTTGCACCCTCTAGACCCGTGTAGCAGCTGAAAATAAAGATATCCTTTACACTTTGTAGTCGCTCGTTATTGAAATTTTTGGATGCAATCCTAGTTAGTTCTTGCTCCGTTAGCGCATGGCGCTGGACAGGCTTTTTAGTGAATTTGAAATTTGCGAAGGGATCAGATGGTAACCAATTGTTTTTAACTGCTATGAGAACGATCTTTTTGAAATTCGACAAATATTTCATCGTAGAATTATGATTGCGTTTTTGAACACTCTTTAACCAGAAATCAAATTCCGATATCGTTTCATGATCCAGTTTCCTTATGTCCAGATCCTCTGCATTATATTTCCATTTCAAGAAGCTTTTTGTATGTTCAAGTGTTGTAGCATATCGCTTAACTGTATTGCTCGCAAATCCAGTACCTTCAAGTGCTTTTAACCGTTGGTTGTGCCTATCGAACACTTCCATAATAGTTCTTTTTCCCTCATCATCCGCCCCTGTCATATTTCTTTTTATAGCATCGGATGTTACATCTTTAGCAGCCTCGATCAGATGCCGTTTGGCTTGATAAGCCTGCTGCGTGAGCGCATCCAGGTAAGCATTAAATTCCCTTGTAGCTTCCTTAGTGCCATTGGAACGGCCGGTTCTTGCATTCCATGAAGAGGTATGGCATTTTCTTTTAACAGATAGTTCACTGGACTTACCATCAACCGTAATTCGCAGATAAATAGGATAGAGGCCATCTTGGCCGTTTTTGGGTTTGCGCATAAAAAACATTAACCCGAAGCTTTTTTCTAACATAATCGTTCAATAAAAAGTTAAACAAATGTCGATTTTGACGGCTATTTTATCAAGATGTTCATTTGTTGAACGCGTTGATATACAGTTGTTTGTAAGCTTTTCGTTGAACGATTTATCAGGCTCCGAAGAGTTCAACGAATCGTTCAACTGAAACATGCGATTGAATGAATTTTTTGACGGTGTTTTTAAACGAAAAAGCCCCTAAATCATATGATTTAAGGGCTTTTAAAGCGATTTTACTCTGCTTTTGTACTCAGAGCGGGAATCGAACCCGCACTCCGTTTACGGGAACAGGATTTTAAGTCCTGCGTGTCTACCAGTTCCACCATCTGAGCGTGGTTCCATTGTTATTGGCTTTGTAAATATACTAACCTTTAACAATAAATCCCTTCTGTTTTGGAAGGGATTTGGAGCGAAAGACGAGATTCGAACTCGCGACCCCGACCTTGGCAAGGTCGTGCTCTACCAACTGAGCTACTTTCGCATTTTTTCATTCCCGCAACCTGATGTTTACTTGCTAAACATCTTACCTCGTTTGCGGGAGTGCAAATATAGGCAGAAAAGAATTTCCTGCAAGATAAAATTTAACTTTTTTTAAAGTTTTTTATAAGTCGTTGGTTTTCAAAATATCTAAAATCAAATCAAGTTCAAAACCGCGGCCTAAAGCGTAGGCTTGCAGTTTAAAGCGGCGTTTTAGCTTGTCCTTTTCTGTGATGGTTCTTGCTTTTTTGGCCAAAATAACCTCCAGCGATTGCAGGTAGTCGTCGTCCGGGATGGCTTGTAGCGCTTTTTTTATCAAAACGTCGGGCACTTTTTTAAACTTCAGGCCTTGTTTTATCTTGTTTTTTCCCCAGCCATTTTGGTTAAACTTGCCCCGGGCGTAGGCTTTGGCGAAGCGTTCTTCGTTTATAAAGTTAGCGCCGATGAGCTCACCGATAATATTTTCAACCGCGTCGGGCCATAGGCCCCACTCGTATAGCTTGTCGCGCACTTCCTGTTGTGCGCGTTCCTGGTAGGCGCAATAGTGTTCGGCTTTGGCGAGGGCGGCTTTTGGGTCGGTAATTTTTGTTTTTTTCGGTTCGTCCATTAAAACCAAAAATCGCTAAAAATTCTTCTATCTACAGAAATATAAGCAAATTCGTGCCATGCTCAGCAACCAGTACACTATCGCCGAAATACAGCAGATTTTAAACGCCACCGGCGCTATCGTTAACGACTACACCATCAATACGTTGTTAACCGACAGCCGCCGCATCAGCAACCCGGCAGGCGCTTTATTTTTTGCGCTGAGCGGCAGGCGCAACGGGCATGAGTTTATTGCTTCGGCCTATGCTGCCGGTGTGCGCAATTTTGTGGTAAGGCAGGGCAGCGAAATAAAAGCGCCCGAAGCCAATTTTTTAATGGTGGACGATGTGCTGGCGGCACTGCAAACGCTGGCGGCTTATCACCGCAGCCGGTTTAACCCGGAGGTAATCGGCATTACCGGCAGCAACGGCAAAACTATTGTAAAGGAATGGCTTTACCAGCTGATGTCGCCGGATAAAAACATTGTGCGTAACCCCAAGAGCTATAACTCGCAAATAGGCGTGCCGCTTTCGGTATGGCTGATAAACGATAAAAATGATTTGGGGATTTTTGAGGCCGGTATCTCCACCGTTGGCGAAATGGATAAGCTGGAAGCCATCATCAAGCCGTCGGTAGGGGTGTTGACCCATATAGGCCCTGCGCATGATGAAGGCTTTGAAAGCCGCGACCAAAAAGTGTGCGAAAAGCTGGTACTATTTAAGAACTGCCGGCTATTGGTGTATAATTATGAGCAATTGCTCGATTTCCAGGACTGCATCAACGCGAAAGAACATTTTACCTGGAGCACTAAATTTAAGCAAGCCGATTTATATGTGTTCAGCGGTACGTCTATCTCCAAAAACTACTATTTGAGGGCGATGTATAAAGGCAATGAAATAGAATGCCTTATTCCGTTCCTTGATGAGGCATACATTGAAAACGCTACCGTTTGCTGGGCCACCATGCTGGCCATGGGTTACACACCTGCCGAAGCCGACGACCGCATTGAGCGTTTAAGCGCCGTGAGCATGCGCCTCGAACTTAAAACCGGCATAAACGACTGCTCGGTAATTGATGATACCTATAACTCCGACTTACAATCGCTGGAAATTGCGCTCAACTTTTTAACGCAGCAAAATCAGCATCATAAAAAAACGGTTGTGCTGTCGGATATTTACCAGTCGGGTTTGCAGGCCGATGTATTGTACAGGCAGGTAGCCGATTTGATAAAGCTGAAGCAGGTAGATAAATTCATCGGCGTAGGGGAGGCCCTGCTGAAGCACCAGGACTATTTTGACGTAGTGGAGAAATTCTTTTACCCCGATACATCAGCCATGCTGCAGCATTTGCGCACGCTTAATTTCCGTGACGAAACCATCCTGATAAAAGGCTCGCGCAGCTTTGAGTTTGAGCGAATAAGTCGCGCGCTGGTACAAAAGGCGCACGAAACCATATTGGAAATTAACCTGAATGCGCTGCTGAACAACCTTAACTTTTATCGCTCCAAATTAAAAACGGGGACAAAGGTGATGGCCATGGTGAAAGCTTTCAGCTATGGCAGCGGCACTTTCGAGGTAGCCAACATACTGGAATATAACAATGTGGATTACCTTGCCGTAGCCTATATAGATGAGGGTGTGGCGCTGCGGAATAGCGGCATCAGTCTGCCGATAATGATTTTGAACCCCGAGGCCTCGGCATTTGATAAACTGACCGAGTTTAACCTGGAGCCGGTAATTTACAGCTTCGGCCTGTTCGACGATTATATTAAATACGCGCAGGAAAAAAACGTGCTCAATTATCCCATCCACATCAAAATTGATACCGGCATGCACCGCCTCGGTTTTGAAAATGTGGATATCGAAACCCTTTGCGATTTGCTGGAAGAAAACCGCTACGTGCATGTGCAATCGGTGTTTTCGCATTTGGTAGCCAGCGAGGATAAAAAGCATGACGAATTCACCAAAAAACAAATTGCAGGCTTCGAAAAAGCTTATAAGCTGATAGAAAAAACGCTGGGCTACAAAGTAATCAAACACCTGAGCAATACCTCGGGCATCATCCGCTGGCCGCAGGCGCATTATGATATGGTGCGGTTGGGCATAGGTCTTTACGGCATCGACATGGGCATGGAAACACCCGACACCGGCTTGCAGCCTATTGCCAGCCTCAAGACCAGCATAGCCCAGGTAAAAAAAGTAAAGGCCGGCGAAACCATCAGCTACAGCCGCAGCGGCAGCCTGGCGAAGGACGGTAAAATTGCCACCGTGCGCATCGGCTATGCCGACGGCTACCTGCGTGCCTTTGGCAACGGCGTAGGCAAAATGCTGGTTAAAGGCCAGCTGGTGCCTACCGTTGGCAACATCACCATGGATATGTGCATGATAGATGTAACCAACATCGATGCCCGTGAAGGCGACGAGGTAATAATATTTAACGAGGAACAGCGTATAAATGAACTGGCCAATCAAATCGGCACCATACCTTATGAAATATTAACCAATGTTTCGCAAAGGGTAAAAAGGGTGTATTTTTATGAGTAGGGGTGCCAACTAACGGTAGTCAGCCACATAAATGATTCAAATATAAGGGAGCTAATAAACCTCTACATCAATTTTTAATTTTGCCTGAGGATGTTGAATATATACTAAGAGTTTTTTTAGACAATCTGATAAAATATCTTCATCATCATAGAGAATTGCCATTTTTAAGAAGTAATAAAACTCTACTTCAGTATTAAAAAATTTAAAATTTTGCTGGTCGGCCTCCTCATAAATTGAAATATCAATTGATGAATCTGTCTCTGAAAAATTGAAGTTAAAACAATGACTAGGCTCAAAAGGGTCTTCGTCATTGTTTGTCACAATTATTTCATACGCCATTGCGGTACGATATCTCGCAGAAGTGATGTATAACTCGGCAAGCTCAATTGCTTCCTTAACATCTTTTTTTGAAGGTATTTGATAATAGTGCTCAAGTTGATGACGAAGTCTTCGAACTTTCGATATTAACATGATGGGCGCAATTCCTAATGCCTCAATAAGTTTTAAATTATATTTTTCATTCGCATCCTGCTTTGTACCATTGTGCTCAATAAAGTGTTTAGCAGCATTTGGGAGGTCTTTATCAAAATTAAGCCCGAATAATTTGAGTACTAAATCTGTCTGACAGTCGATAGCCCGTTTAGCATTTGTAATTGCGTTAATGTAGCCCCTTTTATCACTTTGCTCTAAGTCTTTCTTTGCAAACTTTAAAAATTCTTTTGGATCGATATCGAAATTAACAGATATCCCACTACCGCCGGACTGAAAAAAAAATACATGCGCAAAATTTAACTTTAGCTTCAGAAAGCTTGTTTTTAATGCATTCGACTTATCAGAAATCGTAACAATTGGACCAACACCTTTATTCATTTATTACAAATATAAGTAAAGCGTAGAAATCAATCACCTTAGAAACATTTGTATGATAACACATATTGCTTATCAAAATGAAATAAAAGAACGTATTTTTACGGCATAAATTGATAAATGAAGCAGCTTTTCCGCGCCCTTTTACGATACTTTATCAAAGGACTATTAATCGTAGTCCCCCTTGGTGCTGCATTCTTCCTGATTTTCTGGGCCGTAAAAACATTAGATAGTTCACTCAATCTCAGTGATTATTTGTGGACGGATGCCAAAACCGGCAAGCCGATGTACATTCCCGGCCTGGGCATTTTAAATGTTATTGTGATCATACTGGTAGCCGGCATCCTGGTTACCAACGTGGTTACCGACCCGATAAAGCGCTGGTTTTACCGCTGGCTGAACCGCCTGCCATTGTTGAAATTTCTGTACTCGTCCATCAAAGATCTAACCGAAGCTTTTGTAGGTGAGGAAAAGAAATTCAACGAGCCTGTGTTGGTACAGATTAATGAATTTGGTGTAAAAAAAATAGGGTTTGTAACGCAAAAAGACCTCACCACCCTGGGGCTACCTGGCGAGGTGGCGGTATATTTTCCATGGTCCTATTCTTTTGCCGGGCAGGTAATCATTATCTCTGCCGATAAGGTAAAACCGATAGATAAAAGCGCTGCAGATATGATGAAATTTGTGATTTCAGGCGGGGTTTCGGGCCTGTAAAACATCGCAATTTAATGGCGTCCCGCGCCTCTGCATCTTAGATATTTGTATGTAATGCTTTGAAATCCGTTTAGGCAATTGAGTTCCCCCTGGAACACCTTGAGATAGGCGGCAATTTGAATTGCTATCTAACCTTCACGATAATTGTGATTTTATCTCAACAACGAATTCCGCTCCTTAGCCAGTTTATTGTAAACCAGCTTATCCAGCAGTTTTGGAAAAAACTTACCGATTAAAACGGTTAGCTTTCCTTCGCCCGTCATTACCAGGGTTCGTTTCCGTTTTTCAACACCGTTTACAATTCGCCGGGCCACCTCTTCGCTGCTCATCATTTTAGTCTCATTCAGGGTGCTTTCTCGTTGTTCGTTACCTTCTTTATCCAAAGCAGTGTTGCGGATATTTGATGCGGTGAAGCCTGGGCAGGCTGTAAGGATATGTACACTCGTTTTTAAATTTTCAACCCTAAGCGCATCCAAAAAACCATTCATGGCAAATTTAGAAGCGGAATAGCCCGTGCGGCCGGGCAAACCTTTGTAACCGGCGATGGAAGAAACGCCTACTATAACGCCATGCGTTTTCAAAATTTCCGGCATGGCGTATTTGGTGCAATACACCGCTCCCCAAAAGTTAACATCCATTACCGATTTTAAAACTTTAAGGTCAGCATCCGTGAATAAGGCGCGCATGGAGATGCCGGCATTGTTTACCAGTACGTCAATTTTACCGAAAGTAACCAAAGCCTGGTTTATCAAAACTTTACAGTCTTCTTCCACGGTTACATCACACTGTACGGCTACTGCTTTGATATGGTATTCCTGTTCGAGTTTTTGGGTGACGGTGCAAAGATTTACAAAATGCCGCGCACCCAAAACCAGGTTGGCGCCCCGTTTGGCAAATTCATTGGCAAGAGATTTCCCGATGCCGGAGGAAGCGCCGGTTATAACGATTACTTTATCTGAGAATGTCATGTTATTTGGAGAAGTTATTCGATAATAGTTAGCAGATCAACTCTTTTAAATGTTTAACATTTAGAGTTGCGATGGGAAGATTATTGGATACGGCGGTCGCCGCTATAAAAAGATCAGCAATGTCAATTTGTTTGCTTTTTTGCTTTAAAGCCTGGTTAATTTGTACTGCCGTTTTTACAGCTGATTGATCAAAAGGAATGAATGGAATATTGTTTAAGATATCGTTCCAGAAATTTAATTGAGATGCGTTTGCTCCTGAATAAATTTCATATTCCGTTATCGCAGAAATAGAAAAGTCATATCCCTGCCGAAATAGCTTTAGCAAAACGGTGTTCGATTTTTCGGTTTTTCTGAAGTAATCAATAAGAATTGAAGTATCGACCAAAACTATTTTGTTCTCCATTGATCTATGGCTGTTCTGGTATTCTCGATGTTATTCAACTGTTCTTTCGAGAAAGTTGGACCATTTAGAAGCAATGTTTCAAAGTCTTTTCTGGCAGAAGAAGATTTTGAATCCTTTTCAATTTCGGCTTTGAGTATGGATAATTGATTTGCCGTAAGGTTTTTCACCACCTTTAGTAGATCATCAAACTCGATATTAATTACTGCTTCCACAAATCAAATTTACTAAGATTCTGGCGAACCGCAAATTTGCCGTCAACAGAAAATTATTTTATCTCATACGTTGGAGGGAACAGCTGCGGCATACCCTTCACTTTAATTTCGGGCACCTTTATTAAATATTTCACGGCGAAGGTAAACATTGCGCCATAGTAATACCTAACGTAGTCCCAGCTGAATTTTTCCTGGCCCAGGCGCTCGTATTTAATGATATATGTTTTGGGAAAGTAGTAGTTTTTAAACCCCGCCAGCCTCAGGCGGTATGATAAATCAATGTCTGCGCCAAACATAAAAAAACGTTTATCAAACAACCCTGTTTCGTTTAAAGCGGACTTTCGAAGCATCATGCAAGCCCCGTTTATGATATCGATTTCCGAAACCTGGAATTCCTCTACCCAATCTTTGCGGTTACGGTCATAGAGCCGGGTTTTTGAAAGATATTTAGCAAAGCCGATAAGCTTTAAAAACGCCCCCCATGTATTTGTTAAGCCATGAATTGATTCAGGCATAAACCGGCCTTCCGGGCTAAGCATCCTTACGGTCATTCCGCCAGCATTGGCATGCTCATCCATGAAGCCAATCATTTTCTCAACCGAATCCTTAATTGTTATGGTATCGGCACCAAGCAATAAAACATACTCCCCGGCGGCCTGCTGCATGCCCTGGTTTTGAGCAGAGGTTATACCCATGTCGGTTTCATTGGCGACAACAGTTAAGCCCTGGAAATTATTTGCCAGCATTTCAATAGAGCGGTCGCTTGAATTGTTGTCGATAACAATTATTTCATGTTCAATGCCTTTGCAGGCATCAACTACAGATTCTATTGCCTGCTTAAGCAATATGCGCGAATTGTGACTTACAAGGATTACGGATAGTTTCATACTCATTTCGACAGGCCAATTAGTGTAAGGATTAAACGGCGCAAAAAAAAATTGAGCGCATAGTGTCCAGTTGATAAATTATTACCAAAACTCATGCCATGTGCCGGAGGAGTAGGCCGATATGTGGAAATTTTACGGGCTTGTGTAAATTATCCGTAGTTTTACGCAAGCAATCAGCGTATTATGGGTCGCAAATCTCTGTGGTGGCGAAATAATGTTTAATTGCTGTGTGCGGAATTAAATACGATATTTCGTTTTATTTCGACAGGGCGTTGATATATGGTACACGGGTAGCTATGGATCGCCCCAGCGTAATCTCATCCACATATTCCAGTTCGCCGCCGAAAGCGATGCCGCGTGCAATAGTGGAGATAGCTATGTCGAATGGCTTTAGTCTTTTATCGAGGTAAAAAATGGTGGTGTCGCCTTCCATGGTAGCGCTGAGTGCAAAAATGATTTCCTTCGCTTCGCCCTCTTTCAGGCGCTCCAATAGTGGGTCTATCTGCAAATCCGATGGGCCGATTCCATCCATAGGCGATATCAATCCCCCTAAAACATGGTACACGCCGTTATATTGGTTGGTATTTTCAATGGCCATTACGTCGCGGGTGTCTTCCACAACGCAGATGGTGCTATGGTCGCGCTTATGCGAGGAGCAAATTTCGCAAACGGCGGAGTCGGATATATTTAAGCAAACGCGACAAAACTGTATTTCGTTGCGCAGCTTGCTTATTGTAGCGCTGAATTTCTCAACATCCTGTACATCCTGGTTGAGGAGATGCAACACGAGGCGTAACGCGGTTTTTTGGCCAACACCGGGTAGTTTGGCAAATTCGGCTACGGCGTCTTCTAACAACTTTGAGGAGAAATTCATTAGGCAAATGTAGTAATTAGGATAGATGTGCGGAAGTTTTAACCACGGAGATAAGGTTAGCCTTTAATGCGCAGGTCGAAGGCCTGTGCAAGCCAGTGGCATTGAATAATTTTAAGAGCGATATCCCTGCGCGCCTTTCCGCCAACACAAAAATCACTCACAATAAAGATGTGCATCTACAACCTTGCTTTTTGCAACAATTATATTCAACTTTAAAAAAAATCGAACTACCGGATTTTTACATTAAAAGAAAAATATGTCTCCCGCAGTACTACTATCATTCATAATCGGCTATTTCCTTGTGTTGCTTGTAATATCCTGGTTAACATCCAGGAAATCATCCGACAATGATACCTTCTTCGTAGCTAATCGAAACTCCAAATGGTATTTGGTGGCCTTTGGGATGATTGGTACTGCATTAAGCGGGGTTACATTCATATCAGTTCCGGGCAAAGTGGGGGCTGTAACAGGCGACCAGTTTGAATACTTTCAATTTGTTTTGGGTAATGCCGCCGGGTTTGTGGTGATAGCACTGGTTTTGCTGCCACTTTATTACCGGTTAAAGCTTACATCGATATACAGTTATATTGAGGGTGCGCTTGGCGTTTGGAGCTATAAAACAGCTGCCGGTATATTTTTAATCAGCAGGATTATCGGATCGTCGTTCAGGCTTTACCTGGTGGTAATTGTATTGCAGAAGTTTATTTTCGATAGCTACCATGTGCCGTTTGTAGTAACCGGGTTGATTTGTTTGGTGCTGATATGGTCGTACACGTTTAAAGGCGGATTGAAAACCATCATTATTACCGACAGCTTACAGACGCTGTTCCTGGTGTCGTCCGTATTTTTGTCGATTTACTTTATATGCCGCAGCCTCGACTATGACATATTCCAGGCCGCCGAAGCTGTTAAAAATAGCAGTTACTCCAAAATTTTCTTTTTTAGCGATTTCTTAACCAGTAAATTCCATTTCAGCAAGGCGTTTTTAGGGGGATTATTCATCACCGTTGCCATGACCGGCCTGGACCAGGATTTAATGCAGAAAAACCTTAGCTTAAAGAATATCCGCGAAGCGAAAAAGAATATGTTCAGCTTCACCGCTGTATTTGTGGTGATCAATATTTTCTTTTTATGCGTAGGCGCGCTGCTTTATATGTACGCTGCCAAGTATGGCATTACCGTTGAAAAAACGGATTACCTGTACCCCACCATTGCCCTCAAATATCTCGGTATAGTGCCGGCCATGGTATTTATGCTCGGCTTAACAGCGGCTACCTTCGCTACTACCGATTCGGCGTTAACGGCGCTTACTACTTCTTTTTGTGTCGATTTTCTTGGCTTTAATAAAAAACTGGATGTAAACAGCAAAAAAATGGTGAGCACCAGGCATTATGTACATATCGCATTTTCAGGATGCATGCTGCTGACTATCGTGATATTTAACAGTATCAATAATTCAGCGGTGGTTAATGCTATATTTAAGGTCGCATCCTACACATACGGGCCCTTGCTGGGGCTTTACTCGTTTGGTTTATTTTTAGGCAAGCGCCAGGTGGCCGATAAGCTGGTTCCATTTATTTGTTTGATATCTCCGGCTATATGCTATTATTTAAGCACAAACTCCGCAAAGCTGATGGGTGGTTATATTTTCGATAACGAGCTGATAATAGTAAACGGATTAATAACGTTTATAGGTCTGTGGGCGACCTCGTCGAAAAAATCCGAGAATCCAAAAATTCAGGCTGCCGAAAGCTTCGCTTGATCGGTAAAACTTAAACACTTAACTATTGTAATATTATTGCATATATCTAAAAACGTTCCGGACTTTACCGACTTTCGGACTTTCCGGACTATCTATAACAAAACAACATGACTGGTGAAGAAAAAATAAGACAAGCATTTGAGAATAAAAACTGGCAGGAAATTAAGGTAACCGACTCCTGGCAGATATTTAAGATAATGGCCGAGTTTGTGGACGGCTTTGAGAAATTAGCGAAAATAGGCCCCTGCGTATCCATATTCGGTTCAGCCCGTACACATAACGATAACAAGTATTACAAACTGGCTGAAGACACCGCCCGCATACTAACAGAGCGTGGTTACGGTGTTATTTCCGGCGGCGGTCCGGGTATTATGGAAGCCGCCAATAAAGGCGCTTACGAGGCTGGCGGTAAATCTGTGGGGCTAAATATTGAGCTGCCGTTTGAGCAATTTCACAATAAATATATTGATAGGGATAAGCTCCTGGAGTTTGATTACTTCTTTATCCGCAAGGTGATGTTTATGAAATACTCGCAGGGCTTTGTGGTATTGCCCGGCGGATTTGGTACGTTGGATGAATCATTCGAAGCGATCACCCTGATACAAACCGGCAAAATTGCACGATTCCCGATTATTTTTGTGGGGGTAGATTACTGGAAAGGCTTATTCGACTGGATCGAGGAAAAAATGCTGAACGAACAACACAATATCCATCCCGATGATTTAATGCTTTACCGCGTAGTTGATACCGCAGAGGAAGCAACAGAACATATCTTCCGTTTTTACGACAAGTACGTGCTGAAGCCGAACTTTTAGTGATTTAGAGTCAAGAGTCAAGAACCAAGACGAAAAACCCGTTGTTTCAAATCTTGGTTCTTGACTCTTGGCTCTTGATTCTTGGCTCTTGATTCTGATCTCCCTATTTCGATCCGCTTTTTGGTTCCGAGGTTGTCTGCTGGGCTGCGTAAGCTTCGGGGTTATTGGCCATCTCCACCATGTTGCTTACCTCATCCAAAACCTTCTCGGAGGTGCCTGAGAAGCCCACATATTTAAAGCGGATGTTGCCTGATTTGTCAATAATAAACTTGGTAGGTATGCCGGTTACCTCAAAAGTGCTTACCACCTTATCCTGCTGACCCTTTTCACCCTTTTCATCCATCAGCACATGGAAAGTATATTTATTGTCGGCGATGAATTTTTTAACACCGTCTTCATAATTTTTAGCCGTCTCCCAAACATCTACAAACAGGAATTTTACATTCGGGTCATCTTTAAATTTGGTGACCGCCATCTGCATTCCGGGGAATGAGGCCTTGCAAGGGCCACACCAGGTTGCCCAGAAATCAACTATTACCACTTTGCCTTTCAGGTCGGTTAATGATACGGCTTTACCATCAAGATCTTTTAACGTAAATGCGGGAGCAGGCTTATTAATCATGTTCTTCGCCAGTTCTGCCATGGCACTGTTATGGGCGATAGTTTCCAGCGATGCAAGGTATTTATCGTAGCCATCTGCGCTGCCTTTTACTTTGGGATAATTCTTTTTTAATTCAGCCTTAATTGCTGTTGTACCCAAACCTTCCTTTATGGCATTTTCGGCAAACTGAACTACCTTGTCCGACAGCCCTTTTGCACTCAGTATCTGTATATAGTGCTCATACACTTCACCGTCAATATGGGCGCCGCTGCCATCGACAACAGCCTGTTCATATTTTAACGCTTCGTCGAACTTGTTTTCTTTGTAAAGAATAAGCGCATACGTATCTGCATAATAGTTATAATTTACCTGGTTGTCCTTTTTTGACATTGATGGCGATCTGTACATACTGCCTTCCGGACTGCTCATCTTCTCTGCCAAAATATCGAGTGATTGCTTTGACAGCTTTTCGGCATCAGCCAGGCGCTCACCTTTTTCGGCCCAGGGATAAGCGATGTTATTTAGCGCGCCGGCAAGACTGGTTTTATTTTTAACCCGCGCTGCAATTCTTTCGTAATTGGCAATATCACCTTTGTTCAAATATGCAGTTGCCAATTGCAGCCTGAAATTATCCTGGATGGTATTTTTCTCAGTGGTGCTTTCCGGATACTTTTTGAGGTAGTCATTATACAATGCTTCCTTTTTAGCTAAATCCGTTTCTTCCGAAAATGCTTTGCCTGCTACGTTTTTTACCGCCGTTCCATTTGGGAATTTTGCCGCAGCTATCTTACTTAAAGAGTCGGCTTTGTCCCGATAGTCTGTATATCTGTATAATGTTGCCGCAAATAACACATCCTTTTCATCGCTGCTTTTTTCCAGAGTTGCAATTTTTTCAGCTATGAGTGGTTTATTCGCGTCATCGCGCGACATCAATGTGTAATAATTTGATTGGTATTCTTTTTCGCTGGAGGGGTATAAGGCAAACTCTTTTTTGAAAAGTTCTTTGCCGGCCGGCACATCGGTTTTTATTCGCGCCAGGCTGGTACCCATGCCGCTCCATAGCATGTAACCTTGCAAAGCATAAGCGCCTTGTACTGGTTGCTTATCTTTATAAACCGAATAAACATAGCCTTTGCCATCGTTGCTTTCTATGTCTGGTCCGCTGCTTATCCTAATAAAGAAAGCTTTCGCACCAGCAGGAATAGTTACATCGCCCGTTAGGTTTTTATCTTTAGGTATAAGATTTAAATCCGCAACCGGAAAATCTTTATTGTCGAGAAAATAAACATAAGCGTTAATTTCTTTCTTGCCTTCAATAGCCGTTCCCGCCGGGTTATAATTTACAGTGATTTTGTCTCCTGCCGCCGGATAGGCATCTGACAAGGTTAACCGGGAACCGGTTTGTGCAAAGAGGCTCTGAACTGCCAGGATACCCGGCAAAACGAACAGCATTTTCATAGTTTTCATGTGATTGGTCGTTAAATTTAGTAATTAACTATTTATATAGTTAAAGGTAGTGATTGTTTAATGACATAATCAAATTATTATATCAAAATGTACCGGTTTAATTATTTATTTTGCAAACTATGCACAAACCTAAGAAGCAGGCAGCCCTCAGTTTTATTTTCGCCACGTTGTTTATCGATATTATGGGGCTGGCCATTATTATACCCGTAATACCTAAGCTGATTGAAAAATTAATTCATGGCAATGTTAGCGATGCTTCGTGGTACGGCGGCTGGCTAACTGCGGCTTATGCTATTATGCAGTTTTTGTGCGCCCCTATAATTGGCAACCTGAGCGACCGGTTCGGGCGGAGACCGGTGTTGCTTTGTTCGTTGCTGGGTTTTGCCATCGATTATTCGTTTTCGGCTTTTGCGCCTACCATCGGCTGGCTGTTTGTTGGCCGTATTATTGCCGGTATTACCGGGGCCAGCTTCACCACTGCCAATGCTTATATAGCCGACATTAGCGAGCCGGAAAAACGTGCGGCAAATTTTGGTATGGTTGGTGTTGCGTTTGGCTTGGGCTTTATTATCGGGCCCGCGCTGGGCGGTTTACTGGGGAAATATGATATCCACTATCCATTTATTGCTGCGGCGGCATTGGCCCTGCTGAATGCTATTTATGGCTACTTTATACTGCCTGAATCGTTATCAGAAGAACACAGACGGCCCTTCGAGCTTAAGCGGGCCAATCCGCTGGGCACCCTCATTCAGCTAAAAAAGTATAAATCCGTTATCGGGCTGGCAGCTTCATTGTTTTTGATTTATATGGGCGGCCAGGCGGTACAAAGCGTTTGGACCTATTACACCATGCAGAAATTTAACTGGAATGCCGGCACGGTAGGCTTCTCCCTTGCTGCTGTCGGCGTATTAACCGCCGGCGTACAGGGAGGCCTGATAAGGCTGATATTGCCAAAATTTGGCAACGAACGGAGCATTTGGATTGGTTTGCTTTTGTATGCCTCCGGGCTGATACTTTTTGCATTCGCCACAAAAGGGTGGATGATGTTTGCTTTTCTTATCCCATATTGCTTAGGAGGCATAGCCGGGCCGGCCATACAGGGATATATCAGCGGCAGCGTGCCGCCGAGCGCCCAGGGAGAACTGCAGGGCGGATTAACCAGCCTGATGAGTCTCAGCGCTATAGTCGGCCCGCTTTTAATGACACAAACGTTTTACTATTTTACCACGCCGAATCCGTTTTTTCAATTTCCCGGTGCGCCGTATGTTATCGGGTCGGTGTTGATGATATTAAGTGCCTTGTTAGCCGTGCGGAGTTTTAAACGGGGAAAAGAAAAAGTTGTCGAAATGCCGACCTGATGCAGCGTCTTCCGGACTTTCTGTCTTTTCCGACTTTTCGGACTAATTTTAAACCAAATCAAACTTTTATCCCCAAAAATCCTTTTCACATTGAACTAACCATATGGCAAGACCCAGGAAAAAGAACGCGGCACTCGGATTTATTTTTATAACCATCTTTATCGATGTGCTCGGGCTTGGCATTATTATCCCGGTGTTGCCGAAACTGCTGGAGGTTTTAGGTAATATCGATATCAGCAAGGCCTCAACCTATATCGGCTGGCTCACTTTTGTATACGCATCCATGCAGTTTGCGTTTGCCTCGGTAATGGGCAATTTAAGCGACAGGTACGGCCGCCGGCCGATATTGCTGATTTCCTTATTCGGCTTTGCTATAGATTATTTGGTGATGGCTTTTTCGCCATCAATATTATGGTTATTTGTTGGCCGCACTATAGCAGGTATTTGCGGTGCAAGTACCTCGACCGCCACCGCATATATTGCCGATGTAAGCACCGGCAGTAAAAGGGCTGCCAATTTCGGACTGGTTGGGGCAGCGTCTGCCATAGGGCTGATATTCGGCATTGCATTAGGCGCTTACCTGAGCGGGATAAATTTACGACTGCCGTTTATGGCCGCGGCGGCATTTGCTTTTGCTAACGGATTTTACGGTTTATTTGTATTGCCCGAGTCGCTGGCGCCACAATATCGCCGCAAATTTGAATGGAGCCGGGCAAATCCCTTTTTGTCATTGTGGAGGATATACAAAAAACGCCCCGCTTTGGCTAACCTGTTAAGCGCCGCAGCTATTGTATACATTGCCCAAAAAGCAGTTGAATACCTGCTATCCACCTACCTGTATGAAAAATTTGACTGGACGCCGGCAAGTGTAGGAACCCTGGGCATTTTTGTCGGCGTGGTTTTGGTGGGCATACAAGGCGGATTAATCCGGTACACCGTACCGAAATTCGGGCAGCAAAAAAATATCATCTGGGGATTGATTTTTTACGCTGTCGGGTTGGCATTAATAGCCTTTGCCTCAAAGGGGTGGATGATTTACCTGTTCATGATCCCTTATTGTTTGGGTGGACTATCGGGTCCGGCGTTGCAGGGCATCGCTACCGATGAGGTTGCCAAAAATGAACAGGGTGAATTACAGGGTGCTTTTGCTATTTTGAACAGCATCAGTTTGGTTATAGGGCCGTTGTTGTTGAGCTATGTCTTCTTTTTTTTTACCAAAAGCCCGCGGACAATTCATTTTCCGGGCGCGCCATATTTGTTATCCGCGATTTTGATGCTGATAAGTACGTTTATTGCGGTGAGGAGTTTTAAGAAAGCGTGATATTGAATAAACGCCGGTTATTTGAATGTAGAATTGAAGCATCGCGTGTCTATGTCGCCACTGAATAGCCTGCCGCTAAGGTACTTTTACCCATACTGATTCTAGTATACTTCCCATAAGCATCCTTAACAAAAACGAAGGAAACAAAATCGGCCTTAAAACAGGCAAGCTGTAAGGAAATTCGTTGCGACCATCTTTAAGATCGTGAACGGAAAATTCTGTCTTTTCATCGATGCCATCAGTCGGCAGTTCGAAATTAATATACTGTTTCAGCAGTTATCAAAAATTGGCTTTTTGCCGGCGTCTTTCATCTCCATAAAAATAGAAAAAATTATGTTCCTGATTTTTCGCTTGTCTGCAAATCAAATCGTCGCCTCATTGACTGGTAGCGCCGGGTTGAAACCCGGCGCTAAAACCTTGGCGAACCCTACGGCTCTTTAAAAATCCATGAGCGGGAAAGCTTTCAAAATATACCCGAATTCAAGAGCCATCGGCTCGATTGATCTTGTAGCGCTGGGTTTTAACCCAGCGCGAATTAGCGGCAATTTGATTTGCACCCCTGTCGCCCCGCCGCCCGCAAATGAACGGCCGGATATATCATAAGCGAACATTAAGTGAGTTCGATATAGTGTTATTGTATTGATTATTAGTTTTTTATGCTGATGGCATATTTATTGACGACCGGATAGTAGTAACATTAACTGAAATCACGCCATGAAAATACTTTTTACCGCAGCGTTAACGCTTATAATTTTTACCTGCTTCGCTCAGAAAGAAAGCGATTTTAAGGTTTTCAACCGCAGCCTTACCATCAACAAGGTTAATAGTGGTACAGTAATTTATTTAAATGACAGCAATGACGCCGGTGTGGCCTGGATAAAGGGCGCAAAATTCACCAATGGGAATATTGAATTTGATGTAAAAGGGCGGGATGTTTTACAGCGTAGCTTTGTAGGTATTGCATTTCATGGCGTTAGCGATACCACTTATGATTGTATTTACTTCCGACCATTCAATTTTAATGCAGCTGATAAAGTGCGGAAATCTCATGCGGTACAATATGTTTCAGAATCTAAATACGATTGGGAGATTTTACGCAATACCTATCCCAATAAATACGAACAGCCCTTACAAACCCCGCCCGATGCCAATAGCTGGTTTCACGCCCGCATTAACGTAAATGGCAAAACAATTAAGGTCTACGTAAATAACGAAGCGAGGCCGTCGTTAACAGTTGAACAACTTCGCCCCATGAACGGAACGATGATTGGCTATTGGGCGGGGAACGGCTCCGAAGGCTCGTGGAAGAATTTAAAGATTAGTAAATAAATATGGCTCGCAGAGGGTGTTTTTTCATTGCGATAGGTTTAAACAATAAACTTTGGTCTGTCGTTTCACGATGGTCGATGCCCATCCATACCCGTTAACCTAAGGGCATTCGCGTATGTTGCCCCCTCTAAATCTCCCCCGGTAGGGGAGACTTTAGCTGCGGTGGCGTTCGATTTTTTAAAGTCCTCCCAACCGGGGAGGATTTAGGTGGGGCTTTAACCCGCTACAAAGGATAAATTGTCCTTAGGTTAACGGCTGTGGATGCCCATCGCTGACGGATTGACGCCCCTTCAGGGCTTATGTGTAGTCAATGGAAAGATATTGCACCAATATAAATAATATTCCCTCGCCCTGACGGGGCATATTCTATCAGCGCAGGGCATCGCCCTGCGTCATTATGCAGGGTTCAAACATGCAAATTCCAACCTGTCCCTATAAATAATTTCCTATTTTAAATCCGAATGGCTTCCCACATACTTATACAACTGCGCGCCCGCCAATAAAAACGCACCCACACCATACACCTCGGTACTTTCGGCATTAACCGCATCCGGGCTTTCGCCTACCTGCTGCACAAAGCCCAGCATACCGTCCGGGTGTACCGATGAGGAAATAGCTGCCCAGGCCTTTTTCGCAACCGGCCAATAACTTTTATCCAGCAGCCCGTGGTTTAGGCCCCAAAGCAGGGCATAGCAATAAAAGCCCGTTCCACTGGTTTCTTTAACCGGATAGCTTGCCGGGTCCAGGAGGGAGGCATGCCAGCTGCCATCGGGTTGCTGTAAGGCGGCAATTCTTTGGGCCATTTGCTTATATAGTTTCTCAAATTTAGCTCGTTCGGGATTGCTCGCCGGGATATTTTCCATAACCCGTACCAGTCCTGCCATAACCCAGCCGTTTCCGCGCGACCAAAATACTTTCTTTCCGTTCTTTTCCCTTTTTGTAAAAAACCTGCTGTCCCTGAAAAATAGGTGCTCCTTTTTATCGTACAGGTAATTGGTGGTTTTCCACCATAGCTTAGTGGCAGTATTCAGGTATTTTGGGTCTTTGGTGGCGATGCTCAGGTAGCTTAGCGCGGGCGGACCCATAAACAGCGCATCGCACCAGGCCCATTCGTCAATATTTGCTGCATTGTTCCAAACAATCGATTTATCGTGTGGCTTGGCGACAATGCTGTCTGCCAGCATAATAAAGGGTTGTATCATCGATTTATCGTGATATTTCATGGATAGCTGCACATAGGTTTGCGCTATGCAATAATCATCGGCTACAAAACGGTTCGGGCCGGTTTGCCAGTTTAGTTTTTTGCCTATCCTGATTAAAGGGTCGAGATACCCGTTATTGCCCCGCATAGTGCCCAGCGCATATATGCCGGCATAGCTGGCTGCGTTTGTCCAATCGTAACTTGGGTGTTTAGGCCCGTTCACTTTCCAATCCTTCAGCTGCCAGTCGGCAACCTTACGCATGGTAGCTAAAATATCGCGCTGATTTAACAGGGAATCTTTCCCCGGTTTGGTGCCGTTGGCAGCGGCTATTAAAGCCGTCAGCATAAAAGTCGCAATAAACTGCAAACGAAGTATTTGTTGTTTTGTTAATAACATAGATTCAGATGGGGCTTGGTTGAATAGCTTAAAGATAAATATTTATAAGAAGTATTTTGTTTGACGGGCAGCCACAATTTATTAAAGAAAATTAGCTATGGAAATTACAGTCGACCGCAGCCTGCGCCATTGGTGGGTTTTTGTACTCAGAGGGGTAGTGCTGGCCCTGGTGGGTATTTATATATTTATGTCGCCGGTTAGCGCTTACCTAGCGCTTAGCTTTACGTTCGGGCTGGTGATATTATTGGTCGGCGTGTCGGAGTTGCTACATGCTTACCAGGATAAAGGAGCCGCCAACAGGGGATGGCATCTTTTTGTTGGTTTAGTGGATTTAGTGATCGGCCTGGTATTGGTGAGCCACCTGGCCGCCGGTATGGATGTGCTAAGGGTTATTATGGGCGTATATTTCTTATTCCGCGGCTTGTCAATTATTAATTTCCGCAGGTTTGCCCGCCGGCCCATATGGGTACTTGCCGGAGCGATCATCGTATTGTTGTTCGGGATTATGGTTATTGCCAATCCCGTATTCGGAGCCGCAACCATCGTTATCTGGACAGGTGCCGCTTTCATCGTAACCGGTATCTTAAATATACTGCTGGGTATACGGATGAAAGATTATAAACTTTAAGCCTATATTTGTTGTGTATTTGAATTTTGCAAATAAAGGCAGCCATGGAAGTTACCACGCTTGAAGACTTTTACAAGGAAACCTCATCGCTTATCCCGCCGGATATCAATAAGGAGATAGGCCATTTTAATGTATTTAAGATTGACGAGGTACACGCCAACCTAAAAAAGCGGAATGTAATGCCTTATAACCGCCGCGCCTATTACAAAATAAGCTGCATCAGCGGCCGCAATAAGGCAGAATATGCGGATAAGGTTATCGACATAGAAAAGAACGCTTTGCTTTTTGCAACCCCCAAAATACCCTATCACTGGCTGCCGCAGGATGATAACCAGTTTGGCTACTTCTGCATTTTTACCCACGATTTTTTAACCCAAAACAAGGGCGGCGTGGTGCTTGACGAGCTGCCGATATTTCAGCCCGGCGGTTATCCTGTATTCCAATTAACTGATGAAGCCGCAGAAGATATCACCCACATCTTCAAAAAGATGTACAAAGAGATATCATCGGATTATGTTTACAAATACGATTTGTTACGCAATTATGTGCTTGAGCTTATTCACTACGGACAGAAGCTGCAGCCAGCCACTTTGTTACACCCCGCCCACACGGCATCGGCACGTGTTTCCTCGCTATTTATTGAATTGCTGGAAAGGCAATTCCCGATAGAATCACCCCATCAAAAACTGCAATTACGCACGGCGAAAGATTTCGCCGACAGGTTGGCCGTGCATGTAAATCATCTCAATAAAGTATTAAAGGAACACATCGGCAAAACAACAACCGACCTGATTAGCGGCCGCATTATACAGGAGGCCAAAATCCTGCTGAAACAAACAGACTGGAATGTATCTGAAATTGCATTTAGCCTTGGCTTTGAGGAAGTAGCGCATTTCTCGAATTTTTTCAGAAAGCAAACGCAGATGGCGCCGGTAACGTTTAGGGCGTAGTCTCGTCGCAAAAATGTAATGTCGCAAGCGTAGTTAGTATATGACTTTTATACAGCACTTCTAATGGCCCGTAGGGCCTACCTCTTTATAGCTATGTGACGATGGTTTTTATTGCCTCGTAGAGGTTACCCTGCATCGATATGCACTGCGCCAAGGGATAAATTTGTTACTTGCCTGGTGGTTGGGTAACCTCTACGAGGCAATGATTTCGTTTGATATTTTTCTACAAAGCGGTAGGCCCTATGAGCCATTGATCCTCTTTATTTTAAACGTGTTTACACAGCAGTGCTGGTAATTAAAGTTTAAGTAGCACCAAAGCCAAAGCCCCAACGGGGCGACACACCCCAGCACAGGTCGCAGGCCTGTGCATTATTACAACATGGATTTGAATTTTACAAACATTGGATTGAACTTTGCAAACGCTCACCCTTATTCGCACGCTACCTTTGACTTATAAAATAAACAGCAAATGGAAAACAGTAAAATAGCTTTATTAACCGGCGGCAGCCGCGGACTTGGCAAAAACATGGCTCTGAGCCTGGCTAAAAAAGGCATCAATGTAATAATTACCTATAATAGCAAAAAAGACGAAGCTGACGCAGTTGTCGCAGAAATAGAAAAAGCCGGCCAAAAAGCCGCAGCCCTGCAATTAAACGTTGGCGATATTAAAAGCTTCGACGGATTTTTAAAACAGGTTGAGGTCGTGCTGAAAGATACTTTTAACACCACTCATTTCGATTTTTTGATAAATAACGCCGGTACAGGCTACTACAACCCGGTTGCCGCTACTACCGAAGAGGATTTCGACAACCTGGTTAATATTCATTTTAAAGGCGTTTATTTTCTTACTCAAAAATCGCTGCCGATTATCAACGACGGCGGCCGCATTATCAATATTTCAAGCGGACTGGCAAGGTTTAGCTTCCCCGGTTCATCAGCTTATGCTTCTATGAAAGGCGCTGTCGAGGTGTTTACACGTTACCTGGCTAAAGAACTTGGCGCGCGCGGCATTGCTGCAAACATCGTGGCTCCCGGCGCTATCGAAACCGATTTTGGTGGCGGCAGGGTTAGGGATAATGCAGAAATCAACAAGCAGGTGGCCAGCGTTACCGCGTTGGGGCGCGTGGGGTTGCCGGACGATATAGGCGGAGTGGTATCTTTCTTGTGTACCGATGATGCAAAATGGATAAATGGCCAGCGCATCGAGGTATCAGGCGGAATGATGCTGTAAGGAATGTGATTTGAAGATGCGTCGATTTGAAAATTTGAAGATGATTGAGATATAAAATAGGGAGATTTCATTTTTACTAAAGAGAATCTCAATTATAGCGATGGGTTTTAAACCCATCGCTATGAAAAAGGCCGGGTCGAAGGTTTAAGAATAGCTCCTATCGACATAAATCCTACAATCCCGAACTCTTACGAATCTTAGTTCAGACAAATAAGCCGGAAGCAGCAATGTTCCCGGCTTATTTATTACCCACAAGGCGCCGGATAATAAATTATCGGAAATATCCTACCTTGTAATAAATATTCACCGGTATGAAAAAATTGTCCGCCCTGATTTTTGTGCTAACTGTTTACCTGCAAGCTTTTGCTATTCCCATAAAAACTTACGGGCCAATCATTCCCAATAAAATAGCGGATAAATACACACCTGCTTATTACCAGCAAATCGGCGGATTGCTGGGCTACCGGATGGATGTAAACCTGGAGAAAAGGCTGCTACAGATAGACTCAGGGATATTATTGTCAGGTTTCAAGCATCGTCCTGGCTCACAGACATGGATAGGAGAGCACGTGGGTAAATTCCTCTTTTCTGCTTCAAAAACCTATGCATACACGCAGGACGCAAGGATAAAGCATTTGATGGATGATATGGTGCGCAAATACATCGCCTGCCAGATGCCGGATGGTTACCTTGGTACTTACCTGTTAAAAGACCGCTGGACGGAATGGGATGTGTGGGCGCATAAATACGCCATTATTGGTTTACTGAATTATTATTCGGTGACCGGCTACAAGCCCGCTTTGCAAACTGCGGAACGTGCCGCAGATTTAATTTGCCGCACCTTTGGCGACGAGCCGGGCAAACGCGATTTGATGACTGCCGGCGAGCATAACGGTCTTGCCCCCGGCAGTATTTTGGAGCCGATGGTGGATTTATACCGCTATACCGGTAACAAACGCTACATCGATTTCTGCCAGTATATTTTCCGTGCTTTTGAGCAGCCCACCGGGCCGAAAATTATCAGTCAGCTTGAAAAATATGGCGATGTTACGAAGGTTGGCGATGCTAAGGCTTATGAAATGCTCTCCTGCTTTTTAGGGATACTGAAATACTATAAGCTTACCGGCGAGCAAAAATACCTTTCGCTGCTACAAACTGCATGGACGGACATCACCAGGAACAGGCTGTATATCACCGGAACCTCCAGTGATAATGAAATCTTCCGCGAGCCGCATGTTTTGCGTGCAGAAAACGATGACAAGATGGGCGAAGGTTGCGTTACCGTAACCTGGATACAGTTTAACCTGCAACTACTGCAAATAACCGGCGAACCAAAATACTCCGAAGAGCTGGAGCGTTCGGTTTATAATCACCTGTTCGCTGCCGAAAACCCGCAAACCGGCTGCGTAAGCTATTATACCGCATTGCAGGGAGCAAAACCTTACCGCTGCGACCAGGGATTTTCCTGCTGCCTGTCCAGCGTGCCGCGCGGCATATCACTAATCCCCGAAATGATGGGAGGGAAGATAAGCGGTGTATTTACTGTTTTGATGTATGAAAATGGCGACGCTTCTGCCAATATCACTGCAAATGATAAATCGATGATTAGCCTGAAATTGAAAGCAGTCACTAAATTCCCGCTGGATGGTAAGATAGATTATACCGTTAACCCATCGAAACCGACCGCATTTGCTATCAATTTCCGCGTGCCGGAATGGTCTGAAAACTTTACGGCGACAGTCGGCGATAAACAATGGCATGGTAAAAAGGGTGAACTGCTAAACATCAACAGGAAATGGAACCCAGGCGACCATATCGCCATTACCTTTAACATGCCTTTACAGGTACTGCCGGGTGGATTGTCCTATCCAAATTCCATAGCCTTTAAACGCGGCCCACAGATAATGGCCGTAGATAAATTACTAAACCCTGCTATCGGCTCGTTAAAAGAAGTAAACGCTCTCAATGACGAAATATTAACCGATGCCAAAGCAACCCTACCGCAGGACTGGGACTGGAAGCAAGCCTACGACATACAGGTGAACGTAAATGACAAGCCGCAAAAAGTAGTGCTGGTTCCGTTTTCAGAAGCAGGGCAGAAGGCGTCGGAGATCAAAGTGTGGGTAAAGCGGAACCGGGATTAAGCGATTCTAATGATTTTATGGATTAGTGACATACCGGAAACTTAGTTTCAAAAACTTCGTGGTTTTACCATCAGTCCAATTTTGACCAGCGTTATGGATAAGTATGGTTGCGGTTACCCAATTTCCAGCCTCTGATTAACTAATTTCTAATCATCTGTTAACCATTAATTACTTGTTTGTTAAGGCATAATTATCACATTTATTACACTCTCATTACAATCCATTATTTGAATTATGTAATTTTGCTTTATGACTACCGTTGAAACACTGGACGAATTTTATAAGCATAAATTTAACTGGTTGCCCGAAAACCTGAGCAATGACATCGGGCATTTCAATGTGTTCCGCACGGAAGAATTTATGGGGGCCAATGCCAAAACGCCGCCGAAATACAGTCGCCGGGATTTTTACAAGATAAGCCTGATAAAGGGACACAATGTGTACCACTACGGCGAGAAAAGTATTGAGATAAACGGTATGGCCCTGATATTTTTCAACCCGCAGGTGCCTTATACCATTGAGCACATCAGCCCCGACTGGCAGGGCTATTTCTGCATTTTCCGCGAATCTTTTTTTGCGGACCTTATTCGTGGCCACCTCAGCGAAATGCCGATGTTGACGCCCGGCGGCAATCCCTCATATATTCTGGACGGTACCCA
>JAZJZL010000212.1:29257-32257 GCA_040389845.1 Bacteroidota bacterium
TATTTGAGAAAATGTTGACTGAGATAAAATCGGACTATAAATTCAAATACGACCTGCTGCGTAACTATGTTACCGAACTGTTTCACTATGCAATGAAGGTTGAGCCTGCCCAGGCGCTTTATAAGCACCCGGATGCCAATTCTCGTATTACAGCCGTGTTTACCGAGCTGCTGGAAAGACAATTTCCTATCGAGTCGCCTTCGCAGCGGTTTACCTTACGTTCTGCGAGTGACTTTGCAGAAAGGTTAGCAGTGCATGTAAATCATCTTAATCGTGCTATCCGCAAAACAACCGGTAAAACCACTACCGAGCATATTTTCGACAGGCTCACCAATGAAGCCATTGCCCTGTTGAAACATACCGACTGGAATGTGTCTGAAATCAGCTACTGCCTCGGGTTCGAAGAGCCCGCCCATTTCAATAACTTCTTTAAAAAACAAACCACTAATCCGCCCTCTGTTTATAGAATTGTTTGAATTTTGTAAGTATTGGTTTGAATGATGCAAGCGGTCGCCTTTTTTGCGATGGTATTTTTGCATTATGAAAAACAACAGCAATTATGAAAACAAAAGCAGGGTATGGTTTATCACAGGCGCGTCCAAGGGTTTTGGGCTGAGCCTGGTTAAGCAATTACTCGCCGCCGGGCAAAAAGTTGCGGCAACATCCAGGTATGTGGATAGCCTGTTGAAGGCTGCCGGCGAAGTATCCGAAAACTTTCTGCCGCTCTATGCAAACCTGGCCGACGATAAAAGCGTAGCGAACGCCATTGAGACGGCCTATAACACATTTAACGGACTGGATGTAGTTATCAATAACGCCGGTTACGGTATCGGTGGCAGTATTGAAGAATTGACCGATGAAGAAGCCCGCGAGAGCTTCGACGTGAATGTATTCGGAACCTTGAACGTTATCCGTGCAGCTATGCCTTATTTAAGAGGACAACAATCGGGGCATATCATCAATATCTCATCGGTAGCCGGTATTGCCCCTGCTACAGGCTGGGCTTTGTATGCGGCTACCAAGTTTGCGGTAATCGGGCTTTCGCAGGTTTTGGCCGAAGATGTAAAATCAATGGGCATAAAGGTGACAGTGGTTGCACCGGGTGCATTCCGCACAAATTTTTTAAGCGGCGATTCGTTGGTGATAGCTAAAAATCCGATTGATGCCTATGCAGAGGTCAGAGATTCACACGCTCGTTACCTGCAAATGGATGGCAAACAAGCCGGCGACCCCGAAAAAGCCGCGGCAGCTATTATCCGTATAGCCGGTGAGGAGAATCCTCCTGTACATTTATTATTGGGCGAGGATGCCTACAACCGCGCCATGAACAAGCTCGAGGTGCTGGAGCATGAGTTTAAGCTGAACGAGGAATTGTCGAAATCGATGGCTTACCAGGGGTGAATCTTATAAAGCGCCATTAGCACAGGACCAGCGATCTGTTCCGGGATATTTCGTTCTGTTAACCGTGAAACCCTTATTAAAAGCCCCAAAGGGGTGACACATTCCAGCACAGGTCGCAGGCCTGTGACACGAATGCCATATTACGTTACCTTTGCCGATAATGACAATAAGTATCTTAGGCTGCGGGTGGTATGGCAAAGCGCTGGCGCTGGCGTTAATGAACGATAGTTATAAAGTAAAAGGCTCGGCCACATCAACAGAAAAGTTGGAGACCCTCGCTGAACTTGGCATCGAACCATTCCTTGTTAACTTTAAAGCCGACGAAGAAAACTACGAGCCTGGATTTTTTACTTGCGATGTCTTGATTGTCAGTATTTCGCCCCGAACCCGCCACGGCGAAGGCGGCGATTATCTGCCCAAAATACAACGAATAATAGACGCAACCGTTCGTCATAAAGTTCAAAAGGTAATTTACATCAGCTCAACTGCGGTGTATGGCGAAAATTGCAGTAGAGTAACGGAAGTTGATACACCTGATTCGAAATCAGCCACATTGTTATTGCAGGCTGAAGGGTTATTCAGCGGTCAGTCTGCTTTGAAAACTACGATAGTACGCTTTGGCGGATTAGTTGGTCCGGGCAGGCACCCAGGCCGTTTCTTCGCCGGGAAAAAAGATATACCTAACGGACAGTCGCCTGTAAATTTGGTTCACCTTGATGATTGCATTGGTATAACTCAAGCCATCATCAGCCAAAATAAATTCGGATTGATCATTAATGGCGTCGCCCCGCATCATCCCGCAAAAATGACTTTTTACACACGGGCAACGGCGCAGGCCACATTGGATGCCCCGCAATTTATTGACGAATTGAACGCATGGAAGATTATCGATAGCACTGTACTGCCGTTAGAATTAAACTACCGCTTTCACACCCCTAATTGGGACGATTGCGTATTTACTTAAGGTCGGTTTTAACCTTCGCCTTAATTACCGAATCTTTTTGCGCATCGGTGGCTGCGCCTCTTAACAAAGCACTTTCCCAATCGCCGTAACCGATATTAGGTATCACGATGTACTTATCACCAAAATACTTTTTGAGCTTTTCGGTAGCAGCAGCACGGCTTTGTTCGGTATAAGGCGCATCGTAAAGTTTGTTAAAATCAGGCAGGTTATCGCCGCAATACAGCACAACCTCGTGGGTTTTTAAAACATCCATGCGCCGCGTTTCTTTGCTTGATATGGTGGTTTTTAATGTAAGGTGCTTATTGTCAGCGTACGGCAAATGATAAAGGCGAAGATTTTTTAACGTAGCCTCACGTTCATCCTCATCGCGGTTGGTTATATAATACACCGCTACACCTTTTGACGCTGCATATTTAAAAAACGCAGGCGCACCGGGCACGGTATCTGCAATGGCTTTTGCGGTCCATGCATGCCAGGCCTGCTGGTCGAAGCCTTTGTTTTGTATCGCCTGGCCGGCTGTGTTTGGGCTGTTGTCCAATAGCGTCTCGTCGATATCGGTTATTATCGCCAATGGTTTTTGATGACGTTTCTTAAGGGCGATTTCCAGCCGTAACCTGGCGATATTATAAGCCTGG
>JAZJZL010000213.1:0-9852 GCA_040389845.1 Bacteroidota bacterium
TTTTGTTGCCCCAGCAGTCTGAAAAGAAACGGCATATTTCCTTTATAAGCCGGGCCAAAACAGATAAACAGTATACCGGCAATCATAAACAACGCGATAGCAGACAATCCTATCCGCAAGCAAAGCTTCCGTCTTTTGGCCTGCTCCATTAGTAATATCTGTCCAAAACCATAACCGGCCATCATTACGCCAATCCACGGCACCAAAACATACAGGATGGCAATGCCCGGTGGCCCGTCAAATCCCGACGAATAAACAAACTCCCAAAACCAGCTAAAGTGGGCCCTCGATGAAGCCGGCAGCACATAAGGCACTTTGGCAAAAATCTGCTGCACAAAAATCATCACCAACCCCGTTATCCAGATGGTTTTAAAAGGCAAGCGCACCAAAACCGACATCAGCACCATACACCAGCCCAGCATCCATATCACACCTGCCAGTGTAAACTGCCCTAAATTGAGATTAAATGTCCAGAAAAAGCGGATTAAGGTTAATTCAAGCAGCACAAGCAAAAAACCACGGGTAAGCAAAAAGCGGGAAAGCGCACGCCTGTCGTTTAGTTTTTGACCATATAAAAAAGCGCTTGTGCCTGCAAGGAACACAAATGCAGGTACACAAAAGTGGGTAACCCACCGTGTGAAAAACAACGGCGGTTCCGGCGATCCTGAGGGCAGGCCGGAATAAACACGCACATGGTCGATGGCCATTAAAACCATTACTGCGCCACGCAGCAGGTCGACGGATTGTATCCTTTTGCCTGGCGAAGAGGATAAAACTGAGGTTACCATAATTTTAGGTTTTATAATTCATGAAAACAAAATGTCTCTATTCCCCCAAAGTTCAGCAACGCAAAATGTTGCGTCTCTACAATTTTACGATTGCTGATTGATCCGCTCCCCTAAATACTCCGCAATAGCAGCCCATTTCTTCTTTGCATCATCATCATTACCGTCTTCGGTCGGCATGTACAATGCCCATCCCAGCGGGGTACCGCCATAAGCTTTATCGGTTGCCTGCAGATCTGCACCCGCTTCTACCAACAATTTAACACATTCCAATGAACCAGACGACACCGCCTGGTGAAGCGGGGTAGCATGCGAATGAAATCCGCTTTTACTTTCCGGATAGCCGTTAGGGTTGGCACCCAAACCAATCAGGTATGCTATCATATGCGCTTTTCCATACATAGCCGCTACGGTAATAGCCGTAAGCAATTCATCTTTATCCGTAGCCATGCGTTTCACATCATCCATCCTGTCCAATCCGACGGCCGCTGCCAAAGTAAGCTTTCCGCCGCGTTCAATCAGGCGTTCCGCGGCGGCGATATTGCCATGCGCCAAAGCGCCCAGTCCGCCTCCTGGCTTAGCACCCTCGTCAATGAATAAATCTATCATTTCAATTTGCACACCGCATTCCCGCGGAATTCTGCCGGTAGCAACTAACCCGAGGGCATAATCCAACTGCTGCTGTGCACTTTCAGTTGCTTCACGTTTTACTGCCTCAACAAGTAAACGGGTTATCTCAACAATATTAGCCGGTAATTTGCCTTTACGGATGGGATTATCAGCAACAAACCAAAGCAGATAAGGGTCTTTAAAGTAAGCGCCTTCAGGGTAATCCAATTTATTTTTTATCAGTCCGGGATGAGCTGTCACGAGGTTTTTCAGCTTATCAATATACCCTCCATCAATAGCCTCAACAGCTTCAAGAAATAATGCATCTTTAATTTCAGAATTTTCCATCCACTGTTTAATGAAGAATTATAATCCTTAAATGTCGGAATAAATACTTTAAACATGACGCACTAAAAATCAATTAGTTGCAGGCCACTAAGTTCAATAAAGGCATCTCACCGGTCTAATTTTAAACATAATTCCTATTTTTCTGTTAACAGATGAAACATACAATGTACAGAGTTAGCCTTATATCGATAAACCTAAATATTGCACCATGAAAAAGCTGTTATCATTATTAATATGCCTTGTGCCTGTCTTTGCGCTCGGCCAGAATCTGAAAGAGTACAAAGCGTCGAACGGCAGAACTTACCACGTTGGCGATACAGTAAAAATTGGTATGGGTTCAACTGCCGATGGCAACTTTAAATATATACAGGTTACTCCTCCCCCGTTTTTTCCACCCCGGCCTAACGGTAATGGCATGAGTGCGCGAAAAGATTTTTCAATGAGCAGTGCCGTTATCCGTAAAATTAAAACCGCTTCACAAATGACCGGATCCGACAAAGTGGTATTTACTGTAAAAGCCGGCGGCATCGGCACCTATGATGTATGGATTGCCGAGGCTATTGCCACCTGCGAGGTAACACCATGCGCAAATTCAACCAACAACACAGCTGCGGCCGGTAGCAGCGTTGCGGATGAAATATTGAAATTGAAGAAGCTTTTAGATTCCGGCGCAATTACACAGGCGGAGTACAATGCGCAAAAGAAGAAATTGCTGGGGGAATGATTTTTTTTTGCGATTATCAACAAATAACACAGAGAGATATAATTCTTTCTCGTATGTTATTAACTAATTACGACAAATCGCACTAATATTTAAGGTCTACTATTAATTGATTATCAGTAATTTACAAGTATGTAAATATTAAAAAGGCTGATATTCAGTACATTTCCCAGTATTCCAGGCGTTCCGCGCACGCGAAAATGGAACGCCTGGCTATTTGGTTCGGTTGATTATATATTTTTATAGCGATGGCTTTGCAAATCCATCGCTATAAAAAATAACGTAATTACACGTTATAAAAAAACTGTTCAGAAGCTATTTTACCATCCTTTACCTGGTAAACGGCAATTTCATGCATTGGTATACGGCCGCCTTCTTTGTAGGTGACATCCATTTTCATCGAGACTGTAAAATGGTCGCCTGCCACAATCGGGTCCGAAACTTCGCCGCTGTGAATTTCCTGTACAGACTCGTACCAGTACTCCGTTTTTGCCTTAACAGCTTCTTTACCCTCTGTAATCTCCATGTGTGCCCCTTTTGGCTCATAGCTTACAATGTTATCCGCATAAAGATCTGCAATCGCTTCATGGTTTTTGCCCTCACGGCAAAGGGCGACAAGTTTGTCGGCTACTTCTTGTGTATTCATAGTCTTAGATTTATAATTTAGATAAAGCTAAGTATTAATCCCGTCAGGCTGCAACGGCAAGCGTTAAGTTTCTATTAAATATTACAGGCAAATGGTATATCAAAAATTACATCTACTATTCCTGCTGTTGATCTACTATTTTTCCGGGTTTGGACGTGGTACTGTTTATTTGCTTTATGTTAATTGAGTTCGACATAATCAAATGCTCCCGCTTGCTCAATCCGCAAAGCGTTCCGCTTTTCTAAGCGGAACACCCCGAACAAATCGTAACATGATTATTATCAGATAATTAACATTTTAATTTAAAACACAACTAACTAATAACTGTAATTCACCGGTAATCAACTACAACAAAACATCATGAAGAAATTTTCGATTATTATAATATTCCTTGCTATAGCATCATTTAGTATGGCGCAGGAAAAAAAGGTCGGCGGCCCGTGCGAAGGCTGTGAAGCAATTTATGAAAGCCCGGTGCCGTTCAAACAGCTAAAACCGGTTGTGCTATTGCCCGATGCTACCTGGGATAAAAAGAAACCTTTAGGCATAAACGGCACCGTTTACAAAGCCGACAGCAAAACACCGGCCGCAGGCGTGGTGTTGTATTTTTACCATACCGACGAAACCGGCCATTATCCCAAAAAAGGAGATGAAAAAGGCTGGGCTAAACGGCATGGCTATATCCGTGGCTGGGCCCGTACCGATGACAAAGGCTTTTATAAATTTGTTACGCTGCGCCCCGGCACCTACCCCGACCGCACGGAGCCGGCGCACATTCATGTTACCATTAAGGAACCGGACCTAAACGAATATTACATTGACGAATTTGTTTTTGCCGACGATCCGCTTTTAACAGAAGAACGGCGAAAGAACCTTGAAAACCGTGGCGGCAGCGGCGTAATAAAGTTGATAGATGTGGGCAACATGTTTAAAGGAGAAAGAAATATCTATCTCGGTAAAAACATCCCAAATTATCCACGATAATTGAAAGCCGGCGATTAATTTTCAGAAGATACCCTGACCAATACGGGTACGGGTATTGGTTTTTCTGCAAATTCCTTCGGTATTTCTTCAACAGCTACGGGTGCGTCGCAGTAAGTTGCTAAAAATTCCTTTTTCGAATCCCGGTAAGAGCTTACTGCGCCTATCATGCTCATAAACTTAATATAGCACCAGGCCAGGTCAAGCTGATATGGTTTAAACCCGGAGCGGGCACTTTTGGGATACAGGTGATGGTTATTATGCCATTCGCCGGCAACGTAGCCCGGCCAAACCTGGTTTATCGACATATCATCGCGGTTGTGGTCAACACCTTCGCGACGCATATCTTTGCCTTTACCATGGCCTTCATAGTTAAAGGTACGCACGCCAACCGCCCAAAAGCCGGCAGCGCCAAACATGGCGCATGCCAATGGCATTCCGCCAATAAGATAAAACACGGTAAACCAAAAGCCCCAGTTAAGTATAATACCGATAATAGTACGCAATGGTGGCGCCAAAGTGCCCCATTTTTGGTATTGGGCATACGAGTTTGTGGTTACACCGGTATGCTTCATCAGGTTCGCACATTTGGCGTAATCCTTCTCGCTCAAATTGCGGTTTATAGGCTGATGGTTTACATCGGCCAGGAAGCAATAAAGAAAACCGCCCTGTGCGTTATAAGGATCGCCCGGCGTATCGGATAATGCATGGTGCACATGGTGCGACACTGCATAAATTTCTTCCGGAATTATTTTAAGAGTAAGATTTTGTGTAAAAAATCGCCAGAAATTATTGGAGAAGGTATAAGCGCCATGGGTGCAATACCTGTGGTGCCAAATGGTACCGTGGGTACCCATTATTATCATGCTATATACAAAAGCCGCGATAAGCCCGGTTATGGAAAAATACTTAAATATAAACAGCGTTAAGAATGGCGCCAGAAACACTATGAGCATCCAGCTTAAAAATGACAGCCAGTTTTTCTTGTCCTTAAACACGTTCAGCCTCGAAAAAAATTCTTTGAAAATTTGGCGCGCAGTAGGTTTTACCAAGTTGCCATCAGTATCTTTCCATCCGTAAGCCGGTGGTTGAAGCACGGTGTTTAAAAAAGCCATTTAAAAAATTAAGAGGTTATTTATAATAGTTACAGCGGTAATCCTTCGTAAAGTAGGTATTATTTAATTAATCAATCCCGTAAAATCACAACGATAACGAATAGTTAACCTAAAAAGAACTTGATTTGTCACGACAATGTCCGCAAAAACAGCATTTGCATGCAATGAAGCGGCATTTAAACGGCTTAAAAAAAATTTAACAAAAAGGAAAAATATTTGTCAAAATAACACGAATATGCAGGTAGTTTTAGGCGTAAGCGCCAACTAGTGGCAGATTGAAGTAAAATGAGCTTCCCTTGCCGACTGCCGATGTGACTGATAATTTACCGCCGTTAAGCTCAACCAGTTCTTTACATAGCAGCAAACCGATACCTGTACCACTCTCGCCAGAGGTGCCGGAATTCGAAAAATGTGTATTGAGCGAAAATAGCTTTTCAACTTCTTCCGGCCTCATGCCTTTGCCGGTATCCGTTACACTAACTATAATAGAGTTATCTATAATTTTTGTTGACAAAGTAATATTTCCGCTATTATTGGTGAACTTAATAGCATTACTTACCAGGTTGCGCAGTATAACTTTTAGGTGGTTTTCATCAGCCAAAACTGATTGCCCGGGAAAGGCGCCATTAATAAACTCTATGTTCTTTAGCTGCAGGTGATGCAAAAAAGTCTGTTCCATCTCGACACCCAACAGGAAAACATCGACGTTGATAGAGTTCACGTTTTTTCCCTTGATTTGGCTGCCGGCCCATTCCGTTAGATTTGAGAGGGTCAATTCCGCACCTTTAATAATCGGTGCGATTTCCCGCATCAGCTCGGTTATCTCGGCTGCAGTAAGGTATTCATCATTAAACATTTCGATCATGTTGCTCATGTTGGCAACAGGTGTGCGAAGGTCATGCCCGATAACTGCCAGCAACTTATCTTTCAAACCATTTACAGATTGCAGGTTTTGCAAACATATGTTTGATATTTAGACACGCAATTGCTTTTGTTTATAAAGATACCAGGTGGTAAACAGCGCAGCTATCAACACAACCAGCGATATTGAAAGAAATAAAATGAGATTAGTTTGTGCCTTTATTTTAGCCTTGTTCTCCCGGTCGCCAATCTCCATTCGTTTGATGTCGTTTATCTTGGCATTCAGTGTGTGATAATTTTGAATAAGCTTTGCTGTCTTCAATTTCGACGACTTACTGATACTATCGCTCAAAATGCTGTATTTCTTTTGATAAGCCAGCGCCTGTTTCAAATCGTTCCTTAGCTCAAAGCTGTTTACGAGTGATTTATAGCCCTCTTTCTGTGCATCTATCAAGCCAATGCTATCCGCCAATGCAATGCCTTTTTGTGCATAATCGATGGCTTCGCTGTATTTATTCAGGCTGTTATTTATTAATGCGTATTCGATATAAGTTTTTGCCCTCAGGCGTTTGTTGCCTGTGGTCTTGCTCATTTCAAAAGCGATGTCGTCGTAAAAAAGTGCATTTTTAAAATCGCCTTTACTTTTGTAGATACCTGCTAACCGGGCATATAAAACAGCGATATCGCCGGTTGAATGTATCTTCGAGTTTAAGGTTAATGCATATTGCGCATCTGCGATCGCTTTCGGATAATTTTTAAGTGCGGAATAAACGTATGATTTTTCGCTGAATACCTCGGCCAGCCGCCATGTATCGTTACCGGCTAATTCAAGCGATTTATTCAAATCAATCATAGCCTGTGTATAATTGCCCAAATCGGCGTACGTGCGGCCCAGCGCATTAAAGCAATCAGATAAATAAGCTTTACTATCCTTCGGCAAATTATTTGCAGCAGAATTGAGGTAGAAAAGGCTGATGGTATAATATGACTGCGACCAGTAGATAAGCCCTATATTATAAAAACTGCGGCCTTTCCCTAATTGATAATTATTTTTTTCGGAAAGCAACAGTGCATTTTCGGCCAATTTACGCGCAGAGTCGGGAGAACTGAGATAGATGTTATAAGCGGCATCATTTAATTTATCTATCCGTTTGTGTAATTGCTGCTTTTCAGCGGCAATAAGGCTACCGTCTACTACCTTACTGGCGGCACACAAGTTACAGGTGATGAGTAATGATAAGATTAATAAAAAACCTTTCATGCCTACTAATACGGTAATGATACCCTAAAGTGTTTCGTTTTTGAAGGTTTTAGTCGGAATAAGTTGATTGGGTTAGATTAATTTGAATATGCGACTGGCAAATCGGTGAAACGGCGTAGCTCTCTTGAGCGCCTTAAAAACAGACAACTGCGAAAAATCATATATAAATCGGTGAAATCACATATAAAATCATATATCATAGTCACAATTACATGACAAATAGCCTTTAGTGCAACATTATTATGACATGGGAATATAAAATTAAACCCACGAGTTATCTTCACGTCGATAGCAGAAAATCAAGCTTTTAGACATGAAAACGCCCCTACTTTCACTTCTCTTTTTATGCGCGTTACTCACTGCGGCGCTGGGCCAGCAGTCAACTAAACCGGCCTCGCGCGAGGTATTCGGAACCGTTAGCGACAGCACCGGTGCTGTACCCGCTATTAACGTTAAGATCACATCGGCAACTGATAGCGTAATAACCACCACCAACCTTAAAGGTGTTTTTGATTTCCCAATTGTAGTCTCAAAAAACTTTAAAATAACTATAACCGGCATCGGCTACCAGACTTTTACACGACGCTATGTGATGGATGACGGCACAAAGCCCATAAAGCTTGACCCCATTATGCTGAAGACGGAAACCAACATGCTTAAGGGCGTAACTATAAATGGCGTAATTCCGATTTCGATAAGGGAAGATACTGTAGAATACAAAGCCGCCGCCTACAAGGTTCGGGATGGCTCGCCGGTTGAAGACCTGCTGAAAAAACTGCCCGGCGTAAGTGTAGATGCCAATGGCAACGTGACAGCACACGGAAAACAGGTTACCAAAGTGCGGGTAGATGGAAAGGACTATTTCACAGGCGATGTGCAAACTGCAACCCAAAATCTGCCTGCCGATATAGTAGAAAGCATACAGGTTATAGACGACTACGGCGACCAGGCCAACCTTACCGGAATTAAAACCGGTGACCCGGATAAAATACTAAACATCACCATACAAAAAGGCAAAAAGAAAGGCCAGTTTGGGCAGGGCTCAGTTGGGGTTGGTAATGACGACAGGTATGCAGCCAAGCTATCGGCCAATGTATTTAATAACGATCAGCAGATAGCCTTATTAGGTACAGTTAACAACAACAACACCAACGCTTTTAACCTGGCACAAGCCGGCGGCAGCGGCGGTCGCGGCGGACGGTCTCGTGGGGGTGGCGGCGGTGACGGAAGCGGTGTAAGTACGCAAAATGGTATCACAGACAACAAATCGCTTGGCTTTAATTACCGTGACTCCTGGGGCAAAAAGGTAGACGTTTATGGCAGTTACAGCTTTGCAGATAAAAACACAAATTCAACAAGTACCTCGTTGCAGCAAAACGTTTTCCAGTCGGGTTCGCTGATAAATAATGACAATACCGTCGACCAAAATCATAGCATTAATCATCGCGCCAGCTTTAACGTAGAGTACAAGATAGATAGCTTGGATTACCTGAAGGTTACCCCATCATTTTCGAAAGGTACTTCAAACGATATTAATACCGATATATTCAGCAATATGCGTAACGGTGCTACAGCTATGGGCAACGAATATTCGCTGACCAACAGCGCGGCGCCAAATGGCGGATTCACTATGCTGTATAACCATAAGTTTAAGAAAAAAGGGCGCAACTTCAGCGTAAGCGGCAGCTATAATTTTTCAAAGACCGACCAGACTTTTAACGACCAGTACACAACTGTGCAGGACAGCATTACGAACCAGCTTTACCAGAATATTATCACCAACAGCAGCTCGTCAAAATATAATGTGCACGTATCTTATATAGAGCCAATCGGAAAAACAACCTACCTGGAAGGAAATTATAGCTACAGCCGCAGTAATACCGATAACAACCGTTATAATTACCGTATAGACCCAGCAACCGGCACTCAAACTTATGTTGATTCGTTAAGTACGCTTTATAACTACCAGTTTACCAATCAGCGTTTCGGGATAAATTTACGTGGCGTTAAACCGAAATACAATTACACCATCGGCATAGCGGCACAGCCATCGACGCTCGAAGGCGAATCACATAATTTGAATATTACTACCAATACCTTTAACTGGGTGCCTACGGCCAGGTTTGTTTACAACTTTCAGCGCAACCACTCGCTTACCATTAACTACAGCGGCAACAGCAGCCAGCCAAGCTTTGCGCAGTTACAGCAACAGCCTGATTACTCCAACCCGCAAAATATAGTTTATGGTAACCCCGACCTAAAGCCATCGTTCAGCAACAGCATCAATCTCAGGTACAACCAGTTCGATATCGCCAGCGGGAATTCGCTGTTCACCAATTTCTCGTTTAATACCATTGAGGACCAAATTGTGGCCAACACCTCGCCGATAGCGACCAGTGGGATACCGTCGGGGCCTGATGGGGGTATTCAAACAGCCACCAAACAGGTAACCCATTACTTAAATACCAACGGCTACTACTCTATGAATGGCAACTATGCTTTTTCAAAGCCGTTTGCCAATCGCA
>JAZJZL010000213.1:9862-11272 GCA_040389845.1 Bacteroidota bacterium
ATTTACGGTGACGTTAAACGGCAGCGCGGCTTTCAACAATAACGTATCGTACATTGAAGATCAGCGCAACCTCGGCAAAAACTGGGTATTTAACCAGGGAGTGCGCCTTAGGGTGGATTTAGATAGTGTTATGGATACCGAGATAAATGGCAATTACAGTGTTAACAATACCAAATATAGCCTACCCTCATCCATCAATACCAATGCTAAAACGTGGACATTTGGTCTGGATGGCCGCAATTACTTTTGGTATAACCTGATATTGGGCTATAACCTTTCCCAGGTTATAACCGAGGGCTTCAGCAGCACTGTTAAGGCCAATCCTACCCTGCTAAGCACTTATGTAGAATATCAATTTTTGAAGAAGGACATCGCCTCGCTTCGCTTCCAGGCATTCGATTTATTTAACCAGAACACCGGTATCAGCCGGACCGTAAGCGGCAACCAGATAATAGATACGCGTACCAACAGGCTTGGGCGCTATTTTATGCTGTCGTTTGCCTTGCGTTTGCAAAAGTTTGCCGGCTCACAACAACAACGCGGCGGCCGCGGTGGCGGCCGTAAAGGCGGTGGCGGAGGTTTCGGCGGAGGTGGACGCCGTGGAGGCTGATAGAAACTGAAACATGGGGCTTGCAAGGCCGTTAGTCATAATAGGAACTTATTTAAGTTTTGATTTTGACTACACATGCTTTATATTGCGCAAAACCTTTTGCTTTGAAACGCTATACTTTTCTATTCGTCAGCCTTTTTTATATAGCCGCTTGTTTTGGCCAGGATACTGTCAATAAACGAAACTGGTTATCAAACGAAGTTTTGGAGCGTTATAAGGTTATTAAAGGAGAGGAAAGCGCACGGGTTGGGCCCTATAAAGCATATTACAAGCGCCGTACCCTGGTTGCAGATGGCAATTATACAAAGGGCCACAAAACCGGCCTCTGGACTTTTTATGATGACGAAGGCAAGCTGATGCAAAAGTACGACTTCGATAAAACGGAGTTTATGTACGAGGCACCGTTAGATACCGATACAGATGTAACTTTTGCTTTCGACTCGGAGATAAAAGCCAACGACAGGCTTACGCGGCCGCTTAAAATCGGCGGCAATTATTATGGGCTTATTCCCTATATCTCCTTTTTCCGGCTTCCATTTGAAACGGAAGGGATCAATGTAAATTATATCGATGCGGTAGTCGAACTGCTGGTAAGCCCCGGCGGGCGCCTTGCCGATTACAAAGTGCATTTAATATCCCGTGCTTATAACTACAAGCAAAGCTTCAATTTCGGGCTTGACCTTTTTAACGAGGAGGACAAGCAATTTTCGCCCGCTACCCTTAACCGCATACCAATATTATCAAGGGTATTTATCCATTGCTCTGTCAATAATGACGGCAGTTTGGATTTTTATTAGTGC
>JAZJZL010000214.1:0-11495 GCA_040389845.1 Bacteroidota bacterium
GAGACTGATGTTGCCTTCCTCATCTTTCAGCAACGAAATATCCAGCCTGTTTGCTTGCGCATGTTTCAATACATTGTTTACCGCTTCCTGCAACACGCGGTATAAAATTACTTCCGTGGTACCGTCAAAAGGCGCGTCGAAGCCGCGGCTCATAAAGTTCATCGCGATGGTGCTGTTTTCAGTATTTTTAATAAACTGCTCAATAACACGTGCCAGGCCAGTTTCATTAAGTGCCCAGGGCATCATGTTATGCGATATCGTCCTTACTTCCTTAAAGCCGTCGTCCACCATTTTTATGGCGTTATCAAAACGTTTTTTTTGCTCATCGCTGGTAAAGGTCAGTTCGCCGCCGATAACAGCCAGGTTCATTTTTGCAGCGCTCATGGTCTGGCTTACGCTGTCGTGCAAATCCTGGGCAATTCGCTTGCGTTCACTTTCCTCGGTGGCAATTATGGCCTGCATGGCGATGTTTCGCTGTTTGAGCTTTGTTTGCTTGTAGTATATAAAACCGATAATAAGCAATAACACCACTACCACGGCAATACCCGTCATCCAGTAATTGCGTTTGGTTATCTCAAACTGTTGCCGCAAAACCTGGTCTTCCCGCTGGGTTATCTCGTATTTGGTTTGCAGTTCGCCAATGGTTTTTGAATTTTGCAGATTAGCCGGACTATTTAATTCCATCCGCTTTTTTATACAGACGACGGATTGTTTGTAATCGCCTTGCTGCTCATACAAATCGGCCAACACGGTCAGTGCGCTATTTTCCATGTCGGTATAGTGAATTTTATCGGCATAGTCGATACAATTTCTCAAAGCAGTTTCCGATTCGGGAAATTGTTGCTTTCCCTTATATAATAGTCCCAGGTTAAAATAATTGATGGACAGTGCAAGGGTGTCATTCAGAGACTTCTTTTTGTCGATGGTTTTTAAAATGCTATCTGCCGATTCAGGCTTTTGATTGATGCTGCCCATCACATCGCGCATAAAGTTGCGGCTATATGCTTCGGGCGTGTTTTCCTCTGCCTTGCTGACAAAATCCAATGAATCGCTTATTTCGGATGACCGCCTGTAATAGTTTAGCGCTTCACGATAATTCTGCTGCTTTTCGTACAACAAGCCTAATTGATGGAATGCCTCCATAAGTGTGCGCCGTTTACCGTTTTGCGGAGCTTGTGAGATACCTTTATTGTACAGTTCGATTGCTCTTTTATAATCTCCCTGGCGGGCAGATGATTTGGCCATTTCGATATAATCCGCTGCTAAAGAGTCTGCGTTGTTTTTTTGTGCCGATAGGGGCGTAGCAATTCCGCGATATGGAATCGCCATCAGCAAAAACAAGCATAAAACGTAATATTTCATATCTGGATAAGATGCCCTTGGTTAAAGATAATGAATATTATTTACGGTATGAACTGGTTATGACCCAGGGAAATCGCTTTTAAAAAGGAGACTCCGCTGGAGTCCAGTTGCGTGTTGATGGTGTGCTATAAACAGGATACTCCTAACGGAGTGTTAAAATTATTAAAGCGATGGCCTCAGAGAGGCCTCCTGTTTATAGTCTATGTCAAAGAGGTTTTTAGACTCCAATAGGAGTCTCCTGAAAACGGCCAGGTTTAAAAGCGATTTCCATGGATTATAAGCGCTCTTTGTCATAGCCTCGCCCAAACAGAAAAATAATTCATAGCGATGAATATAATCATAATCGCCGACAAAACTGCCAGGCCCAAATATACCTCCCGTTTTTGAGCAAGAGCCAGTATGATTGGAATCTTACCCGAGTGCAGCAGCCGTTTATGAGCGCGGGAGCACCGTAACGATAAAAACAGGAAAACAAATGGGATGCAACATGCAAGATATAAGATTACGTTCATGGCGAAATAATTTTAGGGTTTATAAATTTTAGTGCGCAATACACCGTCCGATAAATTTATCTCCTGGTGAAATGCATTTTTGATGATACAATTTTAGCACTGCGCAGAAGGGCTCACAATACAAACAAGTTGGTATTTTGGCGGCCACTAATAAAGTGTAGCTTTACATTTATTAAAACTATTGCTGTAAAAACCAATGCCTTATAGGTTAAATACATATATAGCTGTAATCGTGATAGCGGTATTATTTTTTGCAATGGCCGGACGTTGCAATGCCCAAACAACTTTCGAAAATGAATTGAAACGAAAAATGGATTCGTTGCTGGCGCCGGTAAATATAAGAGAAACGAGGGCGGAGCTTTTGCCTAATGACGTTTTACAGAATCTGATTTCACCATCCGGCTGGGGGGGATTCGGAACCTATGCTTTTGGCGGAATAGGCGGCATCACTCCGCAATCATACGCACATAACACAGACCTGATTGCCTTTGCCGGCTTTTGTACCGGCGACCCGCAAAAAGCGGTGAACGTTGCTATTGGTTTTAATGTGGCCAATGTTTCATCAGTAAAGGACTTTTCGGGAAATCTGTCAGTAAGCCGGCAATTGTTTACAGGTAGCAGTATTTCAGTTGGCGCATTGCAGCTATTCGCAAATAAGCTGGTAACAGATTCACCGGGTTCAACGTTTTACATCGCTTTTAGTCATGCAATCCAGTGGCTGCCATCAGAAACGGACGGGAGTTCAAAGCTTACCTATACAATTGGTGTGGGTAACGGGCGATTTTACAAAAAAAGCGTTGATGATATGCGTGCAGGCCGCGGCGCGCATGGCACGGCAGTATTTGGAAGCGTATCGTACGAGTTATTTAAAAATGTTAATTTTATTACCGAATGGTCAGGGATAAACCTGGGCTGTTCGCTGGGGATAAAACCTTTTAACAATACCCTGGCTGTAGGAGTAGGAGTGACCGATTTGACAAGATATTCATCGGATAAAGCGGCCATTGCATTTGCATTAAGCTACCCGCTTTCGATAAAACGATAAAGAATGAAGGCATTATATAATCAGCAAAAAAAATGGATTAGTTCTTGCCGAAAATGGCGGGGCGTACCGTTTTTGGTGCTTATTATATCCTTTGTACAAATAAGTGCCTCTTTTGCGCAAAGTACCAATCTTTCAGACTGGCATGTGCCGCCGCCATTGTCGCCGGGTAATACTGCAAAAGGCGATGCGACCGGTAAAAATGCCAAAAGCAGCCCGGTTACGCTAATCCTGGTTGACATACCTGCGCCGCAATTACCAAAAGGCCCGCCAATACAATTGCCACGGCAGGCCTCGATATCAGCCATTGCTCCCGCAGTAAATGCCCCGGAGCAACCTGTTGCAGCCGGAACCACAGCTGTACCAAGTCCTGCTACTCCGGATGCGCCTGCGATGCCTCAGCTCCAGCTACAGGATGAGCAAGCAGCAATAGATATGCCGAACCCGGCGGCTCCTGAATTACCGCCAGTGCCGGCTGAGCCGTTGCCGTCAAAAACGATGAACATCAATACACGATTCCCAATTATGCCGGCAATGATCGACCAGGTTTCGGTGGTATTTCCAACAGATGCAACTCAAAATTATTTCCCGATGCCTTTAATGCCGGAAAATAACCGTGAAAACATAAATATGCCGCCGGCAACTGAAAACGATAAACAAAGGGTAAAACCAAAGAAAACAAAACCAACTGAAAATAAACCGAACCGACAACGGTAGTTGCAGCTCTGGTGCACAAAGGCGTTGCAACATAAAATAAAATGAAAGGTATAGCCAGCCAATTAAAATACTTTTTAATTGCATTGCTCGTTTTTATGAGCGCTGTGGCCTTTTCACAAAATAAATTTAAAAAGGGTGAGGAGGTTGAACGGCATGTGCTTATCAGGTCGAACTGCGTATTGCAGCGGGGCAGTCAGGCTTTGCATATCACGTCGTCATCGGTTATGAAAAAATCTTATAAAATAACTGATGCAGATGAAAAGGATATATCTTTCGCCATTACCACGGATATGCTGTCGGACACAGTAAACGCCATGGATCAAAAACTAATCTACAATTCAAACAAGCCCGCCGATCCCAATTCCCCTATCCAAACGGGCTTACAAAGGTTGGTAAATGCTAAATCGGCCGTGGTCGTAAATAATAAGGGCGAAATATTATCAACAAAACAGCCGGCTCCGGTAAGTGATACGTTGCTATCGTTTACGGGCATACAGCCTGACAATCTTGCACCGGGTAAAATGTTGCCGTTTTTAGTGGGTTTGCCTGCAAGTTCCCTGTTTAAAAAAGGCTACTCGTGGACAGCTAACACTACATCTTCTCAAACTACCTATACTATATACGCCATAGGCGCTCAAATTACCACCATTACCTATAAAACCTCCTTAACGGGCGGCAGCCTCAACAGCAGAGTCAACGGCTCGATGCTCATCAGCAATGAAACCGGCCTCATTTTGAAAAGCAGCTCGCAAAGCGTTTCGGTAGGTTACGAAATTGTGAACGGCGTTGTTTATACCGCTACCAGGAGAACGGCGATTACGGAGGTGAATATTAAGAAGTGAGGCTTTGAAAATTATCGCTTATCTAAACATTAGGCTATTGAAGCTTTATATTAATCTTCCATTAAATGCCTAAGGTACAATGCAGGGTTATCCAGGAATGATTTTGTCAGGTAAAAGTGCTCTGTATTTTCGTAAGTCGTTTCGCCAACGCCATATTCGTCAAATTGATAAATGGTTGAGCCTGGGTAGCAAATAAGTATGGGAGAGTGGGTTGCTATTATAAATTGTGCCCGGCCACTGCGGTCGAGCTCATGTATTACCGACATAAATGCCAGTACCCTGGCCGGCGACAATGCTGCCTCAGGCTCGTCAAGGATATAAATACCGGACTCAAACTGATTATTAAACAGTGACAAAAATGACTCTCCGTGCGACTGTTCATGTAAAGATCGCCGACCATAAGCATTGAAAATACGGCGGTCGTCTACTGCCAGTTCATCGATATAAGACGCGAAGTTGAAAAAGCTCTCGGCCCGCATAAAAAAGCCTTCCGTTATCCTCCGTGGCATCCATGAAAGCTGAAGGTGTGGTGCCAGCGCCGACTCATAGCCCGAAAACCGGTAGCCGGTATTTAAATTATGGTTCCGATTACCTCCCCGCAGGCTAAAGCCGCATTGTTCTGCAATACCTTCCAGTAGGGTGGATTTCCCCGATCCATTTTCGCCAACAAAAAATGTAACGTTGCTTTTTAGCGGAAGCTGCAAGCCTTTATTGAGGCTGGGGATTCGCTCCAGGTAAGTACCATCCTGTAATGAAGGAAGCGTTATACGGGATAAAAAAGGCATTAATTTTCTTTTGCGGTTTTATAATCAAATTTACGAATATGATTTTAGTTATCGAACTGGTCGATTTTTAAATATTGATTAATAAAAAGACTATGAATAACGGGCGCAAATCAAATTGTCGCTTCGTTGGCTGCTAACGCCGGGTTTCAACCCGGCGCTATAACATTGGACGAGCCTACGGCTCTTTAAGAAACCTATGGAAGGAAAACTTTCAAATGCACATGAATTCAAGAGCCATCGGCTCGATTCATGTTGTAGCGCTGGGTTTTAACCCAGCGCTAATTTTCTGCGAATAACTATTGGTTAATTAATATCATTATATTTGTTTTTAGTTAACCAATTATAAACCTTAAAGAAACACTATGAAAAGCCTTACCGGTATCGAAAAACTATCCAGGAAAGAAATGAAAAGCATTACCGGCGGAACAGGCGTTCCACCTCCAAATTGCAGCTGCTTTTGTTACATCAACAATCACAATGTTGGCCACTCCTGTACTACTTATTGTCCCGACGGCTCAATTCCGGGTTTAAATCCGGGTTCAGGCCCGAATTGCGGTACGCCGCCGCCGTTGCATTAATCTTTTATTAAAAGCGTTAAACAAACAGAGCCCTCCCTTTAAACCCTGGAGGGCTTTTTACTTTCCCGCAGCAGAAGTTCGAATCTGTAAATATCATCCCCCTCCCTTATTAACATAAATAATACATTAGTTTGTGAATTTTTTTTGCCAATTTTAAATATCACTTCCCCTATACCTAGTTATAAACCAACTTTCATGAAAAAAGACCAACCCTCAAACGTTCCGTCAGCCATTACAGGCCAACCCGGACAATCCGAAGAAAAAAAAGGTATCGATCGACGCCGGTTTATTAAAACGGCTGGTGTTGGCGCATTGGCATTTAGCATCCTTCCAAGACATGTGCTTGGCGGCGCCGGTTTTGTTGCGCCCAGCGATAAATTAACGCTTGCCTATGTAGGCTGCGGCACCCAGGGCCTGCGCGAAATGCTGCCCATGCTGGCCACGCCCGAAATACAGATTATCGCCGTTTGCGACCCTAACCGCGATGCAGTAGGATACAGGGATTGGTCGAAAACCGGCCTGCGCGACGAGATAAGGAGAGCTATCAATAAGGCGGACTGGCAGCCGGGCGGGGAAAACATAGTACCTGGTGGCCGGGAGGTAGGGAAAAATGTTGTCGACAGCTTTTACGGCAACGTGCGTGCAGCCGATAACTTTAAAGCATGTAATGCATACGCAGACTATCGCGAATTACTGGATAAGGAAAAAGACCTGGATGCTGTGAAAATAATGACGCCAGATCACCTGCATGGGCTGTTCGCCATAGCCGCACTAAAACGCAATAAACACGTGCTGATGCACAAGCCGCTGTCGAACCGCTTGCTGGAAGGTAAGGCGGTTATTGAATTGGCCCGGCAGAAAAGCAATATAGTTACCCACCTGGTGCCATGGGACTCTAATGGCTCGATGGAGCAGGTAATGGCCTGGATAAATGACGGTAAGATCGGCAAATTGACGGAGGTACATAACTGGACCAACCGCCCTGTGTGGCCGCAATATCCAACCCTACCTACCGAAAATGTGCCCGTTCCCGACGGCCTTGACTGGAACTTGTGGCTGGGTCCGGAAGCAGACCGGCCTTACTCTTCCAATTATACCAATATGGTTTTCCGCGGCTGGTACGATTTCGGCGGCGGCTCTATGGCTGATATGGGGCATTATAGTTTATGGACTGTATTTAATGCCCTGAAACTAACTTCCCCCGAAGTAGTGGTGCCGAATTTGACCCACTACGTAGGCATGGGCGATCACACGCCAAATTTCGTCCGTAATGATTTCTCCTTCCCACAGGGATGCACAGTAAAATTCAAATATCCCGCCAATGGCGACAGACCGCCTGTTGACCTGGTTTGGTGGGATGGAGGTATCCGCCCTGCCGTTCCTGAAGAGCTAATTACCATCGGACAAGACGATTTGCCGGCCGAGGGTATGATGTTCGTAGGCACAAAAGGCAAGATAATAGCCGGTTTTTATGTGGACAACCCAAGGCTATTTTCGAAGAAAAAGAAGGAGGTGAAAGCGGTAAACCCTATTGTTGATTCTACCAGGCATGACAAAATGGTGGATGCATTATCGTTATTTGCAAAAAGTTGCAAAGCGGGTACACAATATACAGGTAACTTTATGGAAGCGGAGCCTATAACAGAAGCAGTTAACCTATATGCGGCATCGCTTAGGGCGCAAAAAGTGCTGAAATATGACGCCGCAACAAGGCAGATTACCAATCAGCCAAGTGCCAACAAATACTTAAAGAGAGATTACAGAACCGGCTGGGATCCGGCTACTATCTAATCAGCACTAATTCGCATGAATTTTTTCGAATTACACGAATTGATTTATTTATTCCTTATTCGTGTAATTCGTTTTAATTAGTGTGAATTCGTGTTTATTAAAATGTACAGACTAAGAGAAAAACCACTATGAACAGAAGAAAATTTATTGGTCAAAGCGCCATAGGTGCAGGTGCAGTAATACTATTACCAGGCTTTCTGCATGCTGCTGCCAAATATAAAACCCCAATCGGTTTCCAGACTTTCCCTATCCGCGACGTTCTTGCAAAGGATTTTGCAGGTACGATGAAAATGATGGCAGGGTTAGGCTACCAATATACCGAAATGTGTTATCCGAAAGGATATGCAGGCGCTGGTTTCGGCCCCCTTGTCAGTGTAAAAACCACTGATATTAAAAAAATGATAACAGATGCCGGCTTGCATTGCCCCAGTTGCCACATTGGTGTCGGCAGCCTAAAGGGGAATTTTGGCGAGTGCATGGACTTTGCGCACGGGCTGGGACTTTCGCAGATAGTGGTACCGGGCCTCGAAACTCCCGGTAAAACAATAGCTGATTATAAAACGGCAGCCGGCGACCTCAATAAATTAGCCGAAAAAATTAAAGCCGAAGGCATGGCCACAGGAATGCATAACCACAGCGGCGAATTTCATATGCTGGATGGCGAACTCATCTACGACGCCATTGTGGCGGCACTTGATGCCAACCTGGTAAAAATGCAGTTCCAAACCGAAGTAATAACCCTGGGCTATAAAGGCCCAACCTATTTCGAAAAATATCCCGGCAGATTCATCTCCGCCCACCTGTCAGACTGGACGACGGATAAAAAGCAGGCGCCCATAGGCAAGGGTATTATCGACTGGAAAGAGTTTTTTGCCGCCGCCAAAACAGGCGGCGTTAAAAATTTCTTTGTCGAAATGGATATGGATACGTATAAGGATAGCGCAGAATATATTCATGGGTTGTTGGGGTAGGGCGAGTTAAGGAGATTTAAGAGCGTCCTACCTGTAGTCCGGCGAAAAGTCCCGGCCATGCATTTCCGAATCTGAAAAATTCTAAAAATTTGCTTAATCCCGGTTTAATTAGTATTCGTTATCAGCCCCGGCTCGTCGTACTCTATCATTTTTTGCCGCTCTTTTCCGGGAATAGGCACGGACTTATTTTGTCTATAATCATAGCTGATGCATACCGTTTTTCCCACCGTGCAAATTTCTTCGCCATTTGGCGTTATCCGTACAAGTAATTGCATCATATCAAAGCTGCTGGTGCCGATGCGGGTGGTGCGCACATAGCAGTAAATTTCATCCTCCAAAGTTATCGGCTTCAGATAGCTAACTTCAATCCGGCCTACAATTATACCATCGCGACGCAGGTTCCAGTCGGTAACATCCTTCCAGTAGGCAAAACGCGCAACCTCAAAATAAGTAAGATATACGGCATTGTTTACGTGCCCTACCGCATCTATATCTGCAAAGCGTAAGGCAATAGGCGTCTTGAACTTATAATCGGCAATTTTTTCACTCATAAAATGTCAATTTGTCGGTATGTTTTTAGTTTATGCAGACATAATGTCTGTTTTAATCAAATTTAACCGGTTGGTATAACAGTTGATTAACCTTGAGCAAATATATTAAAAGAAAAACTTAGGAGATTATAATCATGACATTAGTAAAATTTGCAAACGGACAAAGGAATCGCAGTGTTAATCCATTTTTTAACGACGTATTCGATTCAATATTAAACGACTCATTTTTGAGCGATAAACTATCAAGCCGTGTTCCTGCAGTTAACATCGCAGAAACTGAAAACGAGTACCACATTGAGCTGGCTGCTCCAAGCTTGAAGAAGGAAGATTTTAAAATCAACCTCGATAAAAATATTTTAAGCATTTCTGCCGACAAGAAAGCTGAAAATGTTGAAGAAGGTAAGAAATTCAGCAAACGCGAATACAGCTACAATTCTTTCACCCGCTCGTTCACTTTGCCTGAAACTGCCGATGCCGCTAAAATTGAAGCGGAATATGTTGATGGTGTGCTGAAGCTGATTGTTGCTAAAAAAGAAGAAGCTAAGGTACAAGCCCGTGAAATTGCCGTAAAATAATTTTTCCGGCTCGGAGGTTAGTCCGATGGACTCCTTTACGGGAGTGTGGTTGATTTGTGATTAGGGCTGGCTTTCCGTTCCCCGGAAAAGAGAAGGAAGTTTCAAAAGAGATTTGTAAAATCCGGAATCGAACTTCCGAATTCCGAAATAATTAAGAGTGTTTTCATAATAGTTGGTTTAGTTTGAGAAGGGCCGGTCCGCGAGGGACTGGCCTTTTTATTTTTATTGACGATTACGCCGATTTATAATACCAATCTTCAAACAAACCGGTGAAATCACGAAAACTAGTTCCTCATATTAATATACTGTAGCGGCTGGCCGAAATCATTCTGGCGGCAAAGCGCGATAACCTCCTGCAGGTCGTCTATCTTTTTAGCCTGCACACGCACCTGGTCGTCCATAATGCTGGCCTGAACTTTTAGGCCGCTGTCTTTTATCTTTTTAACTATCTTTTTCGCGGCTTCCTGCTCTATTCCTTCTTTTATTTTTACGTCTTTCTTTATCATATTGCCGGATACAGTCTGCACAGTTCCATCCAGGTCAAGCGCTTTTGGGTCAAGGTGTTGTTTTACCATACGGCTGATAATGGAATCTGTGATGGCTTTCAAACGCATGTCGTTTTCGGTAACAACGGTTATAACGTTGGTCTTTTTATCAAGTTCCACGGTGCTTTTCGAGTCGTGAAAATCATAACGGTTCAGAATTTCTTTTTTTGCGGTGTTTACAGCGTTATCTAGTGTCTGTCCGTCAATTTTGCTTACAATATCAAAGCTTGGCATGTTTCGGGTGAATTGGTGTGGGGACAAAATTAGTGATTTCGGTTCATAGTTCATGGTGTAAGAGTTCATAGTTGATGGTTCATAGTTCATGGTGAAAAAGCACAGGTCGTAAACATCCGGAGAATAAGCCGTCATTGCCGTCCTCCAGCAGCGGCTATGAACTATGAACCATCAACTATGAACTAAACAATAAAAACACATTAATATACCAATGAGTTAATATTAAATTAACATTTAAATAAGCAGATTTGTAAACGGCCGCGGGGCTTTATATATGGATTCGAAACATGCACCCTTAATTAATCGTGAGATAAGCTGGTTATACTTTAATGACCGAGTTTTGCAGGAAGCCGCCGACCCATCAGTTCCACTGATTGACCGCATAAAGTTCCTGGCGATATTTTCATCAAACCTGGATGAATTTTACCGTGTAAGAGTTGCCACCATGAGCCGCCTCGCTAACCTGAATGAAAAGGCGAAAGAGTTACTGGGCTACAATCCCAAGAAAATATTAAACCAGATAAAGAATATTGTAGTGAGGCAGGAACGTAAGTTCAACAATCTCTACGAAAACATTATTGTAAAGCAGCTTGCAGAAGAAAAAATCTTCATCCTCAACGATAAGCAACTGAACGTAAGCCGTGGCGAGTTCGTAAAGCGATATTTCAGAGAGACTTTACTGGCAACCCTGGTGCCGATAATGATAGACGAGTCACTGCCGTTGCCGGAACTTCGCGACCGCGCTATTTATTTCTTTGTTAAGCTTACAAAAAATAAGAAGTCAAGGCTTGCCCTTATCGAGTTCCCGGATAGTTTGTCGCGCTTTGTGGTGCTCCCGGAAACCAATAACCTTAAATTTATTATCCTGCTAGATGATATTATCCGTTACAGTTTAGAAGATATCTTCTTCATTTTTGAGCACGATAGTATTGAAGCCTATTCGTTACAGCTTACTCGTGATGCTGAACTTGACTTGGATAAGGAAGTAAG
>JAZJZL010000215.1:0-30280 GCA_040389845.1 Bacteroidota bacterium
AAAGATGCGCGACCCCGGTAAGATCGATCAGTACTGAATAAACATTAACCAGGGCAAAATGTATTTTAAAGCCGGGATGGTTTTTAAATTCAAGATTAATTTGGGGGAAGAACCTGTTAACCAAACGATATACCCAGCCTTTGCGAAAAAATGACGTCAAAATATAGGCCAGTAGTATGAAAAGGAAAATAGCTATGGCAACTTCCTCATTGGCATCTTTCCAGCCATCACCGGTTATTGTCAGGTAAATCAATACCGGAATGGCGATTATAATAACAGATACGATACCGACAAAACCGTAAATGGCACTTGCAAAATGAATACGTGTGCGGTTTTCCTCATTAGTTTCTTTTATGATGTCTTTGGTGAAAAATGCCAGTGAGGTAATACTGCCTCCTGGCAAAAAAATGCTGACCAGGTTTCTTTTTAGAAATAAAACAGTGGAATTCCAAAGACTTAGCTCCAGGTTAAGGGCACGGAAGCTCGACCTGTACATCAGCGCCTGCAATGCAATATAAACCAGGGTTAACAAGCAGCCAAATACCATCCACGTCGGATCGCCCAAACGAATGTACTTCCCAACGTTATTTAATTCTTCTCCCTGGCTTCTGATAAAATAAATAGCCAGGATTAATAGCAACAACCCGGTAATCTCGCTTAAATATAGTCTGGGGTTTACAAAAAACTTCTTTATCATCGGTTAAGGAAAATGTGAATTAAATCAATCAATACTTGCTACATCAGCGTGATGAAGGCCGCCCCGGAAGGGAATTTTAGCGGCACGAAAAAAAGCATATAATGCCGATCTCCGGCACAATAAGGAATGAGAAGGGGGATTCATAGTAACTATCAAAGTTAACTACAAATTTCTCCTTTTCAAAGCCGCACTTGTCAAAGACATGTTTGTTTGTTCACAAAGACAAAAAATATTTCAAGGTGGCTAATTGATAGTATAGCATATATAGATTGGGTGAACTTTGATGTCCGCCCTGGCAAAGGTTGGCAGCAAATACCGACGGAAAGTAATTAAGGTTATTAAGAACCATAAGCGATCTAATTCGTCCCGATTTTCAGCCACATGCGAAAACATTTTTTTTAATAACATCTTAGTAACAAAAGTCGGAAAAACAAGAGCAACTATCCAAGATCTCGGCGGAAAAAATAGTATAATTCATTAATAATGAGTAATTTACATACCGAATAACAGCGGAGTTTTAGGGTATTTGGCAGGGTTATTTGCCGATACAAAACTTACTGAATATATTCTCCAGCAAGTCATCCGTGGTAACGGCGCCGGTAATCTCCCCCAAATAATGTAGCGCCTGCTTGATATCCATCGCTAAAAAATCAGAAGTAACATCCTCCATTCCATTGAGCACCCGGGTCAACGCTTCTTCTGTCTTTTGCAACGCCTCGAGGTGGCGAATATTGGTTACAAGGGTTTCATCACCGGATAGCTGGCTTTTGATGGCTGCATGGTATATTTTACTTTTCAGACCCTCGATATGGAGTTTTTCTTTGGCTGAGATGGATATGATATCCGAAAAGCCGTAAGCCGGAAAATCGATAACAGTTGGCGCGCCATTTAGTAAATCTATTTTATTAGCCACCAGCAGCATATTGATGCCGGGATTTTGCAGGCTTTCTACATCCTGGTTAAGCTCTTTTTCTGTAACTACGGATGCATCATATACATAAATCAGCAATGCCGATTGGCTGATTTTTTCCATGGTACGCTGCACGCCTATTTGTTCTATGGCATCGGTCGCTTCGCGGATGCCGGCAGTGTCTATCAGCCTGAAATTGATGCCGTTGATATTCAGCACTTCCTCAATTGTATCGCGCGTGGTACCGGGGATGTGGCTTACTATCGCACGCTCTTCATTTAACAGCGCGTTTAACAGGGTAGATTTACCCGCATTTGGCCGACCCGCAATAACTGTATTTACTCCCTGCTTAATGGCGTTGCCCAACTCGAACGAGCGGATTAAGCTACTGATAACAGCATTTATTTCAAGAATTAGCTTTTTTAGCTGGTCTCGGTTGGCAAATTCAACGTCTTCTTCAGAGAAGTCGAGCTCAAGTTCTATTAAAGATGCAAACTGTACAAGTTGCTCGCGCAGTTGCTGCAGTTGAGTACTGAAACCGCCACGCAATTGATTTAACGCCACTTGCTGCGATGCCTTTGAATTGGACGCAATTAAATCCGCCACAGCTTCGGCTTGTGAAAGATCCAGTTGGCCATTTAAAAATGCACGTAAGGTAAATTCACCTGCTTTGGCTGAACGTGCGCCCTGCTTTATCAGCAGCTTAATAATCGACTCGATAATATATTGCGAACCATGGCAGGATATTTCCACCACATTTTCGCGTGTGTACGAGCGTGGGGCGATAAACAAAGAAACCAAAACCTCATCCAGCACAATATCGCCATCCGCAATGCTGCCGAAATGTATGGTGTGCGATGCCTGTTTAGTTAAATCCTTACCTTTAAATACGCTGTTCGCTATAGTTATCGCTTCAGGTCCGGAAAGGCGGATTACGCCTATGGCGCCGGTTCCGGCGGCTGTTGCAAGGGCTACTATTGTTTCTGAGGAGTTCATAGTTCATGGTTGATAGTTCATAGCAGTAGTCGGTATTAGTATTTAGCTGCCGGTTCTTCGACATGAACTATTTTTCCCGGCAAAGTTCGGCATTTAACCGCAGGTTTTTGTTGGGGATGTGCCATAAATGGTTCTCTGTAAATAAATCGTAATTTTACTTTATGGCGAAAACAGTCCCTTACAACTTCGTGCTCGATTATTTGCCCGATAGCGTCGTACTTAAATACATGTTTGGCTGGTACTATATTTACTGGGGCAAAAAGTTAATGATTGTCCTCTCAAAAGTTGCCAAGCGGGCTGAGTGGGACGGGATATGGATTGCTACCGAAATAGAACACCACGAATCGCTATTTAAAGAATTGCCCGAATTACAGCCATTTTTTATGGATGGAGTTGAACGACAAAGCAAGTGGCTGCTGTTGCCTGCCGGTGCAGAGGATTTCGAGACATCGGCCATTAAAATTTGTGAATTGATTTCGCATGGCGATTTAAGGATGGGTAGAATTACGAAGAAAGCCCCGGCAAAGTCTAACTTTTAATCCCTACTTTCGCCTCATTATGGTTACCTTTTTTGAAGCCTCGCTCGATAAAATCTCTGTACATCATGTCGGTAACCCGGCTATTGACGAAATGTATTCCCTCTCCGATAGTCCGCTTGAGCTGAAGGATGATATCATCCCTAACCTGCTGATGCAGTATTTTTTAAAGCCGTTTGAGAAAGCTAACGAGGTTTACCACCTCACCCACAGCAGTGGTGATTTAGGCCTGAACGAAATTCATCATTTCGTTACCCGTGTTTTTGAGCAGCCTGAAAAATTTCATGAGGCTTCTGAACTGATTGCCAAATATCTTTTTAAGGTGACCACCCATCCCAATATTAAAGGCGGCGAGCTGTATGTAACCTATTTTAATAAAGTGCAGATTGAGGGCAACCCGCTGGATTGCATTGGCATTTTCAAGTCAGAAAATAAAGAAACTTATCTAAAAGTATACCCGGACAAAGGCGGCTTCCAGGTTGATTACGAGGAAAATGCTATCAACATCAATAAGCTGGACAAAGGTGTTTTGATATTCGACATCGAAAAAGAAAACGGCTATAAGGTAGTAGTCGTAGATAAAAATAATAACGGCCAGGACGCTGCTGTATATTGGAAAGACGATTTCCTGCAACTCAAAATCCGCAACGACAGCTACAATCAAACCAGCAATGCCCTTGGCGTCTATAAAAACTTTGTAACTAACAAGCTTGATGAGGAATTTGAAATGAGCAAAGCCGATAAAATCGACCTGTTAAACCGATCCATGAAGTACTTTAAAGAAAAGGAAACTTTCGACATGGACGAGTTTGCCGGTGAAGTAATCGGCAATCCCGAGGCTATACAATCATTCAAAACATTTAAAAGCCAGTACGAGCAGGAATTTGATACACCAATCGCCGATAATTTTGAAATTTCGGACAATGCCGTTAAAAAGCAAGCCCGGGTTTACAAGAGCGTTTTAAAGCTGGATAAGAATTTCCATATCTACATCCACGGCAATAAAGACCTGATTGAAAAGGGTTTTGACGACGGTAAGGCGATGAATTATTATAAGGTCTATTTTAAGGAAGAGCAGTAATCATTCGTTACTCAAACTTTTCAGGGTTCCTTTTTGTGTGAAAAACCGATGTAATAAATACGCTATCCAGACTCTTGTCGTACCAGTAAACGACTATGTATGGATATTTTCGTAATGGAGCAAAACGCAGATGATTATTATATTTCGTCGAATAAAGTTCAGGATTTGCAGCAATTAATTAAATCTTAAATTCAACTTCATTTCTAAACTTTTTTGACAGACCGGGTTGTTGTGCCTCATACCATTCACAGGCAGCGACCAAGTCCATTTCGGCACGTTGATGTATTTCAATCGAACGCACTGTCAAGGTCTTTTTTTACGTCCGCCCAGCTTCGTGTTGTTGTTTTACCATCTAAATAGTCTTGCCTCGTTTTCATAAAGCCTTCAATCTCTGTTTCAGAGAACGCGTATTCTGTCTCTGTGTCTACCGCATAAGGCAATCCAAAACGGTCCAGTATCTCCTGTAAAACAGGCAGATCTTTTTCGTTTTGTATATTAACAGTTAATGTTGTCATATTCAAACTTACGAAAGAATAACTTTAAATACAATTTGAGACTTATAGTAACAATTTAACTTGCGAAAACACCAAATCAAAATTTTTCCTCTATCCCCAACCCAAACAACGCAAAATCATACTTAACAGGGTCATTAAGGTCAAACTCTCGCAACCGTTCGGTTAGTTCCACTGCAGTTTGCCAGTCGGTTTGTTTGCGGGTGATGAGTTTGAGCTTGCGGGCTACACGGTCGACATGCAGATCGCAGGGCATAATCAGCGCGGACGGACTAATCTTATTCCAGATACCGAAGTCCACGCCGCAATCGTCTTTCCGCACCATCCAGCGTAAAAACATATTCAGCCGTTTGCAGGTAGATTTTTGCGAAGGCGATGAGATATGTTTTTTTGTACGATGCGGGTAATCGGGCAAGGAAAAGAAGTAGCTTCGAAAACCCCCTAACCCCCTAAAGGGGGAGTAGTCGCCATCCGCCGGGATAAAAGCATCCTCAAGCGTACTATGGTGTTCATAATGCCACTTGAAAAATGCAATGAAATACAGCGTATCGATATCATTAAACGTGCGGTGTTTAAACTTCAGCAGCTTTTTTAAATCCACCTCCTCGTGGTTCATTATAAAATCGTAGGGCGCGCCGTCCATCAGGTTAATAAGTTCTTTACATTTATTGATGATGGTAACGCGTTGTCCCCAGGCAAGTATAGCTGCCCAAAAGCCCATTATCTCTATGTCCTGCTTTTGAGTAAACATGTGCGGGATTGAAATAGGATCGTTTTTTATAAAATCAGGACGATTATATTGGTCAACTTTTCCATCAAGGAAGGCCTTAATCTGAGCGCCTTCCTGATGTAAAAGGTTTTTTTTGTTGGATTTTAACATTTCGATGCGGGTAGTAGCAGAGGTTTATTTATGGGTCGATTAAAGCCAAAGCAGGTTGCCACCTGTCGAGTTTGTCATCAATAAAATACAACCAATACCTGTTTCCGGGTGCGTCGTAGTAAGCCACCACCTGGATGAGCGCGTTGGTTTGAGGGTCTTTCCGGGTGGCAATAATTCGGCCCGGGTTCTTTTTCAATGCTTTTTGCGCTTCTTCCTTACTCATTCCCAATTCCAGCACATTAGGATTCACCGTTCTATTATCCCTGAAGGCGCTACATGAACTAAATGTGATTGCCGCTAAAAATACCAGCACGATAGATTTGATGTTTTTAATCATGATGTTTAAGTGTTATTTATATTACCTATAGATAGATATCGCACATCTTGGTTTAACACAAATAACATGTCATCAGGATTGTTACACTAAGCCAGCGCCTGCTTCAAATCCTCCAGCAAATCATCGACATCCTCTACCCCTACGCTCAGGCGCAGCAGGTTATCAACTACGCCGGCTTTGTCGCGCTCGGCTTTCGGTATGGAGCCGTGGGTCATGCTTACCGGATGATTAATCAACGATTCCACCCCGCCTAACGATTCTGCCAGCGCAAATACCTTAAAGTTTGATGCGATACGGAAGGTCTCCTGCAAATCGGCTCCTTTTAAAACTATCGAAATCATCCCGCCAAAATCGCGCATTTGCTTTTTGGCGATAGCATGGTTAGGATGGTCTTCGAAACCCGGCCAGTATATTTTCTCGACTTTTGGATGTGTCTTCAAAAACTCTGCAACTTTACGACCGTTTTCACAATGCGCTTTCATACGCAGGTGAAGCGTTTTTATACCGCGCAACACCAGGAAGCTATCCATTGGCCCTGGTGTAGCACCGCAGGCGTTATAGATAAACCAAAGGCGTTTGTACAAATCCTCATCATTCATCATCAATGCGCCCATCACCACATCGCTGTGGCCACCGATGTATTTGGTAACGGAATGCATCACGATGTCAGCTCCCATATCGATAGGGTTTTGCAGGTAAGGCGATGCAAATGTATTATCCACACAAAATAAGGCATTAATGTCTTTGGCTATTTTGCCGATAGCCGCTATATCAACCACCTGCATGGTTGGGTTGGTTGGCGTTTCAATCCAAATCAGTTTGGTGTTAGCATTGGCATATTCCCGCACAATTTCCGGGTTTGATAAATCCAAAAAATGAAACTTAATGCCGTAGTTGCTGAATATCTTCGTAAAAATACGATAGGAACCGCCATACAGGTCGTTACCAGTAATTACCTCATCGCCGGGCTGTAACAGCTTCATCACAGCATCCGTTGCACCCATACCACTGCTAAACGCCAAACCAAATTGTGCGTTCTCCAGCGCCGCCAAACAATTTTCAAGCGCCTTACGCGTAGGGTTAGTACCACGCGAGTATTCATACCCTTTATTATCCCCCGGCGATTTTTGCCAGTAGGTAGATGTCTGGTATATCGGCGTCATCACCGCGCCTGTGCTTGGGTCAGGCTCCTGCCCTGCATGTATCGCCTTGGTCGCAAATCTCATGGGTGGTTCATAATTAATGGTTCATAGATCATAGTAGCAGTCCCGCCCTTGTCGGTGTTGTCACCGACAAGCAGCAGTATGTTTATGGTTAGCACAATGCCGCATGCATCCGCCTTTGTCGGTGACAACACCGACAAAGGCGGAGATTCTTCGCTAGTACTTCAGGACGACAAATTGGCTCAGTATGCTCTCGCAAAAAGGACGCGTTGCGTCGACGGTTTACCCGTCAAAATACACTTCCCTTCTTCCTGCCTGTTATTCAAAGGAATACAACGTATAGTTGCCTTCGTCTCATCCTTAATACGCTGCTCCGTCTCCGGCGTACCATCCCAATGCGCTGACAAGAAACCCGGCTGCTCATCAAGCAAACGCTTAAACTCGTCGTAGCTATCAACTTCTGTGGTATTTTCAGCACGGAAATCTGATGCTTTTTTGAAGATATTTTGTTGTATTTCTTCCAATAAACCCTCAATTTTTGCAGTCAAGCCATCCTGGTTAACAGTTTCTTTAGTCTTGGTATCACGGCGTGCCAATTCAACTGTTCCGTTCTGCATGTCACGGCTGCCAATGGCCACGCGCAGTGGAACGCCCTTCAGCTCGTATTCAGCAAATTTCGCGCCCGGACGGTGGGTATCACGATTGTCAAATTTAACCCTTACACCCTTCGCTTTCAGTTCTTTTGAAAGTTCAGCCACATAAGCCGAGATGTTATCCAACTCTTCCTGGTGCTTGTAAATAGGCACTATCACTACCTGGTTAGGTGCCAGTTTTGGAGGCAATACCAAGCCCGCGTCATCACTATGCGCCATTATTAAAGCACCTATCAAACGGGTAGACACACCCCATGAGGTAGCCCACACATAATCCAGTTTATTTTCCTTATTGGTAAATTTTACATCGAATGCTTTTGCAAAATTCTGCCCCAAAAAGTGGGAAGTACCTGCCTGCAGGGCTTTACCATCCTGCATCAAAGCCTCAATACAATACGTATCTAATGCACCTGCAAAACGTTCATTAGCAGTCTTTCTGCCGCGTACAACAGGTAGTGCCAGCCAGTTTTCCACAAAATCAGCATAAACATTCAGCATCTGCTCGGTTTCGGCAACGGCTTCTTCGGCGGTAGCGTGGGCAGTGTGGCCTTCCTGCCATAAGAACTCGGTGGTACGCAAAAATAGGCGCGTACGCATTTCCCAGCGCACTACGTTAGCCCATTGGTTAACCAAAATCGGCAAGTCGCGGTAGCTTTGTATCCAGCCTCTGTAGGTGTTCCAGATAATGGTTTCTGACGTTGGGCGCAATATCAGCTCTTCTTCCAGCTTTGCTGTTTCGTCAACCACTACCTGCCCGTTTTCGTCGGTTTTAAGTCGATAGTGGGTAACTACCGCGCACTCTTTAGCAAAACCCTCAACGTGACTTGCCTCTTTTGAGAAAAAAGATTTCGGTATCATCATGGGGAAATAGGCGTTCACGTGGCCTGTTTCTTTAAACATGCCGTCCAAAACCGACTGCATGCGCTCCCAAATCGAATAACCGTAAGGCTTGATGATCATACAGCCTTTAACCGGCGAATACTCGGCCATATCGGCCTTAATCACCAGGTCATTATACCATTGCGAATAATCTTCTTCCTTACTTACAACCCCTTTGCTCATATTAAATGTATTTTGTTTAGATAGTCTATATTTATAGAGAGGCCAAATTTAAACTAAGATTCGTAGGATTAGATGATTTTAGGATTAAAATTTGAAAAAAGATAAAGCCTGTCTTGCGACAGGCTTTCATTCCACAATTCCGAGATCGAAATTCCGACTTCCGAAATCAATTAGTCTTCATTGATAAAAGACCTTAGCATCCAGGTGTTCTTTTCTTTAAACTGCATAAACCGGTTTATCATATCGTTAGTACCGTCATCGCCTGCATCGGCGGTGATTTCTAACAGGTCTCGCTCCATTTTAATCAGAGTTGCCATATCCTGAACAATTGCTTTTACCATGGCAGTATCTTTCAGGCCGATGGTATTTATTTCTTCGATAGTTGATTCTTTAATGTAATCGGCGAAGGTGCTATAAGGCGATTTACCCAAGGTAAGGATACGCTCAGCAAGTTCATCGATAGTTGTTAGCGCTACAGTATATAACTCTTCAAATTTAAGGTGAAGTGTAAAGAAGTTATTTCCTTTTACATTCCAGTGGCAGCCACGAACTTTCTGATAATGGATGTGGTAGTTGGCCAGCAATTCGTTCAGATGGTCAACTACCGGTTTTTCTTTCTTTTCGTCGAGACTTATTTTTTCTGCTTTCATGGTTTTTCGTGTTATGATTTAATAGGTGATTGTGTTTTCAAAGATAACTATAACGGGGATTTATACTGATATTTGCGCGCAATTATGACACTAACGCCACACATCAGTCACCAATTTTTGAGTCCGGTATGGCGAATGGAAATCGATGCAATTAGCGATATACTTTTTGCGGAAATCAGGAACAGCGAAGATAAGACGACTTCCTTTAGCGCTATCGATTTAAAAACCGGAGAAGTATATTTTGATAACCTCACCACTCCCGAGAGATGGCTTACGGGCATTGAAACCGCATGGGGCGGAGTGTTGCTTATTCACTATTATCAGTCGGAAACAGGCCCGGTTCATAAAGGCTTAATGGCAGTGGATGCATTTACCGGCCAAACGCTATGGACTAATTTTTCTTACAGCTTCGACCATTTGACAGGTAAGGGGCCGGTTGTGTATGACAGCCGTATCCAACCGCGAAAGCTATTTTTGGCCGATATTAAAACAGGCGTTGCTACACGAATTTACGAACCGTATATCGATCCGGAACCTCCAAATTATATCCAGGCGCCGCAACAACTGCCCGTTGATGAAGTACCGGTCGGATTAGCAATACCCCACCCCTATGCAAATTGGCTTCATTATCTTGAATACAATAATTTTAGAATTGTATCTTTGCACGCGCTAAAGGCGGGTACGCTGGTACAAATGCTGTATATTTTTGATGGGGATGACCTGCTATTTGAAGATTTATTAAATACAGCTATACAAAAAATCCAGCCGGAGGCGTTTATATTGCATAAAAACTGTTTAATTTACATAAAAAATAAAACTGAACTAAAAGTTTTATCCCTATAAATTATTGACCCATAGTTCATTATGAAATTTAAGATCTTATTGTTAATTGTTTCGTTATTCGCTTTTTCATCGTCATTTGCAGCATCGGTTAAAGATTCCATAGGCGTAAAAAATAATGACGGAAAGAAGATGGTCGTGTTTAAAATTAAATCAGGCGACACCTACTATTCTATCGGCCACCGCTACAACATCAAGCCAGCCGTTTTAATGAAATTTAACGGCGCAAAAAAAGAGACGCTTTCATTAGGTAAAACCATATACGTACCGACAGATATTCCCTTCAAAAAAGGTAAAAAAGAAAGCACAGAATCGGTAGCTAAGGAAACTAAGAAAGCAAAGGTTCCGGAGCACGAAACTAAAAAAGAGAAAAAAGCCAGGCTGGCACGCGAAGCTAAGGAAGAGCGTGAAGCTGCGCGCCATAAGCATAAAGAAAAGGCAGAAACCCCGGAAAAACCGGAGCGCCAGGAACAAACTGAAAAGCCAGAACAAGCCCCTGTCGCGGTAAATGTACAATTACCTCAGCAGCAAACCGTTCAACAACCACAACAGCCCGTTCAACAGGATAATACTCCTCCAACTCAGTATAAAGTTGGAGCAGGCGAAACATTATATTCTATTGCGAAACGTTTTGGTGTAACTGTAGACCAGGTTACAAAATTCAATAACCTTACGTCGACCAATTTGCAGCCGGGCCAAATGTTGCAAATTCCAACTACACCGGCCGTAAATCCTCAAACTGTTGCACAGGTACAGCAAACGGTACAAACTGTAACTCAGGCGCAACAAACAGTTAGCACCGATACGCAACGCGTGGTTGCCGGCCAGGATTCCAATTTAAAAACCGCTACCCTGTTAAAGGACAGTGCAGAGCGTCATTTAAACGCCAACAAGTTCGGCATTTACGAAAAAGATGAAAAAGGCGCGGCTACCTGGATTGACGATCCGAGCCTTGACCCCAATAAAAAACTGGTGCTACACCGTACAGCGCCAATAGGAACTGTAATAAAAATTACCAATCCATTGACTAACCGTACTACCTTTGCAAAAGTGGTGGGACGTTTTACCGATAATGAATCGACAAAGGACGTTATTATAGTGATGACAAAAAATGTCGCCGATGCATTAGGCGCTTTAGATAAACGTTTCCACGTAAACATCAGCTACGGCAGCCCGAATGAATAGACCTTATGTAATGGGTATTGCCGGGGGAAGCGGCTCCGGCAAAACTTTTTTTTTGAAATGTTTTTTAGAGCATTTTTCCGCAGATGAGGTGTGCCTTGTATCCCAGGATGATTATTATTTCCCGGTGGCGCATAACATGACCAAAGAGGAAAATAAGCTTTACAACTTCGACCTTCCCGCTACTATCGACTATGACCATTTCGAGGCTGATATAGAAAGCCTGATGGCGGGTAAAGCCATCACCAAAAAGGAATACACTTTTAACAATGCTGCTGCAGTTCCACGAATGCTGGAGATAAAGTCAGCACCTATTATCATTGTTGAAGGCTTATTTATTCTCCATTTCAAAAAGATATCGGAGACACTCGACTTCAAGATATTTATTGAGGCAGATGAAGATATAGCACTACAGCGCCGCTTAAAACGTGATTTACTCGAGCGCGGCTACTCGCACGATGACGCGATGTATAAATGGATAAACCACGTGGTACCGGCTTACAAAGAATTTCTTTTACCCTACCGGGATGAATGCGATAAGGTAATAGTAAATAACTCGCACAGAGCAGAAGACATTATCTGTGTAACAGAAGAGATTTCGAAGGATTTACGGGAGAAGCTGTTTTAGTTTATAGTTGATGATTCATGGTTCATAGCCGAAAATGAAGCTGCTATTAACCATTAACTATATCACCATCTCCGGCACATCACCGTCGATAATCAATTTTCCTTCCGTAGCATTTTGAATTTCTTCGATGCTTACGCCGGGCGCACGTTCCAGCAGCCTGAAGCCACCTTCTGATAAAACATCCAGTACTGCAAGCTCAGTTACTATTTTTTTAACGCAGTTTATGCCGGTTAATGGCAGCTTGCAGCGGGTTAACAGTTTCGATTCCCCGGCTTTATTAACATGTTGCATAGCTACGATGATATTCTCGGCAGAGGCCACCAGATCCATAGCGCCGCCCATGCCTTTCACCATTTTGCCGGGTATCTTCCAGCTGGCTATATCGCCGTTCTCGGCAACCTCCATCGCGCCGAGGATAGTTAGGTTAACTTTTTTGGCGCGTATCATACCAAAGCTCATCGCAGAATCGAAAATCGCCGCGCCGGCTAACATAGTGATGGTTTGTTTGCCTGCGTTTATTAGATCAGGATCTTCCTCACCTTCATAAGGAAACGGCCCCATGCCCAACAAGCCATTTTCAGATTGTAATACCACATCCATACCATCAGGGATGTAATTGGCAACCAGCGTAGGTATACCGATACCGAGGTTTACGTAGAACCCGTCTTTTATTTCTTTTGCGATGCGTTTGGCGATGCCTTCTTTGTCTAACATTATGTTTGCAAATAATTAATAGTCAATATAATATACACGTCATTGCGAGGTGAGCTGCTTGCAGCGAAGTTCGAAGCAATCTCTGCATAGGACAGTATCGAACCTTGATGCATGTGGCTAACGGGATGCCGGCGGACAGGACACCCCAACACGCATTGGTTCAATGCAGCGCGGCGCAGAGATTGCTTCGAAGCCGACTGCAAGCAGTCAGCCTCGCAATGACGCGCCGGTTATTTCTGCTAACGTTTAAGCACCGTCCGCTGTTCTATGCGTTTCTCATAATTCACTCCCTGGAAAATCCTGTGCACATAAATTCCGGGGGTATGAATAAAGTTAGGGTCCAGTTCACCCGGCTCAACCAATTCCTCTACTTCTGCAATGGTAATATTCCCTGCCATAGCCATAACTGCATTAAAGTTGCGCGATGTGCCACGGTATATAAGGTTTCCCATCGTATCGCCCTTCCAGGCTTTTACGATAGCGAAATCAGCCTCAAAAGCCATTTCCATTAAATAGTCTTTGCCGTTAAAGTTTCTTACCTCTTTGCCGATAGCTACCTCGGTGCCAATACCGGCAGGAGTGAATATCGCAGGCATGCCGTAGCCAGCTGCCATACAGCGTGTTGCTAACGTACCCTGTGGTATCAGTTCGACTTCAAGCTCACCGCTTAACAGCTGACGTTCAAACTCCGCGTTCTCGCCAACGTACGAGGAAATCATCTTTTTTACCTGGCGCTGTTTCAGCATCAGGCCGATGCCGAAATCATCCACGCCGGCATTGTTGGATATGCAGGTTAAATCTTTAACGCCTTTTTTAACCAGGGCTGCGATACAGTTTTCGGGTAAGCCGCTCATGCCGAAGCCGCCCAGCATCAGGGTCATGCCATCCCGTATGTCGCGAACGGCTTCATCAGCATTACTGACAGTTTTATTCATAGTTGATAATTGATGACGCAAAGTTAGACTTTTTGCATCGCATATTTATTATGCATACATAGTAAAATAATGCAATATGACTTGACAAATACCGCCATGCATTAACTATTAGCTAAAACAATTTCATACTTAAAATGTAAATACTATATACCAACAAGCATTCCTATGACAATTAATCAGGCGTACCTGGACGGCGAGGATAGCCTTACAGTTACAAAAAACGGCAAACCCAACGCGTGGCGTGTACAGGGCGAGAAAGACCTCGACGAAGGAAAACTGGAAAGAAATCTTTACGGCAAGGCCGAAAGCAATATGAAGCCGGTTAAGGAAGGCCAGGCCATGGGCGGGCACAGCTTCGGTAAAAACAGCAACACGCCTGCCGGTGATGATAAAAATAATCCCTCGCAAAATGCCGGGTACACCAACCCCTACTTTGCCCGCAACGAGCCAATGGAAGAACACCCCGAAGATAACAACTTTAAAGCCCGCGAGCAGGATGGCGCACCCAACTACGCTAAAGCGCAGCCTTATGCTAACTGGACAAACGAATCACCAAAACCTGAACCTCCCGAGCGCGGCAACGGCGAAAACGACCGTCCTCATGAAGAAACAGGTTATCGGGAAGGTACCATAGATAATGAAAATGAGCCTGAAGTAAACAACCCCGGCCCCAACGAAGTTCCCGATCAGCAAAAGGTTGGCGAAAAGCTAAGCGATGATGACTTGGAGCACATTGAAACCTAGGGATTTAAGGCCCATAGACTTACGAGATTTTTGAAACTTAAGTCTGGCGGATGCAAACATCTGCGATACAGTTCTCATCTCCCCAAATAGTGTAAAGCGCGCTGTGCTGCGTGATATCCGCACATCCCATGCACGCCCCCACCCGGCGGGGTTGATGAGGAGCAGATATAAATCCCTTTTGCCGATGTTTTATAAGGCGACCACCTTAATGCTGGGCGTGTAAACAGCTGCCCCAAATCGATAACGCCACCAACTATATCGCCTCCGATGTAATTGGGATTGTATTCTTCCAGTTGGACTGTGTTTATCGTGCTGCGGGCTAAGATGGTGTCTTTGAAACCGGGCGCTACACGTTCTACCTGGTTTTCTATTATTTCGGTCATATCTTTTGTTGAGCCGTGGGGAACATGGCAATAGGCCCAGGCCACGTGCTTGCCTTGCGGTGCGCGGGTTGGGTCGGATATGGTGGGCTGGGCTAATAATACGAAAGGTTTTTCAGGGTGCTGTCCATCCCAGATTTGTTGTTCGCCTGCCGCTATTTCTTCAAAAGTATTGCCGAGATGTACTGTTCCTGCTTTGCTGCATGCTTCGTTTGTGAAAGGTATCGGGGTATCCAGCGCCCAATCTATCTTAAAAACACCAGGCCCATAACGGTAGCGTTCCAGCTGCCATTTGTAAATTGATGAAAATTTATGACCTGCAATTTGCAACAGTTGACGCGGCGTTACATCAAACAAAATGGCATTTGCCGATGGCAATTGGGCTAAGGAAGTAATGTAGGTGTTGGTTGCTATTTTACCGCCAATTGATTCAAAATAAGCTGCAAGTGCACTTGCGATTTGAATTGAGCCACCCTTGGGTATCGGCCAGCCTTTTAAGTGGCCGTTTGCCATCAGTACCAGCGCTATTGCCGAGGTGCTTAAATTACTCAAAGGCAATATGGAATGCGCTGCCATACCGGCGAATAGCCCCCTTGCCTCCTGCGTTTTAAAACGTTTCAACAGGTGGCTTGAGGATGTTAAAGCAGATAGCCCGAACCTCGCCATCTTAAACGGATACTTCGGAAAATGCAAGGGCCCTAAAACATCCGGCGCTATATATGGCCAATTGTCCACCACCGGCTGCATCAATTCGATATAAGTCTCCCTATCGGAACCCAGAAGCTCGGCGGTTTCAGTAACTGAGCCTTTGAGAATCCCTGCACTACCATTGTCCAAGGGGTGGGCCGCGTTTATTTCAGGATAAATGTATTCAAGCCCGAATTTTTCCAGGGGAAGAGTCTCCAGAAATGGAGAGCCCACTGCCAAAGGGTGAACCGCAGAACAAACATCATGCAGGTAACCGGGTAAAGTCAACTCGGCTGTGCGCAAACCGCCGCCGATGGTTGGTTTACCCTCTATCAATAATACCGAGAAGCCTTTTTGCTGCAAAGTTATAGCCGCCGCCAAACCATTTGGCCCGGAGCCGACTACAACCGCATCATAATCCCGTTTTTCCCGCATTAAAAATCTGAATAGGCAGCAGGGTGCAAAAAGATGGCATCTATATGCGAAACATTGTTTTGATATTCGGGCTTTGCCGAGAGTAGTTTCCAGTAAGGGTCATTACCGAAGTCCTTCCACAGCTTGTCGTGGTCGGCCATGCTGTTAAAGGTGATCATGTATATCAGGTTGGGCATGTGGCTGCCCGAGATCACTTCCGAATAAAATACCGCATTAAAGCCAAGGCGTTTAAACAAAGCAACTTCATCCCCATCATTAAACATACCCACTTTGTTTATATTTTGCTTCTCCGTAGCGCTTTCATAGCTGCGCAGCTCATAAATACGGTCGGCTTTGTTTGCGGTCAATTTTGGAACTTCCGCATAAAGCATCTTCGGGAAAGCACTTAGCAGGATGGTTTCCAAACGCGTGTATGTCGGATCATTATAAAGTGCGTTGATATAGTCGTTGCCATCCGTCAGGTATTGCTGATCTGCTGCCACTGCTGCCTCAACTTTTTTAATTTCGGCGAAGGTTTTATAGGGAATAAAAACATATAGCCGCTTGCCTAGGGTATCACTTTCAATAGGCTTAAATACACCTACGCTTTTAATACCAGCGCGGTGTAAAGCAGGTAAATATGCTTTTTGCAAATAAGTTTCTGTTCGGCTTAACTGCGCGTCAGATTTAAAGTGATAGACTTTTAGCTGATAATAATAACCATCTGCTGCTTTGGCGAAGCTGCACAAACAAATTAAAACGGCTGTAATAGCCACAAAACGAAACCGGGAAGGGGAAATGAAACGCATAATTGAATTTTAGATGTGAAGGTAAATTTAGGGGTTTTAGGGGAATGTTAATGTATTTCTTTTAATGCATTTAACGCAGGGTGTTACCCTGCGCTGGCAGATGGAACCCTTACAGGGTTCTCAAATTAAGTTAAATCTTATATTGCAGGACAAGCCAAATACCCCGAAGGGGTTACATATGTTAGCGATGGGTAACACCATCGCTAAAAAGCCAAAGGATGCTAATACAAAATGCATTCAAAAAACTGTCAGTTGCTACTGCCCGCTGTCGGCTCTTTTGCCCAACTCCTTCCCCCATTTTTCCAAAATCCCCATCACATCATCAATCTTCATTGGTTTTGATAAATAATCATTCATACCTGCCTGTATACATTTCTCGCGGTCTTCGGGCATGGCGTTGGCGGTCATGGCGATAATAATGGGTTGCTGCTCAATGTTTTCGCGAATGAATTGGGTGGCTTCGCAGCCGTCCATTTCCGGCATCTGCACATCCATCAGCACCAGGTCGTATTTTTTTTCCAGCATAGCGTTTACTGCCTCATGGCCGTTATCCACCACTTGCGGATCGTATCCCATCTTTGATAAAATGCGGACAGCCAACTTTTGGTTAATCAGGTTGTCTTCAGCAATCAATATCTCCATCGGGTATAGCCTGGAAAAGTCCTCCGAAAAGTGGGTGACAGCAGCCTGTGGTTTCCTGACAACTTCAGTAACGGCCTTCAACTGTTCGGCTATTTGCCTGTAAAGTGTTTGATGCCTTACCGGTTTGGTTAATACCGCATTAAATAAATGAGCCTCACTTTTGCTCTCCTCATTTCCGAGTGAACTCAACAGGATTATCGGCAAGTCCGGATATTTTTTCCGGATTTTTTTGGCGAGTTGAACACCGTCCATATCCGGCATATCCATATCGGAAATAACCAAATTTACAGGCTGTTTTGAGCTAAGTATTTTTAAGGCCTGCGCGCCAGATTCGGCTACAATTGGGGTAAACTTCCACTGCTCCAATTGGCTCTTCAATATATCACGGTTAGTGTCGTTGTCATCTACCACTAATACAGCCTTACCTTCTAATTCAAGCGTGTTCAGGTAAACATAATTCCGCTGGGCATTAACGCCGGCTTTTGTCCTGATGGTGAATGAAAAGGTAGTTCCAACCCCTACCTCGCTTTGCACATGTATTTCGCCGCCCATCAGGTTTACCAGCTTTTCGCTTATCGCAAGCCCTAAACCTGTGCCCCCGTATTTACGCGTGGTACTGGAGTCGACCTGTGAAAACGCTTTAAACAGCTTATTCAGCTTATCCGGCGGAATGCCGATACCTGTATCACGGATGCTAAAGGTGAGCAGCAACTCATTATTGTCAAAATCTTCGGTGTTAACGCCTACAAATACCTCGCCTTTATGGGTAAATTTTATGGCGTTGCTTACCAGGTTTATCAATACCTGGCGCAGGCGTAAAGCATCTGCAACTATTTGCGAAGGTACATTATGGTCTATCTGGTACACCAAATCAATCTGCGAGGCTTTTTCTGCGAACAAGTCCAATACGCCTTCCACGCAATCACGCAAATCAAAATCCTGCTCTTCCAATTCCATGCTGCCCGATTCTATCTTCGAAAAATCGAGCACATCGTTTATAATCATCAGCAGAGATTCACCGCATGTCTTAATAGTTTCTGCATATTCCTCCTGCTCGGCCGTAAGCTTAGTGCTGGATAACAGACCGGCCATACCGATAACACCATTCATCGGCGTGCGTATTTCGTGGCTCATCATCGCCAGGAAGCTACCCTTGGCTTTATTGGCATTCTCTGCTTCCTCACGGGCAGTCTCTGCGGCTCTGCGTGATTCCCGCTCATCAACCGTCATTTTGGCAAGGCTTTCGGTGCGTTCCGCCACCTGCTGCTCCAAAATAGCCTTTTGCTTTTTTATAGATTGAACCCGCAGCTTAAATATGGTGTATATGATCCCCACTATGGCAACAAAAACTATTATTCTGAACCACCAGGTTAGCCAGAAAGGCGGTACAATAACTATTTTAAGCGCAGTTGAAACCGGCGACCACAGCCCGGAGCTGTTTTGGTATTTCAACATGAAGGTGTAAGTTCCCGGGGAAAGATTGGTGTACGATGCTGTATTCCTACTGCCTACATAGTTCCAGTCCTTATCAAAATTGGTAAGCATGTAAGCGTAGTTCTTTTTATTTATCGACGTAAAGTCAAGCGCCGCGTATTCCAAAGAAATAACGCTTTGGGTGTACGATAAAGTAATTTCCTTCGTGTCTGCTATATCTTGTTTTAACGGCGAGGGGTCCGTGTCGCTTTTGGCTACAGTCAACGGCTTATTAAACACCATAAAAGATGTTATCCGCACCGGCGAAAACCCGGCAGGCTTTAATATCTGTTCCGGTGTGAAGGTGTTAAAACCATTTACACCTCCGAAGTATAGCCGGCCTTCTTTACTTACAAAAGCCGAGTGCGATTTAAACTCATCAGCCTGAAGGCCATCCTCAACTGTGTAATTTTTAAAGGTGTTGTTATCCGGGTCATATTTCGAGATACCACTGTTGGTGCTTATCCATAGCTTACCATGTTTATCTTCCCTCACCCCGTAAATAATATCGCTTGGCAGCCCGTCCTTTTTGGTAAATATTTTAAAATGTCTTGTTTTTGGATCGAGTAAATCCAGACCCGCCAGCGTACTTACCCATATATTTCCTTTATGGTCTTCATATAAATCCGGAACTGAATTATTGCTTAAGCTATGTGCTTTTTCTTCATGCTGAATACGGATAAATGTTTCTGTCGATTTATCAAAAAGGTTGATACCTGCGTCATAAGTGCCTATCCACAAATTCCCCCTGCTATCTTCCAGCAGCGAATAAACCCTGTCGCTGCTGATGGTTTTAGGATTGTTAGCATCAAACCTAAATGCTTTAAAGGTCTTGGATTTCTTGTCGTAAACGTTGAGGCCTGCATCGTATGTGCCTATCCATGTTTTGTTATCGCGACCATGCTTAAGCGCATAAACGTTATTACCGCTTAAACTATTAGGGTTTGACGGGTCGTGTTTTAAGCTGGTGAATACCTTGGTTTTGGGGTTAAAGACGCTGATACCATCAGCCCAGGTACCGAACCAAAAATTGCCCGCATCATCCTGGTTAGCAGTTATCACATAATTACCGCACAGGCTATTTTTGTTACCTGGCTCATGCTTATAGTGCTTAACTGTGCCGTTTGTGGCGTTAAACATATTCACGCCGCCGCCATCGGTGCCAACCCAAATATTTTTAGCGGCATCCTCATATAAATCGAGCACAAAATCATTCGACAAGCTGTTGGGCGACGAACTATGCCTGTAGTGCGTAAAGCTTTTGGTGCCATGCTTAAGCAGGTTAATGCCCCCGCTAAAAGCGCCGAGCCACATATTGTCAAACTTATCGCGATAGATTGCATAAATGGTATTACCATCCATACTATTTTTGTCGATATCATCATGTTCGAAACCGGAGAATTTGTTTTGGTCGATATTAAGGATACTCACCCCACCATTTTCAGTGCCTACCCAAAGCTTGCCGGTTTCATCCATATTAATGGCATAAATGGCATTGCTCGACAGGCTGTTCGCATTCTTTTCATCATGAACATATCTGCGGAAGCTACCCTTTACCGGGTCGAAAAGGTTAAAACCATTCTGCTGCGTGCCAACCCACAGGCGGTGACTGCCGTCTTCAAAAATGCACGAAATGCCATCACCTGATATGGTATTTTTTGCCTTTCCGGTTCTGTACTTTGTAAATACGCCGGTTTTGCGATCCAGCAGGTTAAGTCCTGATGACGTACCAACCCACAAATTGTGCTTCGAATCTTCAAATACTGTGCTTACATTATTATCACTGATGCTGTTGGTATCAAAATCCGAGTGTACATAATGCTTAAATGTATTTTTCTTAATATCGAAGCAATCCAGGCCGCCTTTTTGCGTACCAATCCAAAGGTTACCCTGTGCATCAAATACCAGCCAGTTAAGGGAGTTAATGGAAATTGTATTTGTGTTATGGTCATCATGCAAATACCGGATAAACCGCCCGGTTTTACGTTCCAGCTTGTTTAAGCCGGACAAAGTAGCCACCCAGATATTACCCTCGCCGTCCTCAGCTAAGTTTACTACCTGGTTATTACTGATGGTATTATCGTCCTGGAAACTGTGATTGTAGATGATAAACTTGTAGCCGTCGTAACGATTCAGGCCGTCGCGTGTGCCTATCCACATAAAGCCGCGGCTATCCTGTATAATGCTCGAAACGTTTATTTGCGACAGCCCCTCAGCAGTACTGATATGCTCAAACTTAAGGCTTTGATTTTGCGAAAAACCGGCGGCCGCAGCAAATACTAAGCTTAATAAAATAAAGTATTTGAAAAATTTCACCATAAGCTGCTGGCCCCATAACGGTACTACTGTGCGTAAATTGGAAGTAATACGTTCAATTGGCGATAATATCGGTTTATAATATCCCGCTTATACGTGGTTCAGGCACGATAAGTTTAGTAGCGTAATTTAGTAAAAAACAACAACATTTCGTTTAATGAAATATTAGTTTCGGAAAAGTTTTGGATGATGACAGAATTGTGTCAGCGGTTATAATGAGGGGATTTTGTAAATTTGTGCACCGATTTTTGATAAGACCAATGTAGAAACGCGATGCTTCGCCCCCCGAATATACAGGTCGTAAACATGCGGGTTAACGGTCCGTGCAAGACGCAAAGCATCACGTCTCCTACAATTATCCAAATAAATTATACTGTTATAATGGGCTGCAAACCGTTGATTTAGCTGAAATGCCGCCAATTTTCTTTGAAATATTAACACAAATGCCATTTTTATACCGAACGACCATAATGGTTCCAGCACGTTCAACGGCTGTTTTTGTAGATGGGCAAAACGGATTTTGCCCGTTTTTACCCCATTTTTCGTTACGGGCAAAACGTATTATGCCCGTTTTTGGGGTCATTTTCGTTATGGGCTAAACGGGTTTTGCCCATCTACATTTATGGATTTGGGATAAAATTCCTTTCGGGTGGCCTTCCGCTTTAACCTTTTAGCTTTTTGCTTTAACCGGTGCTTCTTCCTTATCCGCCACCGAGTAATTGATCAGCCTGTTTAGCGTGAGACCTTGCACTACAATAGAAAATATCACAATAAAATAACTACCGCAAAGAATTACATGACGATAAGGACTGAAGGGAAGCGACAATGCCAATGCGATAGAAATAGCGCCCCTCACTCCCGCCCACGTAAGGATGTTTACGCTTTTATAATTCACATTCAAAGACCGTCGCATAAAGGTGAGCGGTATGATAATGCTTAGCCAGCGGGCAATCAATATTAACACAATGGCAATACCGCCGGTTAACCAATAGTTAGTGATGTAGGGCAGGTTAACCATTTGCAAACCTATCATCACAAATAAAATGGTATTCAGCATCTCATCTACCAGTTTCCAGAATTTTTCAAGCGCCTCGTGTGAGCGTTCTTTTTCATCAAGGTTGATGGTGCGGTTGCCGGCTATCAAACCAGCGCATACTACTGCCAACGGAATTGATAAGTCGAGGTAAGTGGCTATAACAGAAATACTCATTACCATCGAAAGGGATAGCAGTACGATAGTTTGAAAATCGGTGACCGACCTCATCAGTCTAAATCCAATAAAACCTAAAATTAGCCCAAGGGTTATACCGCCTAAAACTTCCTTTAAAAAAAGCAACGCAGTTTGCGCGAAAGTTATATTGTCGATACCCGAACGGATGGCTTCCAGCAAGGTTATAAACAGCACCAGGCCTACCCCATCGTTAAATAGCGACTCCCCGGAAATAATAGTTGACAAGTTAACAGGCAGCTTTGAATTACGGATAATGGCGCCGACAGCCACAGGGTCGGTTGGTGATATCAGTGCACCAAACAGCAGGCAATAGATGTAGGACATGTGGATGTTAAAAAGCATGGTGCCGTAGTAAAATAGCGTTCCAAACGCCGCTGCAGACAGGATAACACTTAGCGTACTCAGAATAAATACCGGCCTTAATTCGCGCCTTAATCTTTTGGTGTTTGATGTAAATGAACCGGCAAACAGCAGGAAACCCAACATGATATTTAATACCGTAGTCGAAAAGTTGATGTGTTTGGCAAGGACGGTGAGGTAACGGGCTATTGCGGGGTCGAGTTTATCGATAATAATCGTGGCCAGCGATACGGCTATCGCAATGGCAATAATGCCAATGGTGCCCGGCAATTTGAAAAACCGTGCGTTGAGGTAAGAATAAAAAGCGCTGATAATTACCAGCAATGCGATGATGAGGAAAAGTTCCATTTTAAAACAAATCGGATGTCTCGGGTCGATTTAAAACTCAAGACTAAAAGTCTAAACTTTCCTAATAAGGCAATTAGCCTCACAATGTTTTAAAATGAAAAACTTTCTATTTGGATGCCTCGTTGGTTCTTCGGGTTTCGGTATTAAAGCTACGGACGATCAGCCTGTTATCAGAGTTTTTGTTGAAGTAATTTATCACCCAGCTTACAAAGATTATCCCCTTATTGGAGAAACCGGCCAGCGACATTAAATGCACAAAGCCCCACAATAACCAGGCAAAAAATCCCTGGAAATGCAGCTTGCCCAAATCGGCAACAGCCTGGTTACGGCCAATGGTAGCCAAAGTACCTTTATCTTTATATTTAAAAGGAACGGCAGGCTCGCCCTTAATCAATCGGACTATATTTTTACCAAGTTGTTGTCCCTGCTGTATAGCTGTAGGCGCAACACCGGGATGGCCATTTGGTGTTTCGGGAGTTATCACGGCTGATACATCGCCTATAGCGAAAATATTTTGATAGCCTTTTACACGATTAATTTCATCGGTTTGGATGCGGTTGCCTTTGGTAATAGTTTCGACAGGAAAGCCGTCCGGAACCTCACCCTTAACACCCGCCGCCCAAAGCACATTGCGGGTTTTGATAGTCTTTCCGTTATCGATGGTAAGGAAGAAGCCATCGTAGCTTTGCACATGGGCGCTGTTGAATATCATCACATCGCCGTCCGTTAGGAACTTTTTAGCCGCTGTTGAAGCCTGCGGTGACATGGCGGCCAGTAACCTGTCTTTACCCTCAACAAGGTAAACACGCATATCGTATTTGCTTAAGCCATGATAGTCTTTGCCGAGTATCAGGTGGCGCATCTCGGCCAATGCGCCGGACAGTTCAACGCCAGTGGGTCCACCGCCAACCACCACGAAGGTCATTAAGGCAGATTTTTCGCGCATATCAGTAGTAACCAGCGCTTGCTCCAGGTTCTGTAGTACCAGGCTGCGGATGTTGAGTGCTTCCGGGATATTTTTCATCGGCATGGCGAAATGCTCAATTTGCTCGTTGCCGAAAAAGTTGGTATTTGAGCCGGTGGCAATCACCAGGTAATCATAATGTATCGTGCCGATATCTGTTGTTATACAGTTAGTTTCGGGGTTTATCTTTTGAACTTCGGCCAGGTTAAAGCTAAAGTTTTCGTGTTTGGTAAATATGCGCCGGATGGGAAAGCCAATTGAATCTGCCTCGATAGATCCGATAGCCACCTGGTACAACAGTGGTTGAAAGGTATGGTAGTTATGCTTATCGAGCAACAATATATCAACCGGTGCATTTTTCAGGCTTTTAGCTAAGGCAAGGCCGCCGAAGCCGCCGCCGATAATCACAACCCGCGGTCGGTTGCCGGTATTTTTATCTTCAGGTGAGACAGTAAACATAGATGTTTCTAAAGTCCAATATTACGCAATGTTTCTTTAATGCAATGTAAACTTATCAGGCTGTATTAGTTATAGACAATTTATTGACCTATCAGTTTTAAATGTGATTTAAAGCCGTATATTTGCAGCGTATTACCTGACCGAAACCTCAATAGGAAAATCATTGATTTTCTATCAATTTATTATTAAATCAAGCTACTTTTTCTTATTTTTGCAGCAAAATGGCCCATAGATAATCATTTATGTGATTTTTTAGGCCTAAAATGGATATAAATGAGCGCTTCCAATATAATTTCCGCCAAAAAACAATCCAATAATAGCCTTTATGTGGTGAAAATTGGCGGAAATGTTATTGATAATTCGGAAAACCTGTATCATTTTCTAAAAGATTTTACCGCACTCAAGGGACCTAAAGTACTGGTGCATGGTGGCGGGAAGGTTGCGACACAGTTGTCTGAAACGTTGGGCATAGAACCTAAGATGGTAGATGGCCGCAGAATAACCGATATTGAAACCTTACGCGTGGTAACTATGGTGTACGGTGGCCTTATTAATAAGAATATTGTAGCCCAGTTGCAGCGCTTCGGAACTAACGCCATTGGCCTTACAGGGGCTGACGGCGATTTTATCCGTGCAAAAAAGCGCCCGGTAAAAACTATCGATTATGGTTTTGTAGGTGATTTGGATGATAAATCCATCAACGCACAAAATTTAAAAAACCTGATGGACGGCGGCTTTACTCCTGTTTTTTGCGCATTAACGCACGATGGGGATGGCCAGCTTTTAAATACCAATGCCGATACCATTGCATCTGCATTGGCAATAGCCATGTCGGAATTGTTTGATACTACGCTGATTTATTGTTTTGAGAAGAAGGGTGTTTTGAAAGATATAAGCGATGAAGATTCGCTGATAAGCGACATCAACCCACAGCGTTACGAAGAATTAAAAAAAGAACAGGTAATACACAGCGGAATGCTGCCCAAACTGGATAATGCCTTCGCAGCTATTGCATGCGGGGTAAAAGGCGTTATCATCGGACACTCCGCCGACCTGGGTAAACTAAAAAATAATGAGCCGTTTGGCACACTTTTAAGCAGATACGAATGAATTCACAGCAGCATATTGCCATACTTGGCAGCGGAAATATAGGGCTTTCATTAGCGAAGGGATTGGTTAAGGCCGGCATTTGCAAGCCGCAGCAAATCTCGTTAACGCGCCGCAACGTAGGCGCACTTGCCCCTTACGCGGAAATGGGTTACTATACAACTGACAATAACCTTAAAGCCGTACGTAAGGCTGACTTTGTGGTCCTCGCTGTTTTACCGCACCAACTGAATAAATTACTGGAAGAGATAAAACCATCTATAAAGCCAGACAAACAGCTATTTATATCTGTAGTTTCCGGCGTAAGCTGCGCAGATATCCGGAACCAATTAGACATCCATGTGCCGATAATCCGTGCTATGCCTAACACGGCTATAGCAATTGGACATTCCATGACTTGCATTGCAACCGACAATGGCACGACCAGGCATATTAACTTTGTACGCTCATTATTTGAGACCGTTGGCGTAACCATACAGATAAACGAGGAATTGATGACATCGGCCACAGCTTTATGCGCCTGTGGTATCGCTTTCTTTTTAAGATCGATACGTGCAGCATCACAGGGTGGCACAGAGATAGGATTCCATGCACACGATGCCTTGAAAATGGCAGCGCAAACAGCTAAAGGCGCGGCAGATTTGCTGCTTCAACTGTCTTCGCACCCCGAACAGGAAATAGATAAGGTAACTTCGCCTAGCGGTTGCACCATTGCAGGACTTAATGAAATGGAACACAACGGGTTCAGTTCGGCCATGATAAAGGGAATAAAGCTGTCGGCTTCGAAGGCTGGTGATTTGTATCACAAAACGGAGTAATTGGCATAAAACAGTCATTATAATAATCTATCATTCAATTTATTATCATAGGCTAACTAAACTATGATAAGTTTAATATCAGCGCAAAGCGTACGTTCTAAAAATGTTAACAGTAGAGAAAATCGGCGGCACATCAATGACCGCATTGCAGGATGTAATTAACAACATCATTTGTTTTAACCGCAGCGGTAAAGAACTTTACAACCGCATATTTGTAGTTTCGGCATTTTCGGGGGTAACCAACCTCCTGCTGGAAAATAAGAAAACCGGCGAACCCGGCGTGTACCATAAGCTGGCTAATTTCAAAGACTATCATAAACCGCTGAAAGACTTAACCACCAGGCTTAAAGAGATAAATAAAAGCTATGAGGGCTTAGGCCTGAACATAGACGCAGCCGACCAGTTTATAGAAACAAGGGTAAAGGATGCGCAAACCTATTTAGAGAACCTTTCAAATATACTGGCCTCTGGGTATGTAAATAAAGAAAACATTTTGCAGGCTGCCCGCGAAATATTAGCTTCGATAGGCGAAACACATTCGGCCTTTAACTTTACCAATATCCTGCAAAACATGGGCATTAATGCTACGCTGGTTGATTTGAGCGGCTTTCATGACCATCGCTCCTTCACCATCGACCAGCGCATAAAGCACGATTTGGAAGATATTAAATTCGACGAGACTATCTGTATCGTTACCGGCTATGCCAAAGGTACCGAGGGTATTATGCGTGAGTTTGACCGTGGGTATTCGGAAGTTACGTTCAGCAAGATAGCTGTTGCGGTTAAGCCGGAAGAAGCCATCATCCACAAAGAGTATCACCTTTGCACCGCCGACCCTATGTTGGTAGGAGTTGATAACTGCTCGCCGGTTGGAAATACCAACTACGACGTAGCCGATCAACTGGCTGACGTGGGCATGGAAGCGATTCACCCAAAGGCGTCAAAGCCATTGGAAATCAACGATATAAATCTCCGAATTAAAAACACCTTCGACCCGGAACATCCCGGCACACTGATAACCAGGGAATATATCTGTGAGCATAAACGTGTTGAGGTAATTACCGGTACTGACAAAGTGGTGATTATCGATATCTACGACCCTTCGATGGTAGGCACACCGGGTAGCGACTTGCAGATAATGCAGCTGTTCTACAATCATGGTATCAGCTATAACTTTAAGGCTACCAACGCCAACAGCATATCTATCGTTATCTGGGAAAAGGACTTCGACAAAAAGCTCATCCACGAGCTGGAAGAAAACTTCGAGAAGGTAACTGTTGAAAAAGCTGCTATGGTTTGCCTGATAGGCTCTAATATGGACAGACCGGGTTTACTGGCAAAATCAGCCTCTGCATTAGCAGAGAACGACATTAATATCAAAAGCGCCGGCTTTGCCCTGCGTAAGGTAAATATCCAGTTTTTGATAGCGAGAGAGGATTTTAATACCGCAGTTATTGCGCTGAATAAGGCGATGAGTTAATCCGTAATTTATTTTGCTCTATTTACCAGTGCGAAAATTATCCCGGTTATAATCAAGCCAACCGGGATAATTACAATGCCTGGAAATATTAAATAGCTAATTACAGCAAGTAAAACGCCCAAACCGGCCTTTATTAAGCCGCTATAATAAAATGGCTTCTGCTCTTCAACTATTTCGCGTCTTTGCTGAATACTCATGTTTTGGAGCACTGTTTTAATTAGTTCGTCCGGGAAACCTTGCTTTTCGAGCCGGGCGTATATTACTTCATTGTCCAGGCCAGCCCTTTTAAGCTTCATGCCTTCAAGATAAGCTTTGCGTTTTAGTTCTTCGTCCATTTAATTATTTTATTTTGGTGTCCGATGCTAACACGCTGTAATCATCCAGCAGCTGCAAAAGCACATTTGGATTTACGTTTACCATATCCATATTGATTTTAAAAGGCGTTTGATTACTTAAATTAATATCACTTTTCATCGCTCTTAGCCGTTTAATAGGATTCTTTATATATCTGACATAATCAGCAGGCATATACATTTTTAGATATAAATAACCATTTTCGTCGTAAATTTCCTTTATATCATTCCAGTTGTATTTTATGTTTTTTACAAGGTCTTGAACTGAAACTTCGTTTACTGACAAAACTAGTTTCCCGGTAAGCAGGATGTAAAGGTATTTCCAATAAACAAACAATCTTGCCATTGAAATCAATAACCAACCGATATAGCGGTAATGCCAGAAACCATCCGGTTTTGGCGGCTGTGCAAAATCGCTGGCGGCCATTAGCAAGGCAAACGCTATCAAAAACATATTCATTAAAAATGTATTGCTGGCGCGTGCTTTAAACTCCATGGCTTAGCGAATTAGGTTGCGTTAAGTTAATAATTACAACTTAAACTTGAACGTTTATCGTCAAAATTTTCGGGAATACGATGTACAGACTACGGTATTCTATGCTCCGGAATAAATCTCCGTCAGCGCATCGGTATACTTCGTCAGCAGTTCGAGTTCTTCTTTTGTATAGGTTAACAGATGCTTTTGCACATTTCCTGCCAATGCAGCGTACGATTCACTCATGCCGGTTTTTCTCTCGGGGATATAAGTCACCACTACTTTGCGCCTGTCTTTCGGGTCGGGGCCGCGTTTAACAAAACCAGCGCGCTCCAACCTGTCGATAACATTGGTAATAGCCCCGGTGGTGAGTCTTGTCGCTTTGGCTAATGCACCTGCAGTTGAAGGGCCCATCTCCATTAAAAAATCAATACACTCGGCATCGGTAGCATGCAGCCCTGCCCTTTCGGCAATAATCTGCTGCTGCATTAATGACGACCGCGTGAATTTTCTTAACGACCACATGAGGTTATATACTTCTGCATCGGTTTGAGTGGTTGCTGACATACAGGTAGGTGATTGAGACTTACTGCAAAGGAACGAAATTAAGCGGCAATTGCCTGTGTTTATGTTAAAACCCGGTCGGATTAAGAATATCGCCGCAAATAATAGAATTAAGAAAATGGTCACCCTAATGGTTGACAAAAACAATGTATGGGAATAAATAACTCTACAATCTTTGTAATTTGCAGGAATTATTTTACTTTTATAACACTAAATTTTATCATCTATGAGCACACTTACGTTAATTACGGTATCAACTTTAACAGATTTAGGAACTACTGCAGGAAATACTTCGACCTCGATTTTGGTAACGGACCTGGCTACTGGCGGTGTATTTGATTACGCGGCAACAATACCCGGTGGTGTAGCGAATGGCGGAACAACTTTCGCCGCCGCCCCTTCTCCCGGCGGTTTTTGGGTAAGACAAATAGCTGACGGCCAGGGCCTAAATGTTTGGTGGTTCGGCGCGGTTGCTGACTATACGGGCACAGGTACACCGACAGATAACAAAACCGCAATAGAAGCTACCGTAGCTGTATTACAGGAAGGACAGGAAATTGTAATTCCAGAGGGAGACTATTATATTTCTTCATTGAATCTGAATTTGCCCAATAATTGTAAATACACCCAAAAAGGAACTTTTTATTCATCTACCACAGCAACTGCAGTCTTTCTCGGTTCAACAACAACCCCCGTTTTTAGTTATTATGTAAGGGGATTAACTGTGATGTACACATCGTCAGACCTGTCAGGCACAAGCATTGGCGTGAAGATTCAGAATGTTTATACATCGGATATTGAAATAAGAGAAGTTTACGGATTTGGTACAGGCATTTTAATATACGCAGATGGACATGGCAACGTATATAATAAATATTAC
>JAZJZL010000215.1:30290-32719 GCA_040389845.1 Bacteroidota bacterium
GTATTTGCTGGACAATAGGAGGCGCCACTTGAGACAACCTCCCTATTATTGGACCATACGGCTTCGGGCTGGGTAAATGAAAATATGTTTTATGGTGGACATTTTACATTTTCATCTTTGTTTGCATATGCTTCTGTGCATCTGAACATTTCAGACATCACAACAAACCCCAACAATAACAATCGTTTTTTATTTCCGTCATTTGAAAGCTCAGTAACCGGCACCTTGCCAAAAGCGGCGATTTTGGGTGGAGAATTTAATTACATATTATATCCAAGATATGAATTTATCGGAGCAACAAGTGTAACCACAGCCTTCGAGTTTGCGGCCAATTCTCAATATAACGAAGTAATCGGTGGGCTAAACTGGACTTCCACCCAAATTTTGAACTCCGGCACTCATAATAATTGGCATGGAAGAGACGCTATTATGCAAACAGGCGGCACCTCTGGCATCCCCTTATTAACGCTTCAATCTTTTAATACAAGTTCCGCCAAACTTATTGATGTACTAAATTCTGCTAGCGCAGAAACCTTTTACGTACAAGGTACCGGCACATTATGGTCTAATGATTCCGGCTCATTTGCAAAAGGCATCAAACTAGGCACCTCTACGCAAGTGTTGCTTTATGGCGGCTCTGGTAGTCCCCAGGGCAGCATAACCGCAAATCCAGGTTCGATGTATTTTAATACCACAGGTGGCAATGGCACTTCCATCTACGTAAAGGAAAGCGGGTCGGGTACTAACACTGGTTGGGTACCGTATGCCAGTCCTCCTGCTACCGGGGCGTTTACCGCGAATGGCGGCTCAAGCTCTTACAATATTGCCCATGGATTAGGTTCTACCCCGTCTTATTTTACTGCTGTTCCAACAACTACCGATGCAGCCGGAAACTTTTACTTAACAGCAAATGCAACCAATATTATCGTCAATTACCTGGCGGCCCCGGCATCGGGCACCAATAACGTAAAATTAAACTGGCAGGCTAAACTTTAGCTTGCACTAGCATTCATCTTCTAACTAAACCGGGATTTTATAAAGCCATCCCGGTTTAGTCATTAATTCGCTTTGCCGGAACCGCACACTCCTGCGTTCGAAAACGATACATCTACTCTTTCTTATTTTGTCTCATCTAATTGACTATCAATAACATATAAGAGTGGCACGAATTTTCATTATCCAAGCCAGGTTTAAACACGCACACCATGATAAAGAACTATTTTAAAACTGCCTGGCGGAACATTATTAAAAACAAGGTTCATTCATTTATCAATATCTCAGGATTATCCATAGGGATGGCCGTGGCTATGCTTATAGGTTTATGGATATGGGACGAGCTTTCGTTCGATAGATTTACAGATAATTACCGCGATATAGCCCGCGTAATACAAAACGTCACCAATAACGGCGAAGTACAAACCTGGCAGTCTGTACCCTATCCGCTGGCCGATGAAATCCGCAAAAGCTATGGCAGCGATTTTAAACACGTTGTAATGATAGCCGGTGGCGGCGATCATACCCTGGCGCTCGACACTAAGAAACTTACGCGCGGCGGCGCCTTTACGGAAAACGAAGGCCCGGAAATGTTTAGCCTACAAATGTTGCAAGGCAGCAGAAATGCGCTCAGCGACCCAACCTCTATCATCATATCAACCTCAACTGCGAAAGCTTTCTTTGCTGGCAGCGACCCGATGGGTAAAACGCTAAAGATTGATAATCAGATAACAGCCAAAGTTGCTGGTGTTTATGCCGATTTTCCACAGAACTCAAGCTTCACCAACTTTACTTTTATAGGCTCGTGGAAAATGTTTTACAATGCCAACGGCATTAAGGATATGCGCGAACCATGGCGCCCAAATTTCACAGCCCTATATGTGCAGATGCAGCCGAACGCAGATATAAATGCGCTTTCATTAAAAATACGCGATGCCAAGCTGCGCAATGTAAACTCCGTTCTGGCTAAAAAGAAACCAGCGTTGTTTTTACACCCGATGAACAAATGGCACCTATACGATGACTTCAGGGATGGAAAAAATGTAGGGGGCGGTATTCAATACGTATGGATGTTCGGTATTACCGGTGCATTTGTACTGTTGCTTGCCTGTATTAACTTCATGAACCTGAGCACAGCACGCTCTGAGAAACGGGCGCGAGAGGTTGGTATCCGTAAAGCTGTAGGCTCATTGCGCGGCCAATTGATTTACCAGTTCTTTTCTGAATCGATAATGTGCGTTTTTCTTGCTTTTGCACTGGCGCTGTTTTTTGTAAAGGCTGGTTTGCCGCTATTTAATGAGGTGGCAAATAAGCGCATCGATATTCCTTTTACTGAACCAACTTTCTGGCTTTGCGCCATTGGCTTTTGCCTGTTTACGGGTTTTATTGCCGGCAGCTACCCCGCGTTTTACCTGTCATCATTCCAACCGGTTAAG
>JAZJZL010000215.1:32729-38810 GCA_040389845.1 Bacteroidota bacterium
CTTAAAGGCACATTCCGTGTTGGCAGGCTGGCAGCGTTGCCACGCAAGGTATTGGTGGTGGTACAGTTTACTGCATCTATTACATTGATTATCGGTACCATTGTTGTTTTCAAACAAATACAATACGCCAAGGACCGGCCTGTTGGCTACACGCGAGATGGACTTGTATCTATCCCGGTTGGCGGGGACGCTATTCATAAACAGTACGAATCCGTTAAAGACGAGCTGCTTAAAACCGGTGCGATAGTTAGTATGGCAGAGGGTGATGTACCCCCTACCACAGGCGCAGGCAGCACCAGCGCTATCAAGTGGCGCGACAAAGACCCCAACCTGAGTGTTGATTTTCAGCAAGCCGGCGTAGCTTTCGACTACGGCAAAACCGCGGGCTGGCAGTTTAGAGAAGGTCGCGACTTTTCAAACCAATTCTTAACTGATTCGGCAGCAGTAGTGGTTAATGAAGCGGCTATTAAATTTATGGGGATGAAAAATCCGCTTACCGAAAATGTAACTTATTATGGCAACCAGTTCAAAATTATCGGTGTTATTAAAGATATTATAACCGATTCTCCATACGGACAGGTTAAGCCCGCTGTTTTCTTCCTTAATAAAGGAGCGGGCGGCACGATACTTCTGCGCATTAAACCGCAGGTAAGTGCCAACGCAGCTATCGAAAAAATCGAACCGATATTCAAACAATTCAATCCTGACCAACCATTCCAGTATAATTTTGTAGATGAACTGTATGCCCGCAAATTTGGCGACGAGCAGCGTATTGGTCAGCTGGCTGCATTTTTTGCAGGCCTGGCTATCTTCATCAGTTGCCTTGGATTATTTGGAATGGCTTCATTCATGGCTGAGCAACGCATAAAAGAAATTGGTGTACGAAAAGTATTGGGAGCTTCCGTATTCAACCTGTGGAGACTGTTATCAACAGATTTTGTGGCTTTGGTACTTATCGCCTTAATCATTGCAAGCCCGGTAGCCTGGTACCTGATGCACGGCTGGCTGCAGCACTTTGATTATAGATCGTCTATATCAGGCTGGATATTTGTACTGACAGGAGCTGGTGCGCTTTTCATAACCCTGATTACCGTAAGTTTTCAATCGATAAAAGCTGCTTTGGCAAACCCAATAAGAAGCTTAAAAACTGAATAGTTGCTCATTTAATATATAGCTATGGGTTTAAACCCATAGCTATAAAAAATGCCAAAAAAAAAATAAACGCGAATTCTCCGTGACTTGCCTTATTTTTTTGCCAAAAAACTGTAAATCAATAATTTACTTCAAAGCCACAAAATTACCACAAGGTTACAGGTGCAACCCACCTGAAACCATTTAAGTTACTTATTATCAATATCTTAAACTAAGATTTCAGGCAAAAAGTGTAAACCATGTGTAAACCCTATTTATATTCATTTGCGCCCCCGGCGTAAGAATGACTACTTGGCTTAAAGCGATTTGTTACCGGCAAACAATCTATCTACCACTTCCGGAATAGCAAAATAAAAAAAACGGCCCTGCACTCATGGGGCCGATTGCCTGCAAAACGCCTGGTTAAGCGCTTTGCCGATATTTGAGCGGTGTTGTTTGAAAATGCTCGCGGAATAGCCTGATAAATGAGCTGGGACATTCAAAGCCAATAAGATTTACAACCTCGTTCACCGGGTAATCGGTATTCTTTAATAGCACCTGCGCTCGCTGCAAACGTAATTGCACTAAAAACTGGTGAGGCGTTAAGCTAAATGCTTGTTTAAAAGTACGCAGCAGGTGATTAACAGAGAGGCATGCATATTCAGCCAGTTCATCCAAACCTATATTGCGATTATAGTTGGTGTACAAATATTCCTTCGCGAGGTTTAATCGGCGCAATATCTCCATTTTAGTGCTCCTGTTTAAAAAATTAAGGCGGTCGGCTTTTTGCGATATCTCTTCGGTATAGATTTTAAAGTAGCTTGCCAGGCAGTTATCAAGATGCTCGTTTATCAGTTTTTCATCCTGCATGCCACAGTCGAGGTAATATTTAAGATGTTGGATATTCAACAACATATCGCCTTCAAACGGATAGATGGTTTCATTGAACACGGTTTCCTGTATGTTATAGTCTACCTTAAACAATTTATCACCTTTAACCATTCTGCGTCTTTTAAAATCCTCAATAAACTGTTCATCGAAGCTGATTGCGAACGAATGTACCGGCGATGCACAATCGATGATGCTGGTGTACTGTGTTCCTTTATTCAGTATCAAAAATGAATCAGGGTAAATAGTAAGGGTTCTGCGGCCGATGCAGTAATCCTCCTTACCGGATAAAACAAACCGCAGACTGAAGTCAGCGGTGGATTGCTGTAATGATTTATAAGTGCGGGTCCCGCTGTATATAATGTTATTGTTTTTTAAAGTCTTTAAATATTCCATAGCCCTATTATTTAATAACCCGTCAATGAGGAATTTCTTTAATCTAATTACCTCAAATTTAGGGTTATAAAAGGTGCTGTGGTATCACCCTAACGGGGTGAATTTTTCAAATACAAGAACCAGGAGTCAGATTTAAGCCAGAAAAACAAAAGCTGTCATGCCGAATTTATTTCAGCACCGCGCAGGGTGGGGTGCTGAAATAAATTCGGCATGACGTAATTTTCTTGGCTCTTGACTCTTAAATCTCAAATCAGCTTATTCTGTCTGGCGGTCTTAATAGCATCGGCCCTTGAATTTACATCGAGTTTGATATAGATATTTTTGATATGACTGCGGACGGTTTCCAGGTCGATGAATAGCTCACGGGCAATCTGGCTGCGGCTTTTTCCATTGCCAATCTGTTCCAGTATTTGTGTTTCCCGTTTCGATAGTGGCGATTCTTGATTTTTCTGGAAGGATTTTATCACCATTTTGGCGATGTTGATACTCATCGGTCCGCCGCCTTCCTTAACTTCTTTTATCGACTCGATGATTTTTGCTGATGGCGTGTTTTTAGTAAGATAGCCTGCCGCTCCATTAGCCAATGCTTCAAATATCAGCTTCTCAGATTCATAAACCGTCAATATCAAAATAAAAGCATTGGGCAACACCTTTTTCAGCCTGGGGATGGCGTCAATACCATTTATACCGGGCATTTCAATATCAAGGAGTATTACGTCGGGTTTATCGCCGGCTACCGTGTGCGCAGCAGAATCGTAAGAGCAATAGCTGGATACCACCTCATTCCCTTCGGAATTGCCGATTAAAAATGCATACCCGTTGCGTATGGTATCATCATCTTCGATTATCGTTACTTTAATATTACGTTCCATCTCACTATACTTTTACATTAATTTTAACCTGTAATTCAGCCGTGGTGCCTTTTTGTGGTGAGCTTTCTATCGATAGCAAACTATCTATGCGCCGGGCCCTGGTTTTCATATTTACCAATCCGTGTCCACGCCTCGAACGGCTTTCATCATAACCTTTGCCATCGTCGGTAAGCCTGATGAACAACATGGTCTTAACCGGCCACGATAGGCTGATACTTACATTATGCACCCCAGAATGCTTCAGCACGTTGGTTAACAGTTCCTTAAATATCATAGTAATATTACGACTATATTCCATGGGGAGCTTTATTTGGCTGTAACTTTCTTCTATACCTTCAAAGCTAAAATCGATATTAACATCGTGAAAGAGCTCGACGCCGGTTTCCTTTATATGAGCCAGGATTTCGTACAGATTATCGCTTTTAGGATCGAGCGCCCAGAGTATGTCGCGTGTACCTGTGTACAAGGCAGCTGCATTTTGCTGTATCTGCTCCACCAGGCTTTTCTGCTCTGATTTATCGTTGCCAAGCTTGGTATTCAGTACATCGGTTAGCACTGTAATACGCGTAAGCTTGTTGCCGAGGTCGTCGTGGAAGTCTTCGGCAGTCTGCTGGCGTAACTTTTGTTTCTCTTCGCGTTTCAGCGCTTCATGAGCGAGCTCTTTATTTACCTGGCGCCGCTGCACAAAATATTGCAGGCCGAATCCGAGTAAAACCAACAATAATACCGCCAGCGCCCGGAACAATGACTGCTGGTAAAAGTGCGGCGCTATCTCAAAACTAAGTTTTGCTAAACCAGATGGCACTTTGTCTCCAGGGCTAAACGCTCTTACCTCGAAAGTATAAGCACCCGGCGGCAGCGAAGAATAATCGACAGTATTGCTCTTTACAGGCGGGCTAAAATCATTATTCAACCCTGATAACCGATATTGATAAGTAACCTCGTTGGGATTCTTTAAATACACGCCTGCAAAAGCTATAACTACATGATTTTGGGACGCCGGCAGCTTTAAGTTGTTAACCGGGCTTTTGTTAATAATTTGCACACCATTATCACCGTCGGTAAATACTTTCAATGCCTCTATCAAAACATGGGGCGGCTTTTCAGACTGCACCTGTTCGCTTGAATTTAATACCAGCAAACCTTTAGTGGTACCGAAGAATACTTTTCCATTATCATAAAGCGCAGCATTTTGGTTTGCTTCCGCCAGCAAATCTTTTGAGTCGCCGGCTTGTTTAATAGTACATGCAACACCGCCCGGATTAATGGTAATTCGATTAACACCTCTGCCCGTACCCGCCCATATATTGCCATGGGCATCAGCAACCATGCTGTATATTGTATTCGCCAGGAAGCCGTGTTTGGTAGTATAGTTTTTTAAAATGCCGTACCTGTTGTTCCATAGATATAAACCGCCATCGTCTACACCAAACAATAAATTGTCGTTATAGCTTACTATACACATTATAGATGATGACGATAAAGCCCCCAATTTAAAACCCACATCCAATTTTTTATTGACCACCAGCTTAAGACCGTCTTGAGTGCCGATGAGCACGGAATCGCTACCCAGAGGATAAATTGCAGCCGTGAAAGAGGAAATGCCAGGAACGCGTGTTATTTTATCGTTTTCATAATAATAAACTCCAGTAGGCGTACCTATCCAGAGCGTATTATTATCAGCCGCAGCCATCTGGTTTATTGAAGCACGCTCCGTTCCCTTTAATACGGTAAATGATGAGCCATCAAATTTCCAGATACCTGACCTGTCGGTGCCAATCCAAACATTTTTATCCTTATCGGTACACAAGCTTTGAATAAAAGCAGTTCCTGTATTTGTTTTTGGCGACCATAAATGGCTTATTGTCCCGTTATCGTACTTGAAGATACCGTTGCCTGCCGTTCCAAATAAGATATTATTTTGCTTATCATGCGCTAAGCCGGTCACTACCGGGCCCGGACTTGCACCCGGGAGCTTGTCATAAACCAAATGGTCGCCGCCTTCATAGCGGTACATCCCGCTGCCCTGGGTTCCCAGCCACACGTTATGGTCGGCATCGCAATAAATAGCGGATACAGCAATATTGGTCAGCCCATTATCAGCAGTAAAATGGATATTTTTTTGTTTACTGATGAGATAGGCTCCACGCTGCGCCCCTATCCATAAGTTGCCTTCATAATCCTGGTCGAAACTTATCAGGGGGCCGTCCGCGGCATCCATAAACATATTTTCTATCGGAGTTATTACGTTGTCTTCCGCCGCTAATAAGCCATTTAGTCCAAGCAGGAACAGCCTTTTATTGTTGAATTTGTCGAATTGTATTTTAAAGATGAATGCTTTTTTTGCAGCCTCACTAAACCGTGTAAAAAGCTGCCATTTATTATTAACGAATTTATATACGCCTCTGCCCGCGAAAGACGCATATAAGACCCCTGCTTTGTCCGTAGTAATACATACCACACGACTAAGGCTATCCGGCAGTGCGAGCTTGTGCATTTGCCCGCCAACAGCCTTATATAGGTTATTATCCATTAACGCCCATATGTGTCCAGCCTTGTCATCTGTTATATTCAATACATAAGTGCGCCTAACATCCGTTGGCACCGGGTAGTTGTAAATTTTCTGGTTATTGTACGATGACAGTCCTTTTTGTGTACCTACCCAAACTGTTCCTTTAGAATCGGTGTAGTTGATGTACACAAAGTTGTTGGCCAGGCCGGTTGCTTTTGATACGCTGAAGTATTCGTGACCATCGTAACGGCAAAGACCACCCAACGTGGCAATCCAAAGACG
>JAZJZL010000216.1:0-10619 GCA_040389845.1 Bacteroidota bacterium
ACCAAAAACATCACTCTTTATTTCCATAATAAATTATTCATATTATTTAAACATTAAGCTAATAAAGGCAAACGCTATGAAACCATTGCCAAGTTAATGATGTGGGGCGCACTGTTTATCTTTATAGCCCTTTGCTGGAATATGACCTTCCCGATTTCTAAAAAATTATGGTCGAGCCCATTCACTCTGCTTACTGTTGGGTTGGATCTAATAATAATTTCAGTCTTGATATATATCGTCGAAATTCGCGAATGGAATAAAGCCAACTGGACGGCATTTTTCACTACTGTTGGGAAAAACCCGCTGCCTGTTTACCTTTTCTCCGAGCTGTTTGTTGTTTGCCTGTTTATGATACAGGTTACGCCAAAAGCCAATTTCTTTGACTGGATAAACGATGTGGTATTCCAGGCGGTGGCGCCGGGGGCTATTGGCTCGCTGTTATTCGCTATTTGTTATATGCTGGTTTGTTGGACGTTTGGGAAGATTTTGGATAAGAATAAGATTTATATAAGATTATAGTCTAAACCCGAATTTTTCGAATTCGGGAATTACAGGAATAAGAAAACGGAAGCTTTGATAACTTAGGTTGTCAGAGCTTTTTCTTTGGGTATCTTTGGCGATATTTTTATTACAATGGCCGACGACAATTTAGTTAAGATACTTTTCAGATTTTACAGCGACATTTTAGACGAACATACTGTTGAAACTATGTGGGCCGAAGCTGTGGATGCTGAAAAAGGCTATTATAAAATAGATAATATCCCGTTTTATGTGCCTGTGCTGGCGTCGGGCGATGTCGTAAAAGCAAAATATAGTGATGACGAGCAAATGCTAACTTATATAGAAACCATCGAGCATTCGGGCAATTCAACCATACATGTAATTATTACCGATGAGGAACTGGAATTGCAAACTGTCTTCAATTTATTTACCGGGCTTGGCTGTCCTTGCGAAGGTCTCAATGGTAATTTCCTTGCAGTTGAAATACCCGCCGCTATGGACTATATGCCGATAAAGGAGCGCCTGGAATTAATGGAGCAGGATGAAGTAATAAGCTATGCGGAAACTTGTTTAGCAAGAGGGCATAATTATAAAGATTTAGAATTGGGTTTTTGATGGCTGGTAACCATTTGTTATTTATGCGGTAATTATAAAAGCGGTGTTGGCATGTCACCCTGAGCCTGTCGAAGGGCGACGTGGGCAAAGGCCCTTGCCCGCACGCCTCGCATGGTGCATAGGCCACTGCGCTCATGCTTCGAGTGCCTCAGCATGACACCCCTTTTCTGTCATTTCTCCTTTAGGTACCGCCGGATTTTCATTCGCAATGATGCCAGTGGTGATTAATTGTCGTTAAATTACCGCAAATCTACCACCTCAACACCTTTATGCGCTTTAGTATCAAAGCTAAACATTGCATCGGTTACAGGTACGTTCGGGGTAAAGCTCTTGATGGTATAAGTATAGCGGCTGCCATTTTTGTCAAAAATAAGGGCGCTGTATATTTGGCTCTTCGCTTTATCAATTTCCAGTCTCACCTTAAAAAAGCCCTTTTTATCATCTTCCGGGCTAAGGTCGATTTCCTGGTAAATTTTGCCGCCTATTTTCTTTTGGCCGGTGTAAAGGTACTTATAGCCTTTCTCGTAAATGGTGAAAATCTTTGCCGGGTTTAAGCCTTCGCCGCTCAAATCAACATTGTTTACCTGTACCTCGTTGTCCTTTTTAAGATAAGTCCATTGTGTTTTGCCATCGCTGATGATTTCCTGCTGGGCAACATTTTTTGTCGCTGCATCGGCACCATACAGGCTAACTTTAAACTTATTTTGCTTTGATTTGGCTATAAGTGTACCTGTTTGTGTTTCCTTAACGCCGGCCTGTGGGTTATCGAGCGTGAAGGTAAAATCGGTTTTCACCACATCATACATTTTGTATTTTGCGCTTACCTTGCTTAAAATGGTTTTTGCATCTGCGTCCTTTTGGGCAAAGGTGGTGCTTACAGCGAATATCGATAATATGGATAATAGAAATAACTTTTTCATTTTACAGATTAGGATTAATCCCCTTTATTATAAGAGCGTGTTTTTAAAAAATTGTTTCAGCAGGCAAAAATAATCCTGCCGGGCGGTTTATCAAATTACGCAAATGTATGATTGCAAATTGTTACAAAGGTTTAACCTTCACCTTTTTGTAAAGCCTCCAGGTGGCGTTCAAGACTGTATTCATCAGGGTATAATACATCACGGGCCTTGCTGCCTTCAAACGGACCAACAATACCGGCAGCCTCCAACTGGTCGATAATACGGCCTGCACGGTTATAGCCCAGCTTCATTTTGCGCTGAATAAGTGATGTAGAACCTTGTTGGTGCAATACAATCAGCCTTGCAGCGTCTTCAAACATAGGGTCGCGGTTATCAGGGTCGTATTCTTTGGTACTGCTGCTTGCTTCACCTTCGCCCACATATTCAGGCAACAACAATGCTGACGGATAGCCACGCTGGTTACCGATAAAGTCAGCAATGCGCTCTACTTCGTGTGTGTCTACAAATGCGCACTGCACGCGAATTAAATCGCTGCCTGTTGAGAGCAGCATATCGCCGCGGCCTATCAATTGATCGGCGCCGCCGCTGTCGAGAATAGTACGCGAATCGATTTTAGACAATACACGGAATGCCAGCCTCGACGGGAAGTTAGCCTTTATGCTACCGGTAATAATGTTTACTGACGGGCGCTGCGTAGCAATTACCAAATGAATACCCACCGCGCGGGCCAGTTGGGCAATACGCGCTATCGGTACTTCAACCTCTTTACCGGCCGTCATCATCAAATCCGCAAACTCGTCAATCACCAGCACAATAAACGGCAGGTAACGGTGTATTTCCGGGTTGCTTATTTTGCGGTTAACATATTTCTCGTTGTATTCCTTCAGGTTACGCACCTGGGCATCTTTCAGCAAATCGTAGCGCTGGTCCATCTCGATACACAGCGAGTTAAGCGTATTTACCACCTTTTTGGTATCGGTAATAATGGCGTCTGCCTCATCAGGCAGCTTGGCCAAAAAGTGCCGCTCAATTTTACGGAACAGCGTTAGCTCCACCTTTTTTGGGTCGACCAATACGAATTTCAGCTCGGCAGGGTGTTTTTTATAAAGCAGCGAAACCAATATCGCATTAATACCGACCGATTTACCCTGGCCCGTAGCACCGGCAACCAGTAAGTGCGGCATCTTGGCCAAATCGGCAATAAACACTTCGTTGCTAATGGTTTTACCGAGGGCAATCGGCAAATCCATTGTGGTGTTCTGGTATTTTTCTGTCGATAGTACCGAACGCATGGACACCATTTCAGGGTGCTGGTTAGGTACCTCGATACCAATAGTACCCTTGCCCGGCATCGGCGCAATAATACGGATACCTAAAGCCGCAAGGCTTAAGGCAATATCATCCTCCAGATTCTTGATTTTGGAGATACGCACACCCGGCGCCGGGATAATTTCATACAAAGTAACCGTCGGGCCGATAGTTGCTTTTATCTTATCAATCTCGATGTTATAATGATTCAGCGTTTCAACAATCTTGTTTTTGTTGGCCTCCAGTTCATCGGAGTTTACGCTGATTTTGTTAGAACCGTAGTTTTCCAGCAAATCCAGCGGCGGGTATTTGTACGTTGCCAGGTCGAGCTTATGGTCGTAGGTACCGAATTGGTCTACCAGGCTTTTGGCCTTCTCGTCGTCGCTTTTTTCAATATTGGTTACGGGGATCGGTCTTTCTGTCGCAATCGTTAGGGGGATGTCGCTACCATCAGTATCCTCATCATCATTGCCGGGCTCCGGAACCAAAACCAGCGGCTCATGAAAAACAGGGTTCTGAACAAAAGCCTGCTCCTTAACCGGTTCGGGGTTCACCATCTTTTCGGTATTGGCTGTCCCCTGCTTCATCTTATTAGAGCGGCCTCCATTCCATTCCACCGGAACAGCAATATCTTCCGGCTCCAACTCCACAGGCTCAGGAATTATATCGCCAACCGGGGCAGTTTCAACCATTTTACCCTTACGTTGCGGTATTTTAAAATCGATATTATAAACGATAATCAGGATGGTAAGCGACAGGAAAACCAGGATCGCGCCTGTTCCGGTACGTCCAATCTGCGCATCTAATAACTGATTGGTATAATAGCCGAAACCGCCTTCAACATAGTTTGGCGTATCTGATAAAAATGCATGAAAAAAACCTATCGTTACAGATATAAACACCAGTGAGAAAAAGCCATAAGCCAGTGTTTTGGTTAATGATACCAGCCGCACTTTGTACAACATGCGGAAGCCGAGCACAAAAAACATAAAAACAAACACAAACGAAGCGATGCCGAACCATTCGTAAATAAACTGGTTGGAAAGCAGCGCCCCAAGCTTACCAGCCCAATTGTCTACAACCGGGCTTTTTACGTGGTTTTCCATCAACTCCTGCGCGGTGCGAAACAAGTTATGCCAGCCGCCGTTGGTTGGCGATACATAGCTTTGATCTTCCTGCCAGGTAAAAAGATAGGAAGTGAATGCCACCACGAAATAAACCGACAGCAGCAATAAAAATAGCCCCGTTATTTTGATAGCCTTACCGTTAAGCACATATGGTGTAAGGCGTTTGTCGTCCTTTTGCTTTACCGGCCGCTCGCGCTCAGTCTTTGGCGAAGGCTGGCGGCCCTGATTTTCTGGCTTGAATGTATTTGCTTTAAACGTATTTCCTTTTACCGGCATCCTGTATAACCCTTCTGTTTTGCAAATATAAAGTTAATAGATAAAACGGCTCGCCCCCCGCGGCTATTTATTAACACCGGGTTAATAAACTTCTCTACCTGATTCTCATTCGCAACATTCCTGTTACAATTATTCAAAACCGCTTTTTAGGTCACTGTGGCAATGAATTTGAACATGATAACGCGCAGGGACAGATTTGAGTGCTTTATCCAAACACTTTACACCAATTTATGCTATTCAATTCTATCGATTTTATAATTTTTTATGTTGTTGTAACCACGTTATACTTTGTGGTACCGCATAAAATGAAGTGGATGATATTGTTGGCTGCCAGCTGTTATTTCTACATGGCCTTTGTGCCAATTTACATCTTGATCCTCGGCTTCACCATTGTAATAGATTACCTGGCAGGCATTTACATAGAAAACGAACAATCCCCGCGCCGGCGAAAAATGTTACTGGGTATCAGCCTGGCCGCTAACATAGGCATACTGGTAGTGTTTAAATATTTTAACTTTTTAAACCTCAACTTCGACCTGCTGCTACATAAATTCAATTACCACAACCCTATCCCATATTTGAGGATATTGTTGCCCATTGGCCTTTCATTCCACACCTTCCAGGCCATGAGCTACACCATAGAAGTGTACCGCGGCAATCAAAAAGCCGAGCGTCATTTTGGTATTTATAGCCTGTATGTAATGTTCTATCCACAGCTGGTGGCGGGACCAATTGAACGGCCGCAAAACGTGCTGCACCAGTTCCGCGAAAAACACAAATTTGATTTCAGCCTGATGCAGTCCGGTTTAAAGCTAATGCTCTGGGGATTTTTTAAAAAACTGGTAGTTGCGGACAGGCTTTCTATTTTTGTAGGCTCGGTTTTCAGTAACCCGGATATCCATAATGGTAGCACCATCGTTATCGCCGCATTCTTTTTCGCCATCCAGATTTACTGCGACTTTTCAGGATATACAGATATCGCTATCGGCTGCGCCCGCACTATGGGCTTCGATTTGCTGACGAACTTTAAGCGCCCCTATTTCGCTACCAACATACAGGATTTTTGGCGCAGGTGGCATATATCGCTCTCCACCTGGTTCCGCGATTACCTGTATGTTCCGCTGGGCGGTAGCAAAGTTGGTACCGGCCGCCGGTATTTAAACCTGTTTATCGTATTCCTGGTGAGCGGTATATGGCACGGGGCAAATTATACCTACATCATTTGGGGAGCGCTGCATGGCCTGTATTGCGTGGGCTATGTGGCTATAAGGCCTTACCTGCCATCGCCGCAAAATAAATTTGCCGCCAAACTGGTGCGACTAAGCGGCATAGCGTTAACCATTTTGCTGGTGACTTTTGCCTGGATATTCTTCAGAGCGGCATCAATACACGATGCTTTTACGCTGGTCCGCAACCTGCGAAGCTTCGGCGCTGCACCATTTATTGCCGACGGACTTAACAATTTTGCACAATGTATACTGGCCATAGTGCTGCTGTTTTTACTGGAGTATAAGATGGAATATCATCCGGGCAAGTTTAATTTTTTCAGCTCGCCAAATATTATTGTAAGGTGGGGAACGCTGGCATTTACCATATTATGGATAGTTGCCTTCGGGGTGTTTAATGGCGGTCAGTTTATATATTTTCAATTTTAGATGAAGAACAAACCTGTAATTCGCTTTTTTGTACGATTGGCTGCGTTCAGCATCATTTTAATTGCGGCCGACCGCCTCGCCGGCCTTGCGCTTAAGAAAATCTATTTCAGCCAAAAGAAAGGTCAATACAGCCAAACAACCTACGCGCTGGATAGTGCCAGACAGGATATTCTCATCTTCGGTAGTTCAAGGGCCGCGCGGCATTACTCGCCATCAATCATCTCGAAGGCATCGGGCTTAAGCTGCTACAATTCAGGCAGGGATGGATTAATGATACCTTATGCGGCAGCCATACAGGAAGTATCGCTTGCACGGCATATTCCGAGACTTATAATATTAGATATCAGCCCTCGCGAACTCGGAATCGATCGCACGAAATACGAACGGCTTTCTATTTTATTGCCTTATGCGAGCGAGCACGAGCAGTTGATGAAATATATAAAAGAGGTTAGTCCGTTTGAGCCGGATAAATTAGTTTCAAAAACATATCCCTTCAATTCCGCTGCTTTTATAATGGCTTGCAATACCTTACTGGCCAAATCCGTTACAAAGGATGATAACGGTTATTTGCCTCTTGAAAGCAGTTTAACCAAAGCCGAAACAGCCGATTATTTAAAGCGAATGGAGAAAAGGGCGAAAAAGATTAGCCAGAAAACAGAGGTGGCCGAAGCTAAGGCAGTGGCCTACTTTAAGCAGTTTTTGGATAATGCTGCCAAATACAATATCAAAACGCTGGTGGTTATATCGCCCACCGTACTCAATAATTCTTTCGAACTTGATAACCAAATGCTGGAGCGGAACCTTATCGAAAAAATGACGGGGCAGTACAAAAATGTTACGTTTTTAGATTATTCAAAAGACCCTCGCTTTAACGGTCATTCAGAAAAGTTTGCTGATTATTTCCATTTGAATATACAGGGCTCAACAGAATTTTCGCAGCTCATCGCGCAAAACGTAAAGGCGAATATTTAAGATACCAATGTAGAGACACATCACATGTGTCTCTGAAAAATGTCCATGGTTTACGTATACCGGAGGCTCAAAATATTGCGTCTACAAGCGGTATCTTTTACCTTTCCTCTTCTTGACGCGAATTGTTGTACAAGAAATTATTACTTAATATGAAAAAAAGCTGTTAATTGTTATATTTACCTTTAATATCATCCTTACCTACTGTTAATACGCCTGATGAGTGTTGAGAAACTGGAACAATTTATAACAACCGGCGACCTAAACGGCCTCGATGCGTTGCTTAGCGAAAACCCCGCGCTGGCAAAAGTCCGTACCAGTCATCATGTGTCGCCGTTAATGCTATCCTGCTACTACAAAAAGCCAGATGTTACTTCCATTATTTTAAAATACCTCGACGAAATAAACTTATTTGAGGCATCTGCCGCCGGCAGGTTCGATGTGGTTGCTAACCTGGTTTATGCCCATCCTGATGCCATAAATTTTTATGCAGAGGATGGCTTTACACCGCTGGGCCTTGCCTGTTATTTTGGTCATTATGAAATTGCGCAATACCTGGTTTTAAAAGGGGCTGATGTAAATATGCCCTCGAACAACGGCTTCCGGGTTTATCCGTTGCATTCCGCCGCGGCAGGTAACTTTACCCAGATTGCCCGCATGCTGATAGAAAACAATGCCCTGGTAAATGTAAAACAGCAAGCCGGCGCTACCGCACTGCATTCAGCCGCGCAAAACGGCAATATCGATTTACTTATCCTTTTACTGGAGCACGGCGCAGATGTAAGCTCGCGTATGGAAGGCGGTAAATTGCCCGCCGATTTGGCGAGGGAAAAAGGGTTTGCGGAGATTGCGGAGGCGTTGGATTAATCAGCTGAATCAGATTTGACAACTTTTAAAAAGTTGTCAAATCTCTAGATATCTTTTATTTCCCGTAAAAATCAACCGCGGCCTTTGCAATTTTTGCAATAATTCCTTCACGCACATCCTCTTTATCTGTAGAATTACAAACAAAAACTGCTATAGCCAGGTGCTTGCCGTTAGGCAGGGTGATAATTCCGACGTCATTAGTTGCCGGTGATAAACCTGCGCTGTTGGTTGGCGATGTGCCGGTTTTGTGGGCGACAACCATATTGGCAGGCAGCAAACCTTTAAGCCGTTTCGGGCCGGTAGTGGTTTCAACCATTATTTTATAAAGGAAATCGGTACTGGTTTTCGATAGGATTTCGCCCTTGTAGAACTTATCAAGCAAAATGGTCATTTCCTTTGGCTTGGCCCAATTGGTATACTGCAATTCCCAGGCCGATGCCATATCCTCTTCTGAGGCACGAATAGCAATGCCACGTATGCCTAAATGCAACATATAATCCTGCACAGGTTTCGGACCGTCTATTTTTTTCAGCAGCATATCGCAGGCAACATTATCGCTTTGCGAAACCATATAGCCTAATAAGTCGGCAATGGTTACGTCAACATCTCCGTTTGGAAATTTATCACGCAGTGGACTATACAATTTGGTAGCCATATCGCGCTTTTTAAAATGAACTTTCTGGTCGAGCTTAAATACGCCCGAGTCAACCATGTGCAGTATGGTAAGCGCAATAGGGAATTTCATTACGCTATGCAGCACCAGCCGTGCATCGCCGTTAGCCGAAAGTGTATCACGGCTTTCAAGGCCCAAAAGTGAAACACCGACTATACCTTTTGCAGGTTTGATAATGTCAGTTACTTGCTGACGGAGGTCGCCTTGTTGTGCTTTAAGACAAATAGGGGATAAAAATATCAGGGTAAGAGCGAATGCGGATATAAACTTTTTCATGTTTTTAAAAGATTCAAGAACCAAGAGACAAGAGTCAAGATTAGGAAAAAACCGGGTAATCAGGAAAATGTTTTTTGTCTTGATTCCTGGCTCTTGATTCTCCTCTAAAACGTAATTATTTGGTATGAATTTTAATCCAGTCCGCAATTATTTTCATGGCTGAAGGCGATACGCTTTCGGTTAACTGTTCATATTCCGAAACATCGCCGGTTTTGGCCGTTTGCAGCAGGTGGTTAAGACCGGGCAAGGTTTTCACCTCCACATTCTTATTGCCGTTTTTTGTGATGGTTTCCTGTATCACCTTTAAGTTCGAGGCCGCATCCACCTGCGTATCTTTTTCGCCGTTGATGGCTAATACCGGGCATTTTATTTTGTTTAAATCTGCGGCAGGGTTGTAGCTTATAAAGTAGCGCATCCAGGGCATATTGTACAAACCGTTGTATTGTTTAATGATATCCTGGTCGGATGCTTTATCGGCATTCAGCGCTGCGAGTATAGCAGGCGCCTGCTTGCTTTTCCATGATGCAAATGCGGGCGGTATTTTTGCATCCAGCGCTTCCACAGTCGGTGAAGACGCGAATAAATTCAAAATCTGCATATTCAGATCTGAAAAAGCACGGATTGCTGTGTCATCCACACCTGCTTTCTTCAATGCGTGTGCGTTTTGTTCGGTATTGATTTGTGCCCCGCCTGTTTCTGAAGCGCCCCACATTACAATGAAGCTTACATCTTTACGCCTTGCCGCAACCATTGGCGCAATCATACCGCCCTCGCTGTGGCCTATTAAGCCAACGTGTTTTTTATCTACATCTGCCCTCGTCTCCAAATAATTAAGACTAGCCTCAATATCATACGAGAAAGTAAGACTTGTCGCATTTTTTATATCCGGACCAAGCGTGCTTTTGCCTGCACCGCGGTCATCCACCCTTAAAACGGCGATACCGTTTTTGGTAAGGTAATCGGCCAGTACCCAATATATTTTATGGCCTAAAATAGTGCCGTCCCTGTCCTGCGTACCGCTGCCGCTGATGATAATCACCGCCGGATATTTGCCATCCCCGTTGGGCCGGGTAAAAGTTGCGCCGTAATGCACGCTTTTGTCGGCGTTGTCATACTCCACATCCTGGTTAAAGTAATTAAAAGGTGGCTTTGGGGTCTGTGGTCGTTCAGGTGTTTTTGAGAGACCGGCCTTTTCTTCGACGGTGATGCGTTTCATATTAAGCTGTATTTGTCCGCCGCCCTGCTTATAGATACCTGTGAGTGCATCTTTGCCGTCCCATGCGCCATTATATGCACCGCCTATGGCCGCTATTTCAATATGCAAGCTGTCTTTCACCAGTATTGTTTTGCTGCAGCCTATACCGAAAGCTTTTTGGTCAGGGCTGTCGAATGTAGACGAATAGCCCGCATCACTTTTAGAAACATTAAACAC
>JAZJZL010000217.1:0-19020 GCA_040389845.1 Bacteroidota bacterium
GAAGTTCAAGTTTAACGATCATGTCCTCTGTTATTTCAACTAAAGAAACATCTCCTCCGTCGGCTTGCAGGTAAGGACGGATTTGTTCTAAGGCAGATTCAACTTTTGTTTTTAAAACACTCATTATTAATTTAGGTTTAATATTATTAATTAAGAGTAACTTCTTTTTTCTTTGAATTTGCAATAGATACTTGCTGTGCTACATTTTTTGCCATTTCCATAAAAGCGATGGCTTGTGGTGTGCTTTCTTGCAACACAGCCGGTCTTCCGGCATCTCCCGCTTCACACACACTTTGCACTAAAGGGATTTCTCCGAGCAGTGGCACCTCTAATTCTTGTGCTAAGTTTTTTGCTCCATCTTTACCAAAGATATAATATTTATTGTTTGGTAATTCAGGTGGACTAAAGTAAGCCATGTTTTCTACAATACCCAGTACAGGAACATTTATAGTTGGTAATTTAAACATTCCCACACCTCTTTTAGCATCGGCCAAGGCCACGTTTTGAGGGGTACTTACAATCACAACTCCATTTAAAGGAACACTGGCAACCAATGATAAGTGTATATCGCCAGTGCCGGGAGGTAAGTCAACGATCATATAATCCAAATCTCCCCAATCCACATCGCTAAATAATTGCAATAAAGCTTTTGAAGCCATGGGCCCGCGCCATACAATGGCTTGAGAAGTATCAGCAAAAGGGTTTTTAATAAAATAGGGCTGTTGCCCGAGGACTATTTCCTGTATTACGAGGAACTTGATTTTAGCGAGCACGCTCAGCGGGCCGGCTTTAAAATATGGTACCAGCCCGCATCCCTGGTTTTTCATAAAGAATCGATGAGCGTTGGTAAAATGAACCCGCTTAAAGTGTACTATCAAAACCGTAACAGGCTGTTATTTATCAGGCGAAACACATTTGGCTTCAAAGGAATAATCAGCAAGTTCTTTTTTTTAACCATCGCCATGCCCACTGCACTGCTCAAATACTCCTTACAGGGCAAATGGGAATATGCCGCCAATATTTGGTGGGGATTAACCTGGAACGCACGCTATAAACGTAATTAATTTTCAAAGACATGTATTATATTAACGGATTTATTTTTTGTTTAACCCTGGTGGTATTCCTGTTCCTGGCTTTCCAGGCATTATACCTTTTTATATTTTCGGTGGCCGGGCGCGTTATTCCATCAACAAGGTACCCGGCGGCAGAGGAAGCCGGCAGCTTTGTAATTTACATCCCCTCATACAAGGAAGATGCAGTTATTGTTGAAACCGCATTGGCTGCCGTTTTAATAGATTATCCGCTTCACAAACGAAAAATTGTAGTTATTGCTGATTCGTTGCAGCCCGAGACGCTGGCTAAATTGCGCAATTTACCAATTGAAGTTGTTGAGGTAACGTTTGAAAAAAGCACAAAAGCGAAGGCCCTTAATGTAGCACTGACGCAAACCAAAGGCAATTTTGATTATGCCCTGGTGCTTGATGCAGATAACATTTGCGCCAAAGACTACCTGTACAAAATGAATGACGTTTTAAAAATGGGCTTTAAAGTTGTCCAGGGCCGCAGGGTCGCAAAAAACACCAATACAACCTATGCGTTGCTTGATGCCATTAGCGAGGGAATAAATAACCATATTTTCAGAAAGGCGCACCGTGCGCTGGGCTTATCGTGCGCTATAATTGGCTCGGGGATGGCGCTTACCTTTAGTTTATTTAAAGAAATTATTCCCGAGATCACCGCCGTAGGGGGCTTTGACAAAGAAATGGAACTGCGGTTGCTGCGAAAAAGAATTAAGTTCGGTTATGCCGAAGAGGCGCTGGTGTACGACGAGAAGACCACCCAGCGATCAACCCTTGCTAACCAGCGCCGCAGGTGGCTGTCGGCACAGCTGCACTACATGCAGCGCTACCTTGGCGACGGCTTTGTACAATTGTTAAAGGGCAATATCGATTTTTTTGACAAAGTGATGCAAACCATATTACTGCCCCGTATTTTCCTGCTGGGAGTTACGCCAATAGCGTTTTTATTGTCGCTGATGCCCGGGCCGTCCTTATCCCCGGTTTACTGGCTCACCCTCTGGGTCACAACGTACGTATCCATAACGCTGGCCGTTCCTGCCGAATACTTTAACAAACAGTTATATAAGGCTATTTATAGTTTGCCGGCAGCTTTTTTTACCATGTTTAAATTGTTTTTTAAGCTACGCAATGCCAATAAAACATTTATACATACGCCTCATGGTGGGGTGTAATAAGGAGTTTAATTTAAAGCCTGTTTCAAATATACAAGCGCCTCAGCAGGCGCTTTCTTTGTTTAGGCTTTAGCAAATTACCGCCCGTCATCAAAGCACCATTATCAATATTAAACTATTGATATTAAATACATTAAGCATTGTGTGATCCCTGAAAGTGTTGGTATAAATGGCATTTCAACCTTGAAAAAGCGCGAATTCCCAGATCAAAACCGCCTTTCGCCCTTGTAAAAAAAATTGATTCCCATGCCAAAACCGCATTTTATACCTGTGAAAAAAATCGATTCCCATATCAAAAACTGTCTTTTACCCCTGTGAAAAAGCAGGGAAACTGTCAGCAAAATCGTCCGTAAACGACGTTAAATGCTTCCGGGGAATGGCTTTATAGTAAAGTTAAAAGAACGTGGCACAAACTTTTTACGCATTCAAAATCAAATAAAAAAGTGAGTAGTTTGATAAGACCCGGTGACTACAAATATGCAGAATTAAACTAATATATTTAGTAAAAAACGAGCTATTATTTTATGAGCGAAGAACTGCCACCATAATTACCGCCCAAATATAGTCACAAAAAAGGCCGGGGTTAAACCCCGACCCTTCAGCTGATTGTTTGTATAAAACCTTTAATTATTTCTTATAGATCAGCGATTCTTTACGGTTACCGGAGGTATTCAAATACCAGTCCTGGTGCAATGTGCCGCCGCTTTTTGCCCATTGCAAAAAGTAATTATATGACTTGGCAATAGAAGAGCCTTCAGCCGGGTAATCAAACGGCGCTGAAAAATTCAATGCCGATGGCCAGCCGTTTTTTGTTTTGTAGTACACGCCAATTCCTGGGTTGGTGTTATCCTGCAGCGTGCCGAATAGCTTTTTATCTGCCAGGTCAGTGGGCTGTGTATTAGGCAGGTGCACTTCATACCCCCTGCGCTGGTTGCTTATCAGGAACGGGTTAAACGGAGCTGTACCCAGCGTACTTGCCGATAACGGCGTTACAAAGCTCATAAAAACATGAACGGTATCGCCTTTAATGTATGGCGCACCATTTTCAGTATTAATGTAATGTCCTCCGGGGCGTTTAATAATAGCCTGGTAATTGTCAAACGGTACAATCACGGCCTTACTTTGCGCAGCCTCGGTTCCGTTGCCGTTTTGTTTAATATAGCTGCCGATAAGTTTTTGCCCTGTAACAGTTTTCACCTGGCTGCTGCTAAACGGAAACTGTACTCCAAAACCGCTTACGTATGATGCCCCTGATGCTTCAACCGCGTAGTCGGCATACATTTCAACTGCCAGGTTTTGCGCATTTGTAACTGTTTTATAACGGTAGCCAACTACCATATCGTTTAGGTCATAATCGCCGGTTGCCGGCCACAAATCTTCAAATAAAAGGGTGCCAAAGGTGGTTTTTGATGGATAGTAACTTACGTAAGCCCTCGCCGGATCATTCGGAAATTGATCGAATGTGTCTGTTACGCCGTCGCCGTCAGCATCTTTGGGCTGGTCCACAGGCTGAACGTTCTCGTTAGATATTGCCGCCGTGGGGTTTGAGGTAGCGTAAAATACCACATCATTAAAGTCGTTATCGCTTCCTGTTTCCCTGTTCTGGTCATCAAAGCCTATCATATACAGATTTTGTTTTTCCGCATATAATAACACGGTATGCCTTTTCAGCTCAGCTTTAGTTTCGGGGTTACAAGCCGTTGTAGAGTAAAATTTTGCTGCATCGCTATTAACTTCTTTGCCAGTCCAGCCGTTAGCAAACAACACGAAACCGATTGAAGTGCCCGCGGCAAACTTGCCCAGTTTTATTTTGTTACCCGGGCGTAAGTTGCCGCCCGAACCTGGAAAGGATGCGTTTGGGAAAATATAGGTTACTGATTTAATGTCAGCCGCGCTTTTAGGCGGGCTGTTAGTTGGGTAGGTGTAATAACCAAGAGAATTCAGATAACCCGCCCCTTCACTCACAAAAGTTATCCATACTTCACCGTCCTTAACGACATTTAAATCGGCTGTGGCTGACGATTGCAGGTATTGGGGGTGTATTTTTCTTACATCCACGGTTTCGGGCAAGGATGCGTTAAGGAATGATAATAGGTCTGCTGTTATAGGATCTGAGGCTGGCACAAGATCTTTTGGAACCCCTGAGCTGTCATATGGGCCCATGTAAGTATAAATGGTGTTAACTGCCGATGCAAACGGGCTTGATGAGTTAAAGGCCCGCATCCCTTTGGGAACATGCTCAACATAGCTGCTCTCAACAAAATTTCCGCTGTAACCAGCCGGGCCGCCAATGGTGCCACTTATCGCATTGTTGGTGATCACCGCCTTAGCGTTGCGCATAAGGCCGATGTATTTTGCATCAACAATTAATGTATCTACATGGGCAGGCAGGCTTATTGTTGCGTGCAATGCACCACCGGCATCAGTTACTGCGGTTAAAACAGGCGCCGTTGTTGCCGGGTCGCCTGCATAGATATCTACGGGAATACTGGCGATCGGATCGTTATTACCGGCTGCAAGGTTAATGCTAACGGTAACATTCTTTGTTGTGTTAAAATTAAATGTCGATGGCGCTATCAGGCTGTCGGCATTTATTGGGTTAATCGGGTTACCGGGGGTAGTATTAGTTAAACTATCGTTCTTTTTACACGATAGTATAAAAACACAAATCCCGATAGTTAAAAAGGTAATTTTTTGTTTCATGATCTTTTAATTGAGTATCGATATTAATTTTTTCGACACAGGATATGCAAGGCAAATGCCCGGAATTAATTATTTGAATATGAGGATATTGCATCTAAGCAGCATTCCATATTTTGGAATGAGTCTATAACTTACAGAAAATTTCGGGCGTAGAATGCCGGGGGAGTTGCCTATTGTGGACAACTATGCATCCTCAATTATTTGCCAAAGCTATCAAAAGCAAAAAGCCGCCCTACTTTCATAAAGCGGCTTTGTAGCCCGTAGGGGAATCGAACCCCTGTTTGAAGAATGAAAATCTCCTGTCCTAACCCCTAGACGAACGGGCCATTTCTGGCTTTTTCCCGCTACTTTGGATTGTTACAACCCTTTGTTTTGGGATTGCAAAGATAAGCGTTAAATGGATAATTAAAAATATTATTTTAAAAAAAATCAGGAAAGTCCGAAAGTCAGGAAAGTCCGAAAAGACGGCGTACTAATTAAAGAATCTTGCATCCGACCGATTAGCCTATGCATCAATGCTTTACACCCTAAACCAACAAATCCTTTCACACTTTACTCACTTTCCCTACTTTTGGTCTTTATCAACTTTTCCAACTAAAACCCCTACCTTTATACTGCATATCTAACCAACTTATATGAAAGCAGTATGGAACAACCAGGTTATTGCCGAGAGCAACGACACCATTGTGGTTGAAAACAATCATTATTTCCCGAAAGAAAGTGTTAAGGCCGAATATTTAGAGCCTTCACCAACACATACTACCTGCCCATGGAAAGGACTGGCATCGTATTATTCGCTGAACGTGGATGGCCAGGAGAACCGCGATGCGGCCTGGTATTACCCTGACCCTAAGCCTGCCGCAGAAAACATTACCGGTTATGTGGCGTTCTGGAAAGGTGTTAAGGTAACCGAATAAACCATGAAGCAATACGATGCAATAATAATTGGCTCGGGGCAGGCCGGTGGTCCGCTGGCGAAGAAACTGGCCGCTGCCGGCAAAAAGACGGTGCTGATTGAGAAGCGCTGGGTTGGCGGCACCTGTATAAACGATGGATGTACACCCACCAAAACCATGGTTGCATCGGCTAAGATGGCATATATGGCTGCCAATAGCGCGCCGCTTGGGGTTAAGATTAAAAATTATATCGTCGACATGCCTAAGATAAAAAAACGCAAGGACGATATTGTGCACAGTGCACGCGAGGGCAACCAGCGGAGCCTGGAGAAAACACAGAACCTGGAACTTATTTTTGGCGAAGCCACTTTCACAGGCGAGAAAACGGTATCCATAAAACTGAACAGTGGCCGCACAAAGGAACTAAAAGCCGATTTGATCTTCATTAATACCGGCGCCAAACCTTTTATCCCTGAAATTGAAGGACTGAATGAAATTGGCTACCTGGATTCGACATCGATAATGGAGCTGACCGAAGTGCCGGATCATTTAGTAGTTGTTGGCGGCAATTATATCGGGTTGGAGTTTGGGCAAATGTTCCGCAGGTTTGGCAGCAAGGTTACGGTTATTGAAAAGTCGGGGAGGATAGTGTCGCGCGAGGATGAGGATGTATCTATCGAACTGACGAAAATATTGGAGGCAGAAAAAATTAAAATCCTCACCAATACAACCAGCACTAAATTTAAAAAGAAAGCAGGGGGAAAGATTACCATTACCGTCTTAAACGGTGGTAAGGAAGAAAAAATAAAATGCTCACACGTGCTGATGGCTGTGGGGCGCACGCCGCAGTCGAAAGCTTTGAATTTAGATTTAACCGGGGTTAAGGTGGATGAAAAAGGCTATATCACCGTTAATGATAAACTGGAAACTAATGTGAAAGGCATCTACGCTTTAGGCGATGTAAAACCAGGGCCGGCATTTACACACATTAGCTATAATGATTATACCATTGTGTACCGCAACCTCATCGAAAAACAAAACCTTTCGATAAAAGACAGACCTGTGCCTTATTGCATGTTTACTGACCCTCAGCTTGGCCATGTCGGCATCAGCGAAAGCGAGGCAAAAAAACAGGGCATTAAATATAAAGTGGCCAAATTGCCAATGGCCCACGTAGCCCGCGCGATCGAGACCGGTGATACCCGTGGTTTTATGAAAGCTATTGTAGACCCCGACACTAAAAAGATATTAGGTGCAACCGTGCTCGGCCCGGAAGGAGGCGAGATTATGACCGTACTGCAAATGGCCATGGAAGGCGGCATTACTTACGACAGGATACGCTATTGCGTTTTCGCCCACCCGCTGTATTCGGAATCGTTAAATAACCTTTTCCTGGGACTGGAGGATTAACGCCTGATGATAAAGGTACAACACCTCAGCAAGCATTTCGGCACGCTAAAAGCAGTCGATGATATCTCGTTTGAGGTGGCGGAGCATGAGAACCTTATCCTGCTGGGCACCAGCGGCTGTGGCAAAACCACCACGCTGAAGATGATTAACCGGCTTATAGAGCCGTCAGCAGGCAGCATTTTCATCAACGGTAAAAACATAATGGAGCAACCGCCCGAACTATTACGGCGGGGCATTGGCTATGTATTGCAAAATAACGGGCTGTTCCCCCATTATACGGTTGCTGAAAATATCGGTATTGTGCCCCAGTTGCTCAAGTGGGATAAAAAACGAACTGATAATCGTATTGCCGAGCTGATGGAAAAGCTTCACCTGACCAGGGAATACCTGCATGCCTATCCCAGGGAGTTGAGCGGTGGACAGCAGCAAAGAGTTGGACTGGCACGAGCCCTTGTGGCCGACCCGGAAATTTTACTGATGGATGAACCTTTCGGCGCGCTGGACAATGTTACCCGCTCAAAAATTCATGCGGAATTTAAGGTATTGGATGAACTGAAGCGTAAAACCATCATCATGGTGACTCACGATGTGCAGGAAGCTTTCGCGTTGGGCGACCACATCTGCCTGATGAATAAAGGCAAAATTATACAGGATGGTACGCCGGCGGAATTACTGTTTAAGCCAAAGAATGATTTCGTAAGGCATTTCTTAAAGGAACAAAAGCTGCATCTTGAATTTAAGACAATCTCCCTGGATGACCTTTGGGAATGGCTGCCTTCGAAACAAAAGCAAACGACCACAAAACCACTATCGTCTGCCGCTGATTTTTGGACAGGATTAGAACACTTTAAATTTGACGATGCCTACGCTATCAGCATAAAAAATAAAGGAACGAGTGTTATCAAGTCGGCGAGCTTTGAGGAGCTGATGTCGGCATTTTATCATTATAAAAAACAACAATCCCATGAATGAGCACCAGCAAACTTTATGGGAATTTATGCAGCAGCAGAGCGATAAGTTGCTCACGCAAACACTGCAACACATCGGGCTAACGTTTATTTCATTGCTTATAGCCGTACTGATAGGCTTGCCACTTGGTATTTTTATAACGCGAAAAAAACAATTCTCCGGCCCCGTTTTGGGTGTCGCCGGTGTTTTGCAAACGGTACCAAGTATCGCGCTGTTAGGTTTTATGATCCCTTTGCTGGGAATCGGCGCAAAACCTGCTATTGTTGCGTTATTACTGTATGCCCTGCTGCCAATTATCCGCAATACATTTACGGGCATTACCGGTGTTGACGCGGCGGTGAAAGAGGCAGCCGTCGCCATGGGCATGAGCAAATGGCAGGTATTATTCAAAGTTGAGCTGCCGCTGGCTATGCCAGTGATATTCGCCGGTATCCGCACCGCTACGGTAATTACTGTTGGTGTTGCGACGCTGGCGTCGTACATCGCCGCCGGCGGATTAGGGGAATTTATCTTTGGCGGCATCTCTCTCAATAATACCAATATGATTTTGGCAGGTGCAATTCCCGCAGCACTTCTGGCCATTATTTTCGATTTCCTGCTATCCCGATTGCAAAAGCTTAATATCAAAAAACTCAAGACTGCTACTTTAACACTGCCACTGCTACTTATTCTACTCTCCTCTTTCTACCTGCTCCCCTCCGCTTATGGCAGTAAACTGAAAGCCGGTTTTACACCAGAATTTATGGGCAGGCAGGATGGCAATCTTGGGCTTATCAGCAAGTATGGGTTAAAAATCCAAACGCTGGTTATAAACGATGCGGTGATGTACAAGGCCTGTTATGAGCAGCAACTGGATGTAATCAGCGGCTACTCAACCGATGGAAGATTAAAGGCTTACGACCTTGTAGTTTTGGATGATAACAAGTTTATTTTCCCTCCGTATTACGCCGCACCCATTGTGCGTGACGATGCGCTTAAAAAATTCCCGGAGCTGGAAGTGACACTAAATTTACTTTCCGGTAAAATTAATGACAGCATAATGACCGCACTTAATTACCGGACCGACTATCTTCACCAAAGCCCGGAACGTGTGGCAAAAGACTTTTTAGTCGCCAATAAATTATATAAACCAGCCCGTGGTGGCAATGCGGGAATTGTGCGCATCGGTTCGAAAATATTTGGTGAACAGTATATCCTGGCAAGCATATACAGCATGCTGATAAAAGGCTATACCGATTATGATGTATCCACCAAAACCGGGCTTGGGGGCACGAAAATTTGCTTTGATGCGCTGACAAATAACCAAATCGATTTTTACCCCGAATATACGGGAACCGGCTTGCTGGCCATTTTGCAGCCATCAACCAAAATCATCGATTCGCTTACGCATAGCAAGAAAGCGACCTACGATTTTGTGCAAAAGGGGTTCGAGGCAAACTATCAAATCAAATGGCTGAAGCCTATCGGCTTTAATAATGCATACGCTTTGATGATGAGGAAAAAACAGGCGAAAACGTTAAATATTAAAACAATTTCGGACCTGAAACGATATTTAGAGACCAATAGACGATGAATTTAGCTGACCGTTACATAACAGTACGCAGGCGAACGGAACAAATATGTAGTCCTTTACAAACGGAGGATTATGTTGTGCAACCCGTTGTAGACGTTAGTCCGCCTAAGTGGCATATCGGCCATGTTACCTGGTTTTTCGAAACTTTTATTCTTAAACCTTATTTCGACGGCTATAAAGAATACAATCCCGATTATAACTACGTATTTAACAGCTATTACGAAACCGTGGGCAACCGCGTTATCCGTACCGACCGCGGCAATTTAAGCCGGCCTACCGTCGCCGAAATTTATGCCTATCGCAAATATGTGGATGAAGCTATGATCGGTTTTTTGAACAATGAACGGGGCGCGGAAGTAAAGGAACTTTTGATACTTGGCTTTAACCACGAGGAACAGCATCAGGAGCTGTTGTATACCGATATTAAATATATACTCGGTCACAATCCGTTGTTCCCGGCGTATGATAAAAACTACGTCTCGCCAAAAGTTGAGAGGGTTGAAGAGGGGCAGTTTATCCAATTCCCTGAGGGTATTTACGAGATAGGTTTTGAGGGCGAAGGGTTTTGTTTTGATAATGAGCTGAACCGGCACAAAGTTTATTTAAACGAATTTGAGATAAGCCCTAACCTGGTAACCAATGGCGAATACCTGGAATTTATAAACGACGGTGGTTATCATGATTTTCGCCACTGGCATGCCGAGGGCTGGGATTGGGTAAAAAATAATAAAGTCGAAAATCCGCTGTACTGGCATGATATTGACGGGGAATGGCATTACTACACCTACAACGGTCTCGGGGCGGTAAATATGGATGAGCCGCTTTGCCACATCAGCTATTATGAAGCTTATGCCTACGCTGCCTGGAAAGGCTTAAGATTGCCGACGGAGTTTGAATGGGAAGCGGCATCTTCAAAATTTGCGTGGGGCCAGCGGTGGGAATGGACCGAAAGTTCCTATCTCCCCTACCCGGGTTTTACAAAAGCGCCGGGCGCTATTGGCGAATACAACGGCAAGTTTATGGTAAACCAGAAAGTATTGCGTGGTTCATCAGAGGTTACGCCACCGGGGCACAGCAGGAATACTTACCGAAATTTTTTCCAAACCAATTTGCGATGGCAATTTACCGGCATAAGGCTGGCAAAATAGCAAAAACACCTATATCACCTATGAAGAATATTGACGAAACTTTAGCAAAAGCCGAAATGCAGGGACTATCGAACTGTAGAACGGGGAAGTTTAATGAAGACGTGGTCTGCGGATTGAGCTCATCTCCCAAGTTTTTAAGCTCGATGTATTTTTATGATGCCGTAGGCGATAAGCTTTTCCAGGACCTGATGGCTTGCGATGAATATTATCCTACCAATTGCGAGCTGGAAATCTTTTCTGAAAAAACTGCTGAGATTTGTGATGCCATCATAGGCGATGGCGATGCTTTCGACTTGATTGAGCTGGGTGCGGGCGATGCCACCAAGTCGACCTATTTATTGAAATACCTGCTGGAAAAAGGTGCTAATTTCAGCTATTTGCCGATTGATATTTCATCGAATACCATATCCTATCTTAATATAACGCTACCCGTAACGCTGCCCGGCCTGCAAATGACAGGCTTGAACGGAGAGTACTTCGCTATGCTGAAAAAAGCTTCAACAATCTCGAATAAGCGCAAAGTAGTGATGTTCCTGGGTTCGAACGTGGGCAATATGCCAGTAGATGTCGCCGCTCAATTTTGCGCCGATGTGCGGAGCCACTTGTCGCCCGGCGATATGATGCTGATTGGGGTGGATTTAAAGAAAAACCCGGCTACCGTACTTGCTGCCTATAACGATAAGGAGGGCATTACGAAAAAGTTTAATCTTAACCTGCTGGAGCGCATTAATCGTGAACTCGGTGGCAATTTTGATATTGACCAATTCGAACATTACCCTACCTACGACCCTGAAACAGGAGCCTGCAAAAGCTACCTCATCAGCTTATGCGACCAGGTGGTTAAGATAGATGATACTGAAATTCAGTTTGCGAAGGACGAGTACATATTTATGGAGATATCGCAAAAGTTTAGCATCACACAGGTTGACGACATGGCGCGCGCTGCGTCATTTAAACCTGCTTCCCATTTCTTCGACAGGAAACATTGGTTTACTGATGCTATTTGGGTTGCGGTTTAAACTGGTGCAGATTCGTAAGGCTTACGAAGAGACATTTTAGACTTACGAAGTTTTAAAAACTTCGTAAGTCTATGGTTTTCATAGCTTAATGCGCCTCCAGCCAGTTCACACCGGTACCAATCTCCACCATAATAGGCACAGTAGTTTTAATGGCATTCTTCATGTTATCCAGGATAATAGGCTTTACTATCTCTACTTCATTAAAAGGCACATCAAACACCAACTCATCATGCACCTGCATGGTCATGCGGGAATCGAGGTTACGAGCGCAAAACTCGCGGTGAATGTTTATCATCGCTATTTTAATCATGTCAGCCGCCGAGCCTTGTATAGGGGCGTTTATGGCATTTCGTTCAGCAAAGCCGCGGACGGTCTGGTTGGCGCTGTTAATATCCCGCAGGTAGCGGCGCCTGCCCATCAGCGTTGTTACGTAGCCGTGTTCACGGGCGAAGTTCATGGTATCGCTCATGTAGTTTTTTATGCCGGGGAACTGCAGGAAATAGTTCTCTATAATTTCCGCGGCTTCCTTACGCGGAATACCTAAGCTTTGTGATAAACCAAAAGCCGATTGACCATAGATAATCCCGAAGTTTACCGCCTTGGCATTGCGACGCTGGTCGCTGCTTACCTGGTCGAGGGCTACGCCGTAGACGTTGGCAGCGGTTGCGGTGTGGATGTCGAGGTTTTTAACAAAGGCATCCATCATGTTGGCGTCTTTGCTTATTTCTGCAATGATGCGTAGCTCTATCTGCGAATAATCCGCAGATACGATAGTATGATTTTCATCCCGCGGGATAAAGGCTTTCCTTACCTCGCGACCGCGCTCGGTGCGGATAGGAATATTTTGCAGGTTAGGGTTGGTGGAGCTTAAACGCCCGGTTGCGGCGACCGCCTGGTTGTATGATGTATGCACACGGCCTGTCTTAGGGTTAACCATGGTTGGCAGGGCGTCTACATAAGTCGATTTTAATTTTTGCAGCTGGCGGTAGTCTAAAATATCGCGTACGATATCGCTTTTTGCAGCAAGGGAAAGCAGCACGTCTTCCCCGGTTTGATATTGGCCGGTTTTAGTTTTCTTGGCTTTTGGGTCCAGCATCAGCTTTTCAAACAGCACTTCGCCCAGTTGTTTTGGCGAGGCTATATTGAAGCGCACTCCGGCCTTTTCATAAACCGTTTTCTCTAGCTTGGCGATGTCGGTTTCCAACTCTTTTGAAAATTCCCGCAGAGTATCATGGTCTATGCGTACACCGGCATATTCAATATCCGCCAGAACATATATCAGCGGATGCTCTACCTCGTGAATCAATTTTTCCGCCTCGGCTTCTTTCAGCTTCGGTTCAAAAACGGTGCGCAGTTGCAAGGTGATATCGGCATCTTCTGCGGCATATTCCTTTATCTTTTCAATTTCCACATCGCGCATGCTGCCCTGGGCCTTGCCTTTAGCGCCTATCAGCTCGGTAATACTCACCGGCTTATAGCTGAGATAGTTTTCCGACAGGATATCCATATTGTGGCGGGTATCCGGGTCGATAATATAGTGCGCCATCATGGTATCAAACAGGTCACCTTTTACTTCAATACCGTACCATTTCAACATCAGGATATCGAATTTAAGGTTCTGGCCGGTTTTACCTATCGAAGCATCTTCCAATACGGATTTAAACTCCTCTGCAATAGCAGTAGCTTCTTTTTGTTCGGCGGGCACAGGTATGTACCAGCCTTCTCCGGGTTTTATTGCGAATGACAAACCTACCAATTCACAATTGTTGGCATCGGTACCGGTGGTTTCGGTATCAAAGCAAAATGACTTTTGTTTTTTAAGGAGATTGATAAGCTCAGCACGTTTTTCAGGCGTATCTGCTAAATGATATTCATGCGGAACGGTGTTGATGTTTTTTATATCGACAGGTGCAGGCGGCTCATAAATATTCTGCACATCAACCGTCATCGAAGTGCGGCCTTCGGCAACCGGGGCTCCAAACAGGTCTGTTTGTATCGATACAGCCTTAGTTTCAGTAATGCTAAAATCATCACCAAAAACACGGCGGCCTAAGGTGCGGAATTCCAGTTCTGCAAACAGCGGCTCCAATAAATCCTTGCTTGGCGCACACATTTCCAGTCCTGCTTCGTCCAGTTCAACGGGAGCGTTTAAGTTGATGGTAGCCAGTCTTTTTGAAAGTAAACCCTGCTCCGCAAATTGCTCGACATTCTCACGCTGCTTGCCCTTTAGTTCGTGACTATGGGCTATAATCTCTTCCATCGAGCCGTATTGTTTTATCAGCGCTTTGGCGGTCTTTTCGCCTATACCGGGGATGCCGGGGATATTATCCACCGCATCGCCCCAAAGGCCGAGTATATCTATCACCTGTTCAACGCGTTCAATCTCCCATTTCGCCAGCACTTCCTTTACGCCCAGTATCTCCATATCGTTACCCATGCGGGCAGGCTTGTAGATAAAGATGTTATCGGACACCAGCTGTGCAAAATCCTTATCCGGTGTCATGCAGTAAACCTGGTAGCCTTGTGCTTCAGCCTTTTTGGCCAGGGTGCCGATAATGTCGTCAGCCTCAAAACCATCAGAAGTAATCAACGGGATATTAAAGCCCAGCACCACTTTGAATATATAAGGGAGGGCCGCGCTCAAATCTTCGGGCATGGCCTCGCGATGGCCTTTGTAATCGGCAAATTCCGTATGGCGTTCAGTTGGCGCATCGGTATCGAATACCACGGCCATGTGGGTAGGTTTTTCTTTACGCAATACTTCCAGCAGGGTATTGGTAAAGCCCATCACCGCGGAAGTATTAAACCCATTTGACGTAAAGCGCGGCGTTTTACTTAACGCAAAATGCGCCCGGTAAATAAGCGCCATGCCATCCAAAAGAAATAACTTCTTCATATTATTTTTATTATGATTTCACCGATTTGAGAATGATTTCACCGATAGGACTATGATTGGCCTGATTATAAAAGATGATTGTCAAAGCAGCATGTTTTCAAAAATACAATCTTTAAGTGATTTCAGCGAAATGCCCGGATTGACTATTTGAATTATCGGTGAAATCATTCTCAAATCGGTGTAATCCCAGAAAAAAAAATCAACAACGAAAATGCTTACTTAAACGAGCATGCCGGTATATGGTCATTCATCATCCCCGTGGCCTGCATGTGGGCATAGCAAATAGTGGTACCGAAAAATTTGAAGCCGCGCTTTTTCATGTCCTTGCTAATGGCATCGGAGATGGGGGTGCTTGCCGGGGTGCTGCCGCTGATATTGTTTATAGGTTTGCCATCGGGCATAAAGCTGTACATGTATTTATCGAACGAGCCGAACTCTTTTTGGATATCGATAAACAATTTTGCGTTGGTTATAGAGCTCACCACCTTTAAACGGTTACGGATGATCCCGGCGTCATTCATTAAACGTTCTACATCCTCGTCGGTAAACGCTGCAACTTTCTGCACATCGAAATTGGCATAAGCTTTACGATAGTTTTCGCGACGGCGGAGAATTGTTATCCAACTGAGGCCGGCTTGTGCCGATTCGAGTATAAGAAACTCGAAAAGAATTTTATCATCATGAGTTTCTTTGCCCCATTCTTCGTCGTGGTATTTGATGTACAGTTCGTCAGTGCCCGGCCATTTGCAACGAATCAAGTCCTGAGTCTTAAGTCTTAAGTCTTTAGTCATTTTATTTAAATTTATCTGGATTATTAATCATATAAATAAGCAGGCGCGTTACCTCTTCGCTTAATTGGTTTAGTTCAATGTATTTCTCTTTTGTGACGTAATTGCATGCCAATGCAGCATCAAGCCACGCCTGGGTCTCGCCATTTTCCATGTCGGCATCTGTTAGCTTACTAATAAAGTGGTTGGGATATTTCCGTTTTTTATACGCTTCGGCAATGGATGAGAAAACAGACCTTGAAGAGCGACGTATTTGGTCGATTAAGCTGTAAGTTTCTTCCTTTGGAAAAGTTTTAGTGATAAAAAATATATCCATAGAAAGCGTAAATGCCTTTTTGTATGCAATAAGGTCTCGAAATGAACTCATGTATCTATAAGTCTTTACTTAATTAAAATCCTCGCTGCGCAAATTAGTTTTTTTTGACTAAAGACTTAAGACTCAAGACTTGAATTCAACTCATCCCAATACTCCACAGCTCTCCTGTAATGCGGAATTACAATCGAGCCGCCTACTAAATTGGCAATCATAAATACTTCGTTCATTTCGTCGTGATTTACGCCTGCTTCGTGGCATTTGCCAAGGTGGTACTTAATGCAATCGTCGCAGCGTAAAACCATAGAGGCGACGAGGCCCAGTAATTCTTTGGTTTTTACATCCAGTGCGCCCTCGGCGTAGGAAGTAGTATCCAGCGCAAAAAAGCGTTTAATATTGGTGTTGGACGACTCCATTATTCGGGCGTTCATTTTGGTGCGGTAACTTTCAAAGTCGTCTATTAATTTTCCCATGAGGCGGTAATTAGTGAATTAGCGAGTTAGTGAATCAGTGATTTTTTTATTTCGGAATTCGGATGTTCGATTTCGGAATTAGAAGCAAATATCATTAATTTCGGGACACGAAAAGTTCATTTGAACTTTTTTGATTATTGCGTTCACACTAAAATTCCGCATTCAAACTTTCGCACTCCGCATTCAAATTATGGAAAGCTTATCACCCAACATTTTCGTCGGCAGCATGGACGAAACCATCAATTTTTATAAGTCAATCGGCTTTCAGCTGGTAATGACCGTACCCGAAACCGGCGATAACCTAGTTTGGGCGATGATGACTAATGGCAACGTTACCTTTATGTTCCAGTCGTTTGAAAGTTTAGGGGAAGAATTGCCGCAGATAAGCCGGCAGAATGGCGCGTCTATGTTGCTATACATCAACATTAAAAAGATTCGTGAATATTTTGAGCTGATAAAAGATAAGGTAACCGTGCTGAAAGGCCTGGACAAAACATTTTATGGCGCTACCGAGTTTTCCATACTCGACAATAACAACTATGTGCTCACCTTTGCCGAAGACGAATAATGAAAATACCTGCGTGGCTTTCAAACCTAGGAAATAATAAGTTTGAAGATTTTGAAGAATTTAAAATCGACATTTCATGGTTTGTTAAAGCAACCGACAAGGTTTCCATCAAGCAATCCAAAATTGATTTAAGCAGCGATTTTGAGACAACCTTCCCAAGCATGGCCGGCCTGGTTAAACGAGCGCGGGTGCTGGATGTTATTATAAACGATGCTCCTTATAGGCTACTCTCTTGGGACGGCGCAGATAATAAATCATGCGGATGGCTTTGCCAACTTGAACCGTCGGAGGTTTCAGATCTGTTGATTTTACCCGAGCATCAGCTACTGCTCGATAATATCGGCGGAATTAAAGAAAGCTATAACGAACCGGAAGATGTTTTCACTAATAATCAAAGTTTCCTTTTCATTAAATCTCAATGTGAGCCGGGGTTAGGGTACAGCCAGGTTTATTATGATGATATGTGCCGGGATTTAGATATTGACTGCCTGCCCGAAAATGATTTGGTAACTTTTGTTGAGGAGGCTAACGGCGCGCGTACGCTGTATAATATATCAACCAAACAGGTTTATTTATTTTCTCACGACCATTGCTTTGACTATGTAACCTTCCTGAAAGGACAGCCGGAATACACTTACCACTTGATTAACGGTGTGACCACTTTCCGGGATTATGTAGAAACTTTAGCGCAACAGTGGATAGCGCATATTAATTTTTAATAATAATGATTGAATTTCTCCGTGCCGACCATGTGAATATCTGCGTGCCGCCAGAACAACTGGAAGAGGCCCGGCGCTTTTATGCCGACATAATCGGCCTCCCTGAAATTTACCGGCCCGATGTTTTTGGCGCACCAGGTTATTGGTTCCAGGTTTCCAATATCGAGCTGCATATCGGCACCGAACCGGCCAAGCCGCAGTCGATGCGGCACATGGCCTGGGAAGTGAAAAATTTAGAAGAAGCAGCGAAACTTTTAGAACAGAATAACGTAAAAGTGCTGGAGGAGTGTGACATCCCGGGCCGGGCTCGATTTTCGTTCCTCGACCCTTTCGGCAACCGGACAGAACTGCTGCAGATGCTTGACCGATAGGTAATTATCAAATAAATATTTGTAAATTAGTTAGCCTTTTAAAACCAAAAGATCGTTATGAAATTCATGTCGAAAAAAGTTCACGAAGTGATTGATATGCTCGTATGCGTTTTCCTGCTGGCCTCTCCTGTAATTTTCGGTTTTTCCGGAACGCTTGCCTTGTTGACATATGCACTTGGACTTGCATATTCTGTGCTGGCCTTTGTAACAGGCTTTAAAATTATCCCAATAGAGGTACATGAATTATGTGAATTTATTATCGGCGTTGCATCAATTATTTTGGCTTACACACTGTTCAATAACAATGCAGATGGAAAGTTATTTTATGTAATATTCGGTAACTGCATCCTGCTTACCTGGCTGGTGACTGATTATAAAGGCACCAGTGTGCATAGCGTCGCTAAATTATAGGAAATCTTATTTTTATAGATAAAGGACACGAATTGAAGGAATTTGATTCGTGTCTTTTATTTACGGGCTGACCGATTATTTTTTTTCTTACAGCGCCAGCTCTACCATCGGGTCCCAAAACACTTTTTTAAAATCCTGCACCTGGTCGTTTTCTACTTTTACGCCTTCGTTTTCAAGTAGGGTCTGCATTAAATTGCCGCCGAAATTAAACTTTGCCGTCAGCAGGCCTACCCTGTTAACCACACGGTGCGCCGGGACGGGAGGCTTTGCGCTGCCTGCTGCCTGCATAGCCCAGCCTACCATGCGTGATGAGCCCTTTGTACCCAGGTAAGCCGCAATAGCGCCATAGCTGGTTACCCTGCCTTTGGGTATCAGGCGGGCTACTTCGTAAACGCTTTCGAAAAAGTTTGGTTCTGGCATAAGTAATGTATATAATGCAATAGCAAATTCGTCATTGCTAGGCCGACTGCTCGCAGTCGGCTTCGAAGCAATCTCTGCGCAGGACGGTACTG
>JAZJZL010000218.1:0-18344 GCA_040389845.1 Bacteroidota bacterium
ATGTAATTGGTATTTAAATAATGGTCGGTAACGTAAAAGACGGTCGGGTCTGTATCTATCCATTTGTCCCTGTCGAGGTTAAAAACCACGAGTGTTTCGCCATCTTCCCGTAATCGACTAAACAGGTTTTTGCCGGCATAAAAACCCGGTGTGCCATAACATGGTTTTTCCTCAACGCCAGGCAGGTGCATTACCGTTTTGCGGATAAACTCCAGATAAATAATGGTGGCAGACTCTTGTAGCTTTTGAGCGACGGTAGCACGCCAGTGATGACGGTTGTTCATGAAAGAATAATTTTTATAGACGCACGAAATTCTAATATACAATTAAAAAAATCTCATCTCAATGTCCAATTCAATCAATTTGGTTTGATAAGTGGTTAATAAATTAATTTGATAACCATTTAAAAAAACAACCATGAGAAAACTAAGTGTATTTAACCACATATCGCTCGACGGATATTTTGTAAGCGCCGGCGGCGATATGAGCTGGGCACACCAGGGCAGCGACGATGCCGAATACCGGGCATTTGTATCAGGCAATGCCGGCAGCGATGCCGAAATGCTGTTTGGCCGGGTAACTTACGATATGATGAAAAGCTTTTGGCCTACACCTATTGCTCATCAGCAAATGCCCGCCGTTGCCGACAAAATGAACAATGGCCGCAAAGTAGTTTTCTCCCGCAAAATGGACAAAGCCACCTGGAATAATACTAAACTGGTAAAAGGCGATTTGGTTGAAGCAGTAAGAAAAATGAAGGGAGAAGAAGGCCCGGGTATGGTAATAATGGGCAGCGGCAGCATTATTGCCCAACTGGCTGCTGCGGGATTGATTGATACCTATCAGATAGTGGTAAACCCGGTTGCGCTGGGTGCGGGTCGTACTTTGTTTGAAGGGTTGCCGGAGATGCTGCGGTTAAAGCTAACCAATAGTCGAACGTTTAAGAATGGCAAAACGTTTTTGACGTTTGAGGTATAAGGAAATTGTTAATTGCACACCCAGCGAATTCTACCTGGCTGTGCAATTAATAAAAATTAATAATACATTTGTATATGGACGCTTTAATAATTTACCCGGAAAATAAAGAACAGCTTGTTGCTTTGAAAGCGGTAATGAAAGCTATGAAAATCTCGTTTGAGCAAAAAAGCGACACTTATCCTGACTATGTGATTGAAGGCGTAAAGGCTTCTATGAAAGAGGCTAGTGAAGGGAAGCTTACGCCTTATACCGGTATTAGAGATATGTTGGATTTGGCATGAATTTGCCAATTTTTTATACTCCTCGCTCAAAGCAAACTCTTTCCTCGGTCTATAGTTTTATTGAATCAAAATTTGGCCGCAGATCTGCTGATAAATTTTTAACTAAGGTTGAAAATACCATAAGGCTGATGTCTACTCAACCATATATGTTCAAAGCAAGTTCCATCGATGAGCACGTTAGAATAGCTTTTATAACCAAGCAAACATCGCAGTTTTATATGATAACCGACGAGTCGATACATCTGTTGTTCTTTTGGGATAACCGACAGGAACCGATTTTACCGAGATACTAATAAATCTACCACCATGCCCGAATTACCCGATCTGCAAGTTTTTAGCCATAATCTTACAAAACTTTTTAAAGATAAAAAGCTGGAAAATATCGACATAAAAGTTGCGCAAAAACTTAATGTTTCCGAACCCAAATTAAAGGAGGCGCTGGAAGGCGGCAAGCTTAGTAAAGTGGTGCGTGTAGGTAAAGAATTGCAATTTGAATTTGACAACGGGCATGTGCTGGCAACGCACCTGATGCTGCACGGGCAGCTGCATACATTTGAAAAAGATAATTCGCATAAATTTACCATCGCAGAAATGGTTTTTGAAGGAGACAAAGGCCTCGCCCTGACCGATTTTCAAAAAGCCGCCACCCCAACCCTCAACCCTGAAAGGTTGGATACTCCTGATGCACTGGATTTCGACGAAAAGTACCTCGAAGAAAAACTAAGCAAAACCAAAACGCCGGTTAAAACCGTCTTGATGGACCAAAAGGTATTGCGTGGTATCGGTAATGCTTACGCTGATGAGATTTTGTATGATGCTAAATTATCGCCATTCTCTACATCCAATAAAATACCTGCCGATAAGGTAAGGCAACTGGCGAAATCGATAAAAAAGATACTGGAAGATGCAGAAAAGCAGATACTAAAAGATAACCCCGATATCATCAGCGGCGAGTTTCGTGATTTTATGCAGGTACATCAACCTAAAAAGAAACAAACCCCGGCAGGAGAGACGATACACCAAAAGCCAGTGGGTTCACGCAAAACCTACTACACAGATTCGCAGGAATTATTTTCGTAGAGGCGCAATATTTTGCGTCTCTGAATGATGCCATTTGCGGAGATTATTACAATTTCCCCTGTATAAATAACAGCCAATTATCAGCAAATGCCTTATCAGGTAACCACGACATTAAATATCCTTTACTGCCAGGCACCGGATTGTACTGCAATGTTTTTGCATCGCCGTAATAACCTGAAGCCGCATCAACCGGCAACAATTTGCCATTCTTAGCATCCATTCGCATCCTGATAATCGTGTTAAAAAATTGCATAGCCAGCTGTTTGCTTTTGCCAATTTCGTGCTTCATACCCGGTTCGTTGCCGTAAGCCCATATGGCGCCAAAACGGCGGTTCATATCAAAAATGCCTTTAATGATATTGGTGCGGGTTTCCAAATCCTTTTCGCCGGTGAACAGCAGACCCGGAGTGGCCCGGGTTGCAGCCGGGGCAAGGGCGGAATAATAAACTCCGCCTTTATTGACCACGAACGCGATAACACGTTCCGGTTTCCAGCAGGCAAATTCATAATCAAATTCACCGCCGGCAGAAAATCCCCACAATAATAAAGGCGCTGCCGTGAGTTCAGCATGATGTGATTTATCCGAGAGCATGGCAATCGCTTTTAAAAATGCATCGCCGCTGCCTTTTTTCACGTCGATATATTCTTCAATGTCCATATTGTCGTGCTGATTGTCCGTAAACCGGCAGCCAAGCAGTGCAAAATGGTTCGATTTGGCAAAATCCTGCCATGCGGCATCATCCACATCGCCACGACCATCGCCATTTGAGCCCGGCACCAGTACCAATATTCCTTTGGCCGTCACATCGTCCTGATACCACAGCCTGAATTCTGCTTTATCATAATTATTACCCGGCGGAACAGACACGTCGATGGTTTTATCAACAGCAAAAACGCTAACGCAAGCGGCTATCAGAAAAATTAAAATGACGGGCTTCTTCATTGAGCCAAATTACAAATTATGCAGGTATTGCAAACCTTTCCACGTACTGCCTTTTACTATCCCGCAACCCCCACTCAGCCATAGAATTTAATACTGTCGTCAAATCCTCTCCCGATTCGCTCAGATAATAGGTAACAAACGGTGGTACAATATTTTCCGCTTTGCGGATAACCAGGTTGTCATCCTGCAATTGTTTTAAATGCTGAATAAGCATCTTTTCCGTCACCGTAGGGATAGCGCGTTTCAATTCGCTGTAACGCTTTGGGCCGCTCATTAGCTGGTATAAGATAATGGGTTTCCAATGCCCGCCTATTTTGTTAATAGCATAAGTAACCGGGCAGACATCTGCCGATACAGTTTTGTTAAAATTACGCGTAGAGCTTTCTTTAATCTGTGTCATACATACTTTGGGGTAAGTACTTGTAAAAAAGTAAGTACAAATATACCTTTGTTCTCAACAAATAAAAACACAAAATGAAAATTACAATAACAGGTTCTTTAGGAAATATCAGCGGCCCGCTGGCCGAAAAATTAGTTAAGGCTGGTCACCAGTTAACCGTTGTAAGCAGCAGCGAAAACAAGAAAGCCGCAATCGAGACATTGGGCGCTACGCCCGCCATCGGTTCGGTTGCCGATGTTGATTTTTTAACAGCTGCATTTAAAGGCGCCGATGTGGTTTATACCATGGTGCCGCAACAGCACGACTCGGATGATTACAAAGGGTTTATCCGCAAAACTGCCCAAAGCCTGGCCGATGCTGTTAAAGCATCTGGCGTTACCCAGGTTGTGAATTTGAGCAGCATCGGTGCCGATTTACCTTCAGGCACAGGCCCTATCACGGGCATGCATGATGCTGAAGGGATTTTAAATAAGCTTGATGGCGTTAGCATTAAGCACTTACGCCCTGCATCATTTTATTATAACTACTATGCCAACATCGGCATGATAAAGCATGGAGGTATTGTAGGCGCAAACTATCCTGCCAGTACCCCTTTGGTTTTGGTGCATCCGAAAGATATTGCCGATGCTGCGTTTGAAGAAATAACTTCTCCATTCACCGGCACATCAGTCCGCTATATAGCCAGCGATGAAAAAACAGCAGGCGAAGTGGCCGCCATTATCGGCGCAGCCATAGGTAAACCAGAATTGCCATGGGTTGAGTTTACGGATGAGCAATCTATCGGTGGCATGCAACAAGGCGGCTTGTCGGAAGATGTGGCCAAAAACCTTACTGAAATGGGCAATGCAGCTAAAAGCGGGGTTATGTTCGAAGATTATTACAAGCATAAACCTGCACTTTCAGGAAGGAAGTTTGCCGATTTTGCGAAGGGTGAATTTGCGGCGGCATATAACGCCTAATTGACGAGCTCGATTGCATGAATAAAAGCGTCCGGTCTATCGCCGGGCGTTTTTTGCGTTATATAAAAAGATGGTACGGGATGGTACTGTACAGGCAAACAAATAGATTTGTGTATCCCGCTATAACCAATGTATAAACAAACTTCATGCTACCGGCTTTTTATTGCCCTGTTTTTAATAACAGGCTTTAATCATATTTCCACCGCGCAAACCATCGCAGCTTTAAAACAGGGCTTTTATAATCCGCCTGCCAGCGCTAAACCCGGCGTTTACTGGTATTTTATGGATGGCAATATGACGGCCGAATCGATGACTAAAGATTTGGAGGCCATGAAGAAAGCCGGTATCGGCAACGTTATCTTCCTGGAGGTTAATGTAGGTATCCCGCGCGGTAAGGTCGATTTTTTGAGCAATGAATGGCAAAACCTGTTTAAGCATGCCGTTAAGGAAGCCGAGCGGCTGGATATTGCGATAACATTAGGTATCGGTCCGGGTTGGACTGGCAGTGGCGGACCGTGGGTGCCGGGAAAGCAGTCGATGCAGCATTTGGTCTCCACCTCGGTGACTATATCGGGTGGAAGCAAGGAGCAAATTAAATTATCGGTGCCACCACCGATGAAGCCGTATTTTGGCGAGGGTGCATTTACGCCGGAATTAAAAAAGCGATGGAATGATTTTTATGAAGATGTAGCCGTGCTGGCTTACCCAACGCCAACCGTTAGCAAAAAAATAGCTGATATAGATGAGAAAGCTCTTTACTACCGTGCGCCGTATTCGTCGGTAAAGGGAGTGAAGCAATACCTGCCCTCGCCTGCGGTGTACGAACAATTGCCTGCGGATGCCATCGTCCCTAAAAATAAAATTATAAATCTTACAGGTAAGCTTAAGGCTGATGGTATGCTCGATTGGATTGCGCCAGCCGGTAACTGGACAATAATGCGGTTTGGGGTGCGCAATAATGGGGCAGTAACCCGACCCGCGCCTATACCGGGTGTAGGTTTTGAATCCGATAAGTTTGATACAACTGCTTTGTACGCGCATCTGGATAATTACGTAGGTAAGCTTATCCGCAAAACAGGCATGCCGCAGCTTAAAAACACAGGTGGATTAAAGCGCCTGCACATGGATAGCTGGGAAATGGGCTCACAGAACTGGACGGCGCATTTCAGGCAGGAATTTATTAAAAGAAGAGGGTACGACCCACTGCCCTTCTACCCGGTTTATGCCGGCGCCATTGTGCAAAGCCTGGAGATAAGCGAGCGTTTTTTATGGGATTTACGGCAGACGTCGCAAGAGCTTGTGCTGGAATACCATGCCGCCGCAGTAAAAAGGTATGCGCATAAATATAACCTCAAGCTTTCCATCGAACCTTATGACATGAACCCGACGGCAGATTTGGAGCTGGGCAATATCGCCGATGTGCCGATGGCCGAATTCTGGAGTAAAGGCTTTGGCTTTAACTCATCGTTCAGCTGTTTTGAGTCGACTTCTATAGGGCATGTTAATGGAAAATCGCTAATTCCCGCAGAATCATTTACCGCGCAGGATAACGAGGGCTGGAAACAATATCCCGGTTCAATGAAAAACCAGGGCGACTGGGCATTTGCCAATGGCATTAACCAATTTGTGTTTCACACTTTTCAGAACCAGGTACTGCCCGATTCACTACGCCCCGGCATGACCATGGGTCCGTACGGTGTTCACTGGGACCGTAACCAAACCTGGTGGCCTATGGCAGATGCCTATCATCAATATATATCAAGATGTTCTTACTTGTTACAACAAGGCAATACGGTAGCCGATGTTTTATATTTGACTCCAGAAGGTTCGCCACATGTGTTCAGGCCACCATTTTCTGCTATCGGTGAGGATGTGGTTTTACCTGACAGGAAAGGATATAACTTTGACGGTTGCGCGCCTGGTCAGCTTTACAAAGCGAGTGTTAAGGATGGCAGAGTCGTATTTTTCGGTGGTGCAAGCTACCGTTTGCTGGTGCTGCCTAATGTTCAAACCATGACGCCCACCCTGCTTAATAAAATCGCGCAACTGGTTCGCGATGGGGCTACCGTTGTTGGTCCGGCGCCTGCGAAATCTCCGGGCTTATCCGGTTATCCTGCTTGCGATGAAAAGGTAAATACCCTGGCTAAGCAGGTTTGGGGAAATACCATCCAACCAAATGAACTAACAGTACGCGCTTACGGAAAAGGGAAAGTAATCTGGGGTGGTGAATTGGGCAAAAAGATAGATAATTTATATCCTGAATATAGCCTGACTGCCGATATCCTAAAGTCGATGGATGTTAAGCCGGATTTTGAAAGTGATGCGCCTGTAAGGTACACGCACCGTACATCGCCGGGCTGGGATATGTATTTTGTATCGAATAGGAGTGATGATAAAATTACTACTAACCTTACATTCAGAACAACAAAGGCGACACCACAATTATGGGACCCGATAACCGGTGAAACAAGGTTCCTGCCGGACTTTACTATGGATGGTACACAAACAACGGTGCCTTTGCAATTTGATAAATACCAGGGCTACTTTATTATCTTCGACCCGAACATAAAAGTGAAGCTTGTTCCCGGTAAAAACTTTGCAAAAACGGAGGTAGTAAGTAAACTGGACGGGCCATGGCAGGTATCGTTCGACCCTAAATGGGGCGGGCCTGCAAATGTTACCTTTGATAAACTACAGGACTGGACCACGCGGCGGGAGGAAGGTATAAAGTTTTATTCGGGCACCGCAGTTTACCGGAAGGAATTTGAACTACCGGCAGATATCGACCTAAGTAAGAACGGTAAAATTTACCTTAACCTTGGCGAGGTTAACGACCTGGCGAGGGTGAAGCTTAACGGCAAAGATTTAGGCGTAGTATGGACAGCGCCCTGGCAAGTGGATATAAGCCAGGTAGTTATTAAAGGTCAAAACAAGCTGGAAATAGAAGTAATCAACCGCTGGCCAAACCGACTTATCGGCGACTCGAAATACCCGGATGACGGCGTGGTTGATGAGGAATGGCCGAAGTGGCTTTTAAATGGCGGGCATCGCAATAGCAAAAGGCTAACCTTTGCCAGCTATAATTTTTATGATGAGAAATCGCCGTTGTTGAAATCCGGGCTGGTTGGGCAGGTGACTATTGAGTATAGCGGTAAATAATAGCCCCCTCTAAATCTCCCCCGGTAGGGGAGACTTGAGCTGCTAAGAAAATATTATATACGTAATATATACGGATGGAAGAAAATTTTAAACCTGCACTAAAAGTCGGCCTGTTTGGGATTGGCCTGCAGGCATACTGGGAACAATTTGAAGGCCTGGAAGAGCGCTTAAAAGGATATGTAAATATTGTTGCAGAACGCCTGCAAACTTACGGCGCTGAGATTGTCAATCTCGGTTTGGTGGATACACCGGAAAAAGCATACGCATCAGGCAGCCGTTTTCGCAGGGAAGAGGTGGACCTGATTTTTTTATACGTAACTACCTATGCACTTTCATCTACCGTATTGCCTGTGGTAAGCCGCGCCAAGGTGCCTGTAATCGTGCTGAACCTGGCCCCGGAAGCGGCAATAGATTACGAGACCTTTAACCGGATGGATAACCGTACTGCGATGACGGGCGAGTGGCTGGCCTATTGTTCTGCCTGCCCAGTCCCGGAAATTGCGAGTGTATTTAACCGTTCCAATATTCCATTCTACCAGATTACCGGTATGCTGCATAACGACCCAATTGTTTGGAATGAGGTGCAGGAATGGATTGAAGCCGCGAAAGTTGCCCACACCATGTTTTATAACCGGTTGGGGGTGATGGGCAGCTATTACAACGGTATGCTGGATATCTACTCCAACCTCACGCTGCATTGCGCAACCTTTGGCGGGCATATCGAGATTTTAGAAGTAGACGAATTATCCGGCTTGCGGGAAGATGTTACCGAATCCGAAATTGAGGCAAAAGTAAAAACGTTTAACGAACGCTTCGATGTACAGGATGACTGTCCGGAAGACGAGCTTAAACGGGCTGCAGTTACCGCGGTTGCATTGGATAAATTGGTAGAGAAACACAAGCTTGGCTCGATGGCTTACTTCCACAAAGGAACCGGCAATCCGGAGAACCTGGATACCATGACTTCGGTTATCCTGGGCAATTCTTTATTAACTGCCAGCGGCATACCTGTAGCAGGGGAATATGAAGTAAAGAATGCGCAGGCCATGAAAATAATGGACAGCTTCGGCGCAGGCGGCTCGTTTACCGAATATTATGCCATGGATTTTAAAGAAGATGTAGTGTTGATGGGGCACGACGGGCCCTGCCATCCCGCCATCGCCGAAGGCAAAATAAAAGTTAAGCCATTGCAGGTTTACCATGGCAAGGTAGGCAGCGGGCTATCCGTGGAGATGTCGGTAAAGCATGGGCCGGTAACCTTGCTTTCGGTTGTGGAGACCGTTGACGGTAAATTGCAATTATTGACCGCCGAAGCTGAATCGGTACCCGGCCCGATATTGGAAATCGGCAATACCAACAGTCGCTATAAATTCCCGGTAGGGGCAAGGAGGTTTGTTGAGAATTGGAACTCTTATGGCCCGGCGCATCATTGTGCGGTTGGCAAGGGACATATCGCATCAAAAATTGAGAAGCTGGCTAAGCTGCTGGGTATACAATTTATAAAGGTTTGTTAGCATGGAAACCATCGCATTTAAAATGAAGCTGTACCCGGGCTTTAAAGAAGAATACCGCCGGCGGCACGCCGATATCTGGCCGGATTTACACCGGTTATTAAAAGAATACGGCATCAGCGATTACAGTATTTTTTTAGACGAGGAAACTGATATCCTGTTCGCTGTGCAGAAATTGGAGCCGATGGAAGATCGCATTGATTTACGCAGCCACCCCGTTATGAAACAGTGGTGGGATTACATGGCCGATATTATGGATGTGAACTCTGATAACTCGCCGGTGGTTACGCCGCTAGTGCCGGTTTTTCATATGGATTAAAAATGCTACCGCGAGTTTAGCGCTAGCGCAACTCGTGGTAGTGCCTGGCTGAAGCTTTCAGCTTCACAGCACAACGCCCTTTATTTCGACCATAAACTTTTTACTCCGTAAGCTGAAAGCTTACACCATGCCGCACCACGAGTTACGTCCTTCGGACTAAACTCGCGGCAGCGCTATGTTATTTATCATCCCATTGTAAAACTGAAATTTTATTTTGAAACGATTGTTTCAAAATACTTACATTTGTTCTATCAAATCGAAAGATAAAACAATAGACAATTTTGAAACAATCATTTCAATTAAAAAATCAAATAACAATAAAATGATAAACTTAATAAACAAAATCGCGGTAGTTACAGGAGGTAACAGCGGTATAGGTTATGCATCAGCGAAAGAACTGGCTGCCCAGGGCGCCAAAGTGGTTATAACCGGTCGTAACAAAGAATCGGTTGAAAATGCGGCAAATGAGCTTGGCGTAACCGGCATAGTAGCCGACCAGGGCAAACAGGAAGCTATCGATAACCTGGTGGCTGAAGTAAAAAGCAAATTCGGTAAGGTTGACGTTCTTTTCCTGAATGCAGGTGTTGCCAGTTTTTCGCCGGTTGAAGCAGCTACTGAATCGCATTTTGACAGCATTATCGATTCAAACGTGAAAGGTGTTTATTTCACCGTTCAAAAATTCATCCCGATATTGAATGAAGGCGCGTCAATCATATTCAATACTTCTGTGAATGCCGTTTTGGGTATGCCGAACAGTGGTGTATACGCCGCCAGCAAGGCAGCAATAATTTCGTTGAACAGGGTTTTGGCCGTTGAACTTGCCGACCGCAAAATACGCGTTAACGCTATATCTCCCGGCCCTGTTGCTACCCCATTATATGGTAAAATTGGCCTGAGTGAAGAAGAGGTAAACGGTTTCGGTACTATACTGGGCGAACGTATCTTATTGAAACGTTTTGGTCAGCCTGAAGAAATTGCAAACGTGGTAAGATTCCTGGCTTCGGACGATGCCTCATTTATCACCGGTACTGAACTTACCGTCGATGGCGGCCTGACTGTTAATGCAGTAGTTTATTGATAAAAAATTTATACCTATTTGAAACAATCGTTTCAAATAGGTATATTTGTTTGAAAGGATACAATCATGGGCAGAAATAAAGATTTTGATGAAGAGGAACTGTTGGAAAAAGCGGTAAACCTTTTTTGGCGAAAAGGATACAATGCTACTTCTGCGCAGGACTTAGTGGACGCGCTGGGTATCAACCGCTCAAGCTTGTATAATACTTACACCGATAAAAAAACACTGTTCACAAAATCGTTAAGGCAGTACCAGCAAAAGCAAACTAACACAATGATTGCCATGCTTGCCAAAGCGGATAATCCTAAAAAAGCTTTGAAGCAAATTTTTAACGGCCTGATACAGGAAAGCACGGAGGACGATACGCTAAAAGGTTGTTTCATGGTAAACACCGCGGTTGAGCTGGCCGGCATTGATGAAGAAGTTGGCGACATCGTAAATAAAAACAACAAAAGCGTTGAGGATGCGCTAACCAGGCTTATTGAAAGAGGACAGCAGGAAGGTCAGTTCTCCAAAAAGACTGACGCCCGCGCATTTGCCCGTTTTATTTTCGGCAATATTACCGCGATAAAAGTTGCCGCACGGTCGGGTACCCCAAAGAAGGCTTTGGAAGATATTGCCGAAGTGGCAATGTCGGCGTTAAAATAAATATAGATATGTTGAATTAATGAACGTGAAGCTGTTGGTTCAGTAATATAGAAATCGCTTCATCTGCCAGCTCATCAGTGAGGCCAACTGAAGGGCTTGTTAAAACAAGATTGTTTTTAAGAATTTGAGGCAAGCTATTCAATAGTTTATCGTCATCGATGATAACAAATCCTTCGTTAGGAACATGGGCTGTTTTGTACCATTCCAAGATTTCGTCTTTTCGATTCATTTGCAAACTATCTGTAGGTAGCACATAAATTTTCTTTGAATTAATTCCCCTTGATTTTAATAAGTCTACCCATTGTGGCACATTGTATTTAGTCTTATGGGATGTTGTCAATAAAACCGAGGCATTGGTTTCTGAAAGGATTCGCTGAAGCGCTTTTACGGCCCTTAAATTAAACACAGGGAACCCATCAGCCATAAACTCTGGCTGCCTCCATGCGTTCGCAGGGACAAGAACGCCATCTATATCTAACAAGATCAGCATTGTACAAAAATAGTCTAAAACTTTAAAATATCCCCACCCCTACAGTCCACCCAATCCAGCGGACGTATTTAGGATTATTGGTGGGATAGTGTTTAGGTAAATCAGGCACATAAACATAGCCGGGGATTGCTTTCGGCTGCTGGTTATAGTAGAAGTTTAACGATGGTCCCGCCATCAGCTTTAACGGCCCGACCTTAATATTTATCGATTCATCGATACGCCAAAGCAGGTTGAGGTAGCGGCCATTGCCCTGGTTAAGGTTGCGGGCGGTAATCTCCGTATTAAACGCCAGGAAATTGAATACCGGCAATTCGTTGCCATAGCCGAGGCCGTAAGCGTACAGCTTTTTGTCTTTTCTTAGGTTTGTTCCCGCTAATAAAATATTATAAAAATAGCGTGTACCGGTTTTATAAACCACGTTTAAATCGGTCGTCTCGTTGCTGTTTACCACGAGTTGCTGGTAACCATGCTGTACCAAATTGATAAGGCCGAAGCTTAACCCGGAAGAATAGTCAGATGCATTGACAAGGCCTATCTGGACGCCACGCAGGTTCTTTGCATAATTAAACAGGCTGCCTGACTGAACCCCTCTGAATTCTTGTTCAGCTACGTTCATCCACCCAAATTGAAGCCCTGAAGCATTGCCTGCCGCAATATTTAATGCGCCTGCCTGTATGCCGTGCATTTGCCGGGCGTTGTTAAAACCGACTGCAATTTGTATCCCTTTCACATCTCCTTCTACATTATTAAAAGCCCCAGCTATTTGTATGGCCTTAACGTCACTAAATACCTGGTTAAACAGGCCGCCAATCTGTACACCCTTAACGGAACCGCCAACCGTGTTAAACAGAACGCCCAACTGGAACGATTTTACATCACTTTTATCCAAGTTAAAGAGGCCGATTTCCACACCATTAACCCCTGCGTTATAGCCTCCTGCTATGTTTAATGAAAATGTATTGACTACCTGCCCGCTCAGCGAGCCATGCGTGCCTAAACCCGGTACTAGGGACGCCTGGAATGGTGCTTCCTTAATCAAACCGCCGAGGTTTAGGGACTGTATTTTTTGTTTTGATGTGACGAAAAGGCGGCCTAACCGACTGTTTTCTAATCTTGATAAATCGCCCGGCAGATAGCTAAACCCGCCAGTGCTGCTGCTTGCACCGTTGGCTCCGTTTGGATCATTAATAACCTTTAACTCCGAAAGAAAAATTATCGAAGTGTCTTTATAGTTCTCCTTGCTTACCGTAAGCACAACAGGCTGGTTTTCGTTCTTAACTTTCAGCTCAAAATGTCCGTCAGCATCGGTTAACGTCGATTCAAGCGTGCGGCGACTGAAAACGCTGGCATTTTCCAGCTTTTTGCCGTTGTGCTCGTTAGCCACGTAGCCGCTGATGATGCACGACTGCCCCTCGGTAGAAAATTTATCGGTAACCATGTTCAGCTGCGAAGGAGCGTATCGCAGTATCACAAAATTTTCGGCTTCGCGGTATTCAAAACGATTGTTCAGTAGCTTATCCAGTGCGTCTTTAACAGTTTCATTGGCAACGTGTATATCGACGACGCTATCCTGTTTAATTAAATTACTGTTATACGAGAACTGGAATTTGCCCCGGTCTTCCATCAAATGCAATACGCTGCCCAAACGCTGGCCGCTTACATTCATGGTAATATTGCGGTTTAATACGGGCTGCGCATAAACCGGTGCTAAAACAACGGCAAGTAATAAAGTAAACAGTGCTTTAAGCATCGGTTTAAAATACATCCGGCTTATTTTAAGTTGATTTGACTGCCCTTCTGTTCCACTTTTATTTTAAAAGTTTGGGCAACGATGTTCAATACTTGTTGAAGAGACTCGCCCCGGAACGTAACGGTAATAGGCAAATTGCGCAATTGCGGATTGGCGATGCGGATATCGCTGCTATAAACCTGGTTTAGCTTTTCAACCAGCTCGGTTAAAGGAGTTGCCACGCAAACCAACTCTTTGGTGATGTAATAATTGTACAGGCTGCCGTTATTTTTTTGTATCACCAAATTGGCATCATTTTCATCTGCTATAACTTTTTCGCCGGGGTGTAACAATACCTGCCTGCCCTGCGAATTTACTTTTACTATTCCGGTTGCAACTATCACTTCTGTTTTGCCATTTACGTTCTTTACGTTAAAAGACGTGCCGACAACACTAACCGTGACAGTTTTTACTTTAATTATAAAGGGTTTTGTTTTATCCGGGGTGATTTTGAAGAAACCTTCGCCGTTTAATTGCACCAGTCGCTGCTCTCCGTGGAAATGCGCCGGGTAAATAATTTGTGAGCCGCTGTTTAATGTTACGGATGAACCGTCAGGAAGGCTTTGGGTTAATGTTTCCTGTCCGCTGCTTTTGCTTACCGGGGTGGTGCTCCAGAACTGGTTATAGGCAAAATAGCTTACCACACTTATCAATGCTACCGAAGCGGCAACTTTTAGCCAGGCAAATTTATTTGCAGGTTTTAGCTGGCGGATGGGTTGTTCTTCAGTTGTATCGGCGCCGATACGTTTTTGCAGTCGGTTCCATGCGCCATCTTCGTCGGGGGTGCTGGTGGCGGCGATGCGCTCGCTTTCCTGCCATATCAGCTTTATGCCCTCGTAATACTTTTTGTTGGCCTCGCCTGCGTTTATCCATAGCTCCGCCTCGCTGCTTTCGGCAGCATCGGTTTCGCCAAGCAGGTATTTCACCAGCAGGTCGTCAATAGTATGGTTATCTTCTTCCTTCATTTATATAACCTCGCAATCAGGACTAAAATCACCGGTAAAAACTCCGCCAACTTTACCCTTAATATTTTTAGCGCCTTGCCCATCTGGTTTTCAACCGTTTTGATTGAAAGGTTGAGGTGGTCGGCTATTTCCTTATATTTTAAATTCTCAAACCGGCTCATTTGAAAGATAATGCGGCATTGCTGCGGCAAATCATTTAACGCCTGTTGTATATGCCCGTCCAGTTCTGCTACCATTATTTTTTCAGAAGCCTCGCCTGATAAAGGTTCATCGAGATTATTATGGTGCACCGCAAAAGCCGCACGTGTTTTTTGATGCTTTAGATAATTCAGGCTTTCGTTATGCACAGCGCGGTACAGGTAGGCTTTCAACGAGCCGTCGGGTTTCAGCTGTTCGCGCTTTTCCCATATACGGCAGAACACATTCTGTACAATCTCTTCGGCCTGTTCGTCGTCTTTCATAAACGTATAAGCATAGGCATGCAGGCTTTTAAAATACTCCCTGAATATTTTTTCGAACGCCTGCCCGCTTCCCTCCCTTATTAAATTTATAACAGTGCTGTCGCTGTACTCCACTTTAAAAGGCTGATTATACCTTTCAAAGATAATGGCTTTCGTCATATTTAGCGCGTATATACTGTTCCCGGGCGCCCGTTAAGGGCATATCAGCTTGCATTGCCCCGCGCGGACGCCCGGTTTTATTATATAATTTGTCATGCTGAACTTGTTTCGGCACCCCACATGCTAAGTGTACGCAATGCATACGGCTTATCATGTGGGTTACCTGTCCTGTGGGGTGCCGAAATAAATTCGGCATGACGTAGTAGGTAACTCACAATTTCACCACTGGCCTCAGCTTGCTTTTTATAATCATATCCTTAATAAATCCCGGTAAAATGGCGTTCAGCACAACCATCAGCTTATTTACACCGCCGGGGATGATTTCCTTTTTTCCTAAAAACATACCGTGAATAGCCTCGTAGGCTACCCTGTCGGGCTCAGTAATCGTGGCTTTGGCTATTCCTTTTAAGTTATGGTTCATCACCAGCAGTTCGGGCTTGGTATTTATGCCGCCCGGACTTAACAAGCTAATGCTCACGTTCGATCGGTCCATTTCCAGTTGCAGGCAGCGCGTAAAATAGCCGATGAATGATTTTGTGGCGCCATAAACCTGCTTTTTCGGCACTACGAACCTGCCGGCCAGGCTGCCTACGTTTAATAAGTAAGCGGTGCGTTCCTCATCCACCTGGGCTAAAAACAGGTGGGTAAGCAGCACCGGGGCGATGACATTCAGCTCTATTTGTTTTTTATAGAACCCGATGTTCATATCCCCGAACCAGGCCCAATTGCCCAACCCGGCATTGTTAATTAGGATATTGATGTTTATTTCATCACTTTTCAGCATATCGAAAAGTCCTTTACAAATTTCTGCGGATGTTAAATCACCTTCGAAAATAGTAACCTTTACCCCGAGGTTTTTGCGGATATAATCAGCCAGCTCAGGCAAGCCCGATGACGGCAGCGATACCAGGACCAAATCAATCTGCCTCGACGCCAGCTCCAGTGCTATCGATTTACCAAGACCTTCACTCGCTCCGGTTACTATGGCGGTTAGAGGCTTCATAAACTATTAATGTGATTGATGGTTTTGGCCATACCTTCGGCAAAAGGAGTAATGCGGTAATTCAGTTGTGTTATTGCTTTTTGGCTGCTGTATTTTTGGTCTTTACGCAGGCGGGCGGCAAACTCCGGTAAAAATACCGGGGGCAAACCTGTTAGGTTGGTTTTTACCTGCTCGAATCTACTGTAGGCTTCGATAATGCGCTGGGGTAGCTTAATCATACCATGATTTTTACCGCTGATGTTTTGCAGGGTATCGAAGAAGGTATTAAAGCTGATGTCTTCACCACCCAGTATGTACCGGTTGCCGGGCACGCCTTGCTCCATAGCCGCGATGTGACCCTTTATAACATCCCCAAGATATGCATAGTTAGATACCTGAGTGCCTTTACCAGGGATAATGCGCCATTTGCCTTTCAGGTAGCCACTAATCATTTTGCCCACACTGTTGCTGTCGGTAATCGGGCCTTCGCCGTAAACGCGGGAAGGATTTACAGTTACCACGTTCAAGCCTTTATTGGCATACACACGGGCCTCTATTTCGGCCAGGTATTTGGTCCGCTCATAATCTATCGCAAAACCATCTATGCGCGGGTCGTTTTCGGTCATTGGGTGTTTGATGGTTGGTCCCCAAACGCCGCAGGTAGAAGTATAGACTACCTTGCTTATATACAAATCCATAGCCAGCTCCAGCACATTACGGGTGCCGGTTACATTGATGCTGTAGTAGTCGTTTTTATCGCGGCACCACATTTTAGCCAGTGCGGCAGTATGATAAACCTGCTGACAACCTTTCATGGCAGCCATCAGGCTTGGCCTGTCCAAAATATCGCCTTTAACCGGGGTGATATTTTTATGGGAGATAAGGTACTGATGATTGACGTCGCGGCAGAGCGCAACAACATTGTATCCCTGCTCCGCCAGCTCTAAGCAAAGGTTGCGCCCGATAAAACCTGTGGCCCCTGTTACTAATACTCTCATGATTAAGCCAGCTGAATTTGAATGGTATATAAAGAATGATGAATATCCACCTTGCTGCAAATGCCATTGGTGTAGGTGTAAAAGTTGTAGTTGCCATCGGGCAGGTTGATGCGGTAGGTATGACTGCTTACCTGTTTTACTTGTACAAATTGCTGGAAGTTATCGGAATACACCTGCGACAGCCCCACCGGCTCCTGCAAATACATCAGCGTTAGGTTATTTTTAATTTGCTTCTGGTCTATCTGCTTTACATCGTCATCGTCGGTAAGCTGATAGCAGCCATTGCAGGCTTTAGTAATCTTATTAGCTTTTTGCTTGCCGTTTACCATACGCGAAACATGCGAGCTCATCAGCATGCCGTTGCGGTAATGCGAATCTTCGCGGATGTTTACCTGTATGCTGAAAACGAAACGCATTTTAACATCGGAAGCGACTTTTAGAAAGGTATCGTCGCCGTTCATGGTTTTCTGCAATTTCATGTGGCCAACGGTTTTGTCGCCGTGCATCACGTTGTAATTAAGCGTTTGCTCCTGCGCAAAAGCCATAGTACCAATGGCCAGGAAAAGGATAGTTACGGATAATCTTTTTGCCGGGGCAAAGTCGAACCGGATATTATGTTTATTTAAGAATGGCCGTCCGTATTTTCTGAAGAGCCATATAATTAATGCTGGTATCATATTGTTGTTGTGTTTGAGTGTTTCTTGTTGGTGTTTTCTACTGGTATTACAATTTGTTTTTGGTTTACCCCTATGCATGTTGTTGTTTTTCTTAATCATGATGCAAATCAACCCTAAAAATCGCCCCGGTAATTCTTTATTCGACCAGTTGTAAAATCTGCGCTATCAAAAATTGAGTACCTATTGTTGGTCGTGTAAACAAGCGGTTTTGTCGGGTAACTTACCGTCAAAGCAATAGTATGGAGATAAGATTTCCCCGTCTGCTCAATACATGATTTGAGAGTTATTAATCTCCAAAGCCTGCATCATTGAAAACATATCCTGCATCTTTTTGCACAGGCCTGCGGTCTCGGTTGTTCGGAATCTGCTTTTGTCCGCCGTTTTCGCGATGGGTGTTACCCATCGCTGACGTATGTAACCCCTTCCTTTGGTCTAACAAGGACAATTTTTATTAGATATTGCTATTG